>FR900133.1:9476-9702 GCA_000437755.1 Roseburia sp. CAG:303
CTGGCATAACTGTGTACTTTTGTAAAATGCTGTATTCTTTTCGGGTCTCCGGAATAATATTCTATCATCTTCGTATATAATGTATTCATAGCTTAATATACTCCAATATTTCTGTTTTGGAAGTTACTGGATTGTTCTCCTTTCTTTGTAATTCAAAAAAGCAACATATATATACTCTTCATCGAGTACATATATATTGCTCTTCTCTCCAGACTGCCGGCGACCG
>FR900134.1:0-7855 GCA_000437755.1 Roseburia sp. CAG:303
TCTCTTCCTTCTTCTCTTCCTTCTTCCCATCCGGCCAGTCTTTCTTTCTCCATTAATTCACACATCTCTGTCACCTCTTTCTGTTCTGTTTTAAACAACATAACCCGCTCCGAAAGTTTCGGACATATTTCTTTTCTTCCATTACTGTCTGTAAAATACTCCATCAGTTCTGATACGGATGTCCGGTCTTTTACTTTTGCATTGACATATATCTCACTCTGTCCGTTCTCCACTTTCTGACCGGTTTCCCTTACGACTCTGTCCACATGATACATGGCATGATTTCCATGGAATATGTCAAACTTTGAAATAAAGACTGCCTTTACCTCGGGCAATTCCTTATAATCCTTCCCTGCCTGCATCGTATACATACTTACCAGTGCCGTATTATATCTTATCCTCTTCTGATGGTCATCATCATCGGATTTCTGGACTTCCACATTATAATAGCTTCCATCCCTGGCACGGCACAGAACATCTAAAATCACAGACTTCCCGATCAGATTCTTGAGGGATGCCTGTGGGATACACTCTATCACCTGCACTCCGGAATCCTCCAGGATGATTCTTAATAGTTCTTCACATACCTCTTTGTCTTCCATCATCTTCTGGAAAAAGACATCATCCATCACATTAAACCCGGCAACCTTCTCCCGTTTTTCCTCCAGCGTCATTTCACTTACTCTTTTATATCCTGCCATACCCTGCTCCTCCTGTGTCCATTATATTCGTTTTCCTATTCACTGTCAAATCCTTTGCTGTTCTGTTCTTCATACTTCAATCGTATTGTTTATTTCTATCTTATCACTATATATTACAATATTATTTTATTTTTGTCAATATTTATTTCATAACGCAAAAAGAGCGTCCGGCACATAGATAAAATGTACTGAACACTCTTTTTCTACTTCATTATTCTACTGTAACACTCTTGGCAAGATTTCTTGGTTTGTCCACATCCAGTCCTTTGGCAACACTGACATAATATCCCAGCAGCTGAAGCGGAATGACTGCCAGACTTCCACTGAAATGCTCATCAATTTTTGGAAGATATACGGCAAAATCAACCTGATCTTCGATGCTGTAATTTCCATATGTGGTTAATCCCATCAGATATGCACTTATTCTTGCATTATATCCCTATTCCATAGACCTCTGAAACAATCTGCTTCCAGTTACCTGATTCTTTAAATAAATGCTCAATAATATCTCTAACAGCACCCTGACCGCCTTTGATCTTACTAACATAATTTGAAATCTCTTTAATCTCATTACAACTATCCGCCGGACAACCTATATAACCCGCTAACTGCATTGGTGGTAAATCATTTAAATCATCACCTATATAGCCAATTTCTTCTTTCTTCATTTCATGTTCAGAAAAAAACTGTGTCAAAAATGCTCTCTTATCCTTTATATTTTGATACAAGTAATCAACCTTTAATTCTTTCATTCTTCTTGTTGTAGCTTCACATTCTCTTCCTGTAAGTACCATTATTTTTATTCCAGCTTTATGCAATGCAAAAAAAGCGGCTGCATCCTTTGTACAAAATTTTTTTAATTCATTTCCATGTTCATCGTAATAAATCCCTGCATCTGTCATAGTACCATCGACATCAATTATAAATAATTTTATATTCATTTACCAGATTTCACTTCCTTTTTAAATAATATTATACTTTGATGGAGTCAAAAAATCAACTTTAACATCCAAATTATGTATAGCCTCAGAAACTGCTACATTAAAACGGTTTCCGTGTTCAGAATAACTTCTTATATTAGAACTATAATAATTATCTCCCTCTTCCGAATAACCATCTGCTCCAGCAAGTGTAATACTTTTAACATTCATACCCTTTAATAATTTCAATACCATAATAAGACTATTACAACCTTGATTAAAAGCTCCGGATAAACTATTATAATCAATCGTGTAATCTGCACTTCCATCTATTAAATTTGATGTAATAATAGTTTTGCATACATGATTGTTTATCTTGCTAAACCTTTTATTATTGCTATAAAATGCAAAATCCACTTTATATTCATTTGGCACAAAATTGACACTTATAATAACAGGATTATTTTGTTCAATAAAATTAGTAATCTGGGATTTATACTTTTTAATGGAAGTTCCTGGTGCAATCACAAGTATATTTCTATCCTGTAAAATATGATTTAATTTTTCACGATCCTCACTATCATCAATTTGATGATTTTTATATTCCTCATAAAGTTTGTCAGCATACGCAGAATCAAATGCAGTTTTTTTTGACTGTTCAAATCTTGCAAGAATGTGATTAATATCTCTATTGGTCAAATCTCCCTTTTCCAAATAATATTCTGCATAATTCCTATGCAAATTATATCTTGCTGATAAAAAATATGCCGGAGTATATCCCCATTCAACTTTTCCTTTTATTGGTGCAATATAATCTTGTATTGCATCCATTAAATAATCTATATCATATCTATTATCTGTATAATCATTCAAATAATCTGCAATTAACTCTATCGGAAGATTTCCCGGTATTCTTCCAATTCCCATTAAACTTCCGTCTACAGCCAAAGCCCTGTTTAAATGTTTATCAATAAAATTCTGTGCCAGGCAACAGCTTAATGACATATTTTCATGTAAATGAAGTGCCAGCCTTATATTTTTATCAAGATTATGATCTACAATACTTACAATCCTGTCTAAATCTCTTCGCTTCATACTACCAAATGTGTCAACTATTGAAAACTGATACGGCTGTATCTTATTAACCTGATCTATAATCCATAATATCTTCTCATCAGAATATCCCATAATATTAATCGGATTAATGCTTAACTTATAGCCTTTTTCTTTTACCCTTTTTGCAAAATCCATACCATCCTCAATGTCATAATCATGAGCTGTAATACGAATCATTTCAATTCCTTTTCCGGAATATTTACTAAGTTTTTCAATATCATAGTTACTTCTCATTGCCATTGCAGAAAACATTGTTCCTTTTGTTTCTTCTGGAAGCAATTTATTTAACTCTTCGATATAATTGCATACCGTAATATCTGGATTATATTTTTCCACATTTCTAAGGAATCCAACTTCAACCACTTCAACATTCGCATCAACTAAAGATTGGACTATTTCCTTTGCTCTCTGAAATCCCCAATTCCAATTATTAACATACCCTCCATCCCGTAAGGTACAATCAAGTAATTTTAAATCATTCTTTGCCATTTTCCTGCTCCTTTATCATTTTAATTACCATTTCTAAATCTTTATCTGTATCTACAGACAAACTATGACACTCTGGAACTAAAAATAACTTTAATTGTTTTCCATAATCTAAAAAACGAAGTGTATCTATTCCTTCAATTATTTCAAATCTTCCCGGTTTGCTATTTTTATAAAAATCAAGCATCTTTTTATTATAGCCTATAATTCCTACATGTTTATAATATTTATAATCAATAGCTTTAAACGGATATGGAATAGGAGTTCTTGACATATATAATGCATTCATCTCATTATCAAATACCATCTTTATATTTGATGCATCCATAACCTGTGCCGGTTCTGTCATTTCTGTAATTATATTTGTTCCAAATTCCCTATCATCCGGAACTTCATCTGGAATTGCAGCTTCTATTGCGTCAGTATTAATTAATGGTTCATCTCCATTTAATTGTAAGTAAAAATCAGCTACAACAGATTCCGATACCTCTTGAAGTCTGTGTGCTGCTGTTTTATGTGTATTGGCCGTCATTACAACTGGAATGTTAAATTGTTCACAAACTCCCTTTATTCTTTCATCATCTGTTGCCACATAAACTTCATCTAATTTTTTCACACTACATACCCTCTTATAAACCCACCATATCATTGGATAGCCCAATATATCTTTTAATGGTTTCCCTGGTAAACGTGTTGAGCCGTATCGTGCCGGTATAATTCCTACTACTTTCATATATGCTCCTTTTCTCCTATCGCTTCATCCATTTTTTTAATATTGTAATTACTCTACTCTTTTTTATATAATCAACTGACATGTAATATTTTCTTGCCCATTTTTTATAACCTAGTTTATATATATCTTCATAAAATGTATCGGACAAAGTTGCTTTTTCAGTTGGTTTTATTAAATTTGTATTTCTTTCTACAATCCATTCAAAATTTGTATTTTCAAATTTCAATTCATCTTGAATATAACTAAAGAGTTTTCTTCCTTTTTCATTATTAACACTAATACAACTTATATCATTATACATTTCAAATGATTTATGATATTTTTTTCCCCATCCATAATCACCTATTGTTATATCGCCTACTCTTTTTTCACATGCATATGGACATTGATAACAAATATCATTTAATGACAAAACATTATAAAATGAATTATAATATATATCTTTATAATATGCTCCTGATTTAAATGTTCCATCATCAAAATAATAATTATAATAATAAATATCATCTTTGTGCTTTTCTTTTAATCTAAATTCATATCTTATCAATTTTTTATGATATTTATTTTCTATATATTTCTTATGCTCTTGAAATAACCCTGCACTAGGTACACCATGACATATAATATCTATTAAAAACAAATTTTTATAATCTTTTTTCAAAAAATTCTTTAATCCAGCTATTTGACAAGGTGTTCCACTAAACAATACCAATTCTCCTTTTGTTAAGTCCTCTTTTATTACTGAATAAGCATCTCCCAAATAACTTTGTACATATTTACTTCTACATATATCATCTAATTCATTAAAAGATTTAATCTTTTTATGTATTACTGATAGCTCTTTTCCATATCCACACCCCCAAACACTTCCACCTAATTCTAAAATTTTTTTTGCAACTATAGGAAATATCCCTCCCGAAGAAGCTCTTTCATAGATGCTCTCTTGTTTAGCAACTGCTATGTAATACAATGGCACATCCTGATTTTTATTAAATATACTATTACTTATAGGACACACACTGGTACAAAGACCACAATTTATACATAATTCATTACTCAATTTTGCCGAAAAAAAACCTTTTCGATTTTTTAATATATCAATACACCCCTTTGGGCATACTTGCTTGCAAGCTCCGCACCCACAACACATTAATATTTTTCCTATATTATTCATAATTTACTTATTCTTCAAAGTAGTCATTGCATTTTGCAAAAATTTTATTGACTCTTTCCTTTTCATCCCAATTTTCTCATTTATTTGATTATAATTAATTTTCTCTAATTTCCTATTTTGTATAACATTATATCTATTATATAAGTTTAACTCCTTTAATAGATTTTCCATTCTTAAACTAACATTGATACCTTCATTATAACAAGAAAAAGTATAAAACTCTTTCTGCATAATAATAGAAAACGCAGTTCCATGGAAAGAATTAGTAACAACATATTCCGAATATTGTATTTTTTCTAAAAATTCTAATGGTCCATCATTTACGCAAGGATATCCATATTTTTTTAACTTTTTCACTAATCGCATATTATCTAACGTATGCAAATCATATAATATCTTATACCCCGTCTTTTCTGATAAACAAATAGCATATTCTACTGCCATTTCATTTAGTTCAAGCATATAAAAATAAATATATTTCTCTTTTACTTTTTTCGTTCCTATCAAATTTATATATTCTTTTTTATCCAATAAAAAAACAGGATCCATTAGAGTTATTGCTTTTTTAGTCATAATACTATTTAAAAAATCTGCAGTTTGTTTTTCTCTTACAGAAACATAATCAAAATTTTCTACTTTTTCCTTGTATAGTACACGATATTTTTTTAGGATATTATCATCAGCAGTGCCTACACTTGCAGCAAATGCAATTTTAATTTTATCTGTATTTTCATTTAGAAATGAAAGAAAATAAACCTTTTCATCTTTTGATAACAATATTGATGGTTTCCAAACGACATCGCTCCCAACTATATATGCATCAAAATCATATAATAATTTATTATCCTGATCTGTAAACCTCTCTGTTCTTTCAAGATATTGTTCTCTAAATTTTTGATACTTTTCGTGCCTTTGTCTTAATTGTATATATAAAAATTTAGAATTAACCACTTGTAATTTTAATATTCTATTTTTAACTTTTTCTATTGCCTTAACTATTTTTTGAATCTCTGATAATTTTACTTCTTGTCCTCCACCTGATGCATAATCTATTATCTTATTCTCATACCCCATATTATTAACTGTTTGTTGCAACGCATATGCTAACCATACAGCTCCTGGATTATCAAACCATTGAACATTAATAATACCTATCATATTTTCTCCATTCTATTTTCTTTTTATCTTTCTTATCAGTTTTAAAAGTTGTTTTCTTTTTTCTACAAAAACAAGTAATATTGCAAATACAATTCCCCACCTAATTATAAAATATTTATAGATTGTCGAAATAAAAATTGCAACTATACTTAACACTATACCCAAAATCCCAGTAATATTTATATTTATTGCCTCATTAGATTTTAAATAATTTTTATAAATTCTTTTTAATACAAAACTGTGCATACAAGCATTTATTAAGTAACATGCTAACGTAGTATATGCAGCCGCAATAAATCCAAACTTAGGAATAAATATATAATTAAGTACAATGTTTAAAACAGCTGATATAGTCGAACAAATCATTACAGGTTTTGTTTTTTCATAATAAAATTCAACTATTGAATATAAATTATATAAAAATATAAAATATATTCCAGTAGCAACTGGCGGAATAACATATACAGCTTCGCTATATTTATTTCCTGCTAATATACTTATTGCTTCCGGAGCTAACATTACAAACAATATATCAATAACAACATACAAAAAGCAGAGAATAGATGTATATTTTCTTATATTGTTTATATTTTTATGTTTCATTTCAGTGTAAATCCACGGTGTCATTGCCTGTGTTATTCCCGAATTCAAAATAAGTAACAATGATGCTGCTGAATAAGCAACACTATACAAACCATTATCAGAAGCCCCACAAATTGAAGTTATCATTACCCTATCTGATTGATTTAGTATAACCAACGCAAGATAATGAGGAATTAGAGGCAAATTAAATATTAATGCAAACTTCCAATATTCTTTATTGTACAATATGTGTCCTTTTTTTATACTTATAATATAAAGCAGACATCCTACTATAATATATATTACATTTTGCCCCCATACTTTTCCAACCGCTTTATTATTTGAAAGCAGGATAAATACAACCGATAGCAATGGCGATAACACAGAAATTAATATTGTAATCTTAATCAAACTTTTATAATTGTATTCATACCTAACTCTGCTCAACCAGCATCCATAGGGATTGTATAAAAGACATTGTAATGCTAAACAAACAATTAATGACACTGGCAATTGCATTAATGAAGCCCATGTATTTCTAAATATTAATAATATAGCACCACCTATTACTCCTAAAAGTAATGATAATCCCATCATAGATGATGTATATTCATTTCTATTATTTTCATACTTCATCATGGCATTATTATAAACACCACAATTCAAATTAAGTGTTATAAAAATACTAATAATACTATACCATGCAGAATAATTACTAGAAATACCATAATCATTTGTAGACAAAATTCTAGTAAATATAGTTGTCATAATAACTGTTATTATTTGTGGTATGATACTACATATCATAAACCACAAACCAGCCTTTGCAGGCAATGCCATTTTATTATACTTATCAACCAGTTTTCTTACCATTTATCTTTTCCTTTAATCTATTTTTCTGTCCTTCTGATAAAATATTTGTAAGTATTTTCTTTGCCCAAAACTTAATTTTTTGTGTTGGGAAAACAAATATATAAGCTAAAAA
>FR900134.1:7869-23293 GCA_000437755.1 Roseburia sp. CAG:303
AATATATAAGCTAAAAAACAAATTTCTATATATTGCCATATGCTTTTTTGCTTTATATCCCTATAAATTTCTTTATACAAAGGTTTCATATATCCTATTCCATAATATCTTATTTTCGCTAAATTATACAATTTATGCTTCTGAAAATTATCAATATTAAAACTACCAGAATATTTTTCTAATTTATTAAGTGCATATAATGTTCCTAATGTCCGTAAACACTTTTCACAATATCCACAATTGTGTACGCCATGCCAACAAACAATAAGATTGTTATATGTAATCGAATAATCAGAAATGTATTTTGTTCTCTCATATCTTGACGTTTCTACTCCTGAAGAATAAAAAGTAGTAGATTCATTACTTGCAACCATTAAATTAAACAAATCATAATCATCGTTTTCAGAAGATGTAATATCAAAATCCTTAATATCAAATCCTGCACTAATATAATATTTTGAAATAAGTTTTTGTATACCTAAAATAGCACCAGCCATTCTAAATGTACCAGATGTTGCATGATCTCTATTATAGAATTCCATTAAATTACTATTAATTTCTATCAGCGGTATCGATAATTCATGTGCCACTTTATGTGCTACTTTCAATTCCTCTTGAAACCAACTGTATGACTTACTTCCGCCATCATAACCAAAAGAACCTACATTCATTGACACTAAATATGTTATTTTATAATCCTTTGTAATGCTATCATTCATATGTTTCAAAAGAGTATAAAATGAATCCACACCACAAGATAACCCAGTTGCAACTTCACCTTTAGTATTTAAATTTTTATTATTATAAGGCATTTGCAATTTAATACTATTGAACATTTTATTATACTTACTTAAAGTAGGTACATAATAATTTTCTATTTGATATAATAGTTGTTCCGAAATTGGTATATCAGATACTATATCCATATTCTTCTCAAGTGCATACGGTAACAAGGCTATAACAAATGCATCACATCTCTCTGTGCATATATATTCTTTATAACTTATAGGATATTCAAACCAACACTTAAATTTTTCTCTATCCCTAATAATATCAGCTACAAGTTTAACTGTCTTTGCTTTTTCTTCTAAAAATATTTTTTTTATTCTCATTATAATACGACTCATAACATTTCCTCATTTTCTATTCGCCAAAACATTATATTATTTTAAAATATTTGATAAATTTATTATATTATCCAACTCATTATAATTTTCTATTACATGTAGATTTTCATAATTACCACAAACATTTTCATATAAACAAGTTATATTTTGTTTCAGGAAACTTTTATCCGAAATTACATTCATCAGCAATACTCCTTCATATTGTTTCCCAAGCATTGTAGATGGAGTTAATACAGATACAGAAGCGATTGATAACAATATTTTCTTACTCAAATCCATATTCATAGCAATAACTTCCCATGGAATACTCGTATTGGTGTTGGTTTTATATCCTAACTCCTTAAATCTATTTTTAGGATTTCTTGGATGAATTTTAATAAATAAATTTTCTTTTCCTATTATATTTGCGATTTTTTCAACTATTTCTATATCATTACAGTTATATCCATCTGCATAATAGGATTCTTCAAAAAAAATAATTTTCTGACTATAGGAATCTACACTTTCATTATACTCAAAAATTAAATTATAAACATTAATTAGATCCTTATTATTACAATCTATAGCCGGCATTTTCTTAACATTAAAATATGTGTTATATGTCATCACTTCAGGATTCAAAACGTATAACGTATCTATTTTCAAAAAGATCTCATCAACAAAACAATGATACCATTTCCTTAATACCTTCTTCCAGTCTTTACTATTTTCTGTATAAATTTTGAAATAATCTCCATAATATTCAGAATATGTCGCATAACCATCCTCAAACATTTGTATTTGTATGTCAGGATTATCTTTTTTTAAAACTCGAAATATTGCGCTGACTGAATGATTTAAATTTGCAAACATAAATCTATTATATTTTTCTCTAAGATATTTAAATTTTGATGGAATTAACCTCTCTTTAAAAATATGAAATACATCATTCTCTCTAATCTCTTCATCAATATTTATCAAAAAAACTTTTTCAAATATGCCACTATTTTCTAATCTTTTTCCCAGTTTACTATTATCAGCAATTCTATTTGTAATAATAATGTCATTCTCTTCTTTATTAAATACTTCCAATACCATATTTATTACCAACATTAATTGATATGGCGTATTTACTAAAAATAAATTCTTGCTATTCATAGTAATTCTCCTTATTCATTTATTATTATTTTGCATTTATCTTTTTTCTACTTCCATTAAGCATTTCCCATATAAATGGAACTCGTTTCTTTAAACAATTTGAAAATATCTCTGATAACATAAAAGTAATTACAATGCCTATCACTGTATTGATGCTTGTTGCCAAAAAACCAGAGAACGGTATTATCAAACTTATTACTTTATTTATAATTAACTGCGGAGTCTCATGAAAAGAATACAAAAAGAAATAGTTTTCCATCCAGCTATACACTTTTCTATTTTGTACAATTCTTAAGCATTCCCAAAAGCAAACAAGCAAAATAATTTTTATCAACACCTCAACTATATTAGCCATGTTTATATCAATAATTGTAAGCACAATTGTTATTAAGAACAATAAAATAAAATATATAAATACCGGTATACTATTAATTATTTTATCTAACTTTAATATTATTTTATCTTTTTTATAATAGTATATTGCTATATATCCTCCTAATAAAAAGAATATTAATCCTTCAATGCTAAAATAATATATTGAATATTTAAAATGTAAAATTATTGCCAGTATAATTAAACAACATACAAATCTTTTTTTATTTTTTAAAATAGAATATAATACCTTACAAAAGATTACCATAATCAGCAACTGGAGCATATACCAATACTGTCCATTATACTTAAATAAAAAGAATCCTTTTACTATATTAGTTATATTTCCATCCCATGCTATATCATAGTTATCTTTTAATGCTTGTACTGGTTGAAAATATAAAATAACCGAAATTAAAGTCCATAATATATTCCAGGATAAATATGGAACTAACAATGACTTCTTTTTATTTTGTAATATTTCATAATAACTTTTTTTGTCTACATTTCGAAATAGAAAGAATCCACTCCAAAAGAAAAAAAATGGCATTGTAAACATAAATATTTCTTCATGAAAATATTTAATAATCATATTTCCAAAAAGACCATTTTCCCAATATAAATGTCCTACAGAATGGTGTATTACAATAATCAATGATGATATGAACATTCCATATGATACTCGAATACTATTTTCTTTCTTCACTTTTTATCACTTCCCTTGCTGGAATTCCAACCAAAGTTGCACCTTTTTTATAACACGATTTTACGACAACCGCATTTGCACCTATTTTTACATCATCTGCAACATATACATTTCCTAACACTTTTGCACCAACCCCCACTTTTACACGATTTCCCAAAGCTGGTGCCTCTATATGATTTTCACCTTTATTACCTATACAATTATTTCCATGGAACTGGCAGCCAGTCCCAATTTTGCTATATCCGTTGATAATAACCGAACCATAATGCCAAAATCTGACACCCTTTCCTAATGTATTATGCCAAGCAGTAATGCCAATTTTAGCACCAATATGATTTTTTCTATTCTGCCACAAAACATACCGCAATCTATGTCCTGTATTATAATGATATTCACATATTCTCAAGGCATGTACAAATTTCCATATTACATAATCATGATCATAAAGCAAAAATGTTTTTATTCTTCTTTTTCGCGTATTACCTAAATATAATGATTTTTCTTCTTTAAGCCATTCTTTCAAAGTACTTCTTGTATTTATTATTTCATTCATATACTAACTTTTTGCTCCTAACAAGTTTTCAAAATTACATAAAATTATAAACAATCTTTTAGAAAATGCAGCCGAAAATAACCTGATTTTTGTCGGTTTTCTCACTTTTTTTCCTATTAACCCTTTTGTCATTAATTTTATTTCATCTTTCATGTATTTTTGTACTTCGTTAAAATCATTTCGCTGTTTTAAAACTAACCTCTTATATAATTTAACATATATTGTTCCTTTAAACTCTAAAATTGCATCTGATAAATCAGGATATTTTTGCAATATTACCTCACTAAGTGCCTTATATAATGCAAATATTGTAAAATCCGCCTCTTTTACTTTAGATTTTGTTATTGATGTCGGATTGCTAAAGTAATAATATGTTTTCCTTGTACCTTGTACAATTTGAGGACATTCCAGTGCCAAATAATATACCAGTGCAAGATCTTCATTTATTATACCTACCGGAAATCTATACTGTTCTTTTTGAATTGGATTAAACTGCTTATATCTCTCATCTTCAAATATCCCATTAAATTTCAAAGTTGGCTTTTGCTCAAACAATTCCCGATGGTACAATTTTCCCCATGCATTATGTGAAATTTCATTTCTATATAACATTTTCTCTATTGCTTCCTGGGGAGTCAAGAGATATTCCTGACCATTTTTATCAATCATTACTTCATCTTCTGAAACAATCATCTGATAAAATGATGATGCCATTTTAACATTGTATTTCTTTACTAATGTATATAAATACTCTACATAATCACTTGATACAAAATCATCACTATCTATAAACGTAATATATGTACCCTGTGCAAGATCTATCCCTTTATTTCTTGCATCAGATAACCCACCATTTTCCTTATGCAATACTTTTATTCTTGCATCCTGCTCAGCATACTGCTCGGCTATTTTACCTGACAAATCAGGTGTCCCATCGTCCACAACTATAATTTCAATATTTTTATAAGTCTGATTTATCAAACTATCCAAACATTTCCTTATATTTTTTTCTACATTATATACGGGTACTACTACACTTATTAACTCATTTTCCATTCTTAATTACCTTTTCATTTTTATAAATAAAAGCTTACCTTTTTTTTAATAAATAATTTACTACTATTATAAATGGTACAAAATACAATATTGCAATAATCGGATAGTTTAAACCATACCATGTTGTTCTGAAAATAGAAATAGACAATGCAGTATAAGTTAAAAGGCGGTATGTTGTAGTCTTTCTTATAAGTACTGACATTGCAACTATATATGCCACCGAAAAAAGCATTGCAAACCTTATTCCAAAATTCCCTACTGATTCTGCAAAGAACATTCCTCCACCGGCTGTATAATAATATTCATGTATATGACTTTGAAAAGAATACGGATCTGCCAAAAATGGTATACAGTTAACCAAATAACTCATATATGTATATCCATGATATTGATTTCCGTGTTTCCAAAGATCTACTGCACAATTAAAAACATGAGTAACATCACATGCTGTCTCCTGTATCAAAATTTTATTCAAAATATTTTGAATGCTAACCTCAGACGTTCCTGAACGAATCATTCCAATAATTACAAGAATAACAACAGCAATACTTCCCAATATAACGATTTTAAAAACAGCAGCCTTATCGTCCTTATTATCATAATAATATTTAATAGCAAAAAATGCCAGCAATCCTGTACCATCTACTCTTTCACCATGGAAAAAATACCATAGTAATACGAAAACTGTTGCAAATATAGTCAATTTTCTTAATTTCTTATTCATTATACTTACTGCTAAAAAAAATATTGATATACAGGACCATCCCGTAAAAGATAAAATACCTCCTGAAAATCTATTTACGGTTGTAAATGATTGCAATGAAGGTAATGTAGGGAAAATCAATATAGTAATCAAAACCGCCCCAATAATCAATAAAACACTTAATGAAAATCTAATATCAATACTGCTTGTTTTAAATAATTTTTCTTCATTTTCGATATACTTCGTGAAATATATAACAAATAATATTAATAAATTAAAGAAATATGTACAATACAACAATTCAAAATAATAAATCGGAACTGAACTATATGCCAATATCCCATATACATTCCAACCAATATATGCTCCATATTCCTGAACAAGGCAAAAATTAATTAAAAATGAAAATATTGTCAATAGTGAGATTTTTGCAGTCATGAATATTACAACAAGCTGTAAAGCTGCAACTAATAATCCGAAGGTTGGATTCTTTAGTAAAATAGCTATATAACTAATAATCAAAACAGCTATATAATGAAACAAAATTTTCTTATTAATTTTTATCATTACTCATAACCTTTCCTTTAGTGATTTGTTTTAGATAACTAATATAATAATGGTCAAGCTCTTGAGCTTTTTCTCTGATATCATATGCCTTGTAAAGCATTTCTAATTCTGGTTTTTTCTTTTCCTCTGTCTCTTGCAAAATTATATCAGCCCACCTGTCATTACTTTCTTCTAATGACACAAATCTAACTAAATTTGATAATTTGCATGCTGGTTCTATCGTATCACTAAATACAGACGGCACCATTGCCGCCTGTACTTCCACTGATACTACTGGAAATCCTTCAAATAATGATGGCATAACAAATACATCAATAGCACTATACATATCTTTCATATTCTTAGTAGTTCCATAAAATATAACTGAATCTTCTATACCTAAGATTTTTGCATAATCTTTCATTTTTTCTACTAATTCACCTGTACCGATGAGAAGTAATTTAGATTTTGCCCTTTTATTTTTTACAGATTTAAAAATCTGTAATAAGCGTATATGATTTTTTTGTTCTGAAAATCTTCCTACATGTCCTATTAACAAAGTATCTTCATCAATACCTAATTCATTTCGAAATGCCGCTCTTAATTCATAATCTCTTTTATAATATTCTAAATCTATTGCATTTTTTATAATCAATACCTGATTTTTTTCCATTTTATTTTTTCCATACATATAATATCCAGCTTCTGAACCACATGCCATAAGTGCTGTTGCATTCCAGACATTCATTTTTTTGCATATATATGCCATAACTCGATAGATAACACTTTTATTTTTTTCTGCAATATGCGAATGTGATATGCGAATTTTCACTCCTGCGAATTTAGCTGGCAGCAATGCACAAAAATTCATTAAATTCATATGTGTGTGAACTATATCCGGTTTATATTTTTTTATCAGCTTATACGCATCAGTTATGTTTTTAATAAAATTTTCATTTCTTGCTGTTATTCTAATTGCTCTGCAAGGTATTGACTCCATTTTTTCCAGACAATCCTGTACCGGTTCATGTTGATATACAATAATGAACTCATATTTATCTTTATCCATAAATCGACAATAATTATATAACATCTGTTCTACGCCGCCTGACGTAAACCCTGATACAAAATGCATTACAGTAATTTTATTCTTCATATTTATCTTACCTTATAACTAATAATCTCTTTTTTCATAATTTTTTTGTCATTACTTTTGTATTATAAATTTGTTCAACATCTTTATATGCCTGTTCTCTTATTGCTTCCCTTTCTAATTTTGCCCAACGAAAATACCGTCTTTGCTTTTTCTTTAACAGATTCTGTAAGTTTAAATATTTTTCGCTTAGTTAGATTACAATTTTCCATTAACGTCTAATCCTTCTATTACACCTGAATTTTTATCTACTTCGAAGTGCAACCTAATCATCGGCTTTCTCTCAACAAAATATTTTATATGTTCATTTATTCCTAATCACTTTCACATTCTTTATTACATTTATACTCCAACATCACAAATACTCAAAAATAACTTTTCATGTTCCTTTACCATTCTTTTTGCATCATATAATTGGTACACATCTTCTTTTGCTTGTTGAATTAATCTATTTCTTAACTGGCTATCTTGATATATCTCCAAAACATGATTATATATTTGAGTAATATCATCTATGCTTGCCAACAATCCATTCTTTCTATTTTGTATAATATATGGTATGGCATCTACACTTGTTGCAACTATAGGTTTTTCTGCAAGCATATATTCTGCCAAAACTAATCCAAATCCCTCCCATCTTGATAACAATGTTGCTACATCAAACAATTTAATGTAACTCATAGGATTTTCTACCCATCCTGTTATCAGATAAGAGTCTTCCATATAATTATCTATATATATCTGTTGTGTTTCCTCTTTCAGTTCTCCATCACCAACCATTAAAAAAAATGCATTTGGAATATTCTTTTTGATCTGAACAGCTGCTCTTGCGAATATATCTGGTGATTTTTGCTCTGTTAATCTACCTACATAGCCTATAACAAAAGCATCCGGTGGAATGTTTATTTCCTGTTTTGTCACGGTTGGAACATTATCATATTCTGAAAAATCAATGCCATTATTTATAATCTGTAATTTATCCAATTTACAAATCTTTCTATCTAATGCAGATTTTTGTTCTGCTCCGGATATACAAATAATTTTATCTGCCAGTTTTGCTAATATTTTTTCTATAATTCTATACAACTTTTTTTTCTTTTCCGAATGTCCCATGTTAAATGCCCATCCATGTGGATTATAGATACATTTATTTTTCAATCCAAAATTTGCTATTCTGCCAATTGCTCCTGCTTTGCTTGAATGACAATAAACTATATCTGGTTTATATTTTTTTATTAATTTTCTAACTTTAATAATTGAAGAAATATCCGACTTCAAATCAATTTCACGCACCATATTAACATTTTCAAAGTCATCCGCACAATCAATATAATTTTTTCTTTTATAATTATCAGAACAGATTAATATATTATGGAATTGCTCATGATTAATATATTTCAAAAAATTTCTAATATATCTTTCAACTCCACCTGGTGATTGAATTATATGCATTACTTTTATCTTCGAATCATCTCCGCTCATTCCAGTCATTGATACTCCTTTTAATAATTTTTATATATCTTCTACACTCTCTCCATAATCCCCTTCAGTACCATGATCCTTTCTCTTCCTGCACCTTCAAATCCCTTATATCTTTCCGCTGTAACAGTTACCGTTGCATGCCCCAGAACGTAACTCAAGTCCTCTACTACCATTCCTTTTTCCAGGCATTTTACAGCGAATGTATCACGCAATGCATAAAAGTTATAAGAAGGAATTTCTATTTTTTCCAAAAGCTTTCTAAGCCTTATCTGTTCCCTTCTTGGATCCGGAATCTTTCCGGTCTTACACTCCAATACATAGCCATCTGTTTTTTGCACCATCCGTAAACTCTGAAGTATAGAATCCGGTATTGGAATCTCTCTTCTGGTACTCTCTGCCACAGGCATGGCAACCAGAATCGTCTTTTTTCCTTCTGCTCCGTTGTTCTGGATTCTCTGCACGGTATTCTGAATCTTTACAGTACTCTTCGCAAAATCAATATCCGTCCATCTTAATCCACAGATTTCACCGATAAGCAGTCCCATTTTCAAAGCAAGGCTGACTGCGAGATATTTATTCCCGTTATCTTCCTGCTCCAGTTCTGCTTCAAGTTTCTGCTGCTCCTGCTCATTCATGACACGGATAGTTTTCTTGTCTGCCCTGACACGCACCGTATGTTCCAGTCCGAGGTTTACCGTATCAACATCTGCTACCTGTAAAAAACGCTTTAATAACATAATCAAAAGATTTATATTTACTTCCGAGAATTTGTTGTTTCGCATTTTTTCTACAAATGCATCAATATCCTGTATCGTAATCTCCCTGACACTGACCTGCCCAAATCTTGGAAGTATATGCTTCTCCGCAAGATTGCTGTATTTTAAAAATGTCAGCGGATTTAATTTATTCTCATTGTCTTTTTTCCATACCTGATAACATTCGTCCATGCAATATGCCATATCTCTTTCCCCTTTCATTCATATCATCCGCAAAAAAGGTATGCTCCGCCATTACCCCAAAACAAGCTCTCTTATGATGCGGCACTCCTGTTCTCTCTGTCAGCAATCATTTACCGGGGGCATACACCCCTCAGTTTCCGATTGATTTTTTTCAAAATTTATCGCAGATATTATCTAATCTACGAAATAATCTTTTTCAACAAAACACTATCATTATAGCATATATTGCTTTTTTTTCAACATTTTTTCTAAATAAATTCTAAATTTCATTTAAAAATTCCTTATAAATACAGGATTTTAGGTTTATTTTATCTTTAATCCGTCAAAAATATCGTCAGAAAACATCAGCAGAACCCCGTATGCACTTGCGGGGGTCTTTTTCTATTTCCTGTATTTAAGCCTTTTTTCAGCCGTCAGAAAAATTGTCAGCGACATATTCGGTTCAGTATTCTAACTTTTTTACTCTGATTCAGTGATTAGATAATATCCACGATTACCTTTACCTCAACATTGCTATTTTTTAAAAAAAGAAGCCATTGCAATACATATTGCAACGACTTCTTTTTTAATTACTCCCTTTATATTCTGTTTTCTCGGCAATTATCCTGCATCTCTTCCTGCAAAAAGCCATGCCATAAAAAATGATGTCATTCCGCCCATCATTTTTCAGATATTCTTCATATCTGCGGTCTTTGATTTGCGTAATTGCTCTTTCACAGGCTTTATCCAGTCCGGAAGCCTGTTTTGTATATTTTAGTTCGATAATGATGCCTGCATCCGGATTTTCTGTCTCGACTATGATATCTGCAAATCCTTCGCCTGCCTCAACATTTGATTTTACAAGCCAGTCAGAGTTTCCTGCAAGCAGACCGACCAGAAGTGTATGATAGGAGTTTTCCTTTTCTTCTTCCCTCGCCTTTGTATCAAAAACACTGATCGTGTTGCTGAGAAGCTTATTTAGATAATGCTCCACAGACTCCGTATCGCCTTCTTCCATTGCCTTCCAGAAGGCTGTCAGTTTCTCTGTATTGCCTAGCACTGCTCCCTTAAACCATTCCTGTATCTGCAATACATAGACTTCCCGAACCTCTTTGTTTGGTATTACAAGGCAGTACATACCCTGTTCTGTTATTCTATCCAGTGTAAGATAGCCTGTTGTGAACAGAACACTCCACAAATTATCGATGCTGTTATCGATTTCATCATAAGTCAGTTCAAGCCGTACCGACTTCTCGATTGCCTCTCCGGCAACCAGCCGTTCTATCTCGTCCCTGGTTGTTTTATTGGCTTTACTGATAAAACGTTTTACGAGTCCGTTTCCACTGCTGTTCAGCCAGTAAGACTGTGGCTTTGCTCCCGGTTCATGTTTTAACCTGTCTACATGATTCACAACATCCCACGGACAATAGATATCTGCATTTCCAAAATGATAGCCATCATACCATTCTTTTGTTTCCGAAAAATGTGACTCCAGATGATAGGTTTCCAACAGTCTGCGTACTTCTTCCTCCGTAAAACCAAATTGCTCATCAAAACGGGTATCTGTAATGGAAAGCACCTTGAAATTATTTAATCCCGTAAATATACTTTCCCCGGAAACCCTCAGACATCCGGTCAGAACCGCGAATTGAAGAAAATCATTTGTCTTAAGTGTCTCTCCCAGGAAACCTCGGATCAGTGCTACCATTTCCCTATAATAGCCATATTGAAAAGCCTTGTCTAATGGCACATCATACTCATCAATCAGAATGATCGTATTCTTTCCGTAGTGCTTGTACAAAAGCTCTGACAAGCGTTTCAATGAAAATTTGAGTTTCATTCCAAACATGGTATTGTCCTCATCTCTCATGGTCAGAAGCTCTCGATACTGATTCTTTTCCTCTTCATCCAGTTTATCACTGCCCAGCAGGAATTTAAATCGTCTGATTTCATCTGCAAGCAGCTCCGACAGGGAAAACTTTGCCTCCTCAAATGTAAGCCCTTCTACCCCTTTCAGCGAAAGAAACAGAACCGGATACTTTCCCATATATTCTTCACAAAGCCTCTTATTCTTCGAAATATAGAGTCCATCGAACAAAGTCGGATCCGTGCCAATCTCAAAAAAGCAGCGAAGCATACTCATATTCAATGTTTTCCCAAATCGTCGAGGTCTGGTAAAAAGATTTGCTTTACCCCAGTTTTCCAAAAGCTGTTCAATCAGTCCTGTTTTATCAATGTAGTAAAATCCTGATTTTCGGATTTCCTGAAACCGCTCAATTCCAACGGGTAATTTTAATAAACTCTCATTCATATACAAAGCACTCCCTTTTCATGTTATCTTCCCGAAGCAAACCTTGTGCCTGTCTATCCTGATTTTACCATTTAACAGAAAAAATAGCAACTTTATTAATCCATATCCATGAGTTCCTGCTGTAATCTGCTGTAATCGGTTCTTCCTTCTTTGATGAAGTTTATGGCAGATGACGGGTGGCTGTTGAAAATTCCTGTGAGCAGATATGGAATATCAAATCCCCAGTCATAGTCTTTCTTCATCTGAAGCATGTATTTTTCTATAAAATCCATGATAACGGACAGATTGTAGCGTGGATTTTTTAAGAATGCAAGCAGCGATTCCATGAAACAGTTTCCTGCACCTCTTCCCATACCGCATACCGTTGCATCCAGATAGCTGATTCCCGCTGTCAGTCCCTCGATTGTATTGGCAAATGCAAGATTCTGGTTGTTGTGTGCATGAATACCGATTTTCTTTCCGGTCTTTGCCGCAATATTAAGATAAATGTCTGCCAGTCTGCGGATCTGCTCCGGATAAAATGCCCCAAAACTGTCCACAAGATAAATCACATCAACACAGGAATTTGCAAGAAGTTCAAGACCATTTTCCAGATCTTTGTCATTTACCTTTGATACTGCCATAAGATTTGCGGAAGTTTCATATCCCTTATTCTTTGCATCCTCAATCATCTCGATTGCAGACGGAATCTGGTGGATATAGGTTGCGGTGCGGACAAGATCTATCACACTGTCTTTTCGGTCAATAATGTCTTTCTTATAATCTGTTCTGCCCACATCCGTCATTACTGCAATTTTCAAATCAGTTTCATTGTTTCCTACAATCTCACGGATCGCTTCTTCATCACAGAACTTCCATTTGCCAAAATCTTCTACTTTAAAGATATCTTTGGAAGCTTTATAGCCAAATTCCATATAATCGACACCTGCCTGGACGTTTGCCTGATACAGTGCCTTTACAAATTCATCTGTAAATCTGAAATTATTTACCAGTCCTCCGTCACGCAGAGTACAGTCTAATACTTTAATATCCGGTCTCCATGAAACTAATGTTCCTTTTGTTTTTTCTGCCATTTCTTATTCCTCACTTTTTCTATTTACTTTAATGGTTTAAAGTCTATTATACTTTAAACCATTAAAGTTTATGTGTTATATTAAATCACACTTTATAGATTTTGTCAAGGTTACTTTGGTGGATAAACAACAGAAAAATGCCTGAGCAATTAAGCCCAGGCTGTAACTTTTCTCTCTACTTCGTCTTAAAATTAATATACTCCGTCTTTGCTTTTGAGTAGACGATTTTCTGACCGCTGTATAACCCATAATAGCCGGACAGCAGGTATGCTATCGCCGCGGTTACAAGATAGAAGCAGTTTCCGCTGTAACCGAATAACTCGAAGGCTATCAGTACGGAGGAAATCGGGCAGTTGGTAACGCCGCAGAATACCGCCGTCATGCCAAGTGCTGCCGCAAATGACGGTGACAGGCCAAGCATATATCCGAGGAAACAGCCGGCGGTTGCACCGATATAAAAGGATGGGACGATCTCCCCGCCTTTAAATCCTGCACCCAATGTTACCGCTGTAAGTATCATTTTCAGAAGAAAGGCCTCCGGTCTTACTTCTCCCTCTACTGCCCTTTCTATTACATCGATGCCGGCTCCCATATAATCGGTGGTATGCAGCAGAAGATTGACTGCGATGACAAAAACGGCCGCAACAACGATTCTGACATACGGATTCCGGAAATATGCCCTGAGATATCTGTTGGCCGTATGCAGCATGACACAGAAAAAGGCACTCAGATAAGCACACAGAATGGCAAGAATAACGACTTTCAGACTGTTCTGTACGGTAAACTCCGGTACTTCCTGAATCAGGAAGCTTTCCGGATTGATTCCCATATTGACTGCAAATCTGGACGCAATGATGGCGGACAGGGCACATGGCAGCAAAGCGGCATAGTACATGATTCCCACACTTTCTACTTCCATTGCAAATATCGTGGCCGCCATGGGAGTTCCGAACAATGCGGAAAATGCCGCACTCATTCCACACATGACGAGGACGATTCTGTCTTTCTCATCTAAGTGAAGGATTCTTCCAATGGTACTTCCGATACTTCCACCCATCTGGAGTGCTGCACCTTCCCGCCCTGCCGAACCTCCGCATAAATGCGTCAGCACCGTAGATATAAATATCAGCGGTGCCATTCGGAATGGAATATCTTTTTTCTCTGCATGAACGGTCAGAAAGACCTGATCCGTCCCCTTGTTCTTCTCATAATCACAGACTTTGTATAAGTATATGATTAACATTCCGGCAAACGGCAGAAAGAAAATAGTCCAGAGATGGTTGGTCCGGAATGTTGTGACAAAATTAATGCAATGGCCAAATGCCGTACTGAAAGCACCTGCTGCCACTCCCACAAGAATGGCAATCAGGCTCCATTTGCAAAATACCCCAAGATTCCCCACAATGCTTTTCAACTTCTCCTGTATACTGTCCCGGTTAATCCTTCGTAATCCAAACATTTATTTTTTCTCTCCATTATTTAATCTTCCAGATATTTTTTCAGAAACTTTCCTGTATAAGACTGGTCACACTGTACGATTTCTTCCGGAGTTCCTGTTGCAATCACAGTTCCTCCCCTGTCACCGCCTTCCGGTCCGATATCTATGATATAATCCGCGGTTTTTATAACATCCAGATTATGTTCTATGACGATTACCGTATTTCCGCCGTCCGATAATTTTCTTAAAATCTCGACCAGCTTATGCACATCGGCAAAGTGCAGTCCCGTTGTCGGCTCATCCAGAATATAGATGGTTTTTCCTGTGCTTTTGCGGCTCAATTCCGTTGCCAGTTTTACACGCTGTGCTTCTCCTCCGGATAATGTCGTGGATGGCTGTCCCAGCTTGATATAGGAAAGTCCAACCTCATTTAAAGTCGCTATTTTCCGGTAAATGGACGGTACGTTTTCAAAAAATACCATCGCTTCTTCCACCGTCATGTCCAGTACGTCAAAAATACTTTTTCCCTTGTATTTTACATCCAGGGTTTCTCTGTTGTAGCGTTTTCCTCCGCATACTTCACATGGAACATAGACATCCGGCAGGAAATGCATCTCTATCTTGATAATACCGTCACCGCTGCAGGCTTCACATCTTCCGCCCTTTACATTAAAACTGAAACGTCCCTTTGTATATCCATGCATTTTCGCATCCTGCGTGGAAGCAAACAAATCACGGATTAAATCAAATACTCCGGTGTAGGTTGCCGGATTGGAGCGCGGTGTTCTTCCGATTGGAGCCTGGTCGATGGCGATTACCTTGTCGAGCT
>FR900134.1:23299-37558 GCA_000437755.1 Roseburia sp. CAG:303
GGCGATTACCTTATCGAGCTGATCCATGCCGAGGATTTTTTTGTGTTTTCCGGGTATGACATGTGCCCGGTTGAGGTTCTTTGCCAGACTCTTGTACAATATCTCATTGACCAGGGAGCTTTTTCCGGAACCCGATACTCCGGTCACTACCGTCATAATGCCCAGTGGAAACTTTACATCGATATTTTTCAGGTTATTCTGTGCCGCTCCTTTTACCGTAAGCCATCCGGACGGTTTTCTTCTTGCTTCCGGTACGGGAATCTTTAATTTTCCGCTCAGATATGCCCCGGTTATGGAATCCGGATTGTGCATGACTTCTTCCGGTGTTCCGCAGGCAACGACTTTTCCACCATGCTCACCGGCTCCCGGTCCGATATCCACAAGAAAATCCGCAGCCTTCATGGTGTCCTCATCATGTTCAACGACAATCAGGGTATTTCCGAGATTTTTCAGATGCATCAATGCCCCCAGCAGTTTATCATTATCCCTCTGGTGCAGTCCGATGCTCGGCTCGTCCAGAATATAGGCAACACCCACCAGTCCGGAACCGATCTGGGTTGCCAGACGTATTCTCTGTGCTTCTCCGCCGGATAACGTCGCTGTGGCTCTGGAAAGTGACAGGTATTCGAGTCCCACATCGGCAAGAAATCCTGTTCTTGCCTTTATTTCTTTGAGAATCTGCTCTCCGATGACTTTCTGCATCTCGGATAATTCCATCTGTTCCAGAAATGTTTTCAAATCCAGAATGGACATATTTGTAATCTCATAGATATTTTTATCCGCAACCGTCACAGCGAGGGATTCCGGTTTCAGTCTCTGTCCCTTACACACACGGCATGGGGTAATCTGCATAAATTCTTCGTATTCCTGTTTGCTGGATTCAGATGCCGTCTCCTTGTATCTGCGTTCCACATTTTTAATCAGGCCCTCAAATGCCACATCATAAATGCCTTCTCCACGCTGGCCTTTATAGTAAACCTTGACCTCATAACCATGTGTACCATTGATGATGACATCCTGTGCCTTTTCGGATAATTCCTCAAACGGCACGTCCAGGCTGAATTCATATTCCTTTGCCAGTGCTTCAAGAATGGCATGGGTAAAGCTGCCTTCTTTGTTCGAGGACTGCCATCCCATTACGGTAATCGCACCGTCATTCAGGCTGACACTCCGATCCGGTATCATCAAATCAACATCGAATTCCATCTTATATCCGAGTCCGAAACATTCCGGACACGCACCAAACGGATTGTTAAAGGAAAAACTTCTCGGCTGTATCTCGTCTATGCTGATTCCACAGTCCGGGCAGGAAAAGTCCTGGCTGAAATTCATCGGTTCGCCGTCTATCACATCGACAATCATTAATCCATCGGCTATTTTTAATACATTTTCAATCGAATCGCTCAGTCTTTTTTCGATCCCGGGTTTTACCGCCAGACGATCCACGATGATTTCTATGTTATGCTTGATATTTTTATCCAGCGTGATTTCCTCGGTCAGTTCATACATATTTCCATCGATTCTTGCCCGGACATAACCGCTCTTCTTTGCATGATCCAGAACCTTCTCATGGCGGCCCTTTTTCCCGCGCACTACCGGAGCAAGAAGCTGAATCTTTGCTCTTTCCGGCAGCTTCATGATCGCATCCACCATCTGATCCACAGTCTGCTTCTTTATCTCTCTTCCGCATTTCGGACAGTGCGGAATTCCGACTCTCGCATAGAGCAGACGGAAGTAATCATAAATCTCCGTCACGGTTCCGACCGTGGAACGTGGATTCCTGTTGGTTGATTTCTGATCAATGGAAATCGCCGGCGATAAGCCTTCGATGCTCTCCACATCCGGTTTCTCCATCTGTCCCAGGAATTGTCTTGCATACCAGGAATTGTCTTGCATAGGATGACAGGGATTCCATGTATCTTCTCTGTCCCTCTGCATAGATCGTGTCAAACGCAAGGGATGACTTTCCGGAGCCGCTCAGTCCCGTTAAAACAACAAATTCATTTCTCGGAATATCTATATCCAGCTTTTTCAGATTATGCTCTGAAGCACCTCTGATTTTTATATACTTCTTTTCACTCATTTTTTTACACCACATTCAATCTTTTAAAATTCATTTTTAATCGATCTTGCAAATAATCCATTCAGGGTTTCCTTCGGATCTTTGTTCTGATACAGCATTTCATAGACTGCCCTGCTGATCGGAAGTTCCACGCCATAATTCTTGGCCAGATTCATCATTGCCCTGACGGTATAATAGCCTTCCGCCAGCTTATCGTACTGTTCGCCCTTGATAAAAAGTTCACCGAATCTCCGGTTATGGCTGAACTGGGAGAACACGGTTGCCTCGTAATCACCCAGATGGCACAGACCATAGGCGGACAGCTCATTTCCGCCCATTGCTTTTATCAGTCTGGATACTTCCCTTGTTCCTCTCGACATCAATGCACCTTTCAGGGAAGATACCCCGAGTCCATCCAGCATACCTGCCGCAATACCGATGACATTCTTCGCTGCCGCACCAACTTCATTTCCAATCAGATCCTGTCCGTAATAAATACGGATCAGATCACTGTTGAAGGTATCCACAAGTTTTTTCTTTACATTTTCATTATTGCTGTCTATTACCATACAGTTTGGCACTCCATTGTAGAGTTCCTGTACATGTCCCGGTCCAATCCATACTGCAACTTCATTGGAAAAATCCACACTGTCATTGACAACCTGTGTCAGCCTTCTTCCTGTCGCAATCTCGATTCCCTTCATGCAAAGCACAAAAATCTTATTCTGCAAATCGTATGGCTTTAATTCCTCCAGCAATGCCTGCAGGCCCTGTGAATTAATGGATATTACGATTACTTCCGCATCTTTCACACAGGATAAATCCGTGGAAAGCTTTACTGATTCCGGAAGCAGCAGATAATCGTTCTTCCGCTCTGCCAGGAATCTCTGCATATTCTTTGACTCTGCACGTCCGTACAATGTCACATCCATTTTAATATAATCAAGATACCATGTAATAAGTGAACCCCATCGTCCACATCCAATAACTGTTACTTTCATAAATTTCCTCTTTCAACTTCTTCTTTCTTTGTGTTTGTTATGCTTTTTCCAGCAGTTTTCTGATTTCCATCATCTTATCCCTTAATTCGGCGGCGGCTTCAAAGTTCAGTTCTGCAGCAGCCTTTTCCATCTCTTTGCGGATCTTTTTGATTAATTTCTCCAGTTCTTTCGCACTCATGGATTCCGGATCTTTCTCGATGGTGCTGATCGTCTTTTCTGCCGTCTTTGTAATGCTGATTAAATCCCTGACTGCCTTCTTTATGGTCGTCGGTGTAATTCCGTGTTCCTCATTGTATGCTTGCTGTATCTTTCTTCTTCGCCTGGTTTCCTCTACGGCATCCCGCATGGAATCCGTCATGCCGTCCGCATACATGATGACATGACCTTCCGCATTTCTCGCCGCACGTCCGATCGTCTGAATCAGGGACGTTTTGGAACGCAGGAAGCCTTCTTTGTCCGCATCGAGTATCGCAACCAGCGAAATCTCCGGGATATCCAGTCCTTCTCTTAACAGGTTGATTCCTACGAGAACATCAAAGAGATCCAGTCTCATATTCCGGATAATCTCGGTCCGTTCCAATGTATCAATATCCGAATGAAGATATTTTACCCGGATTCCGGATTCGTTCATATATTCAGTCAGATCTTCTGCCATACGCTTGGTCAGTGTTGTCACCAGCACCTTGTTTTTCTTCGCCGTTTCTTTATGAATCTCTGCGATCAGATCATCGATCTGCCCCTCCACCGGTCGGATCTCCACTTCCGGATCTAACAGACCGGTCGGCCGTATAATCTGCTCCACTCTCTTTAATTCATGCTCATCTTCATAGACATTCGGAGTTGCGGAAACAAACATCATCTGGTCGATTTTGCTCTCAAACTCTTCAAAATTCAACGGCCGGTTGTCTTTCGCCGAAGGCAGACGGAATCCGTAATCCACAAGAGTTGATTTTCTTGACTGGTCACCGGCATACATCCCTCTGACCTGCGGAATAGTGATATGGGACTCGTCTACGATAATCAGAAATTCATCCGGAAAATAATCCAGCAGGGTATGTGGGGTTGCTCCCGGCTCCAGCCCTGCAAGATGTCTGGAATAATTCTCAATTCCGGAACAAAATCCCGTTTCCCGCATCATCTCTATGTCAAAATTCGTTCTCTCGGCGATTCTCTGTGCCTCAAGCAGCTTATCATTGCTCTTGAAATAGTGGACGCGTTCTTCGAGTTCCTTTTCGATGGATTTTGCCGCCCGCTCTATCTTTTCCTGTGGCACTACATAATGGGATGCCGGGAAGATGGCGATATGCTCCAGCCGGCTCTTAATCTCCCCGGTCAGCACATCGACTTCCGTAATCCGGTCGATTTCATCCCCGAAAAATTCGATTCTTACCGCACGATCCTCATAATTGGCAGGAATTACTTCCACCACATCGCCATTTACCCGGAATGTTCCTCGCTTAAAATCCATCTCATTTCTGGTATACTGCATATCGATCAGCTTCTTCAGCACTTCATCCCGGTCTTTTTCCATGCCCGGTCTTAAAGATACGACCATGTCCCTGTAATCCACCGGGTCACCCAGTCCGTAGATGCAGGATACACTGGAAATAATGATGACATCATCTCTTTCTGCCAGTGCCGCCGTGGCGGAAAGCCGCAGCCTGTCTATCTCTTCGTTTATTGCAGAATCTTTCTCGATATAAGTATCCGTGGACGGAACATATGCTTCCGGCTGATAATAATCGTAGTAAGATACAAAATATTCTACGGCATTTTCCGGGAAAAATTCTTTAAATTCACTGTAAAGCTGTGCCGCCAGTGTCTTATTATGCGCTATGATAAGTGTCGGCTTCTGTAATTGCTGTATCACATTCGCCATGGTAAAGGTTTTCCCGGAACCGGTTACTCCCAGCAATGTCTGAAACTGATTTCCTTCTTTAAATCCTTCCACGAGCTCCCGGATTGCCTCCGGCTGGTCACCGGTCGGCTGATAGGGAGCATGTAATCTGAACTCACTCATATTTTGCCTTTCTCCTTATTTCTTCCATCTTTTCCTCATCCGGAAGTGTTTCCTCCGGTCTTGCCAGATAGTAGCCCTGTATATAATCCACACCTGCCTGTTTCATGTAGTCCAGCTCTTCCCTTGTTTCCACACCCTCGGCAATAATATGGATATTATGACGCTTACAGTAATCGATGGTATTTTTCACCATTTCCTGACGGTATGGATCGTTTACGATATTTTCCACAAAGGATTTGTCAATTTTTACATAGGACGGCTGTACTTCAATAATATTAATTTCAGAATTAAATCCCGAGCCGAAATCATCGAGTGCAAATTCGATCTGATCCTTTCCTCCTGCTGCCCGCTTACGTTCCATGTAGATATCATTCATTTCCTCATTTTCCGTCATTTCCACGACAACCCGGTTAAAATACTGTCCAAAATGTTCTTTGCAGAACTGTTCGGATTCTTTGGAAAGAACCGCATTTGGAAATGAATTTATAAATAATTTTTTCCCATTTCCGCCGTTTTTATGAATAAAGTAATCTTCCAGTGCCGTTTCCCAGGTCAGTACCTCAATATCCATGAGTCTTGACTGGGATTTTGCAAGACGGATGACATCGAAAGGTGTTTTTAATTTTTCCATTTTCGGACGCATGAGTGCTTCGTAGGCGAATATTTCGCCGGTATGCACGTCCACAATCGGCTGGTATGCCAGTTTCAGCAGTTTATTTTCAATAAATTTGTTTAGTTCTTCATTTCCGCTTACCAATATTTCATCCCGCTGGTATTTCTCCTGTGAAAACTCGGCAATTCTTCCTTTGTTGGAATGTTTTACCGTATACATGGTAAAATCTGCTTTTTTAATCAATTCATCGTAATTGGATGCATCCTTGCTGTACCAGGCGATTCCGGCTGATCCGCGCAGCTTTAAATGCTCCCTGTTTGGCAGTATAATAGTCTGCTGCCCCAGTGTCTTATGAAGCTCTCTGATGATCCGGTACAGTTCTTCCCTGCTGTCCCCATCGATATAGGCATAGAATTCATCCCCGGACCGCCTCGAAACGATACCGCCCTGCTGTTCCAGCGTTCCAAGACATTTTGCTGCCATACGGATATACATATCCCCGTACTCATGTCCATAGGTATCATTGACATATTTCAGATTATCCAAATCCCACATGACCATGGCACCGGTCTTGCCATCATTGTCTATCAGCCTTTTCTGTACCTGCCTGCGGAATGCTTTGTTATTCAGAAGTCCGCTCAGGGCATCATGGCTTACCTCATACTCTAATTTCATTTCTCTTGTAATACTCTCGGTTACATCGGAAATTACCATGAGTATTTTCTTTTCTTCGACTTTCGTAGAAAAGGTGATCCACCTCGACTGATCGTTTCGGTCAATCATTTCATAGGTATTATTGTCAATAAAATCATTCACGGGAACACCCTTGTATAATGATGCTTTTGCATAAAACTGCCGCAGCATCTCTTTTAACTCTTCCGCCGACATCAGCAGATAATCTTCTTCTTCCTGTTCCATCTGTAAAATATTACAGCAGGAATAGGTCATGTAGCACAGAGCTTTCTCCTCGTCCAGCTCGATGACTCCGACCTTCAAATCCGCATCTTTGATAATGGATGCCATTCTGGATGCAGAACGTATGATGTCCCGTCCCATTTCTTCTATTGCTTCTGAAAGACTGTCTATCTCAATGATATTTACCCGCCTGATTGCAAGATTTTTCATCGGCTTCATGTTGGATACAGCATGATAGACAGTCATGATCGGCCGTCCAAGATTCCGGCTTCCAAGATAAGATCCAGCAACTGCCACAAGAACTGCCAGAATGGTGACCATGATAATAATATGCTGAAACCTGTTTTCATTCTGAAACAGCCTGTCCTCGTTCTGAATGGCCAGAAGACACCATTGTTCATCTGCAAATGGGGTATTGACATTGTAGACAACAATATCTTTCCGGAACACCAGTTCTCTTCCGTTGCGGAATCCTTCTATTCCTGAGATATTGTCCCACCTGTCATTCTGTGTAAGGCGGATACTTTTCTGCTTCATAATCTCGCTCTTATATTCCGGTCCTGCCGCTGTTACCGGTGTGATCTCCCCGGTTTTTTCATCGCAGATTCCAAGTACATAGGTGCTGCTTTCCTCAAGGGTAAGTTCATTGTATTTTAAAAAAGTATTGATATATTCCATGGATATCTCGATGCCGAGTACGGCGAAAACCTGCCCATCATCTCCGAGCAGCGGAATGGTATACATAATACAGGATACCCCCTGATAATAAGGAAGTGTTCCCACTGTCCAGCATCCATAATCTGTTTCTTCTCCGTAACCATTTTCCCGGTATGCCTCGACCGGTCTGGTTATATAGCTGTTTGCAAGCATATTCTTATCCGCATATGCCTTCCAGTTGACATCCATCGTGATTCCAAGTGTCTTCATAATTGCAGCATTTCCATATTCCCCGTAAATATCTGCATTTGTCCGGGAATAGGACTCTGGATTCAGATCACAAAAATATAGTGTATCATAACCATTTTTGTCATTTTCCTCTAGTGGTACATAAAATATTCCTGTACCTGATGTATTTCCAAGCAGGTTTAACAGTATTTCCGCCCGTTTCACCTGTACTTCATTTTCGCTTCCGGCATCTTTTAAATTTTCCAGTTCTGTTATGGCATCTTCCATGCTTTCATAGTCGGCCCAGCCTGCTACCATCTGGTTTTCGATGGTGTTCTTTCTGGTTTCAACAATATTGTCGATAATATCGATCTTACTTCCGCAGAGCTGGTTTACAATCCCACTGCGTTCAATGACACAGACATACAACAGAATCAGAATGATACTGACAAGAAAAAGGACGGAAAACAGGCGGAAAAACACGGACTGTTTTTGAAAAGCAATTTTACTCATATTACTACACCCACTATTTCTCCGGATTTAAAATCCGGTTTATCTGATCCACCGTATCCTGATACCATGCCTGATAGGAATCCTCTGTATCATACTGTGCAACAGCATCTTCTTCGGTCATACCCTGTGCGGTCAGTTCAAGAACTGCTGCCCTGTCATTCTTTGCTTTGTCCTTTAAAATGGTATCAAGAACTTCTCTTGCATCATAACTATTGACAAAAGACGGAAGTGTATAAGTTGTACTCTGATTCATTTTCTCAATGGATATCGTCAGTGTATCAAGTACTTTATCCGACACTTTGATATTTTCTTTTTCTACAATATTACGGATATAACCCGCATGGCAGCTTTCCTTTGTTACCGGAAGATAGGATGATTCCACGGCAAAGCTGACATTTTTTTCACTCTCGGTAAACCATTTCAGGAATTCCGCACTGGCTTTCTCTTTCTTTTCATCGGAATGAATCATCGCCATGCCTGCTCCCTGCTGGATCACATAAGACTCTTTTCCTTCAAAATCAGGTACGGGAAGAACCATACATTCTATCTGTGTTCCGGTGTCCTCAGCATCATAATATACTTCATCCGGGAAATAGGCTGCACTGGAGGTCGAACCGACATAGGCAATGATATCGCCGATTTTCAGATCGTCGCTGGCATATCTGCCTTCTTTTCTGTAATAACCGCTGATATACGGCACATAATAATTATCCCAGAGCTTACGCATGACGTCTTTATCCATCTGAAAATCCAATGTCCCGTCTTTTACCTGAAAAATATCGTTTCCAAGTTCCAGTGAACCAAGCAGCACATAATTTGCCATAACATCTCTTCCAAACATTGCTTTTCCGCCGGACCAGTCATAATAAAGCTCTGCCGTTTCGGCAAGTCCTTCCCAGGTTGAAAGCTTTGATATATCTATATTGCACGCGGCTGCAAACTCATCCCACTTTGTCTTGTTTACCATCATAACCTCTGTTGCCTTTGCAATCGGAAACAACTTCAGGCTCTTCGCACTGTCAAATCTTCCCTCCTCGATATAGGCATCCACATATCCAGACAATTCTTCCTTTGAAAAATACTGGTCCATATCAACCAACAATCCTTTTGCATCAATAGTTTCCGCCATATCGACATAAGCAGAAAACAAATCCGGAAGTGCTTTTGCCCCCACTTTCTTATCTGCGGACGCATTGATCTGTTCGGAAAGATTGCTGATGGAGTCCATCGCCACTACATTGACCGTAATTCCTTTCTTGATTCCTTCCGTTTCGTTAAACCTCTCAACCATGCGGTCAAATGCTGCTTTCTGTGAGCCGCTGTAATAATGCCATATCGTAATTGATGTCTTTTCTTCTTTATGGGAACTCTTCTTTGCATTGTCACATGCTACACACATAATGCAGCTTAATAGAATCAATATTCCCGCTAATACTCTTCTCTTCATTCTGTGCTTTGCCCTTCCTCTGCCCTGCCATTTCTATTCGCAATTTTGTTCTTATGATATCACAAAAAGTAACAGAACACAATAACTGTCGCACTTATGTTTTGTATATTTCGACATTTCCTTTAAAGCAGGAAAGACTGCCGGCCCCATGGTCTGCAGTCTTTCTCTTTTTTTAAAACATTTTTATTTTTCTGTCATAAGGCCATACAATGCATCCACGCATCCGTCAATGCCCAGCTTCGCACTGTCCAGAACCAGGTCATAATCCCTGAAATTATCCCATTTCCGTTCCGTATTTGCCTTATAATAATTGGCTCTCTTTTTGTCATACTTGCGTCTGACCACATCAGCCTGCAGCGGTGCAATCCCGTAATCATGCAGGATTCTTTCCTTCTTCTGCTCATCACTGGAGCAATGGATAAAGACATTTACCACATTTGGATATTCTTTTAATGCTTCACTGGCACAGTGTCCGACAAATATTGCCGGCTGTGCGGCTGCAAATCTGCGGATCACTTTCTGCTCTTCCACATATATATGTCCTTCTCCCGGCAGCATATCCGGATTTGCCGAAACTGCCTGTGACATCAGATATACGGAATATAACAGGCTGTTTGTAACGGTTTCCTCACAATGTTCGATGCTCTTGATCGAAATATGCCTTTCTTTTGACACTTCTTCGAGAATCTCCCTGCCAAAGCAGGGAATCCCCAGTTTTTCGGAAAGCCGGCGTCCTATCTCTGTACCGCCGCTTCCGTATTCTCTCTCTATTGTAAGATATCTGTATTTCATCTTCTGCACTCCTTTCTTATGATGCCTGGTCAAACTGGCTGTTATAAAGAGACGCATAGAAACCGTCTTTTTCCATCAGTTCTTCATGATTCCCACTCTCTATAATATCTCCATCCTTTAACACGAGGATTAAATCCGCATTTTTTATCGTAGATAATCTGTGTGCAATGACAAATGAGGTTCTGTTTTCCATCAGTTTATCCATCGCAGACTGTATCTGCTGCTCTGTTCTTGTATCTACGGAAGAGGTTGCTTCATCCAGGATTAACATCGGCTTATCCGCTATCATGGCTCTTGCAATCGTGAGCTGCTGCTTCTGTCCCTGTGATAAATTGACCTGGTCATTTAATACGGTGTCATAGCCCTGCGGCAGGGTACGGATAAAATGATCGAGTCCTACTGCTTTGCATGCATTTTTCACTTTTTCATCCGGTACACCATCTGCACAGTAAACAAGGTTTTCCCGGATTGTACCTTCAAAAAGCCAGGTATCCTGCAATACCATACAGAACTGGTCATGTACGGTTTCCCGCTTCATTTCGCTGGTGGACACTCCGTCAATGCTGATCTTTCCACCCTGAATCTCATGAAAACGCATGAGCAGATTGACCAGTGTTGATTTTCCGGCACCTGTCGGTCCTACGATTGCGACCTTCTGTCCCGGCTTTGCCATTGCACTGAAATCGTGAATAATGGTTCTGTCCGTTCCTTCATAGCCGAATTTTACATGTTCAAAAGCAACTTCCCCTCTGATTTTTCCGAGGTTTTCAATCTTGCCGTCTTCGTTTTCCATCTCTTCTGCCTCAAGAAAGTCGAATACACGTTCTCCGGCAGCTGCTGCGGACTGCATGGTCTGTACTGCCTGTGCAATCTGTGCAAGCGGCTGGGTAAAGTAACGTACATACATCATAAATGCCACAATGACACCAAAGCTGATTTTTCCGTTCAGTGCCATAGCACCGCCTACCACACACACTGCCACATAACCGAGATTTCCGATAAAACTCATGACAGGCATCATCATTCCGGACAGGCACTGCGCACGGAATCCGCTTTCCTGAAGATTTGTATTCATTTCATCAAAGATTTTCTGTGCATTATGTTCGCCATTGTATGCTTTTACCACCGTATGTCCGGTATAAATCTCTTCAATATGGCCGTTGATTTCACCCAGATGCTTCTGCTGTCTGCGGAAATACTTCTGGCTCTTTCCCATGATGACAAACATGATGATAAATCCAATCAGGCTCGCTCCCACTGCCGTCAGTGTCATCCACCGGTCTGTGACAAGCATCATAATAAAGCTTCCGGCAAATAAGATGAGTGCTGATATGAGGTTTCCAATACTCTGGTTTAAGGACTGTCCGATGGTATCCACATCATTGGTAACGCGGGATAATACATCTCCGGTTGTTGTCCGGTTGTAGAACCACATCGGCAGACAATTGATTTTTTCCGAAATGTCGGAACGCATCTGTTTTGACACTTTCTGGGTAATCGTTGCCATGATGATTCCCTGAATGGCAGATAACACATAGCTGCAGGCATATAAGATTACCAGCACGATTCCGATATGAAATACCTTATCCATGTCAATCGCAGGTTTTATAAGCTGATAAACAGAATCTGGCAGTTTATCAAATACTGCTAACATGGAATCTGCGTCATCTCCTGCTTCTGCCATGAGGTTTGTCATCTCTAACTGTTCCGCACCTGTGATCACGGTCTTATCCACCGTAATATCGGTATACAGTGCTTTTTTTACAGCATCCGGCAATTTTTGTACGGCTTCGCTCTTCTGTGTGTCATCTGCTCCATCGAGTGAAGCAAAAATTTCCATGGTCATTCTCTGGTCTTCAAAGGAAATCACCTGCCCGTTTACCTCAAGCTCCATCTGCATATTCTCTGTATCGGAAAGATTTCCTGCAATTTCCGTTATGACCGTCTGCATATTTGCCGCAATATTCTCTGACATCACCGTAGATATTTCCTGCAATTTATCCGTATCCGGAGAAATACCGGAAGTAACGGCATCCGTCATATCGGATAATTTATCCGGTCCTACCAGGGTGCAGACAGTTCCTGCTGCCGCACAGACAAGGGCAATCACCAGAATAACCAGATATTTTCTGCAATATCCGAGCAATTTTTTCCATGTGCCGACCAGATCCTTCGGTTTTTCCTGTTTTCTATTTCTCATTACGCAAGTTCCTCCTTTGAAAGCTGTGACAATGCGATCTTCTGGTAAACATCACAATCCCGCATTAAGTCTTCGTGTCGTCCCATGCCTGAAATCTTTCCATCCTCTAAAACGATGATCTTATCCGCATCCCGGATCGTGCCGATTCGCTGTGCCACAATGATTCTGGTGATATCTTTGCACTTCTCATCCAGTGTTTTCCGGAGCACTTTGTCCGTCCGGTAATCCAGTGCAGAGAAGGAATCATCAAAAATGAGGATTTCCGGTTTTCTTGCGATGGCTCTTGCAATGGAGAGTCTCTGCTTCTGTCCGCCGGAGAAATTAGAACCATTCTGTGCCACATAGGCATCTTTTCCGTCTTCCAGTGATTTTATAAATTCCTCTGCCTGTGCGATGTTTAAAGCCTCATCGATCTCTTCGTCCGAAGGATCTGCTTTTCCGTTTTCCCCATAGGCAATATTGGAACGGATATTTCCAGTAAATAAAGTTGCTTTCTGTGAAATATATCCGATTTTGTTTCTCAGTTCTTCCTGTTTATATTCCTTAACATTTCTTCCGTCTACCAGCACTTCCCCCTGTGTTGCATCATAAAAACGCGGAATCAGGTTGATAACGGTACTCTTACCGCAGCCGGTTGAACCGATGAGTGCCACGGTTTCACCTTTCTTTGCCGTAAAGCTGATATTTTCAAGGACACATTCCTCTGCGTCCGGATACCGGAAAGATACATTGGAAAATTCGATTTCGCCTGTCTCTCCTGCTTTTCCTTCACTCTCTGTACCATCGAGAATGGACGGTTTTGTGTCAAGCACTTCACAGATACGGTTTGCTGCTACGGATGCTCTCGGCAGAATCATAAAGATCATGACTAACATCATAAATGCCATAACTACCTGGATGGCATACTGGGAAAATACCATCATATCAGAAAATAATGAAATCTTTCCTGACATTCCCGCATCGTTAATCAGTATTGCACCAATCCAGTAAATCGCAAGCATCAGCCCGCTCATGACAAGCTGGATGCTCGGCATCATAAATGCCATGGTTCTCTGTGCAAAAAGGTTCGTGCCTGTGAGTGCCTCATTTGCATTCTCAAACTTTTCTTCCTGATAACCTTCCGCATTGTAAGCCCTTACAACGGAAAGTCCGGTAAGATTTTCCCTGGTTACACGGTTTAAATCATCCGTTAAGGACTGTATCTTTTTAAACTTTGGTGTTACAAGCACCAGACAGACTCCGACCACGATAAGCAGTATAACAACCGCTGCCGCCGTTGTCAGTGTCCACTGCCACTGTTTATCTGCAATCTTTAAAATTGCCCACACAGCCATAATCGGTGCTTTTACCAGCATCTGCAGTCCCATTACAAGCAGCATCTGAATCTGTGTCACGTCATTGGTGGAACGCGTAATCAGACTCGCCGTTGAAAAATGTCCAATTTCTTCCATTGAAAATGACTGCACCTTCGCAAATAATTTTCCTCTTAACACTGCGGCAAATCCTGTTGCAATCTTCGCTGCACAGACTGCCGTAAGCACTGCCGCCAGAAGGCTTCCCAATGCACACAGAAGCATCTTGCCGCCCGCAGTCAGCATCTCACTCATTGTACTTCCATCCGTCTGCACCATCCTTGTGATATCCGCCATATAATCCGGCATTGTCAAATCCAGCCAGACCTGCAGAACGATAAAAACCATCACCAGGGCAATCAAAGCCCATTCCTGCGACCTTAAATTCTTAAATATCTTTATCAATTTATGTTACTCCTTTCTGATTCAAAATTTTTTAGTTAATTGCGAAACTCATAA
>FR900135.1:0-6094 GCA_000437755.1 Roseburia sp. CAG:303
CACATATTATTGTACTTGTTGGAAAACAGAAAGTATATGAAGGTGATCTTAAGAATATGTCACTTTCTGATATGGATACATTCTATAATAATGATACCGGCTTAAATAATAATAAGTTGTATTATGGTTTTGATAGCATTGCAAATGTAAAAACAAAGATTCTGGCAGGAACAGTACTTCCGGCAGATATTGTAGAAGGCAATGTAGTACGGAAGACAGACGAAATAACCGGAGATTATAAGATTGGCGGATTCTTTACTGAAAAAACAGATGCCGTAGAATTAAAATCTGGTGATACTTACACCTTTACCTTCCATAATAAATCAACCGGAAGCAATAACTGGGAAAATTATGTTATGGCTGTTATCGGAGAAATCGGATATGATTATGTGGATAGTTCAGATGAAGTATTAATTGTCCGTGCAGATGCATGGGGCTGGGGCGGAGGAAAGTCCGACTTTATGGCACCTGATTTCAACACAGAAAATAGTCTGGTATTTACCAGCAATATTGATGACTGGAATGCATGGAATGAACTTATGGCATCCGGAGCTGATTGCAAAGTGACTCTCTCAAGAAACGGAGATGCTTTGGTATACACGGCAGTTATGGGTTCTTATGAAGTAAAATGTACGGCGGTTTCCGGTTATTCACTTCCGGAAAGCTGTTATGTATTCTTTACCGGAGAAAACTGTGAATTAACAGGATTTAAGACAGAAAAAGAAAAACAGCCGGAAGAAACTACCACAGAAGAAACTACAAGTAAAGAAGAAGTAACCAGTACAGAAGAGGAAACCACAACCAAAAAGGTAGAGGAAACCACTACGAAGAAGGAAGAGGCAACCAGCAAGGAAGATGAAACTTCAACAAAGAAAGTGGAAGAAGAATCAACCTCGAAGAAAGAGGATAAGGTAAATAAGAGTGAGCCGGTTAAGGTAAGCGACAGCAAGATCGTAGATTCCGAAAAAGTTCTGACAACTGCTGTGGACAAGATGAAATCAACTATTCTTAAGACCATAGAGGTTGTATCAGATAAGGCACAGACTCTGACAAAAGAAGTATTTGATACGATCCAGAAGGAAGGAAAGAATCTTACGGTTGGTGTTACAGATGAAGATAATAAACTTCAGTATTCCTGGACCTTCTCAAACAGAACATTAGCAGATACGGATATGAATATCGATCTGGGAATTAAGTTTGATACAGAGAAAAAGGAAGAGATCAAAAAACTGACTGGCAGGGAAGATGCCATGTATCTCTCATTTGCACATCACGGAGAACTTCCTGGACCTGCAACGATTAAATCCTATGTGGGAGATAATTACCAGAATGGTGAAAAGATTTATCTGTATTACTTTGATGAGGAACAGAATAAGATTCTCATGATCGGCAATACTGCATTAGAAGTAAAGGATGGCTATGTAGAATATACCATTACACATTGTTCCACTTACTTCTTTATGGAAGAAAAACTTGACGGAGTAGAAAAAGATGCAAGATCTTTAGACGATGCAAGTTTATCCGTAACAGATGAAAAAGCAGTTCTGACGATAAATGGTACAAAAGTTCCAACAAATGAAAGCACAGCAGTAACAGAAACAACAAACACAACGAAAGCAGATAATACAACAGCAACAACAAAACAGAAGGCAGCAGATATCCCGGCAACCGGTGATACAGCAGATTCTGTAAGATATCTTGTTATGATGTTTGCATTCGCAGTGATTACAGTGCTGACAGGAAATGCAGTAAAGAGAAACAAAAATAAATAGGCAAAATGTATGACAGGGTCTGTCGCATAGCAATATGTGGCAGGCTCTGTTTTTGCGGAATGATTGTAACAAAAAGATTGACAAAAAAGAAAGAAATATGAGTATATTGCTTGATTTCGAGGGGATAGTTTGTTATAGTAGATGTGATTGTTTGTGAAGAACTTGGATATTTCATAAGAAAGAAAGGATAAAATATATGAATCAGGACAACATTATTTTAATTGGTATGCCGGGATCTGGAAAAAGTACGGCAGGTGTGGTACTGGCAAAGTTTCTTGGATATGATTTTGTAGATACGGATCTTGTAATTCAGGAAAAAACAGGAAAACTTCTGCATGAACTGATTACGGAATACGGACTGGATGGGTTTAAGAAGATTGAAGAAGACATCAATGCAGGGATTTCCTGTCAGAGATCCGTAATTGCTCCGGGTGGAAGTGTCGTTTATGGGGAAAAAGCCATGAAGCATTTTAAAGAAATTGGAAAAGTTGTCTATTTGAAGATAAGCTATGAGGAACTGGAAGGAAGACTGGGAAATCTGCAAAGCCGTGGAGTAGCATTGAAAGAGGGACAGACCCTGCTTGATTTGTACCATGAGCGGGTTCCGTATTATGAAAAATATGCCGATATTACAATAGAGGAACAGGGACTCGGCGTCGAAGAAACGATTAACCGGATTGCAAAAGAACTGGGTCTGAATTCTTAGTAATGGTTTGATTTACATATATAATAAAGATAAATTATAAATTTGCAGTTAAGCATGATACAAAAAGAAAGTGAGAAGTAGAATGAAGTGGAATAAATTTACTTTAAAAACAACAACACAGGCAACGGATCTGGTAAGTGGAGTATTGATTGAAAATGGAATAGACGGAGTGGAGATTCAGGATAATATTCCGCTTTCCGAAGAAGATAAAAAGAAGATGTTTATAGATTTCCTGCCGGAGCTTCCAAAGGATGAAGGAGTGGCATATCTGAGCTTCTATATGGAAGAATTAAGTCCGGAAGAAGAGAAGGAAAAGATGGATGCCGTCATGGCTGGAATTGAAGATCTCAAAGATTTTGTAGATGTCGGGGAATGTACGATTGTGAAAGGAGAAACACAGGATACGGACTGGATGAATAACTGGAAACAGTTCTTTCATTCCTTTGAAGTAGATGGTATTGTGATTAAGCCGACCTGGGAAGAGAATAAGCCGGAATATGATGGTAAAATGGTAATCCAGATCGATCCGGGCATTGCTTTTGGAACGGGGCTGCATGAAACAACACAGCTTTGTATGAAACAGCTTCATAAATATGTCAAAGAGGATACCAGAATCCTTGATATTGGCTGTGGAAGCGGTATTTTATCCATTATTGCACTGAAACTCGGTGCGGATTCGGCAGTCGGCATAGATGTGGACGAGCATGCAATTACTGCTACCTATGAAAATCTTGAGGTAAATAATATTGCACAGGACAGATGTAAAGTAATTGCCGGAAATATTTTAGAAGATTCCTCTATTTCAGATGAAATCGGTTATGAATGTTACGATATTGTTGCAGCAAATATCCTTGCCGATGTGTTAGAGCCGCTGACACCGATTGTTCCAAAACATTTGAAAAAGGGCGGAGTCTATATTACCTCCGGAATTATTGACAGCAAGGAAGAAGAAGTAACAAAGGTAATACAGGCACAGCCGGAACTGGAGATTGTAGAAGTAATCAGAAAGAATGACTGGGTATCCATTACTGCAGTGAGAAAGTAGGCGGACATGCATCATTTTTTTACAACTCCGGAAGAAATCGGGGAAGAATATATCAGAATAACAGGACCTGACGTAAATCATATCCGCAATGTGCTGCGGATGAAGCTGGGAGAAACCATGCTGATCAGCGATGGGCAGGGAAAAGATTACTGCTGTGAACTGGCAGAACTTGGTGAAAGTGAGGTTCTTGCTAAAATCACGGATGCGGAATACGAGGGCACAGAGCCGGTATGTGAATTTTATTTATTTCAGGGACTTCCGAAGTCAGATAAGATGGAACTGATTGTCCAGAAAGCGGTGGAACTGGGGGTTAAAGAGATTATACCGGTTGCAACAAAGAGAGCCGTTGTAAAACTGGATGAGAAAAAGGCACAGAAAAAGCAGGAACGCTGGCAGGCAATCGCCGAGAGTGCAGCGAAACAGTCCAGAAGAGGTATTATACCGAAAGTATCAAAGGTTATGGGTTTCAAAGAAGCACTGGCATATGCAGAAAGTCTGGATAAAAATATCATTCCATATGAGAATTATAAAGACATGGAAGAAACCAGAAAAGTATTGGATGAGATTCAGGAAAATATGAAAGTCGGTATTTTCATCGGACCAGAGGGCGGATTTGATGAAACAGAAGTGGAACAGGCGTTTGAATACGGAGTCCGTCCGATTTCGCTGGGAAGAAGGATTCTGCGTACAGAAACCGCAGGCATGGCAATTCTTGCTATTTTAATGTTCCGGATGGAATAACTAAAATTGGAAATTGGAGAATAAAATGGAAGCATATTTGGATAATTCCGCAACAACCCCGGTATCTCAGGGGGTAAAGGAAATTGTAATAAAGACAATGATGGAGGATTATGGAAATCCTTCTTCCATGCATATGAAAGGTGTGGAGGCTGAACGTTATCTGCGTCAGGCAAAGGAAATTCTGGCGAAAATACTGAAAGTAAATGAAAAAGAGATTATATTTACTTCCGGAGGAACAGAGTCTAATAATCTTGCACTGATCGGCATTGCAAATGCAAATCACAGGGCAGGAAAGCATATTATCACAACATCGGTGGAGCATGCTTCGGTTTTAAATACAGTAAAATATCTGGAAGAGCAGGGATTTGAAGTAACCTGGCTTCCAGTGGATGAGCATGGACATATCCGCCTGGAGGATTTAGAGGCGGCATTAAGAGAAGATACAATTCTGGTATCCATGATGTATGTGAATAATGAGATTGGTGCATTAGAGCCGGTCGAAGAGGCAGCAAAGCTGATCCATCAGAAAAATCCGAAAACCATTTTTCATGTGGATGCCATACAGGCATTTGGAAAATACAGAATTTATCCGAAGCGACAGGGAATTGATGCCCTGAGTGTAAGTGGACATAAAATACACGGACCGAAAGGAACGGGATTTTTATATGTGTCAGAGAAAGTAAAGATCAAGCCGATTATTTTTGGTGGCGGACAGCAGAAGGGAATGCGATCCGGAACGGATAATGTGCCGGGAATTGCAGGAATTGCAGAAGCGGCAAAAGAAGCTTATGAGAATTTCGATGAAAAAACGGAACGGATGTATGAACTTAAGGATTACCTTATTGAAAAGCTTTCTGCCATAGATGGCGTGAAGATAAACAGTAAAAAAGGAAGGGCAGGTGCGCCGCACATCGTGAATGTCAGCTTTGTCGGTGTCAGAAGTGAAGTTATGCTGCATGAACTCGAAAGTCATCAGGTATATGTTTCCGCAGGATCGGCATGTTCATCCAATCATCCGCATATCAGTGAAACACTTGCCGGAATCGGACTGAGTGCAGAAGAGATTGATTCGGCGATCCGGTTCAGCTTCAGTGATCTGACCACAAAGGAAGAGCTGGACTATGCGGCTGACATTATCGCAGACAGAATACAGACGTTGAGAAAATTTACAAGAAGAAAGTAAAAAGTAAAGAGGTAAATATGAAGTTTAAATCATTTTTGATAAAATATGCAGAAATCGGTGTAAAAGGGAAAAACAGATTTTTATTTGAAGATGCACTGGTGCGTCAGATTAATCTGTCCCTGAAAAATATAGACGGACAGTTTCATGTATACAAAGAAGTGGGAAGAATCTATGTGGATGCACAAGATTACGACTATGACGAAGTCATTGATGCATTAAGACATGTTTTCGGTATTGTGGGAATCTGCCCGGTGATACAGATTGAAGATAATGGATTTGATGATCTGAAAGAAAAAGTAATTTCCTATATGGATGAAATGTATCCGGATAAAAAGATTACTTTTAAAGTAAATGCGAGAAGAGCCAGAAAGAATTATCCGCTGGCTTCCATGGAAATCAACGGGGCAGTCGGTGAAGCTATACTGGATGCATTTCCGGATATTCGTGTAGATGTCCATCATCCGGATGTGATGTTAAACATCGAGATCCGTCAGGTGATCAATATTTATTCCGAAACCATACCGGGACCTGGAGGTATGCCGGTTGGAACTGCAGGAAAGGGCATGCTTCTGCTGTCAGGAGGAATAGACAGCCCTGTGGCAGGTTATATGATAGCAAAACGTGGAGTATCCCTGGAAGCCGTATAT
>FR900135.1:6109-16803 GCA_000437755.1 Roseburia sp. CAG:303
AGCCGTATATTTCCATACACCGCCATATACCTCGGAACGTGCAAAGCAGAAAGTGCTTGATCTGGCAAAGAAAGTAGCTGCCTATTCCGGTCCGGTTAAATTAAATGTCGTTAATTTTACGGATATCCAGATGTACATTTATGAGCAGTGTCCGCATGAGGAACTGACCATTATCATGAAGAGATGTTTTTATAAAATTGCAGAAAAGATTGCAAAGGCTCATGGCTGTCTTGCACTTGTAACAGGAGAGAGCATCGGACAGGTATCCAGCCAGACCATGCAGTCCTTAGGGGTAATTAACCGGGTATGTGAGGAACTGCCGGTATTCCGTCCGCTGATTGCTTTCGATAAGCAGGCTATCGTAGATATATCAGAAAAGATCGATACTTATGAGATATCCATTGCACCATATGAGGACTGCTGTACAACCTTCGTGGCAAAACATCCAGTAACAAAGCCGAATCTGAAAGCGATTGAGCGTTCAGAAGTTAAGATTCAGGAAAAAATTGACGATATGATAGAAGATGCCGTAAATCAGGTGGAAGAAATCATGATTTACGCATAAAGTTACAAGAGAAAGAGGATATAAATAAATGAAAAAGAAATTCTTAAAGACATTGCTCGTGACAGCAGTAATGGGAGCAATGTTTTCATTTCATGCCTATGCAGGGGAAACGAAGGAGCTGATCCCGATGGATCAGATAAATGTTACGGAAGATGCGGACGGATCGGAGGATGGTCAGCAGGGAGCGAGAGAGTATGCAAAACAGCAGGCGGGAGAAAGTGTCAGAGAAAATATGGGAAGAGGCTATCAGTTCCGTTATCTTTCTTCCACGGCGGTAGATTCCGGGTATTATGCGGATACGGAGCAACAGGGCGTGGATGTTTCCTATCATCAGGGATATATTGACTGGGCACAGGTAAAGGCAAGTGGAATGGAATTTGCCATGATCCGTGTAGGCTACCGTGGCTATGAGGGCGGAAATATTGCCGGGGATGTACGTTTTGAAGAGAATATACAGAATGCACTGGCGGCAGGAATGAAAGTAGGTATCTATTTCTTTTCCCAGGCACTTACCGATCAGGAAGCGAGGGAAGAGGCAAGCTATACCATCAATATGATTCAGAAATATAATATTACTTATCCGGTTGTTTTTGACTGGGAAACGGCACCGGGCTACCGGACTTATGATATTCCGCTGGCATCCTGGCAGATGAATGATATGGCCACCACATTCTGTGATATGGTGGCATCCTATGGTTATATCCCTATGGTATATTCCAATACCACTGATTTTAAGAACCGTTATGATTATGCGTCCCTTTCTTCCAAATACTATATCTGGTATGCCAGATATCCAAGTTATTATGGGGGAACGACATGGTATCATTCCGGCGACAGAAAACCGAATTATGATAATAATATCCAGTTTAATATCTGGCAGTATATGAGTGATGGAACCGTACCGGGAATCCATACGGATTGTGATGTAAATGTTACTTTTAATGATTTTACAAAGGTAAGGCAGCCGGCTCCAATGCCAGCACCAACACCGACACCGACACCGGTGGAAGTCCAGCTGTCAGCAAGTGATTCTTCTATTTGCATAGACAGTGGAAACAGGATTATTTCAGGACTGAATGCTGGAGTAACTTCCACGGATCTGCAGAATAGCTTCAGTGGATTTTATGTCAGTGTAAATGGAAACAGTCCGGCAAGTTCACAGGTATTTACCTTAAAAACAGGGGATGAACTGGTATTCACCCCGAAAGAAGCATATACATATCTTACTGTTACAACATACAATCTGTCAGTAACTGGTGATGTGGACGGGGATGGGGAGATGAATGTCCTTGATATGGAAAAGATTCAGAAATCATTACTGGGAATCGGCCCGTTGACCACATTGCAGCAGAGAGCTGCAAGAATGACAGGATCAGATGAAATAAGCATATTCGATATGGAAAGAATCCAGAAATGCCTGATCGGATTAGACCACTTATAAAAGTGGAAACAAAAAAGCAGCCGCTAAAAAGCAGCTGCTTTTCCTTGCCTATACAAGATAAGGTTTAAGTACGTTTAAGATTTCTTCTATTCCGGATTCATCAGCATGGATGCATAAGTCAATTGGCTTGGATAAGTCAAGACTGAAAATACCCATGATGGATTTAGCATCGATGACATATCTGCCGGATACTAAATCAAAATCAGTATCAAACTTAGTGATTTCGTTTACGAATGCTTTAACCTTATCAATAGAATTTAAGCAAATCTGAACTGTCTTCATAATAAAACCTCCTCGAAAAAATATAATTGAATTATTTTAGGATATGAGGTAAACTTTTTGGTATGACCCCATTTGTATATATAGTACCTTTAAAAACGTTAAAAGTCAATGTAAAAAGTGTTAAAATTAATAATAAACTGGAGAGCAATATGTTAAATAAAAATAGAAAAGTGGCATTTCACACACTGGGATGTAAAGTAAATTCATATGAAACCGAGGCGATGCGGAATCAGCTGGAACAGAACGGATATGAAATCGCAGATTTTAAGCCAGGTGCGGATATTTATATTATCAATACCTGTACTGTTACCAATATCGCGGACAGAAAGTCAAGACAGATGCTGCATAAGGCGAAGAAAATGAATAAAGATGCGGTAGTAATTGCCGTAGGATGCTATGTACAGGCGGCAGGGGAAGAACTGCTGAAGGATGAAGCCATTGATATTGTGGTCGGAAGCAACAGAAAGAGTGAAATTGTTCATATAATTGAGGAATATTATGCCGGAAAGGATCACAGCTACCTTTCTGATATTTCCAAATCCTGTGAATATGATGATATGGAAATGTCATCCCTTGCGGAACGTACCAGGGCATTTATCAAGATTCAGGATGGATGTAACCAGTTCTGTACCTACTGCATCATTCCGTATGCAAGGGGAAGAATCCGCAGCAAAAAACTGGAAGATATCAGACAGGAAGTGGAAAAACTGGCGGCAAACGGATATCAGGAGGTTGTGCTGACGGGAATTCATTTAAGCTCTTACGGCAGGGATCAGGAAGAAAATGTTACCTTGTCAGATGCCATCCGTGTGGTTTCCGAAGTGGAAGGGATAAAAAGAATCCGTCTCGGCTCACTGGAGCAGGGCATTATTACAGAAGAATTTGTCCGGGAACTTTCTGAAAACCCGAAATTTTGTCCGCAGTTCCATCTTTCCCTGCAGAGCGGCTCAGAAACCGTGTTAAAGCGGATGAACAGGCATTATACCCCACAGCAGTATGAGGAAAAATGTAATGTGATCCGTAGATATTTTAAGAATCCGGCATTTACCACGGATATTATTGTCGGATTTCCGGCTGAAACAGAGGAAGAATTTGAGGAAACCATGCAGTTTGCAGAGCAGATCGGCTTTTCAAAGATTCATATATTTAAGTATTCCATGCGCAAAGGTACTCCGGCAGCAAAGATGGAACACCAGGTAGCAGATTCCATAAAGACAGAGAGAAGTGAAAAGCTGGAAAAATTAAATGAAAAGCTGGAAGAAAACTACAGAAGATGCTTCCTGGAACAGGAGGAAGAGGTTCTTATGGAAGAACGGATCCTGGTGGACGGACAGCGATATTTTGTCGGACATACCAGGGAATATCTGAAGATAGCAGTGGTTACGGAAGAAGATCTGGAGAATAAAATGGTTCAGGTCAGGGTGAAAAAAATGTTAAATAAGGAAATATTACTTGCAGAAATAGTAAAAATATATTAAAATAGTTTCAAAGTGTGTGCGTGAGAAGAAAATGAATAGAAGTTTTCTTTTAGAAAAAGCATATCCATTATTTATAGAAAGGTGATGTACGGAAATGAATGGTAATCAGATGAACAATACACAGTACTTTAAAACAGTACCTGATACAAAACTCGAAGTAAAACAGGTTTTGGAAGATGTTTATAAGGCACTTATGGAAAAGGGATATAACCCGGTAAATCAGATTGTGGGATATATTATGTCCGGAGATCCGACCTATATAACAAGTCATAATAATGCAAGAAGCATGATCATGAAAGTTGAGAGGGATGAGCTGATCGAAGAGGCACTGACATACTATATTAATAACAAATTGAAATAATCATGTTCCAGGAGGAGGGATTCAGATGAGAGTAATGGGACTTGATTATGGTTCAAAAACCATGGGAGTTGCAATATCGGACGAGCTGATGATGATTGCAACCGGATTGGAAATTATACGGCGGGATTCCGAGAAGAAGATAAGAAAGACATTAATACGCATTGACGAGCTGATCGCTGAATATAATATAGGAAAGATTGTGCTTGGACTGCCGAAGAATATGAATAATACACTCGGAGAACGGGCAGAGAAATCTTTAGAACTGAAAGAAACCCTGGAACGCCGCACCGGACTGGAAGTGATTATGTGGGACGAAAGACTTTCTACAGTAAGTGCACATAAGGCAATGATGGAAGCCGGCATCCGCAGGGAAGACAGAGGAAACTATGTTGACAGTATTGCAGCGGCAATTATCCTGCAGGGGTATCTTGATTCTGTGGCAGGAAGTGCGGCAGAAGGAAAAGAGGAATAGGATGTTTGAGAAGATTAAACTGACAGATGATGAAGGAAATGAATTAGAAGTTTCGGTGATTGAACAGACAAAAATTAATAATACAAGCTATCTTCTGGTTACGGATTCCGAAGACGATGAGGAAGAAATCAATGCATTTATCGTAAAAGATTTATCTTCCCCTGAGGACGAAGACGCAATCTATGAATTTGTGGAAGATGATGATGAATTTGATAGTGTAGCTAGAATTTTTGATGAGCTTGTTGATGAGGAAGACTTAAATTAATGCATATATCAAAAATTTAAAATTGGAGGTAAGAAGTTGAAAGCAGCAAGTGAAAAGAATGAAAATGCAAAAATAAGGATTATTCCGTTGGGTGGTCTGGAACAGATCGGTATGAATATGACTATTTTTGAATACGAAGACAATATTATTGTGGTTGACTGTGGTCTGTCTTTTCCGGATGATGATATGCTTGGTATCGATCTTGTTATTCCGGATATTACTTATCTGAAAGAAAATATCGATAAAGTAAAGGGTTTTGTCATTACTCATGGTCATGAAGATCATATCGGTGCTATTCCATATATTTTAAGGGAAGTCAATGCACCGATTTATGCGACAAAGCTTACTATGGGAATTATAGATAACAAGTTAAAAGAACACGGAATGGAAAAATCAGTAAAGAAAAAGATTGTAAAACACGGACAGTCTATCAATCTGGGCTGCTTCAGGGTAGAATTCCTGAAAGTAAACCACAGTATTGCCGATGCGGCAGGACTGGCCATCTTTACTCCGGCAGGAATTATCGTCCATACAGGGGACTTTAAGATCGATTATACACCGGTATTCGGTGATGCCATGGATTTAACAAGATTTGGTGAACTTGGTAAAAAAGGTGTACTTGCCCTGATGTGCGACAGTACCAATGTTATGCGGCCGGGATTTACCAGTTCGGAAAGAACCGTAGGAAAGACTATCGATCATCTTTTTGCGGAAAATGCGGCACACCGCATTATCGTGGCAACCTTTGCGTCGAATGTGGACAGGGTGCAGCAGATTATCAATTCCGCATGCAAGTATGGACGTAAGGTTATTATTGAAGGACGCAGTATGATAAATATTATCAATACGGCGAGGGAACTAAAATACTTACAGGTGCCGGATAATACTATTATAGATATTGAAGAAATGAAAAATTACGAAGACAGCCAGCTGGTATTGATTACGACCGGAAGTCAGGGAGAATCCATGGCGGCACTGTCAAGAATGGCAGCTTCCATCCATAAGAAAGTAACAATCAAACCGGGTGATACCGTTATCTTCAGCTCTTCCCCGATTCCTGGAAATGAAAAAGCAGTATCAAAGGTTATCAATGAGTTGTCCATGAAGGGTGCAAACGTTATTTTCCAGGATACCCATGTTTCCGGACATGCATGTCAGGAAGAAATCAAACTGATTTATTCCCTTGTAAAACCGAAATATTCCATTCCGGTACATGGTGAGTACCGTCATTTAAAGACACAGGCAGAACTGGCAGAGCTTATGGGAATTGATAAAGATCATATCTTTATCCTTACTTCCGGTGATGTGCTTACCTTATCCGAGAAAGAAGGATATGTGGCAGAACATGTACCGGCCGGGGATATTCTGGTAGATGGTCTTGGTGTCGGTGATGTCGGCAATATCGTATTGCGTGACAGACAGAATCTTGCGGAGAACGGTATTATTATCGTTGTCATGACCTTTGAGAAATACAGCAACCAGCTACTGGCAGGACCGGACATAGTATCAAGAGGATTCGTTTATGTCAGGGAAGCAGAGAATCTGCTGGAAGATGCAAGAAAAGTAGTCAATGATGCAGTGGTGGAATGTGTTGAAAAGAATATATCCGACTGGGGCAAGATCAAGATGGTCGTAAAAGAAACCCTGAGTGATTATTTATGGAAGAAGATTAAGAGAAATCCTATGATTCTGCCAATTATAATGGAAGTAGAATAGAAAGACCGCTACATAAGATGAGGTGAAAAGCCATGGGAGATGAACTGATAGAAAAAGCGCAGGAATTAAAAACAATGATTCAGAACAGTGCGGAGTATCAGAAATATGATTCCTGCAGACATATATTAAAAGAAGATGAAGAATTATACCGGAAGGTCAATGAATTCCGGAAGAAGAATTTTGAATTTCAGACAGAGGGTTCTGCAGAGAATGGTCAGGCAGACAGGCTGGCAGAAGCATATGCAGACGTGCTGGGGCAGAAAGCAGTGATGGAATACATGAATGCAGAACTGATTCTCTGTCGGAAATTGCAGGAAATCTACGGATTGCTTGTTGGAGATTTGGAATTTGATTTGGATTTTTTACAATAGAAATATAATTAGGAGATGCAGATGAATTTAAGAAAAACATCCAAAATGATGCTTGGATTATCATTAAAAATTGTATTCTGGATTATATGTCTGACTGTATTTATTGTAATCTGCAGCAGGGCATTTTCACTTGGCAGCCAGGTGTTCGGAAACGAGGGAATGGCGAAGGAAGGAAGCGGAACGGAAGTAACTGTTACAATTCCGCAGGGAGCAACCGACAAAGACGTTGCTGAGATTCTTCTGGATGAAGAATTGATTTCCAGTAAATATATTTTTATGGTTCAGGCAAGAATATATGAAGCCAGTTATGCACCTGGAGATTATGTATTAAGTACAGAGCAGGGAGCAGAGGATATTATCGAATCCCTGCGTCCGCAGAAGGAATAATTAGAGAAGGTAAGAGATGATAGTAAATGAGCGAATCGTATCTTACATTCATTCATTGGAAAAAAGTAATGGGCCTTTGTTAGATGAGATGGAAGCCTATGCAAAAGAAAACAGGGTGCCGATTATCCGTAAAGAAGTAGAGAGCTTTTTGAGGGTGCTGTTGGAAATGCAGCATCCTACCCATATTTTAGAGCTTGGAACTGCCATCGGATATTCGGCTATTTTAATGGGTGGATGTATTGATGAAAACAGCAGGATTACAACGATAGAAAATTATGAAAAGAGAATTCCGATTGCCAGGGAAAATATAAAAAATGCAGGCATGGAAGATAAAATCACGGTAGTACAGGGTGATGCACTGGAAGAAATGAAGAAAATGCCGGATGCAAGTGTTGATTTTATCTTTATGGATGCAGCAAAGGCACAGTATGTCCATTACCTTAAGGAAGCCGTACGACTGATGAAGAAGGGGGCAGTGCTGGTGGCAGACAATGTATTTCAGGAAGGCGATCTGATTGAATCAAGATATATTGTCACAAGAAGAGATCGGACGATTCATTCCAGAATGAGGGAATATCTGAAAATGATAAAAGAAGAAGAACAGTTAGTCACAACCATAGTACCGATGGGAGACGGACTTACAGTGAGTGTAAAGGAAAGGTGAAAAAATGTACCGAAAACCAGAATTATTGATTCCAGCAAGCAGTCTGGAAGTATTAAAGGTTGCAGTTATGTTTGGTGCGGATGCCGTATATATCGGCGGCGAAGCATTCGGACTCAGGGCAAAGGCGAAGAATTTTCCGCCGGAAGATATGCGGCAGGGGGTTCTGTTTGCACATGAACATGGTGTAAAAGTTTATGTGACGGCAAATATTCTTGCACATAATGCAGACCTGGACGGAGTCCGCACATATTTTAAAGAATTAAAACAGATGAATATAGATGCTGTCATTATTTCAGATCCGGCAGTATTTACGATCGCAAAAGAAGAACTTCCGGAAACCGATATCCATATCAGTACACAGGCAAATAATACGAATTATGGTACATTCCGTTTCTGGTACGGACTGGGTGCGAAGCGTGTGGTAACGGCAAGGGAATTATCCCTGGAAGAGATAAAAGAGATACGGTCTGAAATACCGGATGATATGGAGATTGAAACCTTTATCCATGGTGCGATGTGTATCTCCTATTCCGGAAGATGCCTGCTCAGCAGCTTTATGGCGGGAAGGGATGCGAACCGTGGTGCGTGTACGCATCCATGCAGATGGAAATATGCGGTGATGGAGGAATCCAGACCGGGAGAATATATGCCGGTGTATGAGAATGAAAGAGGCACATATATTTTCAATTCCAAAGATCTGTGCATGATTGAGCATATCGGAGAACTGATGGAATCCGGAATCGACAGTTACAAGATCGAAGGCAGAATGAAAACGGCACTGTATGTAGCGACCGTGGCAAGAACCTACCGGATGGCGATCGACGACTGGCAGAAAGATCCGGAATATTACAAATCCAGAATTCCGTATTATAAAGCAGAGATCGCGAAATGTACCTATCGTCAGTATACTACCGGATTTTTCTTTGGAAAACCGGATGAAACGACCCAGATCTACGACAGTAATACCTATATCAAAGAATATACCTATCTGGGAATTGTAGGGGAAGAAAAGGATGGGCACTACCGGATGGAACAGAGAAATAAATTCAGTGTCGGTGAGACGATCGAAGTCATGAAACCAAATGGAGAGAATATCGAGGCGGAAGTGCTTGAGATTCTGGACGAAGAAGGAAACCGGATGGAAAGTGCACCTCATCCGAAACAGGTATTATATATTAATCTCGGAATAAAATTAGAGGAATATGATATCTTAAGAAGAGCGGAAATATAAAAAGAAAATGGGGTCGGGCAGACCCCATTGGACTTTAATCAGGATAGAGAGCAGTTTTTAATTTCTGAAGACATTTTTTTTCGATTCTGCTGACATAACTTCTGGAAATACCGAGTTCCTGGGCTACTTCCCTCTGAGTAAGCTCTTTTTCTCCAAGTATTCCATAGCGTTTTTTGATTAGATTAAATTCATCCGGAGTGAGAATGGTGTTTATATTACGGAAAAGCCATTGCAATTCGTTGTTTCGGTCAAATTCGGCGACGAAATCGCAGGAATCGGCTTCGATAACATCCATAAGATGAATGGAATTTCCTTCTTTGTCCGTACCGATGGGTTCGTAAAGACTTATCTCACGGGATTTTTTCTTTTCACTTCTCAGGTGCATCAGTATCTCATTTTCAATGCATTTGCTGGCATAGGTCACCAGACGGTTGCCGGAGCCTGCATTAAAGGTATTAACGGCCTTAATTAATCCGATTGTACCAATGGAAATGAGGTCATCACAATATTCGCCCTGGGAATATTTCTTTGCGATATGTGCGACCAGCCTGAGGTTGTGTTCAACCAGCATGTTTCGGGCTTCTATATCGCCACTCTTTAAGCGGTCAAGAAAGAGGGATTCTTCCTCTTTGGTAAGTGGTTCTCTGAAAGTTTCCAAATTGTGCCCCTAAACATGGTTTGTTATATTCTATGAAACTGAGGGATAAAAAGTGCCTTTCCTAAAAATGAAAGATAAACTTGTTTTTTTGAGGAAATTCTGCTATACTCAACTGAATGAGTACAGAATGAATTTCCATTGTTATATTGGAGGTGTGGACAATGAAGTTTAAGAAATTAGATGACAAAACTGTGTGCTGCATGGTAAGTACAGAAGATTTATCTGATAATAATATTACAATAGAAGATTTTATACAGAATAAAGATAAAGTGCAGGATTTTCTGGAAGAAGTAGTGGAAGCTGCAAAAGAAGAGGTTGGATTTGAAACTTCAGGTCCAATGTTATCCATACAGATTATGGCGATGTATCCGGAAGGTGTCATGATTACCATGTCGGAAGAACCCAAAGATATGGCAGGAGTCATAAAGGCAGGGCTTGCACAGCTCAAAGGGGAACTGGGAATGGACGATGAGGACTGGATTGAAGTAAGGCCGGATGGTATACCGGAGCCGGAAGAAGTTGTGGAAGCAGCGGAGAAAGCAACCCGTACAAAGAAGGAAAACGATACGATTATTTCCGTATTTTCTTTTTCAAAACTGGAAGATGTGTTTGCATTTGCAGAACATACCTCGGTCAGAAGCGGTCTGAACAGTACCTTATACAAAGATGAGAAGAAAGGTGTCTATTACCTGTATCTGGAGAAAGTGAGAATGTCAGAGGAACGCTACCGCCAGCTGGTAGTTACGGCGATGGAATATGGAGAGCTGACGGGAGCTACATATCTGTTTATGGCGGGAATCGAA
>FR900135.1:16818-49138 GCA_000437755.1 Roseburia sp. CAG:303
CGAAGAACACTGTACCTGTATCATAAAAGAAAAGGCAGTGAATGTATTAAAGAAAATTGCAATTACAGAAAAGAAGTAAGGAGATAGAAATGAGCAAAAAGATAAGAACCAGATTTGCACCAAGTCCTACGGGAAAAATGCATGTAGGAAATTTAAGAACCGCATTGTATGAGTTCCTCATTGCCAAGCATGAGGGCGGAGATTTTATTTTGAGAATCGAAGATACCGATCAGGAACGTTTTGTGGAAGGGGCGATTGACATTATCAACCGTACCCTGGCAAAGACAGGACTTACTTACGACGAGGGACCGGATAAGGACAAAGGATATGGACCATATGTACAGAGCGAGAGAATGGCCTCCGGAATTTATCTGAAATATGCAAAGGAACTGGTGGAAAAAGGAGAAGCGTATTACTGTTTTTGTGACAAGGAGCGTCTGGAATCCCTGAAGCAGGAAGTAGCAGGAAAAGAGATTGTTGTATATGATAAGCATTGCCTTCATCTGAGCAAAGAAGAAGTAGAAGCGAATCTTGCAGCGGGAAAGCTGTATGTGATCCGCCAGAACGTGCCAAGAGAAGGAACAACTACATTTGTGGATGAAATTTACGGTGAGATTACCGTGGAAAATTCCGAGCTGGACGATATGATTCTTATTAAATCGGACGGATATCCAACCTATAATTTTGCAAATGTCATTGATGACCATTTGATGGAAATTACACATGTAGTAAGAGGAAATGAATATATTTCTTCCACACCGAAGTATCAGAGATTATATGATGCATTTGGCTGGGAATCACCGAAGTACATTCATCTTTCTCTGATTACGGATGAGAACCACAAGAAACTTTCCAAGCGAAGCGGACATGCTTCCTTTGAAGATTTACTGGATCAGGGCTTTGTGGCAGAAGCAGTGGTAAACTATATTGCACTCTTAGGCTGGAGTCCGGAAGATAATCAGGAGATCTTCTCCCTTGATGAGTTAATCAAAGTATTTGATTACCATCATATCAGCAAATCCCCGGCAGTATTCGATATCGTGAAGTTAAAATGGATGAATGGGGAATATTTAAAGGCAATGGAGAATGAAAAATTCTATGAGATGGCAATGCCATATATCAAAGAAGTCATTACAAAGCCGCTGGATTTGAAGAAAATTCTTGACATGGTCAAGACAAGAATAGAAATTTTCCCGGATATCAGGGAAATGGTAGATTTCTTCGAGGAACTGCCAGAATATGATATTGCAATGTATACACACAAGAAGATGAAGACAAATGCAGAGAATTCACTGGAAGTCCTGACAGAGCTTCTTCCGATTCTGGAAGCACAGGAGGATTATTCTACAGAGGCACTGCATGATCGTGTCATGGAATACATCCAGGAAAAGGGAATTAAGAATGGCCAGGGATTATGGCCGCTCCGTACTGCAGTATCCGGAAAGCAGATGACACCGGCAGGGGCATTTGAAATCATGGAAGTGATCGGAAAAGAAGAGTCCTTAAAGAGAATCCGCAAAGGAATAGAAATGCTTCAGGCATAATGCCAGTAAGGTCAGATTTTACAATCTGGCCTTATTAAAATTTTAGCAAATTGAATGTTTACATATTGTCAGATAATGATAAAATATCATAATGCTGAATGATTCAGATAAAAAATATGCTTAGGAGGCATGGTTATGAGTAAAACAGCAAACATAAAAATGATTTGTCTGACAGGTATGTTTATGGCACTGATTTGCATTGCAACCTTATTTTTTAAAGTGCCGATTCCGCTTGGTTATGCACATCTTGGAAACGGATTTATTTTCCTGGCAGGAGCATTTCTGGCAAATCCGTATGCATTGATTGCAGCAGGTGTAGGCTCTGCCCTTGCCGATTTGCTGGGGGGATATGCAGAGTGGATTCTTCCGACCCTGATTATCAAGTGTATCATGGGAGCAGTGATTGCAGGAATTGCGGCAAACGGAAAAGTGGCATCACTTCGTACATTTGCAGCAGTGGTTGTGGGAATGCTGGAAATGATTGCAGGATATACCATAGCAGGTGCTATTTTATATGGCAGTGTGGCAGCAGGCCTCTCACAGATTCCAGGACTGACAGCAGAAGGAATCGTAGGAATCATATTATTTTATGCAGTGGGTATGATTTGTGAGAAAACAGGTGTAAAGAAGTATTTTACACAGGTAAAGACTGCATAGAACAGCAGAACGAGTAAAGGAACAAAGAAAACATGAGTCATAACAATCAGAAGAAAATAGCAGTTATTAATGATATATCAGGATTCGGAAGATGTTCGGTGGCAGTATCCCTGCCAATTATATCGTATCTGGGCATACAGTGCTGCCCGGTTCCGACCTCCATATTTTCCAATCATACCGGATTTCCGCATTTTTTCTTTGATGATTACACGGAGAAGATGCAGGAATATATTGATAACTGGAAACTTCTGGATTTACATTTTCAGGGTATTATGACCGGTTTTCTCGGTTCAAAGCAGCAGATAGAGATCGTGAAGAAATTCATTCATGATTTCAAGGATGAGCATACCAAAGTTCTGGTAGATCCGGCGATGGGAGAGAATGGAAAGGCATATCCGACCTATACGCAGGAGATGTGTCTGGAGATGAAGAAGCTGATCGAGCATGCGGATATTATCACACCGAATGTTACCGAAGCCTGTATTCTCACAGATACGAAATATAAGGAAGGATTCTCTATGGCAGAGCTTTGCAGCATGGCAGAAAAGCTTGTGGGGATCGGAGCGGATCATGTCGTGATTTCAGGTGTGAATATGGGATATTATGTAGGAAATATTGTGGCATCCCATGAATTAAGCCCGATGCTTATCAAGCACAAGCGTACAGGGGAGTTTCGTTCGGGAACGGGCGATATTTATGCGTCCATCATTGCGGCTGACATGGTAAACCATGTAAAATTTGAAGATTCGGTGCGTAAAGCCGGGGACTTCGTCAAAGAAGCACTGGCGGCAACGGAGAAGCTTCAGATACCAAAGACTGATGGACTTGCATTTGAGGAGGTATTGTATAAACTGAGGAGAAAGTAATTAATAAGGACAGATAATAATTATAACAAATTATAACAAAAAGGATCGGCATCTGCCGATCCTTTCACGTTTCTTTCTTATTCTGAATCTTCTGTGCTAAATTCTTCAATTGCCTGTCTCTTTCTGGCAAGTTCATCATTTTCAAGATATTCATCGTAAGTTGTTACTTTATCAATTAACTGCCCGTTTACGATTTCCATAATACGGTTTGCAGTTGTCTGGACAAACTGGTGGTCGTGTGAGGAGAAGAGTACCACACCAGAGAATTTGATTAATCCGTTGTTTAATGCAGTAATACTTTCCATATCCAGGTGGTTGGTCGGCTCATCGAGGATAAGGCAGTTCGCACCGGATATCATCAGTTTGGAAAGCATAACACGGACTTTCTCACCACCGGACAATACCTTTACCTTCTTGACGCCGTCATCACCGGCAAATAACATTCTTCCAAGGAAACCACGGACATAAGGGGCATCCTTGATTTCAGAATACTGTGTCAGCCAGTCCACGATGGAATCATCACAGTCGAAATCCTTAGTGTTATCCTTCGGGAAATAGCACTGGGAAGTTGTAATTCCCCATTTATAAGTTCCGGCATCCGGTTCCATTTCCCCGGAAATAATCTGGAACAGGGTTGTCTTTGCAATTTCATTTGCACCGACAAAAGCGATCTTGTCCTCATGTCCCACGATAAAGGAGACATTATCCAGGACCTTTACACCGTCGATAGTCTTTGTCAGCCCTTCTACGGTCAGTACTTCGTTACCAATCTCTCTGTTTGGACGGAAATCAATATAAGGATACTTTCTGCTGGACGGTTTGATTTCATCCAGTTCGATTTTCTCCAAAGCTTTCTTTCTGGAAGTAGCCTGTTTGGATTTGGAAGCATTTGCAGAGAAACGCTGGATAAAATCCTGAAGTTCCTTGATTTTTTCTTCCTTCTTTTTGTTCGCTTCTTTCATCTGTTTTACCAGAAGCTGGCTGGATTCGTACCAGAAATCATAATTTCCTGCATATAACTGAATTTTTGCGTAATCAATATCAGCGGTATGTGTGCAGACCTTATTCAAGAAATAACGGTCATGGGATACCACGATTACAGTGTTATCAAAATTAATCAGGAATTCTTCCAGCCATGCAATGGCATCGAGATCCAGGTGGTTGGTCGGCTCGTCGAGAAGAAGAATATCCGGATTTCCGAATAATGCCTGGGCCAGAAGAACTTTGACCTTTTCACTGCCGCGCAGCTCCTTCATTACTTTATAATGAAGATCAGGACCGATACCAAGACCGTTTAATAAAGTTTCTGCATCGGACTCTGCTTCCCAGCCGTTCATGGTAGCAAATTCGCCTTCCAGTTCGCTTGCTTTGATCCCATCCTCTTCAGTGAAGTCTTCCTTTGCGTAGAGAGCATCCTTTTCCTGCATGATTTCATAAAGACGGGCATTTCCCATGATAACAGTGTCAAGAACAACACAGTCATCATATTTAAAGTGATCCTGCTTTAAGAAAGAAAGTCTCTGACCGGGTGTAATAGAAATTTCACCCGAAGTAGTTTCGAGTTCACCGGATAAAATCTTCAGGAAAGTAGATTTTCCCGCACCGTTAGCACCGATTAAACCATAGCAGTTGCCCTCGGTAAATTTGATATTAACATCTTCAAACAGAGCTTTCTTACCGACTCTGTATGTTACGTTGATTGCCTGTATCATGAAAATAACCTCCGTTACATATTACTGATTGTATAAAAAACCATCTTCTAGTATAATAAAAAATAGGCGAATATGCAAGCAAAAAATGGAAATCTGTAAAAAGTCATTGTAAAACAAAGCACCATATAGTATCATAACGATATCAGAAGTACACAGGAGGGCTTTCGGATGGAAAAATGGTATGTAATTCAGACGCGTGTCAGGGAAGAAGAAAAACTGGTGAGCCTGATAGAGAAAATGATACCGCCGGAGTGCGGATTGTATCGGAAATGTTTTGTGCCGAAGAATGAAAATGTATGGAAACTCAAAGGCATGAACCTGACAGAGATCGAGGTTCTGTTTTCCGGATATGTATTTGTCATTACGGAATGTCCGGAGAAACTGTTCGTGGAATTGAAGTCTGTCCCAAAGCTGTCAAAGCTGCTGGGGGAAACGACGGATGACGAGGGCAGGGAGTTCGTACCGCTGTCGGACAAGGAACAGGAGTTCATGGAAAATATCTTAAATCCGGCAGACTATGTGGTACACCGCAGTCTGATACACCGGAATAAACAGGGCAGAATTGATCAGGCGAAAGGTCCGCTGGAGCATTATGTGGACAATATTGTCAAAGTGGATAACAGTCATAGAAGAATTTTAATCGATATAGAGATGTTTGGAAGAATGAGACGAATCAAATTCTGCTTTATGAACGAAGAGGACTGCAGAATTGAGGGTGTACCGCTTCCGGAATGGCAGAGAGAAAGCGACGGTCTGTGACCGCCGCTTTTTGGAACATATTATCTGTTTTTATACATTTTCTCATAATAATTCTGATATTCACCGGAGATAATGGTTTCCCACCATTCCTTGTTATCAAGATACCATTTGATGGTCTTTTTGATACCGTCTTCAAATTTTGTTTCCGGCAGCCAACCAAGTTCATTGTGAATCTTTGTAGGATCAATGGCATAACGCATATCATGACCTTTACGGTCTGCAACATATGTGATGAGGCTTTCCGGTTTGCCAAGTTCTTTACAGATAATCTTTACGATTTCGATATTTGTCTTTTCATTATGTCCGCCGACATTGTATACTTCACCGACACGTCCGTTGTGGATGATTAAGTCAATAGCCTTGCAATGATCCTCTACATATAACCAGTCACGCACATTTTCGCCCTTTCCGTATACCGGGAGAGGCTTATCGTTCAGTGCATTTGCGATCATGAGCGGAATCAGCTTCTCAGGGAAGTGATATGGACCATAGTTGTTGGAACATCTGCTGATAGAAACAGGAAGTCCGTAAGTTCTATGATAAGCAAGAACTAAAAGGTCAGCACCTGCTTTGGATGAGCTGTAAGGACTGCTTGTATGGATCGGTGTTTCTTCTGTGAAGAACAGGTCAGGTCTGTCAAGTGGAAGATCGCCGTACACTTCATCGGTAGATACCTGATGATAACGCTTGATTCCGTATTTTCTGCAGGCATCCATGAGAACAGCAGTACCTTTGATATTAGTATCAAGGAAAATTTCAGGATTTTCGATGGAACGGTCAACATGGCTTTCTGCTGCAAAGTTTACAACCATATCAGGATGTTCTTCTTCAAATAATTTGTATACAGCTTCACGATCAGTAATGCTTTCTTTTACAAAACGGAAGTTCGGGTTGTCCATAACAGGAGCAAGTGTTGATAAGTTTCCTGCATATGTCAGACAGTCCAGACAGATGATTCTGTAATCCGGATACTTCTTTAACATATGAAAAATAAAGTTACTTCCAATAAATCCGGCACCGCCGGTTACAATAATTGTCATAATAATCTCCTTTTTATGCATAGTTATCTCGATAATCCTATTCTAAAAGATTACCTTACGTCACCTTCAAGTACTTTTTTCAAAAAAATTCAGATTTTGCTGTGGCAGAGAAAAATTCCGGAATCTTTTGTAATATGAAATCCGTGCCGTACCTTTTTTTCCACGAAGCTGCGGAAGTCGGAATAGCGGTCAAGCAGGAACTGGTTCTGGTTTCCGTGGCAGGACAGAATATATTCAATCAGAGGTTCTGACTTATCGATCTCGATGGAATCATGATATTTCAGACACTGGATATCGGTGAAATACGGCTCTAGGAAAGCAAGACCGTTTTCAAGTCCGAACTGTTCGTAGAGATTGCATGCGGATAATACAATACGGCTGTCAAATTTATGTGTCAGCTCGCTGATTTCCTGCATATGATGTTTTCCGTAGGTACTGCAGATAAAGATTCCACCGGGACGCAGAATCCGGGCTGCTTCGCGGCAGACGGCAGGGATATCATCGCAGTAAAACAGAACATGGTTTGCAATCACAAGATCAAAAGATTGGTTTGGAAACGGAATATTCCGGCAGTCAAACGTCAGGAAAGAAAAACGGCTGTCCTCCATACCGATATTTCTGCGGACATCGCGGATCATGCCATCGGAAATGTCGGAGAGGACAATCCGGATATTATCCGGCAGCTTCTCTTTATTTTCCGTCCAGAGTGCGCCGTTTCCACAGCCAAGTTCCAGAATATCCTGGCATTTTCCAATTTCGCACTGGTCATAAATCCAGGAAAACCACCCCTGCGGGTTTGTGGAATACTCCTGGTGCAGGCGGATGCGGGCAGAGATATTTGAGGCATTCTGATACTGGCTTTTCATGCTGTTTTCCATGCCGGTCAGGTGAATCAGATCCAGCATCTGGCTCCAGTTAATTTCCCGGTTCTGCTCGATTGCTTCCGTTGTATTATTGATGGCATTTTCTACAAGCTGCATCTGTTCGATTTTGTCCTGAATCAGTTTTTTCTGCATTTTGAGTGAATTCAGCATAAAATGATAATCCATATCCTTAATGGTCATTTCACGGATATCATTCAGGGAAAAGCCAAGATATTTCAACAGAAGAATCTGCTGCAGCCTTGCAAAATCCGCATCGGTATAAAATCTGGCACCGGAATCATTTACAAAAGACGGCTTTAAAATATTCTGCTGGTCATAATAGCGGATCGTGCGGAGGGAAACATTCGCCATCCGGGCAAACTGACCGGAAGAATAATAACCTGGTAATCGCATAAGAACTCCTTTCTGTACAGTTAAAGATAGTCCAAACATACAATATATTGGGAAAAATGTCAATATGACGATTGGGAAAATCAAAAAAGTGATTGAAAAATGTGTGATATATGATAAAATTAGCTGGAATACTTTTTTTGATGGGAGGGAGTAGAAAAGTGAAAGAGACTTTGTTTTGTATGACAAAAGATATCAGAGCCGTACTGATATATTATCCGGCTGCGGTTATGACCGGATTTATAGGTATGCTGGTCTATGTCATGATTTGTAAAAAGATATGCCACAGAATTGAAAAGGGCAGAATGGTCGCTGCCTTTTTGTTTTTTACATATGTTATAATGCTTTTAAACATTACCTATTTTTCCAGAGAACCGGGAAGCAGGAGCAGACTGGATCTGCAGCTTTTCTCAACCTGGGATGCATGGCCGCAGTCAAGGGCATATTTTGTGGAAAATATTCTGCTGTTTCTGCCATTTGGCTGCTTCCTGCCGATTGTGTGGCCACAGGCGGAGAATGTGCTGACACTTGCCCTGTCAGCCTGCATGATCAGTATCGGAATTGAAATGGCACAGTATATTACAGGACGTGGGTACAGCCAGCTGGATGATATTGTTACCAATACGGCAGGGGCAGTCATCGGATATCTCCTGTTCTTTATTACGGCAAAAATAATCAGATTAAGCAGAAAACGGAAGGAGTATAGAGGAAAAACATGAGAACAAAGGAAATGGCGGCATGGTACAGACATTTTGATTTTATTCTGATCGATTTGTTCTGTATGCAGGCGGCACTTGCAATAGCATACAGCTTCCGGAACGGATGGAGCATGATTTTTGAAGAATCCTATTATTCCAGAATGGCGGTTACACTGATGATTTTGCAGCTTATCGTTGTATTTTTCTGTGAAAGTTACAGTGGAATCATGAAAAGAAGCCATTTTGAAGAATTTAAACAGACACTCTTTTTTGCATCTGAAGTATTGATTGCATTTATTATCTTTAATTATCTGGCGAAATTTGAAACCGACTATTCCCGTATGGTTATCGTTATTGTATGGGAGCTGGGAATTATTTTCAGCTATTTATGCAGGGAATGGAGAAAAAAAGCGATTCATAAGAACAGTGTGGATCAGAGAAATCAAAAAGAATCTATGCTCATTCTGGCTGACAGTAAATCCGTCAGAACTGTCATGAAAAAAATTAGTGAGGATGGGTATCATGGGATAGCACTGCATGGAATTATCCTGTTAGATAAAAACAGGACGGGCGAACAGATTGATGGAATCCCGGTCGTGGCATCTGCGGAGAATGCAGTTGAGTATCTGTGCCAGAACTGGGTGGATCGGGTAATTGAAGTCTGTGAAAAAGAAGAGCAGACAGCTGAGGATATTCTCAGGGACTGTGAGGAAATGGGAATTACGGTTCACAGGGCATTGCCGGAATCTTTTGATAACGGATGGAAGAAGAGAGTTGAGAATATCGGCGGCTATACGGTTATTACGGACAGTATCGAACCTGCAGGGCCTGCGGAGGCCGCATTAAAGCGGCTTGCTGATATTGTTGGCGGACTGGCAGGCTGTGTCATTACCGGTATTTTATTCTTATTTGCTGCACCTGCTATTTATATTAATTCTCCGGGACCGATTTTCTTTTCACAGACAAGAATCGGAAAAAACGGAAGAAAATTCAAAATATACAAGTTCAGAAGTATGTATATGGATGCGGAAGAACGCAAAAAAGAGCTGATGAAGCAGAACAAAGTAAAAGACGGAATGATGTTTAAGATGGATAATGATCCGCGTATTATAAAAGGAATTGGCAATTTTATCCGAAAAACATCCATAGATGAATTTCCGCAGTTCTTTAATGTATTAAAGGGAGATATGAGTCTTGTAGGAACAAGACCTCCTACGGTGGATGAATGGGAAAAATATGAAAAACATCACAGGGTCAGAATGGCAATCAAGCCAGGGCTTACCGGTATGTGGCAGGTAAGCGGAAGAAGCAGCATTACAGATTTTGAAGAAGTTGTTGCACTGGATTTAAAATATATCCGGGAATGGAGCATAGGACTGGATATCCGGATTCTTCTGAAAACGGTGAAAATTGTGCTGACGGGAAGTGGTTCACAATAAATGGAAAAGAGGTCAACATGTCCAGAGAAATGAAAGAGTTTAAGACAGAAAAATGCAGCCTGCTGCCGATGGGAAGTGGATTAAACGGAGAAAATCTTCATTTTTCCATTAATACGAAGGAGGCACTGGATAAGATAATATTATTTGAACATGGCACAAGAAAAGTAGCAGGATATGCAAGAGTACAGGAAGAGGAGCATTTTGGCGATCTATATGCCTTCCGCGTATTAAATGCAGCACATTATGATTATGCTCTTATGGCGGGCGAAAAATATATCCGTGACGAATACGCAAAAGCGGTAAATCATTATAGACTGGAGGATGGGACAGAACTGGAAACCTATTCCACCTATGTGGATGATTTCGACTGGCAGGATGATGAGAGAATTTTCCATCCGTTTGAGGATTCCGTTATGTACAGGCTGCATGTGAAAGGATTCACAAAGCATCATTCCTCTGGTGTACAAAACCGGGGATGCTATGCCGGAATTGTGGAAAAGATACCATATCTCCGGGAGCTTGGTGTGACAACGGTGGAATTAATGCCGGCATATGAATTTGATGAACAGATTATGAGCGGAAGAGCCAGAGGAACAAAGAATTACTGGGGATATGGAACGGCAAATTATTTTGCACCGAAGGCAGGGTTCAGCAGATATGGAAAAGGCAGCCAGATCAATGAATTTAAAGAAATGGTAAGAGAACTGCATAAAAATCAGATCGAAGTCATTATGGAATTTCATTTTGTGGAAGGCACAAGCCCGCACACCATCATGGATGCACTCCGGTTCTGGGTTCTGGAATACCATATTGATGGTATCCATGCAAATTTTAACGTAGCACCGTTAAATATGATAAAGTCCGATCCGATTATCTCCATGGTAAAAATTATCAGCAATTATGATACCGGTGAAAATATGGAAAATTACGGGCATTTCCGTGATAAGAGAAGATTTGCCATCATGAATGATACTTATATTGTGCAGGAGAGAAGATTTATCAAGAGTGATGATGACCAGGTCAGCGGAATGATGGAGCAGTTAAGAAGAAATCCGCATTCACACGCAATTATTAATTATATATCAAATCACAATACCATGTCACTGATGGACAGTGTTTCCTATGAAGTCAAGCATAATGAGGCAAATGGGGAGAAGAATACGGATGGAACGGATTATAATTACAGCTGGAACTGCGGTGTGGAAGGTCCTTCCAGAAAGAAGAAGGTCCAGCAGCTGCGAAGGAAACAGATTGAAAATGCCATCACATTACTGCTGCTTTCACAGGGAACTCCGATGCTGTATGCCGGGGACGAAATGGGAAAGTCCTGCCGCGGAAATAATAATCCGTATTGCCAGGATAATGAAATAAGCTGGCTGAACTGGAATGATTTAAAAACAAATCATGGGATATTTGAGTATATGAAGAAAATGATACAATTTCGTAAAGAAAATGTAATCCTGCATCAGGAGCAGGAACCGCACATGATGGATACAAGATCCTGTGGCTGTCCGGATTTATCCTATCATGGGGCAGAGCCGTGGAAGGTGGATCAGTCGTATAACAGCAGAAGTTTTGGATTTCTTTACAGCGGATATTATGGCAAAAACGGGGATGCGGACATCTATGTTGTCTGCAATATGAACTGGGACAGAAGAATGTTTGCGATTCCGTATCTGGACAAAAAGAAGAACTGGGAAATCTTTGCAGCCAGTGAAGAAGATGACAGTATAACATCCGTTCAGAGAGTTTTAAGTGTAAATCCGCGTACCATCTGTGTACTGACCAGCCGGCAGAAAAAAGAGAATGAAAAAATAAAGGAAAAGGCAGAAGAAAAAGAATGAGCGGTCTTGTATTAAAAATCATAGCAATGCTTTCCATGCTGACCGATCACATCGGATATATCTTTTTTCCGACCGATCTGACCTGGCGTTATATTGGAAGAATTGCATTTCCGCTCTATTGTTTTCTGCTTACGGAAGGTTTCTTTCATACCCGCAGCAGGGAAAAATATCTGCTGCGTATGGCAGGATTTGCCGTGATTTCGGAAATTCCATTTGATCTTGCATTGTATCATATGCCGATTTACAGGGATTATAATAATGTATTCTGGACATTGCTTATCGGGCTTGCGGTTATGTATTTTTCCGAGCTGGTATACCGCAGGTTCGGAAACCGGAGTCAGGGAATCCTGTTCTGTTTTGCGGGAATGATTCTGGCAGAATATTTCCACTGTGATTATGGCTCTGTGGGAGTATTGGCAATCTATATTTTTTATTTATCGTGGGAAAGCAGAAACAGAGTAGTCAGAAAACAGAAATGGCTGGGGAATATTCTTATGCTGCTGTCCGAGGGAATCTTATTCTGGATACAGAATCCGGTAGAACGTTATGCCGTTGCCGCACTGTTTCTTATTCTGCTGTATTCTGGAAAAAGGGGCGGCGATAAACTGCCGGGAAAATTACAACAATTCATTAAATACTTTTTCTATGTATTTTATCCATTGCATTTATTTATTTTATATCTTATCTCCGTTCTTCTTTAACCGAAGAACGGAAAGAATTATAATTAACACTAAAGTGCTTTTACAGTTAATTGCAAAACTCATAATTTATCTTTATTGTATATGCAAATTGAACAATTACAAAGAAGGTACTATGAGGCGGTCGGCACTTAGATGCTGTATTTTAGCATCTTAGTACCGCTACCAGCCGAATGTAGCGAGAGCGTGCCTTCGTGTAATGTTTCATTTGCATATACACTTACAAAAATTTAAGTGTTTTGCAATTACCTAAAGAAATTAAAACACAAGGAGAGAAAATGGCATCATTTAATCATCAACAGAGGATGGCGGTAGAACATGTGGCTCATCCCTGTCTTGTTCTGGCAGGGCCGGGGAGCGGAAAGACCACGGTTATTACACACCGTACAAAGAAACTGATCGAAGAAGACGGAATCAGTCCATCCAATATACTTGTTATCACATTTACAAAGGCGGCAGCCATGGAAATGCAGCAGAGATTTCTACAGCTTATGGGTGGGAAACGTCTGCCGGTTTCCTTTGGGACATTTCATGCCGTTTATTTTCAGATTTTAAAATATGCGTACAATTACAGGGCGGAAAATATTATCCGGGAGGAAAAGAAATACGAGATATTGCGAAATATCGTGCATAAAACAGAACTCGATATCAGCGATGAGAATGAGTTTGTGGCCAATCTGATCAGCGAGATCAGTAATGTCAAAGGGGAAATGCTGGATGTTGCGTATTATTATTCCAAAAACTGTCCGGAAGAAGTATTTAAAAAGATCTTCAGGGAATACAATGACACCCTGATCCGGGCAAATCTGATCGATTTTGACGATATGCTGGTTATGTGTTATGAACTCCTGACTAAGAGAAAAGATATCTTAAAGCTGTGGCAGGATAAATACAGGTATATCCTCATAGATGAATTCCAGGATATCAACCGGGTGCAGTATGAAGTTATCCGTCTTCTGGCGAAGCCGCAGGATAATCTGTTTATTGTGGGAGATGATGATCAGTCCATCTACCGCTTCCGCGGGGCAAGACCGGAAATTATGCTGAATTTTGAAAAGGATTATCCGGAGGCAAAAAAAATCATACTGGATACCAACTATCGATCCACACCGGAAATCGTGGCGGCAGCCGGAAAATTAATCCGGAATAATAAAAAACGTTTTGAAAAGCAGATACGGGCGGAACGGGAGAATGGCAGTAAACCGGTTATTCTTCCTTTTGACAATGTTTATAAGGAATGTAATTATATCTTAGAGGAAATAGAACAGTTAATTGCAAAGGGACTGACCTATCAGGACATGGCGGTGCTGTACCGCACCAATACAAATCCGCGGACATTGCTTGAAAAACTGATGGAGCATAATATCCCATTCTGCATGAAAGATGTTATCCCGAATCTGTATGACCATTTTATTGCGAAGGATATCATTGCCTATATCCATGCGGCAGTAGATTTCCGCGAAAAAGGAGTTATGAAGCGGGGAGATATGCTCCGGCTGATTAACCGGCCGAAAAGATACATCAGCAGAGATGTTTTTCCACGGGCAGAAGTCAATCTGGAAGATGTGAAACGATTTTATCAGGACAAGGGATATGTGCTGGAGCGAATCAGCAAACTTGAATACGACCTTGCCATGATCCGCAATATGAATCCGTATGCAGCCATCCAGTATATCCGGCATGGCATCGGCTATGAGGAATATCTTACGGAATATGCAGAATACAGGCGTATGAAACCGGAAGAACTCTATGATGTATTAGAGGAACTGTCGGAGGCGGCAAAACCCTATAAAACATATCAGGAATGGTTCAAAAAAATAGAAGAGTATGGCGAAGAACTGAAGAAACAGGCAAGGGAGCGTCAGGAAAAGAAGGATGGAATCACACTGGCAACCATGCATTCTTCCAAAGGACTGGAATACCGGGCGGTATTTATTATAGATGCAAATGAAACCATTACCCCGCATAAAAAGGCACTCCTGCCGGAAGATATAGAGGAAGAGAGAAGACTCTTCTATGTAGCGGTTACCAGGGCAAAAGACTGGCTGTATATCTGTCACTGCCGGGAAAGATATGGAAAAGAAACGGACGTTTCGAGATTTGTTGAGGAAATGGTCAGTATGCTGGATGAACTGACAGTCGGTCAGGAAATCAGGCACAGGAAATTCGGACAGGGAAAGATTACACAGATTCGGGACGGGAAGATAAAAGCTGTGTTTGCGGATGGAAAAGAATATGTGTTTCATGCAAAATTCTGTCTGGGAAATGGGATCATAAAGGTGTAGGATATTTGTATAATTAAATAAAAAGAGTTCAAAATATTAACAGAACAGGGATGCAACAATTTTTATAAAATGTTGCATCCCTGTTCTGTTATATATATCGGAGTCAGTTTATAAAACTTAACCCCTGAAATAAAAAAATTAAAGATTTATTTCCAGAAAGATATTATCTTTATCATCCTGCTCAATTCCAAGATATCTTTTTGTGACCTGAAAAGAAGAATGATTGTAGATAAACATCAGTATGGCAGGGTTTACTCCTGCCTGTAATGCCTGATAACCAAAGGTTTTTCTGAGAGAGTGACAGCTTATATTATCCGGAAGATGAAGCTTGTGGCAGGCATTTTTTATAATGCGGTATGCCTGCGAACGGCAGAGCGGTCTGTCAGGTGTCTTTCCATAAAAAATAAAAGCATGTTCCGATAAATCTGAAATGCTGTTCCGATAAAGTGTCAAAGCCTGTATCACACTCTGATTCAAAGCAATGCAGGTGCTTTTTCCTGTTTTCTGTTCCCGTTTGTTTAAATGACTCCGGAAAGACTGCTCGTCCACGTTGTATACATCTTTCCATCTTAATGCCAGAATGTCACTGATTCTCAGTGCCGTGTTAATTCCCATTGTTATCAGGGTATAATTTCGCAGATTGAAATCCTCCGTCAGAAAATATTCCTTTAATGCAGTAATGTCTTTTTTGTTTTTGATTGGCTGAGTTGTTCCCATAATATAGATACCTCCTGAATATGTGGTCAGCATGGCTGCCAGTTTCATATTTATGGTTTGTATTGTAAAAATCAAGTCTTTCATATGAAAAAGAACAGTCATGCAACATTTTATAAAAACTGTTGCATGGCACAATGTCAGGAAGACATACAGAGAACATGGAGGTTAAAAATGCTTAATTTTACATTAAAACCCGGAGATTATTTTATGATTGGCGATGATATCAAAGTCGTCATGGCAGGTGGAACTGCAAATAACTGCAGAATTATGGTCGAAGCACCGCGGGAGTACAATATCGTCCGCAGCCGTGTCCTCGAAAAACAGGCAGTTACACAGAATGAAAAAGAAAAAATCCACAAATATTATCCGGAGCCACAGATTCCAAAAGAAGATATCCAGAGATATATAGCGGAACAGAGGGCAGAAAGACAAAAATAATCAGTCAGATAGTAACCTGCAGATTATCCTGGGGATTTGCAGTTCGCTATAAATAAGGCGGAATATTCCGCAGAAACAATAATAACAATAAGTGTCAGGAAACGGATTTCAGACACGGAATATAACACACATGGAGGTAAAATATTATGGTTATTCAGCACAATATGCAGGCAGCAAATGCCAACAGACAGTTAGGAACTATTGTATCAAATCAGTCAAAGGCTACTGAGAAATTATCATCCGGTTACAGAATCAACCGTGCAGCAGATGATGCAGCAGGTCTTTCCATTTCTGAAAAAATGAGAAGCCAGATCAGAGGTTTAAATCAGGCTTCTACAAATGCAGAAGATGGTATCTCATTAATTCAGACAGCAGAAGGTGCCTTAACAGAGTCACATTCCATTCTTCAGAGAATGAGAGAGCTTTCCGTACAGGCAGCCAACGGTACAGAAACAGATGACGATAGAGAAGCAGTACAGAACGAAATCTCACAGCTTCAGGATGAATTAGACAGAATCTCAGACACAACAGAGTTTAATACCATGAAGTTATTAAACGGAAACCTGGATGGTTCTTCCAGTGCAGATACATCAGCAGGACCAAAGTTTGGTGTGTTTGATGAGAAATTAAAAGCATTTGTATCATCCGATGTAAATGGTGTTCGAGTTGATACTACGATTACAGCAAAGGTCGGTGCGGAAAGTGCCATCTGGGATAAGACCGGAAAAACATTGACATTAAATCTGGTAAAAGATAAAACCTACAGCCAGTCAGAGATTGATGACCTGATAGCAAAGGCAAAGCAGGAAGACAGTCAGGCAACCGGAACTCCGGCAAATGTCAGTGTAAAATTTGCATCCGGAGTGTTAACAGCATCCGCAGCTGTTACTGGTACTGCTACTAAAGCCGGCAAAAAAGCAACAAGCGGTACAACACAGATTACAACTGATAATTCAGGTTTATTTGTTGGTGCAAATTCCATTAATATTACATCTAAGAAGTATGGTGCAGATAATAATGTTTCTATTTCTATTTCTTTTGATGCTGAAGTTGGAAAAGAAAGTATTACGAAAAAGTCAAATGCAGCTTCAAACTCAGCAGGAGCAGTTACAGCAGGTGCCGGATATGAACTTAAGCTTCAGGCCGGAAAAACATATACAGAGGATGATATTGAGAAATTATTAAAAGAGGCAGGACTTGACTATGATGTAGAATTATCAGGACCGGCTCCGGATAATAAGGACACTGCGAATACATTATTTGTAACAGGAGCTGCTACAAAGGTTAATGTTACTTTGAAAAATGGTGACGGACTTGGAGATGCGGATGCATATCTTGGCGATTCAAAATATGATGTGAACTCAGGTGCAGGCGGTGGATTAACACTTCAGATCGGTGCAAATGAAGGTCAGACCATGGAGCTTAGCATTGGTGATATGAGTGCCAAAGCATTAGGAGTATCCGGAAGTGCTATCAATATCGCAACACAGGATGGTGCATCGAAAGCAACTACAGTTATCGATGATGCGATTAAGAAAGTATCTGCACAGAGAAGTGCATTAGGTGCGGTACAGAACCGTCTGGAGCATACGATTTCAAACCTTGATACATCTTCTGAAAACCTGCAGACAGCAGAGTCCAGAATCCGTGATGTAGATATGGCAGAAGAGATGGTAGAATACTCAAAGAATAATATTCTGCAGCAGGCTGCACAGTCTATGTTAGCGCAGGCTAACCAGTCAACTCAGGGTGTATTATCCTTATTACAGTAATGATTGAGTATTGTAACAGGTGAATTTTCATAAGTGAACTTAGAAGGGGATATGCTGTGGTCATATCCCCTTCTCTGGTATAAATAGAACAATGGATTTTACTGAGAGGAGCATATATGGGACAGGCAGAAGATATTAAGATGCAGGAATTATTACGGCAGCGAAAGACGGATGAGCTGAAACATTATATAGAAGTTGCCCGGACACATTCAAAAAATATGGAAATTATAAATCAGGTTCTTATCATTTTTCAAATAGAGAGTAGAAGAAATGTAAGAAGCAAGATATTAGACAGATCATTGGAAGTAGAGAATCTGGTGCAGCATTATACTAAAATCAAATTGCTGATTCGCCGGTTTGACTTTGGTGTATTACAGGAATCAGCAGATGAGCTTTATGATTATATAATAAATGAGAAAATATCAGATACGATGCTCGTGTACTTAATAATGACGAATATGTTTCATAAAGAGAGAGTTATTGAGTGCTTTATGAATATGTTTAAAGAAAAAGAAGGAAACAGTTCTTATCGGACAGAATATTATAAAAAAATTTTAAGAGGAATGAAGGAGAGAAAGTAAGAATTATGGATGATAAGAAAATATGCTTTATTATATGTGCAAATAATGAAATTCAGCTCAGAGAGTGTCGGCTTTATATAGATAATCTTATAATTCCGGAGGGATTTTCCGTAGAGATTGAAGAAGTATGGAATGCGAAAAGTATGACCGGCGGATATAATCAGGGAATGAAGAGAAGTATGGCAAAATATAAAATATATTTGCACCAGGATGTGTTAATTATTAATCGCAGATTTTTAATAGAAATTGTAAAATTGTTTCAGGAATATCCAAAACTGGGAATGATAGGGATGGTCGGAAATACCAGACTGGGAAAAGAAATTACACCATGGTCTGAGGGGGCAGTGCGTATCGGACAGCTTTATGCTGACGTTATAACAAAAAATGCAAAAGCAAAATTGGGCATGGCAAATGGAAAAAAGCAAAATGTTATTTCTATTGATGGGTTGTTAATGGCAACACAATATGATCTTTCCTGGAGAGAAGATTTATTTCAGGGCTGGGATATGTATGATTTATCGCAGAGTATGGAGTTCTGGAGAGCCGGATATGAAGTGGCAGTGCCGTATATGGAAGAGCCCTGGGTGTTTCATGATAATGATGTTCTTAATATGGAAAATTATGAAAAGTGGAAAAAAATATTTGTAAGAGAGTACCGCAGAGACTACACCCGTTGGAGTGGAAAGCAGTTAGAGGGTACAAAACCATCAAGAGCTGTTTATCAGATATTGGACAAAAAGCAGTATAAGATATCTTTTCCATATCCACCGCTATATGAAGAAGATGCAGATTATCTGTGTTTTACGGATTGTAAGAATCTGACTTCAAGTTACTGGAATTTAATTTTTGTAGAAGATGTTAACAGTTCAGAAACGAAAGAAAAGATAGAAAAAATTTTATCTGGATATAAAGAGTGCAGGGAAATAAAACAAAATGAGATACAGACGGATACACTTTTTGGAAAAGAACAGACACTGCATTCTGTAATGAAAGTACCGACATTTGAAGAATTGGGAATATCAGGTTTTCAGCCTCAGAATATTGTCAGTGTAAAAGATGAAAACGGTAATTACAAATATGAAAAAAACCCGGTTTATACGGATGGAAAATATGAAGGAAGAGAGTACCTGCTGACAATAGGTATGCCTGTCAGCAACCAGATTCGTACCATAGACCGGTGCTTGTCACATATAAAGCCATTACTGGATCAACTGGATGCAGAACTGGTAGTTGCGGATACGGGAAGTACGGATGGTACAATAGAAGTGTGCAGGGAATACGGAGCAAAGATAATACATTTTCCGTGGTGTGACAATATGTCGGCTGCCAGAAATGCAGTTATGAGAAATGCAAAAGGATTATGGTATTTGAGTATTGATGATGATGAGTGGTTTGAAAATACAGAGGAAATAAGTGATTTCTTTATCAGTGGAAAATATAAAAATTATGATGCCGCAAGTTATGTGCAGAGAAATTATATGGATCAGGGAAAAGACGATTATGTGGATTTTCATGCATTAAGATTAGTAAAAATCAGGGAAAAGACACATTTTGAGGGAAGAATACATGATGCCATTGTGATAGGGGTGACTCAGGGAATACAGATATGTAATCTTGGTGCTTATGCCCATCATTATGGATTTGCAAGGGATGATATGAATAAAATTGCAGATAAAGTCAGGAGAAATTTACGGGGACTATTGAGTGATATATATGAATTTCCGGAAGATTTGAGATATATCTTTCAGTTTGCAAACGAATATCAGGTAATAACAGATTATGTAGCTGCGGTCAAAGTTTTCAGTGTGGCAGTGTCCATGTCAAAAGAGTTACACACATATCAAAAGATGTGTGCTATTAATTTGTTTGGCTGTGTGGCTTCATTGGCAGATGAGAATCTGATTCATTATTTTGATATATTAAAGGGATATGTAGAGTATACGGATGCGGAATGGGCATATATGTACTATGAATTGGCACATTGGGCATACAATAGCGGAAATCAGTCTCCACAGGAAATTTTAAAATATTGTAAGAATGTGGAAGAATATATTCGAAAATACGAAAAAAATAAGAGAGAAAATTGGGAAGCAACAGAAAAAGGTCTTTATATATGTACAGATAAAAATCATATTATGGATATTCGGATCATTGCATTAAAGCAATACCTGACATTAAATGATTCATTTAATTCCATTAAGACATTGGATAAAATAGAGTGGCAATATGTAAAAGAAAATGAAGAATTGCTTATTGACAGTATCTGGAACTCAGAAAAGGTAGTATTTGATTATGCAATCAATAGAATTTCTCCATATATTTATGAACGATGGGGACAGTTCTTTTTAAACCAGATGGTAAACAGCATAAGAGATATTATATCTGAAGATGCACTTTATAAGGCTGAGAGAGTTTTGGAAAAAATAAATATCCATACATTAGAAGTATCAATGCAGAAAATAGATGGGTCAGAAAAAATGATGCGTCTTTTTGATTATAAGATCGGAGATAATACGTCTATTCAGAAGAAATGGATAAGGATGTATGCATTAAAAGAAAAATATAGAAAAAATAAGCAGAATCAGAATAATTTATCGGATTCTCTGGAGAGGTTCCTTTTGTATTGTGAAGCTGTGTATAAGTTTGTAAAAAGTTATTATTGTCCGGACGTTTTAGAAACAGAAAATGTGTTGCCACTGGAGCAAAGTGCTGCATATCATGTTGCCAAAGCAGTTTTTCTGGAAAAATGTGATATGAAACAGAGAATTTCATGTTTAAGCCAGGCTGTTAGAGAATTTCCTGGATTTAAAACTGAAATAGAGCAGATGATAAAACAATTGAATTTCTAGGAGGGGACAAATAATGATATATAAAATTACATTTGAGCCGGGGAGTTTAAGTGAAGAGACAGCGGTCAGGGACGATAATGAAAGATATAAAGAATATAGTATAGCTTATGTAGGCATGGGAACGTATTGTTGGAGTATGAATATAGATAACGGAATTGAAGGTGAAGCAGATCAGAAAGGAAGGATCAGTTCAAATCTGCTGATAGGTGCATTTAATTCCATTGCATATAATCTAAGAATTATTCTTGGCAGAAATCACAATATGAAGCGGGTCGAACTTGGGGCATTGGGACTTATGCTGGATCAGATAGGAATGGGAGCTAAAGATGAAAATTCTCATTTTCGTCAAAAAAGTACGGTGATTATACAGAATGACTGCTGGATAGGAGAAAATGTAACTATAATGGCAGGTGTTACTGTACATAACGGAGCTGTTATTGCACAAAATTCGCATGTTGTTTGTGATGTTCCGCCGTATGCAGTGGTTGGAGGAAATCCGGCCAGAATAATAGGATATCGTTTTGAACCAGAAATAATTGAACGGCTGCAAAAGATTCAGTGGTGGTCCTGGGGATTAAACAGGATTATGGAAAATGCAAATTATTTTAATGAAGATGTGGCAGGGTTTTGTGATAGATTTTTCCCGGAAGCAGAGGAAAAATGCAAAGAAATGCAGGTAATGAAAGAAGAAAAAGATACCTATTTTATGTTTGTAGATTATTATGAAAATTATTGCAGTTATCCATATATCCTGGAATCATTTCTGGATACCTATATTGTAAATGCACAGAAGAAACTGGTGTTATTTATACAGGATGATACAAAAGAACCGATGATTTCGGACAATATTTTTGAAAATATCCAAAAGACAGTGAATGATATCAGTGCTATGGAAAATATAAAATGTGAGGTAATTCTGGAGAGGGGAAGTAAAGAGAAGGCAAAGGAAATATTTTATAAATGCAGACATTATATTGTGTCCAGAACTTATTATGCAGTGGAATTTTCCTGCCTGGCAGATATGTGTGGAATAGAGGTTATTCCGGGATGCGATGATAATATACCGTTTGTAAAGAAGAATAATATATACAAGTCATAGAAAGTGAGATTATGAATAATGGAACAGAAACCGGGAAATATTGCGTATTGTATACCAACCTATAATCATCCGGATACAATCAGAGATGTGTTAGAAAAAAGTGCGGCTCTTTATAAGGAATATGGTATTGATATCTATATATATGACAGCAGTGAAGAAAGAGATACTGAAGATATCGTGAATGAATTTATTCAATGTGGATATGATAATATTTTTTATATAAAAATGGAGTGTTCCATAAGGGAAAAAATTAAAAGTATCTTTATGCAGTATGGATGGAAAAAGCAATATAAATATTTTTGGCTTGTGAAAGACAGAAGATGTTTTGGCGAAAAAACAATAAATAGAATTGTACATAATATAGATGATAATAGCGATGTAATATTTTTAACAATCATATCTAAATATCCAATGGAAGATAAAGAACAGGAAATACAGGAATATAATACAGATGTAATAGAATTTTACAGAAACTGGGGATGGTTGTCTACATCCATGGATGTAACAATATTGAATACCCGGACAATGTTATTTAATATTGAAGAAATATATGAGAAATATGCAGATAATGTAATGGAAGCATTTCCGCAATGTATAATATTATGGGAAAATCTGGATGCAAGAAAAGATAATGCGAAAATAAGAATGATTTCAAGAGATCATTTGCAGGTATATGAATCCTCATATTCTACATCAGGGTGGAGAAAGAAACGATTTGAAATATTGAAAACATGGGTAAATGCAAATGATAGTTTACCAGAATATTATCAGAGATATAAAGAAGAAACGACAAAAAAATTTGCAGCTTTACCTTGGTTATTAGGCAGTATGGATGAGTTGATCGGGTTGCAAAAGGATAGTTTGTTAGATGAGAAAGTATATGTAAGGATGAAAACTGTTTGGAATCGCCTGGTAGATATTCCGCTAGATTGGGTTTATTTGATTATTAATGAGCGATACTTTGAATTAAGACAAATAGTCTTAAAACAAATAGAAAAATTAATAGAAAAAGAAAAATATGAACAGGCATATTGGATTTACAAAACTAATACATGGATAGGACGTTATGATAATGATATAGAGTATAAAGTTTTGAACAAGTTTTTTATTATATATCAAAGAGAAAAAGACAGAGAAAACCGGAATGATGTTTTTTATGCTGTAAAGTCGTATGAAGATATGAAAAATAAATATTTTTCATTAAAGCATCTTTTATGGAGATTGGAATATGAAATAGGAGATAACGAAGAGTTCCATTTGTTGAAATATATGAGAGAATATAAGGTTTCAAATATATTTTTGGCCTATTTGATATCAGAATCGTGTGTAAATAAAGATAAAGTTGTAAATTCACTGATAAATAGAAATAATAAGGAGTAGCATATGGAAGAAAGAGTACTGGATGAGAATAAGATTTGTTTTATTGTTTACACAGATGTATTTGATAAATATAGCGATAGTAGACAATATATCTCAGATTTGAATACATATGGAATGCAGGTGGAGTACTATACGGTAGAAAATGCTAAGAATAAATATATTGATTTTAACCAGATACTTCAGATATCAGATGCGAAGTACAAAGTATATATGAGTTCGGATTGTTATATTATTAACAAAAATTTTATTGGAGATATTATTGCATTAGCAGAAAGCAATCCCTTTATAGGTGCTGTTGGAATTATAGGAACGGCTTTAAAAGCATTTGAGCATGAGGAGATGGTATATGGGGAATGTCTGGTTAATGATTTAGGTGATGGAATGAAGAAAGAAAAATATCATGAAATAGAAGATATATATGGAGAAGTAGATTGGTTGGATGAGAAATTTATTATTACAGTACAGGATATTTTTTGGAATGAAGAAAAGGATCATGCGGATATCATTCATACGATGGATATGCGGGAGGCAGGATATAAAAATATAGTTGTACGTCAGGAAAAACAATGGGTTATGATTGAAAGATAAAGGTATATTATGAAAGTAGTAATTTTAGCAGGCGGGTTTGGAACCCGTATATCAGAAGAATCACAGTTCAAACCGAAGCCTATGGTGGAAATCGGAGGAAAGCCGATTCTGTGGCATATCATGAAGGAATATTCCTGCTATGGATTTCATGAGTTTATTATCTGTGCCGGTTATAAGCAGTATATGATTAAGGAATGGTTCGCCAATTATTTTTTACATAACAGCGATATTACATTTGATTTTACGTCCGGGAAAAATGATATGACAATACATGAGCAGCACTGTGAACCCTGGCGGGTTACGGTGGTTGATACCGGACTGCACACCATGACAGGGGGAAGGATAAAACGGATTCAGAAATATATCGGACAGGAAACGTTCCTCATGACGTATGGGGATGGCGTATGTGATGTTGATATTGCGGAAGTAGTAAAATTTCATAAAAAACATGGTAAGCTGGCAACACTGACGGCTGTTATGCTGGAACAGCAGAAAGGGGTGCTGGATATCGGAGGGGATAATGCGGTGAAATCCTTCCGGGAGAAAAGCCTGAATGACGGTGCACCGATTAATGCCGGATATATGGTACTGAATCCGGAGATTTTTAACTATCTGGAGGGAGACAGCTGTGTGTTCGAAAGAGAACCAATGGAAAAACTGGCAGAAGAAGGACAGTTAATGTCCTACATGCACCGTGGATTCTGGCAGTGTATGGATAATAAGCGGGAAATGGATATGCTTGAAAAACTGCTGGAGGCAGGAAAGGCACCATGGAAAAAATGGAGGGACTGAAATGGCAGGATTTGATATTTCATTTTATAAAGGAAAGCGGGTGTTTGTGACAGGACATACCGGATTTAAAGGAAGCTGGCTGTGTCGTATGCTGGTTCATGCAGGTGCAGAGGTAACCGGTTATGCACTGGAACCATCCGGGGAGCATCTTCTTTTTGAAAAAGCAGGAATCCGGGAAAGAATACATTCCGTAACCGGGGATATCCGTGATTATGACAGCCTGAAAAAGACATTTGACAGGGCAGAACCGGAAATCGTGTTCCATCTTGCTGCACAGCCGATCGTAAGGGAAAGTTATAAAGATCCGCGGGGGACTTATGAAACCAATGTCATGGGAACGGTAAATATTCTGGAGTGTGTCAGAAACAGCAGAAGTGTGCGGTCTTTTCTGAATGTGACCACGGATAAAGTCTACAAAAACAGGGAATGGGAATGGGGGTACCGTGAAAATGAAGAACTGGACGGGTATGATCCGTACTCTAATTCCAAATCCTGTTCGGAGCTGATTACCCATTCTTACAAGAGAAGTTTTTTGGGGGATGGAAGTATTGCCGTGTCAACAGCCAGGGCAGGAAATGTGATAGGCGGAGGAGATTTTGCAAAGGACAGAATTATTCCGGACTGTATCCGGGCGGCAGGGAGACAGGAAATAATAAGGGTAAGAAATCCTTATTCTGTCCGGCCATACCAGCATGTATTGGAACCGTTGACGGCATATCTCATGATAGCTGCAGAACAATATAAGAATCCGGATGTCCAGGGCTATTATAATGTAGGACCGGGGGAGGAAAACTGTGTGACAACGGGAGAACTGGTAGGATTATTCTGTGAAGCATGGGGAAGCGGGGCGGAGTGGAAGAACTGTATGGAAAAAGATGCACCACATGAATCCAGCTTTCTGAAACTGGACTGCAGTAAAATAAAATATACATTTGGATGGAAACCGAGATGGGGGATAAAAAAATCCGTGGAAATGACGGCGCGGTTCAGCCGGGTATGGACGGCAGGCGGAAACATTATAGAGGAAATGGACAGGGAAATAGAGGAATTTCTGGAGGAATAGCGGATGAAACACTGGAACAAAGAAGAAGAGGCAAGAAAAGAAATCAAGGAACTAATCACACAGTATTATCATCAGTTTAAGGAAAAGAAAGAGCCGTATCACAGGGGAGACCGGATTTCCTATGCGGCAAGGGTGTTTGATGAAAAGGAAATGTGCGCCCTGACGGATGCCATGCTGGACTTCTGGCTGACAACGGGGCGGTTTGCCGAACGGTTTGAGAAAGAATTTGCCCAATGGATTGGGGTAAAATATGCCCATCTGGTAAACAGCGGTTCTTCGGCAAACCTGATTGCATTCATGGCACTGACGGCAGAGGAACTGGGGGACAGAAGAATCTGCAGAGGGGATGAGGTAATCACGGTTGCCTGCGGCTTTCCAACTACAGTAGCACCGATTCTCCAGTATGGTGCCGTACCGGTTTTTGTGGATGTCACAGTTCCTTCTTATAATATAGATGTGGAAATGCTGGAAGAGGCATTTTCGGAGAAAACAAAAGCGGTCATGATTGCACATACCCTGGGGAATCCGTTTAACCTTGCAGAAGTCCGTAAGTTTTGTGACAGACATCGGCTGTGGCTGGTGGAGGATAATTGCGATGCACTGGGTTCAGAGTATACCATAAACGGAGAAACAAAATTTACCGGTACCTGGGGGGATATCGGAACATCCAGTTTTTATCCGCCGCACCACATGACGATGGGAGAAGGCGGATGCGTATACACGAATAATGCAAAGCTGAGCAGGCTGATACTGTCTTTCCGTGACTGGGGACGTGACTGTATCTGTCCTTCCGGGCAGGATAATTTCTGTGGACACCGGTATGACGGACAGTTTGGACAGCTGCCATCCGGTTATGACCATAAATATGTGTACAGCCATATTGGATATAATCTGAAGGCAACGGATATGCAGGCAGCCATCGGCTGTGAACAGTTAAAGAAGATGCCGCAGTTCATGGAAAGGCGGCATGCGAACTGGGACAGACTGTATGGGAAACTGGAAAACATACAGGATAAGATTATTCTGCCGCAGCCGGAGAAAAACAGCAGACCGTCCTGGTTTGGATTTGTCATCAGCATCCGTCCGGAGAGCGGGATCCGGAGAAATGATGTGACAAAGTATCTGGAAGAACATAACATACAGACCAGACTGCTGTTTTCTGGAAATCTGATCAAACATCCATGTTTTGATGGAATCCGGGGAACAAGTGCCTATCGTGTGGCAGGAAGTCTGGAGCAGACGGATTTTGTCATGAATCAGACGTTCTGGATCGGGGTATATCCGGGAATGACAGACGAGATGATTGATGATATGGCAGAAGTTATTATGGAAGCTGTGAACTAAGCAGGTAAAAAGAATGAAAAAAGTAAAAGTAGGAATTATTGGCACAGGTAATATAGGAACAGATATTTTAATGAAACTGCAGAGATCAGAAGTATTGGAATGTGGTATATTTGCAGGAAGAAATCCAGATTCTACAGGAATCAAAATTGCAAAGGAAATAGGATGTCCAACATCTGTTGATTCAATCCGGGCAATACAGGAACATCCAGAGTGTTGTGATATTGTTTTTGATGCGACTTCAGCAGGGGTACATAGAATACATGCCCCTTTGTTAAAAGAAATGGGAAAATTTACTATAGATTTAACACCGGCACAAGTAGGCAGAATGTGTGTTCCTGTTTTGAATATGGAGAAGTGTCTGAATGAGAGCAATGTCAATATGATTACCTGTGGAGGACAGGCAACAGCACCAATTGCAGCGGTTATCAGCAATATCCATCCCGAAACAAAATATATAGAAATTGTAGCAACGATTTCATCGAAGTCGGCTGGAAAAGGCACACGGGATAATATAGATGAGTTTACTCAGACGACAAGAAAAGCATTGACCGAATTTACGCATATTGGGAATACAAAAGCAATTATTGTAATTAATCCTGCAGAACCGCCTATTACAATGCATAATACCGTTTATGCATTGATTGATCGGCCGGATATGAAAAAAATCAGGGAGGGTGTTGAGAAAATAGAACACGAAATAAAAAAATATGTTCCGGGATATCAGATTGTAATGAAGCCAACATATGAAAATGGCCGTGTTACGACAACATTACAGGTTAAGGGACTTGGAGACTATCTGCCAAAGTATGCGGGAAATTTGGATATCATTACATGTGCAGCAATTGAAGTTGCAGAAAATTATGCAAGAAAAAAGATATTGGAGGCATAAGTATGGGCAGACTATTATTTTTTGATGCAACACTCAGGGATGGAAATCATGCGGTGCGACAGCAGTTATCCGCTGAAATGATTGAAAATTATTGTATGGCAATGGATGGAAGCGGCGTACATACAATTGTTGTTGGACACGGAAATGGATTGGGTGCATCATCACTTCAGGTCGGAATAGCTGCATTGGATGAAAAGAAAATGCTTCAGATAGCACATAAAAATCTGGAACGGACAAAGTTAGGGGTTTATATGATACCAGGGTTTGGGACAATAAAAGACAATCTTGAGCCGGCAATTGAAGAGGGAGCGGAGGTATTTAAAATAGGCTGTCATTGTACGGAAGCGGATACAACAAGGCAGCATATAGAATATTTACGAAATAAAAATAAGGAAGTATATGGAGTATTAATGATGAGTCATATGGCATCTCCGGAAAAATTATTGGAAGAATCAGAGAAAATGCAGTCCTATGGTGCAATGGGAGTAATTCTTATGGATTCGGCAGGAACATATACTCCGGAAATGGTAAGAAGAAATGTCGGAATGCTAAGTGAAGCATTAAAAATCAGGATTGGATTTCATCCACATAATAATATGGGAATTGCGGTATCGAATGCATATATGGCAATAGAAGAAGGAGCAACAATTATAGATGGAACATTGCACGGATTTGGAGCAGGTGCAGGGAACTGTCAGTTAGAGGATTTAGTTGCTGTTTTAGAAAAAAGCGGTATAAAGACAGGAGTTGATTTGTACCGGCTGCTTGATTGCAGCCAGACGGTTATGCCATATCTTATGGAAAAAGATATGGGACAGGATCCGATAAGCATTATCAGCGGTCAGTCGGGAGTGTTTTCGGCATTTAAAGTACCGGTAATCAATGCCGCAAAGGAGTTTGGTGTGGATCCAAGAGATATATTTGTAGAACTGGGAAAAAGGAAAGCAGTTGCAGGTCAGGAAGATATGATTATTGAAATTGCTGAAAAATTAAGTCAGGAAGATGATAAAGATGTGATTACATACCAGTTGGAGTCTTTGATGTAGATAAGGAGAAAAAAATGAATGTTTCAGAATTTATATTTAAGTATTTTTCAGAGAAAGGAATTGATACAGCATTTATGGTAACGGGAGGCCAGGCAATGTGGCTGGATGATGCTATTGGAAAAAATGGAAAATACCATATTATCTGTACGCATCATGAGCAAAGTGCTGCAATGGCGGCAGATGCTTATGGACGTATGAAAAATAAACCGGCGATTACATTGGTTACAGCCGGCCCCGGAAGTGTGAATGCGATGAATGGGGTGGTCGGGGGATATACGGATTCATCCCCAATGATTATAATATCCGGTCAGGCTGCATTGTCTTTTGTCCAATATGAAAGAGAAACCAATATCAGACAGTTTGGAGTTCAGGGAATTAACATAAAACCACTGGTTGAAAATGTTGTAAAATATTTTGTAACCATTGATGATCCACAAAAAACAAAATATTATCTTGAAAAGGCATATTATGAGGCAATGACAGGAAGAAAAGGACCGGTATGGATTGATGTTCCGCTGGATATTCAGAATAAGTCAGTGGATTTGAAGTATATGGAAAAGTTTGTTCCAGGTGAGCGGCAGGAGGGAAGAGTTAGTGTAAAGCAGGTGGTGAGAAGGGCTTATGAACTGTTACAGAAAGCGGAACGTCCGGTATTACTGGCAGGTCAGGGGATAAGTCTGGCAGGAGCAAGGGATGAATTCTATGAATTTGTATGCAGAAGCAGAATACCGGTTATTACATCAAGACTGGGAATCGATTTAATCGAATCAGACAATGAGCTGTATGTTGGAAGACCGGGAAATTATGGGGAAAGATCGGCTAATTTTGCAATTCAGAATGCAGATCTTATTTTATCAGCAGGATGTCGTCTGGCATCATCACTGGTTGGACATAATCCCAGGGATTTCGGAAGAAATGCTTATAAATTTGTAGTTGATATTGATTTAAAAGAATTGGATAAACCGGGTGTGAAAATTGATTATAAGGCAGATATAGACTGTAAAGATTTTTTTGAAAAATTGTTGGAGGAATATGGAAACCAGAAATTGCCGGAATATGAAAAATGGGTACAGAAGTGCGGGGAATGGAAGGAAAAATATCCGGTAGTACAGGAAGAATACAAAAAGCAGATGCCGGTAAATTCTTATTATTTTGTTGAAAAACTATCTGAAAGAGCGGGGGCAGAAGCAGCAGTTATGGTTGATACAGGTTCCTGTTTTCATGTTGCATGTCAGACATGGAAAATAAAAAAGGGGCAGAAATATCTTACTACGGGAGGATTATCATCCATGGGATACTGGTGTGCGGGGATTGGAGCATGTATGGCGAATGATAAGAAGGAGACAATTGTCATTACGGGAGATGGAAGCCTGCAGATGAATATTCAGGAATTTGCACCTGTAAAATATCACAAATTACCAGTTAAAGTTTTTGTGCTGAACAATAATGGTTATCTTTTGATTCGTCATACACAGAGAAATTTTATGGAAGACAGATTTATAGGGGAAAGTCCGGATTCAGGTGTATGGTGTCCGGATACGATGAAAATAGCGGAAGCATATGGAATTAAGTTTGTAAGAATTGAAAAAGCTGAGCAGATAGATGAAAAGCTGGAGGAAGTGTTTACATACAATGGGCCGGTTATCTGTGAAGTTATGACACCGGAGTGGCAGATGCTGATACCGAGGATTTCTTCAGAAAAAATGCCAGATGGAACTTTAGTAGCACATGCGTATGAAGATATGTTTCCATTTTTGCCAAAGGAAGAAGTGGAGAATAATATGATTGCTGAAAGGAAGCTGTTGTAATTATTTTATAGTAAAGGAGACCAAAATGTTAGAAAATAATAAAATTCTTAATTTAAGAGAGAAATATCAAAATGGAAAATTAGAAAAACATCAATATATAACAGAAATGTATCAGTTTCACAAAATATTACTGGAATATATCAGAATTGTACAAAAAACAGATATAAGAGATATTGTTATTAATAAGCATGGAATGTTTATTACTACTGATACAGGCTTAGTACTGAAGGCTTATGAAGCAGAAAGAGCGATTCCGTTTGAAATGCTAAATTTTGGAAATTATGAAAAAAGTGAATGGAACAATATTATAAATATTTTAAATAAATGTAAGCCAAGAACAATATTGGATATAGGAGGGAATATAGGGTATATAGCTATGATGTTAAAGAAAAATTTTCCAGAGTCGTTAGTATATTCTTTTGAGCCAATTAAAAATACATATGAAGTTTTTTTGGAACATATTAGAATGAATAAAATAGATGTTATTGCAGAAAATATTGGTCTATCTGATGAAAAAGGAGAATTTGAATATTATTATTCTCCAGATGCTCCAGGAAATGCAAGCTTAAAGGATTTATCGCATAGAGATACAACACAAAAAATCAGGGCAAATGTAACTACATTAGATAATTATGTGGAAGAAAAACAAATTAAAAATGTTGATTTTATAAAATTAGACGTGGAAGGTGCGGAGTTTTCTGCTTTGAAAGGCGCAGAAAATGTGCTAGAAAAATATTCTCCTATTATATTTGCTGAGTTGTTGAGAAAATGGTCAGCTCCGTTTGGCTATAAACCACAAGATGTGGTAGAATGGCTTGGGGAACGGGAATATGATTGTTTTACATTTAAAGAGTCTGGATTGAAAAAATTAAATGTTATAGATGAAAACACGGTTGAAACAAATTTTTTGTTTATGAAAACAAAGCAAAGCGAGAAATATATTTATGTTTAATCCTATGAATAATAGCATTATCAAAAATGATTTAGAAGAAATATATCAACAGAAAGTAAACTGGACAGAATTGGACGGAAAAACAATAATGGTTACAGGAGCATACGGAATGTTGGCAACGTATGTTATTTATATGCTGCTATATTTGGTTCTGGAAAAGAAATTAAATATTTCAATTATTGCACT
>FR900135.1:49221-62320 GCA_000437755.1 Roseburia sp. CAG:303
ATTCAGTTTGTAGAGAGTGATTTATTAACATTACCACAGATATGTTGTGATGTAGACTATATTATTCATGCTGCTTCACTGGCAAGTCCCCAATATTATGAAGTATGTCCGGTAAATGTACTTGAACCAAATGTTATAGGAAATTATAATCTGCTTAAACTTGCGGCAGAAAAAAATGTAAAAAGCTATCTTTTATTTAGTTCGTGTGATGTTTATGGAAAAGTAGAGAGTGTTAAGTCGATAACAGAGAAAAATTATGGGATTATGGATACATTGGATATTCATAATTGTTACAGTGAAAGTAAAAGAATGGCTGAAACTATGTGTAAGGCTTTTTTACAGCAATACAATGTTCCGATAAAAATTGCAAGAATAGCACATACTTATGCACCCACTATGGACATAGAAAATGATCCCAGAGTATTTGCATCATTTGTTAAGAATATTGTGAATAATCAGGATATTGTAATAAAAAGCGATGGAAATGGAAAAAGAAGTTTTTGTTATATATCAGATGCAGTTACAGGATATTTTAAAATTTTATTGGAAGGAAAAAATGGAGAGGCATATAATGTTTGTAACAGCAGCCAGTATATGAGTGTATCACAGCTTGCAGATAAATTAATTTCTCTTTATCCGGAAAAAAATCTTCGTGTTGTAAAAAAGCAAAGAAATAAACAAGAAATTTATTTGGAAAATAATTTATTAGAAGGGGTAAATGCAACTCCAAGTGAAAGTAAATTGAAAATGTTGGGATGGACTCCTTTTGTAACGGTTGAGCAAGGATTTCGACGGGTAATAGATTTTCTTTTAAAAGAAGCCATATAAATAAAAAGCCTTTTAAAACCGGATGGAAAGCTGCTGATAGCTATTGAAAATCAATATGGATTAAAATATTGGTGTGGTGCAAGAGAAGATCATACAGGCATACCATTTGAAGGACTTAATCAATATAGACTGTCAAATCGGAACGTTAGGACTTTTTCAAAAAAAGGATTAGAAAAACTTGTCCGGGAATGTGGATTTAAAAATACATATTTTTATTATCCGATGCCTGATTACAAACTTCCAACTGTAATATATTCACAGGATTGTCTTCCGAAAAATGATAATATGCTGAATATGAAGTGTTATTATATTCCTGATAATTATACACTTGTGGCGAATGAAAAAGATTTGTATAAGGACATTATTGATAATAATGTATTTGAATTTTTTGCAAATTCATTTCTTTTAGAATGTTCGGAAGATAGTTACATAGGTAAAGTAAAATTCGCAAGTATCAGTAATAAAAGACAAAAGGAATATCAGGTTATTACCAGATTTGTCGGAGATAGCGTTGAAAAATACTCTGTACATAAAGACATTGGAAGAAAGCATATGCAGCAGATTCTGGAAAACGAAAAAGCATTTCGGCAGCGGGGTCTGCACGTTTGGAAAAGTGATTATATAGATGGAAAACTGGTAACACCATTCTGTGATAAAATAACCTGTGAAGAAAAAATATTGGATGATATTAGTAATGGAAATCAAAGTGCTATCGTGGAAATGTTTGATAAATTATATAATCAGATTATTGCATCATCAGAACAGGCAGACTGGGAAGAAAATATTTTGTATTCATTTTATCCGGACTTGGAAAAAGATAAAAATAAATATGGTATTATTTTAAAAATGGGATATCTGGATATGATTTTTAGAAATGCATTTTGGATAGATGATGAATTCTGGTGGTTTGATCAGGAATGGAATCTGGAAAATGTTCCGGCAAAATATCCGATGTATCGTGCAATAGTAGAAATGTATCATTCATATCCAAATTTGCAGAAGATTGTTTCTGTTCAGGATATTATTGCGAGGTATGATATAGGAAGTTCATTGGATGAGATACAGGCGTTGGAAAAATTATTTATTAGTGTTGTGTGCGATAAGTATGGTTTGAGTGCAGGCAACAGTTTGCCATCTATTTCAGACGATTCCATTGTAAATACAATAAACAGAATACTTTAAAAATAAGAAATATCCTTTCCATTGATAATGGCAGAAACTTCATCCTTATTTTTGTTGATGTAAGAGGAGATTTGTTCAACTGTAAGTCCATTATTATACATAGTAAGGACAATGGAAATTTCTCCTTGTGGTGTGACAGGTAACCGGGTTCTGTAAGAATAGTATAACCTTTTTTGGGCAGAGTTTCAACAGGAAATATCCGGTTTACAATTAAGAAAAAAGATGATAGTATATAGTTATATTGAGGTCAAAGTCAAAAGCTTTATCATGCAGGCATGAACAGTTTTTGGATCTTGTTCCTCTGGCATCATATCATAAAAAACAAAGAAAGCAGGTAAAATATGGGAAAAAAGAAAGAAGACATGGATGATGAGATGTATGTGACACTTTCTCTGGATGATGGGGATGTAGAATGTGTAGTGATTACTATTTTTACGGCTGGAGACAGAGATTATATTGCATTGCTTCCGACAGAGGAAATAGCAGGGGAAGACGGGGAAGTTTATCTCTACAGATATGCGGAAGATGCACAGGGAAATCCAAGTCTTACCAATATTGAATCAGATGAAGAATTTGAGATTGTATCCGATCGCTTTGATGAGTGGCTGGATGAACAGGAATATGCAGAAATGTCAGAATAAATGATGCGGAGCCGGTACATTGGAGAAACAGTGTGCCGGTTCTATTTATGTCTAGTTAGTTGCGAAACACTTAAATTTTTGTAAGTGTATATGCAAATGAGACATTACACGAAGGCACGCTCCCGCTACATTCGGCTGGTAGCGGTACTAAGATGCTAAAATACAGCATCTAAGTGCCGACCGCCTCATAGTACCTTCTTAGTAATTGTTTGATTTGCATATACAATAAAGATAAATTATGTGTTTCGCAATCAACAATTCTATTTATGTCAACAGAATGGAAAACGTATTTGACAGAAGTAAGGACATGGGTTATAATCTCTAACGCAGTCTGATGGCAGATTTTATCTGTGAAAATATTTTTCGGGAATATGGTGAAAGTCCATAACAGCTCACTCTACTGTAATCAGATACGAAATTCCAGATGGTCACTGTGCTGGACATGGGAAGACCGGAAGAGTAGGTTTGAAGCTGCAAGTCAGGATATCCGTCAGATTAGTATACAAAGAAATCATCTGGTGAGAGATGAACAGGAGGATAAAATGAAGAAACCATTTATTTCAATGACACTTTCAACCGTACTTTTTGCGTCTGCGATTGTTGCAGGTGCAGGAAAGATTACACCGGTGCAGGCAGCTGATACAAAATCAGACCTTGAACAGTCGGTTGAGAAGGACTTGAAGGCAACCGCAGGATATATTATGAGCCAGATAAAGGCGAAACTTCAGGACAGTACTTATGTTCCGAGATACAATGACTATACACAGACCATGCTGGCAGTAAAAGCAGGTGTGACAGATACCGATGTAACAAATGCATTGACAGCAGCATTAAAAGCAGAAGACAGTGCCGTATTAAATCCGCAGGGTGAAGGAACAAAGTCTTTAAGTATTGCAGCAGCAATCCTGTATCTGAACGAACTTGGAGAGAATCCGGCAGAGTTTAACGGGCAGGATCTTGTAACACTGTTATATAATACATTCATGACAGAAACGGATATGAATCCGTATACTTATCAGTATGTGAACGCAGCAGCACTTCAGTCTGTAAAAGATGTGGACAAACTGACAGAAATTCTGAATAAAATCCATGCAGATGTGGAAAATGATTATTATGTAGACGGAGAAAGCGGATGCGGAATTGATTACTATGGTGTCAGTGCAGATAATAATGCGAATGTATTATCCGCATGGTATCTTCAGGATCTTCTGGATAGCGAAACAGAGCTTCCGGCAACATTAAAGAAATTAGGACTGGATACTTCAAAACTGGAGTATGAAGGTGTTTCAGAAAAAATAGATGCAGCACTTGACTGGACGATGGATCAGAGAGATGAGAGTGGTGCGATTGTATCCTGGGGAAGTGCAAATCCGGATTCTACCGCACTGGCACTGAGATGGACTGCAGAAATGGGCGATTTGGAAAATGCAGAAGGTTACTATGAAGCAATGGTTCAGTTCAAATCAGAAACAACCGAAGGTGTTTATACTTATGCAGGAACAGATAACATCTATGCCACAGTCGATGCATTATGGGGATTAGTATCTTATGACAGGGCATTGAACGGATTCTGGCTCTTTGACACAACAGCAGATTGTCAGGAAGAAGAAACACCGGAAGAAACCACACCGGAGACAACCACAACAGAAGAAACCACAACCGGAGCGGCAGCACAGGAAACAACGACTGGGGAAACCACAGGACAGCAGGGCGAAACTACAACAGGTGCTGGTAAGAATACAGAGCAGGCATCCTCAGATACAAAATCAGCAGAGATTGTAAAGACGGGTGACCATGCAGGAAATACAGCATACCTGTTTGCAATGACTGCCGGACTTGCTGTAATGTTACTTGCAGGTGCAAATATATCAAAGGGAAAGAAAAATGAAGAAAACAGATAAATTTAAAGGTCTTTTCTTAAAGGCAGGAGAATTTATTAAGACAAAAAAGGGTTACTGCGTTCTCGCAGTAATCCTTATGATCTTTTTAGCCGTTTTTTTGTCCGGGATAAAAATCGAAACGGTCAGTGAGCATAATAGAAAGCAGACGCAGCAGGCGGAAGAAAGAAAAAGTATGCTTGCACAGATTGAGAAAGAGGAGAGCAGCGGAGAGGATACGCAGAGTACCACCGGAAACCGGGAGACTTCGCAGGAAACGACACTGCAGGAAACCACACAGGAAGCACAGCAGTCGGAGCTTACGGAAAGCAGAAATGAAGCATCGACAGCGGAGAATGATCCGGCAGGCAGTGCGGCAGGACGGGAGAACACCAGTTCTTATTCTGGAAAGGAAAATACAGGATCAAATCAGGAATTAACGAAAAAAACAGAGGTTTCCGGGCAGAATACCGGACAGGCAGAAAACAGGCAGACGGAAAGCAGTCTGGCAGCGCAGGTATCACAGGGACAGCAGGTGAGCCAGAGCCGGGAGCAGACCGCAGGAACTGCAGGGAACAGCCAGACCACACAGAAGGTTACGCAGAAAGCAACACAGAATGACGGTACACAGCCGCAGACCACCACAGAAGAAAAAACACAGGAAAAAGAATATTTTGCCGTATCCATTAAGATCAGCTGCGAAAAAGTTCTGAATCATCCGGATTTGAATACAACGGCGAGCCTTCCGCAGGACGGCATAATACTGGAAACCAGGACTGCAGTGAAGAAAGGACAAACGGTATTTGACGCACTGGACGCAGCCTGTATGGATAATCAGGTGGAATATGTAAACCAGGCATCCGGATATGGTGCATATATTTCTGAAATTGCAGGATTGAAGGAAAAGCAGTGTGGAAAATACAGCGGATGGAAATATAAAGTCAATGGAGTCGTTCCGGGAGTGGCATGCAGTAGTTACGAATTGCATGAGAATGATGTAATAGAATGGTATTATGCAGCAAATTATTCAGATTAGGAGATGGATATGACAAATTATTTTCGGGAATTGCATCCCATATCAACAGGTGTGTATTTTCTTGGTATGTTGATACTTATCATGATGGCTTCCTATAATAAAAGTATGGTAATATTATTCCTGGCATTATCCGTTCATGTTATATATACAGAAGGAATCCGGGCATTTGCAAAAGCACTCCGGACTTATCTGGTTATGATTCTGGGATTTGGCATATTTAATCTGCTCTTTTATCATCAGGGAGAGACTCCGTTTCTTTATGTCAATGATGTGCCGCTTACACTGGAATCCCTGGAATATGGAATCTGCATGGGATTTATGGTTGTATCACTTCTGTTATGGTACAGGTTGTTTAATGCCGTGTTTGATAATCAGAAGATTATCTGGATGACCGGAAGGCATTTTCCGGTGACAGGGCTTATCTTATCGATGGTATTCTGTTATTATGATAAATTTATCCATAAGATAGATAAAATAAAAGAAGTGTGGCATACCTGGTCACTCGAAAAAGAGGTGGGAAAACTCCGTTACGCAGGTATTATATTATCCGTTTTATTATCCGTAATGCTGGAAGATTCCGTAAATACGGCATTGTCGATGGAGGCAAGGGGATATGGAAAAGCAGGAAGAACCTCTTATCTGACCTATCACTGGACGTTTCCGGACAATATCGTGATTTTTTTTGCACTGTTGCTGTTTATAGGAGAAATCTTAACCGGGAATGGGACAAGAACGGGAATCATGGCATTACTGGCGGTTCTGCCTGTATTTTATGATATTTACAAGGAGATTCAATGGAAGTATTATCAGTCAAAGATTTAAAATTCAGCTATTATCTGAATGAAACAGATACATTTCATGCACTGCAGAACATTACATTTTCCGTGGAACAGGGGGAAATGGTGCTTTTCTGCGGGTTGTGCGGATGTGGAAAAACAACACTTTTAAAACTATTAAAAGAAGAAATCAGACCGGATGGGAAAATGGAGGGAGAAATAGAAAACCGGTATGGCAGTATGCAGACGGGATATCTGTTTCAGAATCCGGAGCAGCAGATTGTATGCCGTACTGTGGAAGAAGAACTGGCGTTTGGTGCGGAAAATATGGATATGCCAAGGGATGAGATGGTAAGATCAGCAGCGGAACTGGCAGCATATCTTGGAATAGAGAAAATGCTGCATGAATCCACACAGTCCTTGTCCGGTGGACAGAAACAGATTCTCAACCTGGCATCGCTCTTAATGATGAAACCGAAGATTCTTCTGTTAGACGAGCCGGTGTCACAGTTAGATCCGGTATGTACCTGGGAATTTATGAATCTGTTAAAGAAAGTCCGGGAAGACTTTGGACTGACTATTCTGGTGGCAGAGCATAATCTGGATCTTTTTCTGCCGGAAGCTGATAAGGTGATCTATATGGAGAATGGAAGAATCCATTATCAGGGGAAGAAAGATTTATTCATCCGGAAAATGTTTCAGGAAGAGAAAAAATTTGTGGAATCCCTGCCGGAAACGGTAAAACTGTATCATGAGGCGGGCGGAACCGGGGAATGGCCGTTTACAGCAGCCACATTGATAAAAGCATTAAATCAGGAGCAGAGAAAAGTGCTATTTCCGGAAGATTTTGAGCAGGAAGAGGGACGGGGAGGGCAGGAAGTCATCCTAATCCGCGGCGGGTATTTCCGGTATGAAAAGAATGGCAGGGATATCCTGAGAGATTTGGACCTTTCCCTGTATTCCGGCAGGATATATGGGTTAATTGGAGGAAATGGTGCAGGAAAAAGTACATTATTGTCCGTATTGCTGGGATACCGCAGATTTTATCGTGGAAAATATCGGGCAAATCCGGGAATGGCACTTCTGCCACAGAATCCTGCCTATGCATTTCTGAAAGATACCCTGATGGATGACTGCAGAATGATTGCATCCGTGGAGAGAATCGAAGAACTGTTAAATGAGGACGTGTTTTTTTCAGATGTGCGTCAATGGCTGTCAAAAAATCCGCTGGATTTAAGCGGCGGGCAGATGCAGAAGGCAGCAGTATTTAAAATCCTTTTAAAAGATCCGGATATTCTTCTGCTGGATGAACCGGTAAAAGCACTGGATGGATACGAAAAGAAAGTGTTTTTGCAGCTTTTAAAGCGGATGAAGGAAAAGGGGAAAATGATACTGGTGGTCAGTCACGATCTGGAATTTTTACAGAGAGTGGCGGATGAGTGTCTGTTTTTGTATGACGGAAAAATATCTGCACAGGAAGCCTGCGGCAGAATGTTTGTAAATAACAGATTTTACACGACGGTAAAGGGAAAGATTAAAGGAATGTTGCAGGATGAATCATTTATTACTAATTAACAGTGCCATATTTTTGCTGATTAACATTATGTTTCTGTGGCTGTTTGAAAGAGAGAAACCAAAACCGGGAGAGATTCTTCCGATTGTAGTCATGTGCTGTGCGGCATCCCTTGGACGTGTGGTGTTTGCTGTGATTCCGCAGGTACAGCCGGTTACGGCACTGGTCATTATTACAGGAAGTGTGTATGGATGCAGGAAAGGATATGTGACGGGTGCACTGGCGGCACTGATTTCCAATCTGTTTCTGGGACAGGGACCGTGGACATTATTCCAGATGACCGCATGGGGGGTTGCAGGGCTTCTTGCAGGAGTGCTGGGGCATATCAGTAGTGGAAAAAAGAAGAAAACCAGAAAAATCCTGTTTACCATATATGGGGTGGCGGCAGGATTTTTATTCAGCATCATTACGGACTTTCTTACGATTTGTTATCTCGGGGATGCCATGAATATCCACTCAGTTATTGCGGTCTTTGCGACAGGTCTGGTGTTCAATGTGGGACATGCCGTTTTTAACGGAATACTTCTGTATGCCTTTTATGAATTAATTAGTACAAAGTTGTACAGAATAAAAAAAAATAGTTGATTTTCCAATGAAATATAGTAAAATAAAAGGGTATTTTTGCATATGAGATATATGTTGATATTCAGGAGGAAAATTTTAGTGGCTACAAATAATTCTGGTAATGACCAGGTAAGAGAAAGCAGACCAAGAACAAATAATTTCAGAAAAGACGGAAAGACATTTTCCGGTTCCGGTGAGAAAAGAGAGTACCGGCCAAGGAACAATGGTCAGGGAAACGAGGAGAGAAAAAACAGCGGCGGTTATAATAAATCCGATCNNNNGCGGTTATAATAAATCCGATCGCGGGAATGGAAATGGCGGATCCCGGCAGAATGGTGAGCGGACCGGTGGTTTTCGCGGAGGAAACAATTCCTACAAAGGAGGAAATAACTCTTTTAAAGGAGGAAATGGCGGACGCAAAGGTTTTGATAAAGGCTTTGACAAGGATGCCGATGAAGAAAGAGAAGTACACAGAAAACCTGTCCAGAAAGATAGTAAGCCAAAGGAACAGCAGTCTGACAAGATGGAAGTAAAGAACCGTCTTGAGAAAGAGAAGAAAGCAATTAAGAAAAAACAGAATTCATCACAGAAGGATAATCGCAGCGTAAAGCATCAGGCGAGACCGAAGAGAAGCGGAAATATTGACTGGACAAGGGAATATGAAAACGACTCTTATGATGATGATGATTTAGATATGTATTATTAAAATGAAAGAAGGCAGATTCCAATGAAAATCGAAGTGTTACAAAAAGAAATGGTAGCTGCAATGAAGGCAAGGGACAAGGAAAGAAAAGAGACAATTTCATCTCTTGTAGCAGCAGTAAAGAAACTGGCAATCGATGAAGGAAAGAGAGAGGATATTCCGGAAGAACTGGTGGAAAGAGCCATTCTCAAAGAATTAAAAACAGTAAAGGAGCAGCTTGAAACCTGTCCGGCAGAACGTACTGATTTGAAAGAAGAATATCAGAATCGTCTGGATGTGATCCATGAATTTGCACCGAAAATGATGAGCGAAGACGAAATCAGGGAAGTTCTGACCACAAAATATGCCGAAGTTGTGGCAACTAAGAATAAAGGACAGATTATGAAAGCTGTTATGGCTGAATTAAAGGGAAAGGCTGATGGAAAGACCATCAACCAGGTCGTTGCGGAACTTTGTAAATAAGCATGGAAAAAATGTATGAAACGGCACAAAAGCCGGAAAGAGTAATATTAGTCGGCGTGAATGAGGGCGGCGATGAGAAAGAGGTACGGGAATCCCTGGATGAACTGGGAGAACTCGTAAAAACGGCAGGGGCAGAGCCGGTGGCTGTGCTTGTGCAGAACCGCGAGAAAATACATCCAGGAACTTATATCGGCAAAGGAAAGATAGAAGAACTGAGAAATGCGATCAGCCTGTCGCAGGCAACCGGTATTGTCTGTGATGATGAACTGTCACCGGCACAGCTTAAGAATCTGGAGCAGGAGCTGGAAACAAAGGTAATGGACAGAACATTGATTATTCTTGACATTTTCGCAGGAAGAGCCATGACCAGGGAAGGAAAGATACAGGTAGAACTGGCACAGTTAAAATACCGTGCATCCAGACTGGTCGGACTGAGAAGCTCGTTGTCCAGACTGGGCGGAGGAATCGGAACAAGAGGTCCGGGAGAAAAGAAGCTGGAGATTGACCGGCGGCTTATTAATGACCGGATTTCCGTATTGCGCAGAGAAGTGGAAGAATTAAAGAATCACCGAAGCCTTGCAAGAGAGAAAAGGAGCCGGAATCCGATTCCGGTAGTTGCCATTGTCGGATATACGAATGCGGGAAAATCCACATTGTTGAATACTTTGACGGATGCAGGGATTCTTGCCGAGGATAAATTATTTGCAACACTCGATCCCACGACGCGTAATTATAAACTGCCGGGCGGACAGGAAGTCCTGCTTACGGATACAGTTGGATTTATCCGGAAACTGCCACATCATCTGATCGATGCTTTCCGATCAACACTGGAAGAAGCCAGATATGCGGATCTTATCCTGCACGTTGTGGACAGCTCCAGTGAACAGATGGATGCCCATATGGATATTGTGTACGAAACACTGAAGAATCTGGATGTCAGGGATAAGCAGATCATTACCTTCTTTAATAAGATGGATAAGCTGCCGGAAAATGCAGACCGGATATTTAAGGATCTGCGGGCAGACCGGACAGTCTGCGGTTCGATTAAGGAAAATCAGGGACTGCAGGAACTGGTGGATGTATTGGAGAAGATGATTTCTGAGAGAAGCATCTATGTGGAAAAGGTGATTCCTTACGCAGATGCAGGAAAGATTCAGTTAATCAGGCAATATGGTCAGCTGCTCGGGGAAGAATATACCGAGGGCGGCATAGCTATAAAGGCATATATTCCGGGAGAACTGGAGGGCAGAATCTGATATGAAGATGATAGCCGCAGTGGATAAGAACTGGGGAATCGGATTTGAAAACAGACTGTTATTTTCCATACCGGCAGATATGCACCGTTTCCGTGAACTGACGGAAGGAAATACTGTTTTGATGGGCAGAAACACTTTTCTAAGCCTGCCTGGACAGAAGGCATTAAAGAACAGGAAGAATATTGTGCTGACACACGACGGGAAATTCCGGGCGGCTCCGGCAGTTATTGTGACAGATATGGAACAGGCACTGGAAGAGATAACAAAGGNNNAGGCACTGGAAGAGATAACAAAGGATCCGGGCCAGGTCTATGTCATAGGTGGTGGAAGTGTCTACCGGCAGTTTCTTCCTCTGGCAGAAGAGATTCTGATTACTTATGTGGATGCAGAATATCAGGCAGATACCAGATTTCCGAATCTGGACAGGGATGATACCTGGGAATTAGTCTGGCAAAGTGAAAGACAGACGGATTTTGAAGCCGGATATTACTTTAGAACTTATCGGAAAAGATAATAAGAACAGCCGCTTCACAGAGCATTTTCTGTGAGACGGCTGTTCCTTGTATACAGAAAATTATTTAATTACTTTCAGCCAGCCTTCCGGAGCTTCGATTCTGCCCATCTGGATACCGGTAAGTGTATCGTAAATCTTCTTTGTTACAGGTCCCATTTCTTCCATACCTGCAGGGAAGCAGATTTCTTTGCCGTGATCATTGATCTTTCCAACAGGGGAGATAACAGCGGCAGTACCGCACAGACCACATTCTGCAAAATCTTTTACTTCATCGAAGAATACTTCACGTTCTTCTACTTCCAGTCCGAGATATTCTTTTGCCACATATTCAATCGAACGTCTGGTAATAGAAGGAAGAATACTGTTTGACTTCGGTGTTACAAGCTTGCCGTCTTTTGTGATAAAGATGAAGTTTGCACCGCCGGTTTCTTCTACTTTTGTTCTGGTTGCTGCATCGAGGTACATATTTTCAGCAAATCCTTCTTCGTGTGCTGTTACGATGGCATGAAGACTCATGGCATAGTTCAAGCCAGCCTTGATATGTCCGGTTCCATGAGGCGCTGCACGATCGAAATCAGAAACTTTGATAACAATAGGTTTTGCACCGCCTTTGAAGTATGGTCCTACAGGAGTACAGAATACTCTGAACTGATACTCAGATGCAGGCTTTACACCGATAACAGGGTTTGAACCAAACATATACGGACGGATGTATAAAGTAGCACCGGAACCGTAAGGCGGAACGTAATCAATATTTGCTTCCACTGTTTTTACGATAGCATCTACGAATCTGTCTTCCGGGAATGGAGGCATCTCCAGTCTTCTTGCGGAATCAGCCATTCTTGCTGCGTTGAGATCAGGACGGAAAACAACGATTCTTCCATCTTCTGTTGTGTAGGCTTTCATACCTTCAAAAATTGTCTGTGCATACTGTAAAACACCGGCACATTCACTGATGGTTACGGTAGCATCTTCTGTCAGGACACCATCATCCCAAGCACCATCCTTAAAATTAGAAACATATCTTTTCTCGGTCTGGATATAACCAAAACCCAGGTTTGACCAATCAATATCTTTTGCCATGAGCTTTTCCTCCAAAATTAAAATAAGTTGCCATAGTTGACATTTTTTTATGGAGTCTATTTTAGTTACTTCGTATGCGGATGTCAAGTAGAAAAAAACATTTTTATAAAATAAATAATTTGCATTTGATGTTAAATAATGGTAAAATTTATAATATATTGATATTAAATCAGCTTGTGAATGAATGAGGTAAAGAAAATGATAAAAGAGGGAAAGATAGAGAGGACGAATACCAGAGAAGCTTTGAGGGGTATCTGTCGGATATCCGGATTTTCGACAGAGCTTTGTCCGGAGAAGAAATAAGAAAAATGTAAAAGAAGAAAAGCCCTTTTGTATACAGAAAACAAAAGGGCTTTTGAAAATCTTAATTCAGTTCTGCAATTCTTGTAATTCCCACATAGATTTGAGATATTTTATACCATGTTTTAAAGTCAACAATGCCGGTTTTCGGGAGACCGAAAATATTCTGGAATTCGATTACCGCATTTCTGGTGTCATTGCCGAAGATGCCGTCTGCTGCAATGACAGGAATGGCAGTGTATACTTCTGCGATGCGGTTGAGCTGTTCCTGCATCTGACGGACTTTATCGCCGCTGCTGCCGAT
>FR900135.1:62326-70545 GCA_000437755.1 Roseburia sp. CAG:303
CGCCGCTGCTGCCGATCGTCAGGTTATAGCCGGGCCATGAGGACGGGATTCCGGAGATTTGCTCCGCCGTATTCACATACATGGAGCTGCCGTAATAATTCCGGATGATTTCAATTGGGGAGTATCCCTGATCGCCGAGCGTTTTGCTTCCCCACTGGCTCATCCAGTTCGGACAGGTCACCCGCCTGCCGTCACAGTACTGGGTCAGAATCGGCTGTTTCACACCGGGCCTTGCCAGATACTGGTCAAAGATTTCATCTACGATCCGCGAAATGCTGTCGAAAATATTCCGCCCGTAAATCCATTTATGGTCATAGGCGGTGGAAGAAGTGATGGTAAAATCATAGCCTTTGTTGCGGTACCATTCTGTATACACACGGTTCAGTGTGAAAGACATGATGGCGAGAATATTTGCGGTAATGGTGCTTTCCGGCCAGGTGGCATAGATTTCGCTGGATGCCACATTCTTTATGTAGTCCGTGTAGCTGACATAATAATTCCTGGCAGTGCTGTCCGAAGGTGTACCATCATGAACCACAATAGTTTCCGGTACTACGACACGGCTGAGTACGATTTCCCCGCTTTCATTGACAGGTTTTATTTCGGCTTCCGGAATCTTGGAGGGATAGTCCCCGTATAAGGTATGTGCCGGAATAACAATGTCAGAGGGAAGTGAGGAGGTCAGGGGATTCAGGGTAACAGGCTGCATGGAAGCTGTGTCCGAGAGAATCTCAATACCGGAAATGTCCTTCGGTTCATAGCCGGGTGCTTCCACATAGATGGAATATTCTGCATACGGCTGGATAATATTGGATTCGTCCAGAGAGAGTTCTATGGGTGGTGCATTTAACTCCACCGAAGGGGAGAAACCCTGTCTGTCGGTCACAATCTGTTCCAGGATATTGTCCGGAATCCCGCTGTAGGAAATGGAAATCGTAGCATTCTGAATCGGAATATTCAGGTTGTTGGTCACATTGACGGTAAGCTGTCCCCGGTCGGTCAGGTCGCTCTGCTGGGTTTTTAACATAATTTACTCCGCAAATAAAGCATTTGTATAAGAGTATGCAGAACCGGCAGGAATATGCCTGACATACTGTGGACAGAGATGGTTCTTGACAAAGTGTGGAGGGAATGTTATTCTAAAAAGAAGAAAAGCTGATAAAAAATCGGTGGATACGATGGAGGAAAAGACATTGGGAAAAATTATATTAACAGGTGACAGACCAACAGGAAGACTTCATGTAGGACATTATGTTGGTTCTTTAAAGAGAAGGGTAGAACTTCAGAATTCAGGAGATTATGATAAAGTATATATTATGATTGCCGATGCACAGGCATTGACAGATAATATTGAGAATCCGGAGAAAGTACGTCAGAATATCATAGAGGTGGCACTGGATTACCTTTCCTGCGGGCTTGATCCACAGAAATCCACATTATTCATCCAGTCCCACGTTGCAGAACTGACAGAACTTACTTTCTATTATATGGATCTGGTAACCGTGGCAAGACTGCAGAGAAATCCGACCGTAAAGTCAGAGATACAGATGCGTAATTTTGAGGCAAGCATTCCGGTGGGATTTTTTACCTATCCCATCAGCCAGGCAGCAGATATTACGGCATTTAAGGCTACTACGGTACCGGTCGGCGAAGATCAGCTTCCGATGATTGAGCAGACAAGGGAGATTGTAAGAAAATTTAATTCAGTTTATGATGAAGTTCTCGTCGAGCCGGAAGCACTTATTCCACAGAACGAAGCCTGCCATAGACTTCCGGGAACTGATGGCAAAGCAAAGATGAGCAAGTCCCTTGGCAATTGCATTTACCTTGCTGATTCCGCAGATGATGTGAAGAAAAAGATCATGGGCATGTATACGGATCCGACCCATATTCAAGTCAACGATCCGGGACATATCGAAGGAAATACAGTATTTACCTATCTGGATGCATTCAGCAGATCGGAGCATTTTGAGAGATATCTTCCGGACTATGCAAATCTGGATGAATTAAAGGAACATTACCAGAGAGGCGGTCTTGGCGATGTGAAGGTAAAGAAATTCTTAAACAATATCATCCAGGAAGAATTAGAGCCGATCAGACAGAGAAGAAAAGAATATGAGAAGGATATTCCGGAAATCTATGAGATACTCCGGAAAGGAAGCGAAGAAGCGAGAAAAGTAGCAGCACAGACATTGTCAGAAGTAAAATCTGCCATGAAGATTAATTATTTTGAAGATATGGATTTAATCAGGGAGCAGGCAGAGAAATATAAGCAAATATAGGAATCGGATGGGAAGAAAAATTTCTGTGTGAATCATGCGGAGATTTTTCTTTTCGTGTTCCATATCGGAATATCAGAAGAATCCTTATTTTACCAGGAGAGACAAGATGAAAAAACAGGCAGTTATTTCGATACTATTTACATTTATACTGGCTTCCTTCGTGGCGGTGAATGTCCATGCGGGAAATTCCAGGGATTTGTCGGACGATATAGCGGCAGGAGAAGAAAAATTAAATGAAGTACAGAGTCTTTATGATGAAATGCAGGATAAAATAGATGAACTCGAAGCAAACAAGGAGAATCTGAGTAATTATCTCGCTTCGCTAAATCAGAGTTATGATGCAGCCCAGGCATTAATCGATAATTATGACCGGCAGATTGCGGATAAACAGAGTGAGATTGAGTCAATCAATGGGAAATTGTCAGAGGCGGAGAGCAAACAGGCAGAGCAGTATGAGGCAATGAAGCTGCGGATCCAGTATATGTATGAATCCGGCGATATGGATATTGTGAATGCAATTATGTCCGATCAGTCCATCGGTGAGATTCTGAACCAGGTGGAATACATCAGTGAGATTTTAAAATACGATCGTTCCCAGATGGATAATTACGAAACCCTGCTGCTGACCATTACCGTGATGAAGTCGCAGGCAGAGCAGGAGATGGATAATCTGACCTCGTTAAAGCAGGAGCAGGAATCAGCAGTAAATGATTTGTCGGAGATGATGTCGGAGGCATCGGACAATATCAAATCCCATCAGGAGCAGATCAGTGCGGCAGAAGCAGAGGCGATGCAATATGAGCAGGAAATTGAAAACCAGAAAAATTCCATCGAACAGTTAAAACAGGAAGAATCAAGACGTATTGCGGAATCCATTGCGGAGTCCATACGGGAGTCGCAGGAGGAATCCAGGCGGGCAGCAGCACTGGCAGCCGGGGAAACCTATGAGGAAACCACGGTGGCACCGTATATTCCGGCAGCGGATGATTTGACAAAACTGGCTGCAATTATTTACTGTGAAGCCGGCGGTGAGCCGTATGCCGGACAGCTGGCAGTGGGAACGGTTGTCATGAACCGTGTTGCCAGTTCAAAATATCCGGACACAATAGAAGAGGTGCTGATGCAGCCGTATCAGTTTACACCGGTCGGAAGCGGAAGATATGCCATTGCACTGGCGAAAACACCGGATCCGAGCTGCCTGCAGGCGGCAACGGAAGTACTGATTAACGGGGTCAGGACCGGTAGATGGCTGTATTTCAGAACCGTAAATAACATTATACATGGCGATGTTATTGGAAATCAGGTTTTTTATTAATTGTCAGAATATTACTTGAAATAGTAAAAAAAAAGGCACAATAATATATAGACAAAAAGGTTGAAAAATGTCGGGATATAATGTATAATCTATTCAATTTGAGCTAATTTGAAAAAGCTCGTTGAAAATGCTACTATTAATAATGAATTATGCCTGAAATCAAGGAATTTCAGGCCTGGAAACGGAGGAAGACATGAAAGCTTTTCTGATTTTAGAGGACGGAAACGTATTTGAAGGAACATCCATCGGATCTAAAAAAGAAATTATCAGTGAAATCGTTTTTAACACATCCATGACGGGATATTTAGAAGTGCTTACTGACCCATCTTATACCGGACAGGCGGTATGTATGACATATCCATTGATTGGAAATTATGGTATCGCATATCAGGACATGGAATCAAAGAAACCATGGCCGGATGGATATATTGTAAGAGAATTATCACGGATTCCGAGTAATTTCAGAAGCGAGGGAACAATTCAGGACTTCCTTGAGAAAAATGACATTCCGGGAATTGCAGGAATTGACACAAGATCCCTGACAAAGATTTTGAGAGAAAAAGGCACAATGAATGGTATGATTACCACAAATGAGAATTATAATCTCGACGAGATTCTGCCAAAATTAAAAGAATATGTAGTAAAGGATGCGGTAAAGCGTTCTACCTGCAGTGAAATTTCCCATCTGGAAGGAGACGGATTCAAAGTAGCACTGATGGATTTCGGAGCAAAGAGAAATATCGCAAGATCTTTAAATGAGCGTGGCTGCGACGTAACTATTTATCCGGCATTTACAAAGGCAGAAGAGATTCTTGCAGCGAATCCGGATGGAATCATGCTCTCCAACGGACCTGGAGATCCGAAGGAATGTACCTCCATTATTGAAGAACTGAAGAAACTGTATCAGAGTGATACTCCGATTTTTGCAATTTGTCTCGGACATCAGCTGATGGCACTTGCAACAGGTGCGGATACCCATAAGATGAAGTACGGACACAGAGGTGCGAACCATCCGGTCAAAGATTTAAAGAGCGGAAGAGTGTATATTTCATCACAGAACCATGGATATGTCGTGGATGAATCTACAATTAATCCGGATATTGCAGAGGTTGGATTTATCAATGTAAACGATAAAACGATTGAAGGGTTAAGATATAAGAACAAAGATATCTTTACCGTACAGTTCCATCCGGAAGCATGCCCTGGCCCACAGGATTCAAATGTGTTGTTTAATGAATTTATCACTATGATGGAAAACAGGAGGAAATAAGGATGCCTAGAGATAATAGTATTAAAAAAGTATTAGTAATTGGTTCCGGTCCTATCGTAATCGGACAGGCTGCTGAATTTGATTATGCAGGAACACAGGCATGCCGTTCTTTGAAGGAAGAAGGCATTGAAGTAGTTCTGGTAAACTCAAATCCTGCGACCATCATGACAGATGGAGATATTGCAGATAAGGTATATATTGAGCCGCTGACTGCAAAAGTACTTGAAAAAATTATTTTAAAAGAGAAGCCGGACAGTGTGCTTCCTACCCTCGGCGGACAGGCAGGATTAAATCTTGGTATGGAGCTTGCAGAGTCAGGATTTCTGGAAAAGAACGGAGTCAGACTGATTGGTACGACTGCTACAACCATCAAGAGAGCAGAAGACCGTCTGGAATTCAAGCTGACCATGGAAAAAATCAACGAGCCGGTAGCACCGTCACTGGTTGTTGAGAATGTAGAAGATGGTATTGCATTTACCAACAAGATCGGATATCCGGTTGTATTAAGACCGGCATACACCTTAGGCGGAAGCGGCGGTGGTATCGCACATAACCTTCAGGAACTGACCGATATTCTGGAGAATGGGCTGCGTCTGAGCCGTGTGGGACAGGTTCTGGTAGAACGCTGCATCGCAGGATGGAAGGAAATTGAATACGAAGTAATGCGTGACAGTGCCGGAAACTGTATTACTGTTTGTAACATGGAAAATATTGACCCGGTTGGTGTGCATACCGGTGATTCCATTGTAGTTGCACCATCCCAGACACTGGGTGATAAGGAATACCAGATGTTAAGAACATCTGCATTAAATATCATCAGCGAATTAAATATTACCGGTGGATGTAATGTACAGTATGCACTGAATCCAGAGAGTTTTGAATATTGTGTTATTGAAGTAAATCCTCGTGTAAGCCGTTCTTCCGCACTGGCTTCCAAAGCAACCGGATATCCGATTGCAAAGGTTGCGGCTAAGATTGCGATTGGTTATACCCTGGATGAGATCAAGAATGCGATTACCGGAAAGACCTATGCAAGTTTTGAACCTGCACTGGATTACTGCGTTGTTAAGATTCCACGTCTTCCATTCGATAAATTCCTGACAGCGAAGAGAACACTTACCACACAGATGAAGGCAACCGGAGAAGTTATGAGTATTTGTACCAACTTTGAAGGTGCACTTATGAAAGCCATCCGTTCCCTGGAACAGCATGTGGAAAGTCTTCTGGATTATGATTTTACCGGACTTGACGATGACCAGTTAAGAGAACAGTTACATCTTGTGGATGACAGGAGAATCTGGGTTATCGCAGAAGCACTGCGCCGTGGTGTGGAAGCTGGATACCAGAAGTTCAGCTATGATGAAATCCATGCCATCACAAAGATTGACAAATGGTTTATTGATAAGATAGCAATTCTTGTGGAAATGGAACATGCCTTAAAAACACAGGAATTAACAAAAGAATTATTAAAAGAAGCAAAGAGAATCGAATTCCCTGATACCGTCATTGCAAAACTGACCGGAAAAACAGCGGAAGAAATCAAGGCTCTGAGAAAAGAATATGGTATTACCACAGGATTTAAGATGGTTGATACCTGTGCAGCCGAATTTGAAGCAAGCACACCGTATTACTATAGTGCATACTGCACCGATAATGAAGCGATTGAAACAAGACCGGAAAAGAAGGTACTGGTACTTGGCTCCGGTCCGATCCGTATCGGTCAGGGTATCGAATTTGACTATTGCAGCGTACACAGTACATGGGCATTTAAGAAAGCCGGTTATGAAACCATTATCGTAAATAATAATCCGGAAACCGTAAGTACGGACTTTGATATTGCAGACAAACTGTATTTCGAGCCATTGACTCCGGAAGATGTAGAAAACATTGTAAATATTGAAAAACCGGACGGTGCAGTGGTACAGTTCGGTGGACAGACCGCCATCAAGCTGACAGAAGCCCTGATGAAGATGGGAGTGCCAATCCTTGGTACAAAGGCAGAAGATGTAGATGCTGCAGAGGACAGAGAATTATTTGATGAGATTTTACAGAAGACAGAGATTCCGAGAGCTGCCGGCGGAACTGTATTTACAGCAGAAGAGGCAAAGAAGGTAGCCAATGAACTGGGTTATCCGGTACTGGTTCGTCCATCCTATGTATTAGGCGGACAGGGTATGCAGATTGCAACCTGTGATTCCGAGATTGAAGAATTTATGGAAATCATCAACCGTATTGCACAGGATCATCCGATTCTGGTAGATAAATACCTGATGGGCAAGGAAATCGAAGTCGATGCGGTATGTGATGGTCAGGATATCCTGATTCCTGGTATCATGGAACATATCGAGAGAGCTGGTGTTCATTCCGGAGACAGTATTTCTGTATATCCGGCACAGTCCATCTCACAGGAAATCATCGATAAGATTGAGGAATATACAAAGAGACTGGCAAGAGCATTGCATGTCAAGGGTATGATCAATATCCAGTTCATCGTATATCAGGATGAAGTATATGTCATCGAAGTAAATCCTCGTTCCAGCCGTACCGTACCTTATATCAGCAAGGTAACAGGTATTCCGATTGTAAAACTTGCGACAAGAGCAATCATCGGCGAAACCATCCGCGAGATGGGATATGAACCTGGATTGCAAAAGAGAGCGGACTTCATTGCAGTTAAGATGCCGGTATTCTCCTTTGAGAAGCTGCGTGGTGCAGAAATCAGCTTAGGACCGGAGATGAAATCTACCGGTGAGTGCCTTGGTATTGCAAGAACTTTTGAAGAAGCATTATATAAGGCATTCTTAGGTTCGGGAGTCAATCTTCCAAAGCATAAGAAAATGATTATCACCGTAAATGATGCGGATAAGAAAGATGCGATTTCTATCGGAAAGAGATTTGAGAAGCTCGGTTATGAAATCTATGCAACCAGAAGTACTGCAAAGGTATTAAATGAAAATGGTGTCCATGCGATTAAGGTAAATAAGCTTTCACAGGAAGCACCTACCGTTATCGATTTAATTCTGGAGCATAAGATTGATATCGTTGTCGATACTCCGACACAGGGAAGAGATAAGACAAGAGATGGATTCTTAATCAGACGTTATGCGATTGAAACAGGTGTCAACTGCTTTACCTCACTGGATACAGTAAATGCACTGCTTACCAGTCTGGAAAGTGCAAAGATGGAAAATCTGGAAATGATTGATATTGCAAAGATCGAAAAAAGAGGAAATCAGTAAATAGATGAAATGCGAAGAGGGTAGTCACGGACTGCCCTTTTTCGTACCATAGTATTAGTAATTGTGAAACACTTAAATTTTGTAAGGGTATATGCAAATGAAACATTACACGA
>FR900136.1 GCA_000437755.1 Roseburia sp. CAG:303
TGCGTGTCGTTTTGAAATTCTGCCATAAATACTTCTCTATACATATCCTTTCCCGTATTCATACCTATTTTTCCAAAAAGAAAAAGAGTATCGCCTGCTGATGAAATCAGCTATTCTGCAACACTCTTTTCTGGTTTTCCTGTTATTTTATTTTTCTATTTCTTATTTTGTTTTTCTGGTTTATTTTTTGAAAATAATGCCTTAAATTCTGCTTTTACCCGATCCGGCTTTTTAAACGGCGCGGAGATAAGCCTATACACAAGAAATACCGGCCGAAGCCGCGGATGTTTTCTCAGAACAGGATAATCATGTCTTAAATACTCCTCTTTGCAGTTCAGTCGGGACAGAAAATACCGGAATTTATTTCCAGATTTTTTCATCCGGTTATTGATGAATACATCGATAGTGCCATATGCGCCGCAGCTCATAACATAGTCAAATACCGGACGCATTTCCGGATTTTCATCAAACAAATGTGATATATCCTCAATTTTCCTGCAAAACATAATCTGTGTCAGTTTTCTTATCTTCTGTTTAAACTCCAACAGTTCCATCTCTTCGAGCCGGCGGTCTATTTCTTCCTGCTTTTCTGTTATTTCAGGATCTTTCATCAGATAATATTCGTCCACAAAATATCTGAGTCCCGTTCCGCACCCTTCAAAATGTTTATTCAGATGCACCATATGGAATAGATAGAAATCTGTTTTTGACATATGATATCCGTAATTATTTTCTTTATCTTTTTTTGCTTTTTCCCAGATATTTTCAAATTCTGCCCGCAGGCGGTTTTCCGAAGGAAGCAGTGCCGTATGCATTTCAAAGTTATAGATGGGATCTTTCTTGTATACATCATGATTCCCCGCTTCGATATCCCCGGTGTAACCCAACTGCGTCATTATCTGAAACACATCCTCTCTACGGGATTTTTCAAATAGAATATCATTATCTGAAAATTGTCTCAGTCCCGGTGCTGCATAATAGTCTTTTAAGATAATTCCCTTTAACGGAATATACTTAATTCCGGCCTGCTCGAATTTTTCCAGAATAATTCTTCTCTCGGCATCAAAAGAAATTTCTTTTACCAGAGCTTTTTCTGCTTTTTCTTTCCACAGCCGGTATATCTGCTGTGGCGGTTTTTTCTCCAGTTTATCTATCTGATAAAAGGTAATGGAACTGACCATATGCACACCGACTAATTCATATAATTTTTCCCATAAAATATTTTCCGGCTTTTCCTCTGCCTTTCTCTGCTCTAAAGATGCTCTTATTAATTCTATGATATATATGGTTTCTGTCATGTTTTCTTATCCTTCTCTGTCATTTTCCGGTCTTTTACCTCAAAAATGCGGTTGCATATCTCCAGTGCCGCAGGCCTGTGGGTTACAATTAAAATCGTTTTTTCCGGAAGTTTTTTTAAATTTTTCAGAACCTGGACTTCCGTCTGGGCATCCAGTGCCGATGTCGCTTCATCCAGCAGCAGCACAGGTGCACCAAGATAGACTGCCCTTGCGATTGCAAGCCGCTGCATCTGTCCCTCTGAAAGCCCTACCCCACGTTCCCCCAGCATGGTATCATATTTTTGCGGAAGTCTGTCAATGTAGTCCGCACAGGCAACCAGGCAGGCCTGCTCCACAGGCATACAGCCCTCCCTGCCATACATGGATACAATATCGCGGATTGTGCCGGACACCAGAAAATTCCCCTGTGGAACATATGCAAAATATTTTCTGAGATTTTCCATTTTCTCTTCCAAAATTCCATTTTCTCCGATAATTTCAATGTTTCCTTCTGTCCACGGATACAGACAGAGCAATGCTTTGAGCAATGTACTTTTACCTGATCCGGATTCCCCGGTTATCGCAACACTGTCTCCTTTATACACGGAAAGATTCACATTTTCCAGAATATTTTTCTTTCCTCTTCCATACCCCGTAGTCAGATGACAAATTTCCAGTCTTTCAAAATCCGCTCTGTCATATTCTCCGGAAGTTTCTTTCTTTTCAGCAAAATCAGGACTGAGCTGTTCTAACTCTATCAGCCGTTCTGCTGAAGCAGTCATTGCATAATATCTCGGAATAATGCCTGCCATACCGGCAATCGGCTGCTGTACCTGTCCGACAAGCTGCTGTACCGCAAGCAAAGTTCCATATGTAATCGTCCGGTTCATAATCCCAAAACCGCACCATATTATTCCAAACAGATATCCTGCATTTAATAATATGGAAAATCCAGTCTGCGTGAGATTGCTGAATACATTTTTCTTTAGCCTCATTTCTTTATGTCTGTCCATATATTCTTTTCCCAGTCCATCAATTCTCTGCTCAGACTGAAATGCACGAATTACTATAAGATTTTCCAGCATTTCCTGCTGAAAAGATCTTACCTGCCCCTCAGCTTCCTGCATCTGTTTATGAAGTGTTTTCATCTTTTTGCGGAATATCGTACCCGTTCCCATAACAATAAGACCACCAGCAAGAAAAATCACCGTAAAACGCCAGTCCAACAGAAAAAGAATCCCCATTGCACAGACAAATTTTGTCATCATTGATACAATGCTTGGAATAAGTGTAACGATATTATCCGTAACTATTTTTACATCATTGGAAAGCCGGTTCATCAGTTCTCCTGTATGATATTTTTCAAGCACACTGTAATCCCTGGTCATAATTTTCATCCAGACATAATCTTTGAGCGAGTTTTCAATATCCGCCCGGCTCCGCTCATCCAGATATCTTATGGCATAACCAATGGAAATCTGCATCAGAATCAGAATCGCAGTTCCTGCGGATGCCAGGATAAACTTTTCGGAATTTCCTGCCACCGCATAATCAACAACACCTTTTAATGCCAGGGCAAGAAATACTCCCATAAGGGAACTGATCATACACAATGTGGAGAGCAGAACTACCCTTCCCCTGTTTCCGCGGCTGTGTTCTATAATCCATTTTCTTCCTGCACTGTTTTTTTCCACTTTCATTCTGCCAGCATTCCGGCTTCTTTTACAATATTCAAAAATTTCACTACATCTTCCCTTGCCTGTTTTTCTTCTACTTCGTAAGCCTCCAGAAGAGCCTGTACCAAATCATCCTCCGTACATTCCTTCTGCAGTTTTTCCATCAGAAAAGCTGCCGTATCATTGTTTCTTACCAGACCATTAAATGTTTTTCCTGCCTCTCCGGTTGGAACTGCAACATAATCTTCTCCTGCCTTTGATATTACAAATCCTGGTTTTAACCTCATAACTTTTCTCTCTTTCTTACTTTTTATTTTGCTGACATACAATCATATGCCATCTGTGCCGCTTCTTTTGAAATCGTACATTTCATGGAGTATACTGGTACAACTGCCATAAACTGGTTCACAAGTTCCAGTGTTTTTTTCATTTTTTCCGCATCATCTGCCCGGTAGGTCTGTGCAAGCATACATGGATATGCCTCCTGAAACGATTCCCGATGTATTTCGTTCTCCGTTCCCCTGCCCAGCAGGCAGACCGCCTTTACCGGAACTTTGATATTCGTGCTGATATGATGTTTTCCATCCCATGGAGTTCCATATACATATATACGGTTATTTTCGATTTTCAAAAGTGGCTTATCATCATTTACCATAACCGCCCGTTCGCCGAATACTTCACGCCACAGTGCGGTATGTGTCGATTTCCCGGTACCACTTGGTGCTGTAAACAAATATGCCTGTCCATCCACGGACACGGCAGAACAATGAAACAGCAGAATATCATGATACACCGCCTGTTCACAGAATTTTCTGTAAAAAACAAGGCTTTCCAGATATCCATATGGAAATGTTCCTTTCCCGGAGTCATCCTCTTCGAGTGCTACATCCTCCGGTGTGATTTCAATCGTAAATGCTGGCTTTTCACCCGTCTCATAGTCCCTGCACTGATCCTTTATATAATTTTCCTGAAAAACTGCCCGTACAGGAATATCTGCAAATCTGTATGTCTGTTTCATCTTTCTCTCCCATTTGACTTAAAATGCCTGAGCAGAAACCCAGGC
>FR900137.1:0-3334 GCA_000437755.1 Roseburia sp. CAG:303
GATCACTCAAGATTCCGAGAGATCATGAAAAGCGTAAGGAGGGACGGAATATGCTTACAGTTATTGTTTTTTTACTGGTATTTATTATCGTGCTGCCGGCGATTATCGTTATACCGCAGGCATTTACATCACTGAATTATTTTACCTATCCAATACCTGAATTCGTGACAAAATGGATCGACAAATTCTGGGAAAACAGTGAGTGGGTGGTAGGACTGACGAATACCTTTACAGGATTAATACTGATGCACACCCTGCTGGCTTTACCTATGGTGTTCGTAACCATGAGTTCCGGACTTGGCGGTGTAAATCCAAATCTGGAACTTGCAGCCATGAGCATGGGATGTTCCCCTGCAAAAGCATTTATCCAGGTCGTGCTTCCTGTTGTAAAGCCATCTTTGATTTCGTCCGTGCTGTTCTCATTTGTAACCAGCCTTGACGAAGTAGCCGCTTCCCTCTTTATATCCGGTGCAGATACCAAAACTCTGCCTCTTGTTATGTGGGAAAGATTAAATACATATATGGATCCGACCATAGCAGTAGCAGCAATGTACCTGATTATTCTTACACTTGGTACTTATATCGTAAAAGAAATAATAGCATATCGTTCGAGAAGAATAGGATAAGAAAAGAGGATAAGAATATGAGAAAAATAATAGCATATAAAAATGCAAAATTAAGACATAGAGAAGGTTTATATGATATCGTAACTGAGGGAGAAAAAATAATCGGGATTGCAAAAGACTGTGCCGGAAAATACAGCGATGCCGAGATTGTGGATCTGGGAGGAAGGCTGGTATGTGAACCATATGTGGAATCTCATATCCATCTTGACTATGTGTATACAGCGGATATTCCGGCAGAGGAAACGGCATCCGGAACTCTGTTCGAGGCGATTGAAAAATGGTCCGGCTCAAAGCATCAGCTGTCCAAAGAAGATATAAAAAAAAGAGCATATAAAGGAATATTAACGGAAATGAGAAACGGGGTGCAGTATATCAGAACGCATGTCGATGTAACAGATCCTGAATTTACGGCATTTCAGGCAATGCTGGAGGTAAAGGAAGAGGTAAAAGACAAAGTCGATATCCAGCTTATTGCATTTCCACAGGAAGGAATGTATGCATACCGTGATGGTGACAAGCTGGTGGAACAGGCACTTAAAATGGGAGCAGATGTAGTTGGCGGTATTCCGCATTATGAGTTTACAAGGGAAGATGGTGTAAAGTCCGTAAAGAAAGCCATTGAACTCGCCAGCCGATACGACAAACTGGTTGATATCCACTGTGATGAAACCGATGATGATCAGTCAAGATTTGTGGAGATGATAGCGGCAGAAGCATATTTTTCAGGATTAAAGGACCGGGTGACGGCAAGCCATACCTGTGCCATGGGCTCTTATAATAATGCCTATGCATTCAAACTTATGAGTAAACTTGCACAGTCCGGAATTAACTGCATCTCCTGTCCGACGGAAAATACATATCTTCAGGGAAGATATGACAACTATCCGAAACGCAGGGGGCTTACCAGAATTGATGAACTGACTGTAGCAGGCGTGAATGTGAGTCTGGGACAGGATTCCATCTCGGATCCGTGGTATCCGCTCGGAAATGGCAACCTGATGAACCAGCTGGATTTTGCTATCCATATCAGCCATCTGATGAGTGTGGAACAGATTTGGAATGCTCTGGATTACATCGCGGTAAATGGAGCAAAAACCCTGCATCTCAGTGATTATGGAATCAGAGAAGGCAGTTCTGCTTCGTTTATCGTTATCGATGCACCAAATGAATTTGAAGCAGTCCGGGAACGTGCGGGAATTATACGAAGTGTAAGAAAAGGAAGGACTATATTTGAGAAAAAACCGGCGGTAATAATGACAGATATTTTTTGATTTAATAACGGATATTGATTTTTTTGAAAGTTGAGTGAAGATTATGGCGGTAACATTAAGAAATCTTATGAAGCATGACTGGTTTAAACATACAATCACACTTGTAACGGATGAAACAGGGCTGGATACCATGGTAACCTGGCCCTATATCCGTCAGACGGCTGAAATAGGGTCGTGGCTCAATGGCGGAGAAATGATCTTTGTATTTCATCAGGCGGATACGGCAGAACTACAGATAGAATTATTAAAAGAGGGGATTCAGGCAAAGGTCTCCGCTTTTGTCTTTTTGTGCGGGCAGATGGATGAAATTTTCCAGAAGCATTTTTTATACAGTGAAGTAAGTCTGTATGCCGGATATAGTGGAATACACCGTGGAATAGCAGAAACGGGGGATGCAGTACAGGAAAGTAAAAATGCAATGATTTTTTGTAAGAAATCCGATGGAAGAAAATCCAGTTATCATTATCACGAGCTTGGAATATTAAGACTGCTGGTAAATTCAAATTCAAGGGAAGAATTGCAGGATTACTGCAGCAGGATATTCGGGAAGCTTATTCAGTCGGATAAGATCAATATGACCGAATATCTGCTGGCAGTGAAAACTTATCTGGAAAATAATAACAATATGACGGTTACGACAAAAAAGCTGTTTATACATCGCAATACCCTGATCAGCAGGATAAATAAAATAGAAGAGCTGACAGGAAAAAAATTAAGCGATGCGGATGTAAAACTGGAATTTTTATGTGCTTTTAAACTGCTTGAATTCCTGACAGAGGATGAAGTATAAGACTGGTTATTTTGGAATAGCAGCAAAACTGGCATCTATGGTAATAACACAGACATACCCCGGATATTTATCTGCAACCGTTTTTGTGATTCTCCTTGTGATTTCGGATGCACTGACACTGAGATTGTGTGGAACGACACAGTCAAAAATAACATTGGTATGAGTGCTTCCGGGAACAACACGCAAATCATGGATACTAAGACCGGGATCGATTTTTTTCACTTCGTCCGAAATCCAGCGGCGGAGATCTCTGGCAGCCGGGTCATTGGTTACAACCGGATCATAATGTATAATCATATGTAAATTAAAGTTTTTCTTAAAATCACGTTCTATCGTATCAATAATATCATGACATTCCAGAACATTCTGTTCCGCAGCCATTTCCACATGGACACTGGCAAACTGTCTGCCCGGACCATAGTCGTGGACCATGAGGTCATGGGTGCCGAGGACTCCCGGATAGCTGAGGATTTTCTCACGTATGGATTCTACAAGTTCCGGATCCGGAGCTTTGCCAAGCAGGGGATCTAAAGTATCTTTAATCAGTCCAAAGCCGCTGTAGAGAATAAAGATTGCTACGGCAAGCCCCATAAAGCCATCCAGGTTAAGGGATGACAGGTGTGAGATAACGGCGGCTGTAAGAACCG
>FR900137.1:3359-7483 GCA_000437755.1 Roseburia sp. CAG:303
AGTGTACTGATTACGTCATTGCGGCTGTCGGTGGCGGTTGCAATCAATGTCTGGGAGTGGATAAGCTCTCCTGTTTTTTGGTTAAATAATGCCATCCATAATTTGATTAGGATGGAAGCAATCAGAATTACGGCAATTAATACGTTAAATTCAACCGGGGCCGGATGGAGTATTTTTTCAAAACTGCTCTTTAACAGTTCGACACCGATTACCATAATCAGCACCGATACCATCAGTCCGGAGAGGTATTCGTAACGTCCGTGTCCAAAGGGGTGTTCCTCATCTGCTGGACGGGAAGACAGTTTGAAGCCGAGCAGACTGATAATGCTGGACGAGGCATCGGATAGGTTGTTTACCGCATCTGCCATGATAGAAACACTGCCGGAAACACTGCCGGCAATGAATTTTCCGGTAAACAGAAGAAAATTACAGATAATACCGACCCAACCGGATAATTTTCCGTATAACATTCTGCCATATGCGGTATTGGGAGCATTTGCATCCCTGATGAAAGTTTTGATTAGCCAGTTTGTCATATAAGCCTCCTATTATATAAACCATGAGTACGGCAAAGAAGTCTTTACCTGCTTTGATTGTATCATAAAAACTATGAAAAATGCCTTATAAATATTAAAATTTTGAAAAAAACTTGTGTAAACTTCTATTTTTTTGATTAGAAAAGTGGTTTGAGTTGACATTTTACTCTATTTAATGATATAGTATGAAAGTTATTGTGTGCAAGTACAGAATGTGCATACGAAAAATTTTCTCATTTAAAAGTATTTAAGGAGGCAGAAATGGAAAATTTAATCTGGCTTGTTCCTGTGATTGCTGTGATTGCACTTGCATATGCGATCGTTTTAACACAGGTAATCAAGAAAAAAGAAATTGGCACAGACAGAATGAAAGAAATTTCAGGTGCCATTAAAGAAGGTGCTCAGGCATTCTTATTCGCTGAATATAAGATTCTTGTCATCTTCATCGTAGTTTTATTTGTACTGATCGGTTTATTTACCGGTTCTGATGGTATTGCAACAGGATGGATGACAGCAGTTTGTTTCCTGATCGGTGCTATTTTCTCAATCATTGCCGGATATATCGGTATGAACGTAGCAACAGATGCAAACGTAAGAACAGCAAATGCTGCAAAACAGGGCGGCATGAGCAGTGCATTAGACGTAGCTTATAAGGGCGGTTCCGTTATGGGTCTCTGCGTAGTAGGACTTGGACTTGTCGGTGTAAGCATAATCTATCTGATTACAAAAGATGCAGATATTTTATTCGGATACAGCCTTGGTGCATCCTCTATCGCATTATTTGCGCGTGTAGGTGGTGGCATTTACACAAAGGCAGCAGACGTAGGTGCTGACCTTGTTGGTAAGGTAGAAGCGGGTATTCCGGAAGATGATCCTAGAAACCCGGCTGTTATCGCTGATAACGTAGGTGATAACGTAGGTGACGTTGCAGGTATGGGTGCTGACCTTTTTGAATCTTATGTAGGTTCTATCATTTCAGCTATCACACTTGGTATCCTGGCATACAGCGCAGATCCTACAAAGGGTGCTTTCTTCCCATTAATTCTTGCTGCAATCGGTATCGTGGCATCTATCATTGGTAACTTCTTCGTTAAGGGTAAAGATGGTTCTGATCCTCAGAAAGCATTAAACCTCGGAAGTGACATTGCATATGTAATCGTTATCATTGCTTCCTGTGTATTAAGCTACACAATGTTTGGAAGAATTAATGAAGCAGTAGCAATTATCGCAGGTCTTGTGGTAGGATTTATCATCGGACAGGCAACAGAAATCTTTACATCAGACAAATACGGTTCTGTAAAGAAGATTGCAGAACAGTCTGAAACAGGTGCTGCAACAAACATTATTTCAGGTCTTGCAGTAGGTATGAAGTCAACCGTTATTCCGATTATCTTTATTGCAATCGGTATTATCGTAGCATATTTTGTAACAGGCGGCGGTGCAAATGGTCTTTACGGTATCGCACTTGCGGCAGTTGGTATGCTTGCAACCAGCGGAAGCACTATCGCAGTAGATGCATATGGTCCTATCGCTGATAACGCAGGTGGTATCGCAGAAATGTCCGGACTGGAAGAAAGTGTCCGTGACATCACAGATAAGTTAGACTCTGTTGGAAATACAACAGCAGCTATCGGTAAGGGATTTGCAATCGGTTCTGCTGCACTTACAGCACTTGCATTATTCGTATCCTTTACAAATGCAGTAGGTGTAAATGCCATCGACTTACTTGATCCTAAGGTTATCGTTGGTTTATTTGTAGGTGGTATGCTCCCATTCATCTTCTCAGCAATCACAATGGAATCTGTATCAAAAGCAGCTTACAAGATGATTGAAGAAGTAAGAAGACAGTTCAGGGAAGACAAAGGAATCCTTGCCGGAACAAGCAAGCCGGACTACAAGAAGTGTGTAGGTATCTCTACCGCAGCAGCACTTCACGAAATGATTATCCCTGGTGTTATCGCAGTAGCAGCTCCTATCGTAATGGGTGTTATCTTTGGTACAGGTGCTCTTGGTGGTATGTTAGCAGGTGCATTAGTAACAGGTGTTCTTATGGCTATCTTCATGGCAAATGCAGGTGGTGCATGGGATAACGCAAAGAAGTACATCGAGGGCGGTGCTCACGGTGGTAAGGGAAGCGAACCTCATAAGGCAGCCGTTGTAGGTGATACTGTAGGTGATCCGTTCAAGGATACATCAGGTCCATCTATCAACATCCTGATCAAACTTATGACAATCGTATCTCTCGTATTTGCTCCGTTATTCTTATTAATCAATAAGGGTGCAGGTTTATTCTAAGAAATCGGGAAAATAATATAGTGGCAATAGAAAAAGAAGCTGTTGTGCTAATGCACAGCGGCTTCTTTTTTTCTCCCTGCCATACAGCAGAACAGACATACGGCGATTCCCAGAAACAGCGAATCAAAAGGCATCGGCAGAAATCTTCCGATTAACACGGCAGCAGGGCCGAGAATCATGGACACCAGAATCGCATGGCGGTGAATCTTTCCTTTCAGAAAGAGAGCACAGGTAAGTGGAATAAGGACAACCGTACCGCGTAATCCCATGGAAAGGAATCCGAAGTCATTGATAAACGTACCCGGCAGGATAATAGCCATCAGGGCTGCCAGAATCAGCACAAACAAAATGGTAATTCTGGTAGTGATAACTTCCCGGACTGCATCCGGGTCCTTATAATGAATAAATTTGTTTAAAATATCTTTTACCAGTATGGTTGCAACTCCGAGGGAAAGACCTGCGCCGCCTCCGATTACGGCGAGAAGCAATGCACCGAGGATAAAACCGCCGATAAGGGAAGGCATATAGTCAATTACAAAGGCAGGAAATACCTGGGAAGAAGACGCGAGTTCCTTTAATCCTTTCGGAATGGCAAGGTTTGAAGCCTGAAGGCTTGTCAGTTCCGCAGTGGTAATGTAGTGAGTCCGCATAAACAGTCCGATAAAAGTGCAGGCAATGCCAATGGGCGGGGTAAGCGCCGCAGTAAGCAATGCACCTTTTTTTGCCGCTTTGTTGCTTTTCGCAGACCAGATTGCCTGTGCATACGTCTGGGTTGATAAGACTCCGAAGATCAGGGACAGGCATGAGCCGAGATCGTGAAAAGGCCCGCGGGCAATCATGTTAAAAAAGCGTTTTGAAACGTCAGTATCAGAAACTGTATCATACAGACTGGACAGCGAAGTCTGCGTCATGACACTGTTCAGCGAAGATGTCAGACCGGAGAAACCGCCGGATAAATACATGACAGAAACAAAACCGATAACACAGGAAAGATACATCAGCAGCAGTTTCAAGATACCGCCCATACCGGCACCCCATGCTCCTCCGAAAATAACATAGACAGACATAAGAAGAATGGAGAAAAGTGCTGACTGTGGGAGTGACAGTGGCGTGATGGAGGTCAGAAGTGCACTTGCGGCAATTACCTGTGCGATAATACTGATAAAGATACCGACGGAGCTTAAAACAGAACCGAGATATTCGGCACTTTCTCCGTATTCATCAGAAATAACCTGAAGAAGTGTAACGTGGCTGCTGCTTCTCAGTGGAAGTACATAAAACAGGGCAAGAATC
>FR900137.1:7514-17455 GCA_000437755.1 Roseburia sp. CAG:303
CCAGCCGATGCCGATGCCGAGTGTGAACCACCAGGCTGACATTCCGAATGAAAATGCAAGCTGTGCAGTGCCGATAGTAGCCTGACCGCTGATCAGTCCGCCCATCAGGACACCACAGACCATCAGGCTGCCCGATTTTCCACCGCCATTTGTGAAATCAGAAGCATTTTTTACTTTGCTTCCGGAATAGATCCCAACAGCGGCAACAAGTATAAGTGTAATTAAAATACCAATAAAGTGAAAAACTGTTATATTCATATAAGCTCCTTCCTTGTGTCTGGCTGGGTATATCTCAAAATGCTGTCAAGCAGATAAGAACAGGATCCTGATTTTTCCCGCCATCCTGTGGATTAAGTATAGCATAAAAAATATGGTAATATTGCTGTATAATTTATAAAATGTAATTGATTTTTTAGACAAATTATATTATACTTGAGAGAGGTATAGAGGTTGAAAAATGAAAATATGGTTGTATTTATAAAGGAGGAAAAATGAAAGGATTTGGAAAGAAAGTGACACTGCTTTCTGCGATGATGTGTATCATGGCAGCAGGAGCAGTACAGGCAGAAGACACATCTACTTCCTATACCACAAACTTTGGAGATGTAGATGGCAATTTAGAAAAAGATGTTTTCGATATGGAGGCAATCCAGAAGGATATCCTGGGACTGAATAAGATTCTGGAAGTATATCAGAATAATGCAGATGTGAATCGTAATGGAATCATAGATATTCTTGATATGGAAGCGGTTCAGAAAGATGTACTTGGAATAGAGGCAATTGAGAACCTTACAGTTACAAAGACAAACGGGGCAGTTTCTGTACATGATCCGAGTGTGGTAAAGGATGAGAAAACAGGAACATATTATATCTTCGGTTCTCATATGGCATGGGCAAAATCCACTGATTTATGTAACTGGACAACTTTTACAAATAATATCAATACAGATTATAAGACATTATTTGCAAAAGAAGCCGAGTGGTCAGCAAGAGGAACAAAAGCGGGTTCAACATATGATGTTTCCGGAAATCTCTGGGCACCGGACGTACTCTGGAACGAAAAGATGGGCAAGTGGTGTATGTACATGAGTGTAAACGGTGATAACTGGTATACATCCATCGTACTTCTGACTGCAGACAGCCTGGATGGAAACTGGACTTATGTAGGACCGGTTGTTTATTCCGGATTTACCAGTGCGGAAGAGGCTGCACTTACGGATTACAGCAAGGCAGCAGGAACTTTTGATGATGCAGCAAAGACAAGATATCTCCAGAACAGAAATGGCAACCGTACATACAGCATGAATGCAATCGATCCATGCGTATTATATGATGATGACGGAAATCTCTGGATGACGTATGGTTCATGGTTCGGCGGTATCTATATGTTAAAACTGGACGGCAAGACAGGTTTAAGAGATTATACTTATACCTATGCAACCATTGATAATGAATCTGATATCTACCAGGGATTAAAGATTGCAGGTGGACAGCATTGTTCCGGTGAAGCATCTTATATCCAGAAGGTAGGAGATTATTACTATCTCTTCATGAGTTATGGCGGACTGACTGCAAACGGCGGATATAACATGAGAGTGTTCCGCTCGGACAAGATCACAGGACCATATAAGGATTATTCCGGTGATAATGCAAGATATACAGCAGGAACAAACAATATCTGCGGTACTGTAGGTGTACGTCTTATGACACAGTACAAATGGAATACCATGGATGTTGCCCAGGTTGCACAGGGACATAACTCAGCATTTGTAGACAGCGATGGAAAAGCATATGTCATCTATCATACCAGAACAAATGATGGTACAGAAGGACATTATGTAAAAACACATCAGTTGTTCATGAATGAAGAGGGCTGGTTAGTGGCAGCTCCTTACTGTTATTCAGGTGAAACACTGAATGAAAATGGTTACAGTGCAGCTAAGATTGCAGGAACATATGATGTAATCATCAATGAACAGAATGTTGATTATGCAAATCTGAAATACATATCGCCGGTAGAAGTAACATTGAACGGTGATGGAACAGTTTCCGGAAAATACACAGGAACATGGAGTCTGACAGAAGGAACATCGTATGTTACAATCAATATGAATAACCAGACCTACAAGGGTGTGGCTGTTCGTCAGATTATTGAAGGAACAGACGAAGATACCATGTGTCTGACATTACTTGGAACCGATGAGAAAGAAGTATGGTTCTCCAAACAGTTACAGGGTAAGAGAGCAACTGTTATGGCTGTAGACAAGCTGACCGTAGCATCTACTGCAATGGATGATTTAACACTTCCGACAGAGGGTATCTTTGGAACCAAGATTAGCTGGACTTCAAGCAATCCGGATGTCATCGCAACAGATGGTACATTAACAAAACCAAAAGAAGACACAACCGTTACATTAACTGCAACATTTGAAAACAATGGTTATACACAGACAAAGTCCTATGATGTAACAGTCAATGCAGCACCAGAGAATGACACAGATCCATATGTAATTGCAAAATATTACACAAACGAAAAAATTGATTTAACAAATGCAAAAGAAGGAACTTATGCAATTCCAAATCCGTTTAATTCTGAAAATACAAGCGGACTTGAGATTTATAATGGAGCTGCCATTGAGTTTGATGTAGAACTGACAGGAACAATGGACAGACTTGACAATATCGTATCATTTACAGATAGTGGTAAAGGCAAGCTGTATTTCACAGGTGGTTCTTATCTGGGTTACAATGCTTTGGGCGGATATTATGATGCAAACATGGCAGACTGGGCACTTCAGAAAGACTATATAGGAAAAGGAGCTCATATAAGAATTGACTTCCTTCCAACAGGTTATAAGGTAAGTGTAAATGGTGAAACAGCATATACGAATGAAGATGTTGATGCTGGTACAACAAAGGGTGGAAATAAGATTGACGGATATAACAACGTCCTTAAGTGGTTAAATTCCAGTGCTACAACCCTGAACCTCGGTTGGGGTAACTGGTGGCCAAACCTTCAGTATGACGGAACGATCAGCAATATCGTATGCTATGCATATCCAACGGAAACAATAGATACATCAAAATATGTATACTATGAGGGCTATAATAAGACTGAGATCAGTGCATGGTCATCAGCAAGTGCAGCAAGTGCATTATCTATTAAGAATGATGGAGATTCCCATGGAAATTATGTAAACTTTGCAGCTGATACAACAGCATCAGGAAACAGAGGTGCATATTCTGCGATTGATTGTGCGGTTTCAGAAAATTACACAATCGAAACAGATATCAAGATTACACCGGGTAACATTGCAAACCGTTCTGCTTCCCAGTTTGTAATCACAACTACGGGAACGGATGCGACAGCTAAGAATAATAATGGAGTTACAGCAGGATACCTGGTAAAATTAGCAGCAAGTGCAAATTCCAATGTATATACGATTAACGACAGTGATGCTACTGTGACAATTGCAAGTAATACATGGGTAACAGTAAAGGCTGTTGTTACAACCGGAAATACAGTTGCACTTACAATTACAGATCAGAATGGAACTGTTCTGTATAGTGGAAATGTAACAGCAAATGGTTCAACAGAATTAGACGGACTCTATATGTTAAGAGGAAGAGGTGTTGGAGCAGCAGCTGTTGATACAATTAAAGTATCAGAAAATAAGTAATTAATAATTACAGATTATTATAGTAAAAGAGACTGATGTGATAGGCATCAGTTTCTTTTTTGAAAGGAAAACTTGCATGACCAGAGAAGAAAAATACATGAAAGAAGCCATTAAGCAGGCAAAAAAAGCATATGCCATCGGCGAAGTCCCAATCGGCTGTGTGATCGTATATCAGGACAAAATCGTTGGAAGAGGATACAACAGGAGAATTACGGATAAGAATACATTAAGCCATGCGGAATTAAATGCCATCAAAAAAGCATCAAAAGTGATGGGAGACTGGCGGCTTGATGACTGCGAAATGTACATTACCTTAGAGCCGTGTCAGATGTGTTCCGGGGCGATCGTACAGTCGAGAATAAAAAAGGTATACATTGGCTGCATGAATCCGAAAGCGGGCTGTGCAGGCTCGATTCTGAACCTTCTACAGGTTCCTCAGTTTAATCATCAGGTGGAAATGGAAAAAGGAATTCTGGAAGAGGAATGTAGTCAGATGTTAAAACAGTTTTTTAAAGAATTAAGAGAGAAAAGCAGGGAAAAGAAAAGTGATGTATAAAGAACTGTATACAGACAGGCTTATATTGCGTCTGCTGAATAAAAAATGGGCGGAACAGGTACTGGACTTCCTGAAAGAAAACAGGGATGATTTTTCAAAATATGAGGCAGAGAAACCATCGGCTTATTTTACAAAATTTTATCAGGAATATATTCTTCAGAATGAATATGAAGCATCCATGAAAAAAGGATATCTCAGATATTATATATTTGAAAAAAATGAACCGGATAGTATTATCGGCACTGTGTCGGTGGGGCAGATAAAAGGAAGCCCCTATTGCAGCGGAATCCTGGGATATAAGATGGCGGTCAGGAAAAAGAATCTGGGGTATGCGACAGAAGCGGTAAATACTATCTGCCAGGTTGCCTATGAATATCTCGGACTGCACCGGCTGGAAGCATTTGTCCAGGAAGAGAATTACGCATCGGTCAGGGTACTCGAAAAATGCGGATTTTTAAAGGAAGGATTGTGCAGAAAAAATCTCTGTGTAAATGGTGTGTGGACCGATCATTTATTATATGGAAAAGTAATGGAATAATGGAATAAATAGAAGTTCTTCGTAATATAGTAGATTTATGGAGAACTTTTTTAGTGGAGAGAAAATAAATGTATAAAAGGATGGTTATCTATCTCGGTTATTATAAAGATAATCAGAGGAAAAAAAACTGTGGATACATCAAAATGAATCTGCTGGAGGACATCTGTAAACTGGATATTCACATTATGGATTTACCGGAAATGGAGGGAGAGCAGTGGATCTGTCTGCTGGGAAAAGACAGCGACCGTATAAAGACGGAAAAAATCGTGAAAGGAGAGTTAAATCAGGGAGTTATGCAGTTAAAATATGAGTATAAATATAATCAGGAAAAGGACGGATTTCCTATGGATCAACTGGCAGGAGTGCTGATTTACGATGGAAAATTGATGGATAAGGCTGCCTGCGGGGGCATTGGACAGCAGGAAATAACACCGGATCAATGTGAAATGCCGGGGGAAATACATAATGAAAATAAGCTGCAGGCAGAAGCCATCCGGCAGGAGCAGGACGAAAACACCATATATGAATATGATGAAGAGTGCCTGAAAAAAAAGAAAGAGATGGCAGAGCATACGCAAAGCGGGGATGCCCGGACACAAAGCTGTTCGTGCAATATAAACGAAGAGGAAAATAGACGGATCAGTCATACGGAAAGCTGGCAGGAAAAAATATTCCATGTATTTCCAAAATGTGTCATCAGTATAAATGGGCAAAGTACAAACGGCGTAAAATTAAAACCGCATGATATGGTATGGTTTCCGGGAAAATACTGGAGACTGGCTTCCAACAAATTTCTACTCAACGGATATTATAACTACCGGTATATTATATTTTTTAAGGGAACGGGGGAGTGTGAAGGAAAATACTATCTTGGTACTCCGGGCAATTTCTGCGTAAACTCTGCCATTACGGCAAAGCAGTTTGGATTTACCGACTTTTTTCAGGCGGAAGGCAGCAATGAGGGGGAAAATTTATTCAAGGAAAGAGGAGAATGTAATTTCGGTTTCTGGTGTCGTGAAGCTTGATATTTAGGTCAAAAAATAGTATACTACAAGGTAAAAGATTTACCATACAGAATGATGAGGGAGGCATTAAATGTTTACAGTAGATGATATATCGATCCGGTGTGTAGAGAGAAACACCTTTTCAAGGGGAGAATTAATTTATAAGGTTGGGAATGTAAAACATTTTCATACAGAGCCAATAAAGAAAGAACATCGGGTAAAAATACGGGCAAATATCAAAGGAAATAATATTGAGAATTTTGATGCGGAAGCAGTTGTTGATGAGATTACAGGCAGCATAGAAAAAGTAAAATGCAGCTGTGCGGATGGGGCAAAAAGTGAGGAACTGTGCAGACATTGTGTTGCAATGCTTCTGGAATACATCAGGCAGAGGGACGGAAGCAACATGGTTGCAGTCAGGGCTGAGGGCTTCCATAAGCGGACAGATCCGGAAGTTCTGGATATTCTCGAGCGTTTTGCACTGGAAAAGCGGGCAGGGTATATCCAGCCGGATCTTACAGGGCAGGTAAAAATAGTACCGGAAATCGAGATAGCCGTTGATAAAACACTGGATGTGGAATTCCGGGTTGGAATACATAATCTATATATCGTAAAAAGTGTTGTAACCTTTGCGGAAGAATTTATAAAAGGTGCAAAGACAAAGTTCGGAAAAACATTATCTTATTATAATACCATCAGTGCATATGATAAAGATTCACAGAATCTCATGCGGTTTATTGCAGTGTCTGAGTCAGAAAATGTAAAGAAACACAGAAATCTGCAGAAAAGAAGCATTCTGATAAGGGGCAATCTCATGGACGCATTTTTTAATGCGGTAGGTGAAGGGCAGGTTACAGTTACCCGCGGAATGGATACAGTCAGGCTGAATGTCCGGGAGGAAAAACCGAATCTGCTGGCAATGGTTTTTAAAACACCGGATGGAATTGATGTAACGATGGACAGACAGCGGTTTTTGTGCGGTCAGAATTATATTTATTTCGTAGGGACAGAATGTATATACAAGGTCAGAAGGACGGAATGTGAACATCTGGAAGAATGGCTGGAGTACAGCAGCATATTCGGAAGAACAGGAGTAACTATAGCAGAACAGGATATTCCGATGTTTGTCAGGGAAGTACTGCCAGAACTGAGAAAAGTATGTAATGTACAGGTACACAGTAATTTTGATGAAGAGCAGTACCTGGGGAAAAGGGTGAAAATCAGGATTTATCTGGATTCGCCGGAACCGGATGTAATTACCTGTAAGGCATTTGCCTATGAGGACGGTTCAGAAGAAGGTGTTAATATATTCGACAGATATCCGCCGGGAAGCAATGCAGATATGCAGGATGCGGCTGTAGCAGCGACAAGATTATATCATATGTTCAATGCTTTTGATCCGGAAGAAAAATGTCCGGTGCTGAGTGACAGCAATGACAAATTATATGCACTGTTGACAGAAGGAATTCCAATTATGCAGGAACTCGGACAGGTATTTATATCCGATGAAATCCGGAATATCCGTGTAAATGCTGCACCGAAAATCCATCTTGGAATATCGGTAAAAGGAGATTTTCTGGAGATGGCAGTGAGCGGTGATGAGATGTCACCGGAGCAGATAGGAGAAATCCTGGCAAGATATGACAGAAGAAAGAAATACTACCGGTTAAAAAACGGAGATTTTATCCGGTTGGAAAATTCACAGATTTCGGCATTGACAGAGATGGGACAGAAGCTGCACCTTTCCAAAAAGGAATTTCTTACAGGAAAGGTAAAAATACCGAAATACCGTTCCATGTATGTTGAATCCGGACTGAATGAACTCTATGATCTCGATACGCATTATGACGATTCTTTCCGTAGACTGGTCAGCCGTGTTAAGAATGCAGCCCTTGAGTCAGCCGCAGTTCCGGAAGAAATGAAAGGTGTGCTGAGACCATATCAGGAGCAGGGATTTGTCTGGATGAAAATACTGAAAGAATGTGGCTTCGGAGCGGTTCTGGCAGATGAAATGGGACTGGGAAAAACACTTCAGGTAATCACTCTGTTGATTGACTGTAAGAAAAATACTAAAGAAAATGAGAAAAAACATCCGTCGCTGGTAATCTGCCCGGCTTCCCTGGTATATAACTGGAAGTCTGAAATAGAGCGGTTTGCACCCGATCTGAATACTCTGATGATAACGGGAAATGCACAGGAAAGGGAAGAAAAAGTAAGACAGGCAGAGGAATATGATGTATTAATTACTTCTTACGATTTACTTCGGAGAGATGTGGAATTTTATGAAGATCAGTTGTTTGAATGTGAAATTATAGATGAGGCACAATACATAAAGAATCATAATACCCAGGTCGCACGTTCTGTAAAAATAATTCAGGCGGGCTTCCGGGCTGCACTGACCGGAACTCCGGTAGAAAACAGACTCAGCGAGTTATGGAGTATTTTTGACTATGTAATGCCGGGATTTTTATATCCGTATAATAAATTCCGGGAAGAGATAGAATCGCCAATCGTCATAGATAATGACGAAAAGCAGCTGCAATTCTTACAGAAAATGATTGCGCCGTTTATCCTGCGCCGTCTGAAAAAAGATGTACTGGCATTTCTTCCTGAAAAAATAGAGAAAAATATGTTTGCAAAGATGGATGGTGAGCAGTGGGAAATCTATCAGGCTCATGTCCAGAGAATACGGATGATGCTGAACGAACAGAGCGACAGTGAGTTTAAAAAGTCGAAGATACAGATATTGTCGGAACTGACAAAGTTAAGACAGATTTGCTGTGATCCGGCACTGCTGTATGAAAAATATAAGGAAGAGTCTGCAAAGACGGTGATGTGCATGGAACTCATAAAAAATGCCATAGAAGGCGGTCATAAGGTACTGGTGTTTTCTCAGTTTACAAGTATGCTGAAAAATCTGACACAGCATCTCGAGCAGGACGGCATAAAATACTATATACTGACCGGTGATACACCGAAGGAGCACAGAACGGCACTTGTAGATATGTTTAACGATAAACAGAACAATGATGTAAATATATTCTGCATTTCCTTAAAAGCAGGAGGAACCGGACTGAATCTGACGGCTGCCGATATTGTAATTCACTTTGATCCGTGGTGGAATGTCGCGGTTCAGAATCAGGCAACGGACAGGGCACACAGAATAGGACAGGAAAATGTTGTAACCGTGTACAAACTCATTGCGAAGGACAGCATTGAAGAGAAAATTGTCGAACTTCAGGATAAAAAGAAGGAGCTGGCGGAACAAATTATGGAAAGTGACAGTATTTCTTCCGCAGATTTCTCAAAAGAGCAACTTTTAGAGTTATTGTAAAAAAGTGCTTGCGTGGAGTAGAAATGTGTGATAAAATATTTCTTCGTGGTATATTAATAAATATCCTTGCTCACTCATGCTGAGCGGGCCAAAGACCAAAAGGAGGTAAAAGACATGAATAAGTACGAGTTAGCAGTAGTTGTTAACGTAAAGCTCGAAGATGAAGAAAGAGCTGCTGTAATCGAAAAGGTAAAAGAATATATTGTACGTTTCGGTGGAACAGTAACAGATGTTGAAGAATGGGGTAAGAAGAGATTAGCTTACGAAATTCAGAAGATGAAGGATGCATATTACTACTTCATCAAATTCGAGTCAGAAAATACAGATTGTCCAAACGAAGTTGAAGATAACATTCGTATCATGGAAAATGTAATCAGATTCTTAGTTGTTAAGCAGGAAGCTTAAGTTTCGGACAAACGTCATAGGATGTAAGTGTATCCTCGGACCAATGTCCAGCAGGAGGATGTAATATGAATAAAGTAATACTTATGGGAAGACTTACAAGAGACCCGGAAATCAGATACTCGCAGAGTGAAAACTCAACTGCTGTAGCAAGATTTACGCTTGCCGTAGACAGACGTTTTAAACGTGATGGTGCAAATGAGCAGTCAGCAGATTTTATTTCCTGTGTAGCATTTGGAAGAACAGCAGAGTTTATGGAAAGATATACTCGCCAGGGAACAAAACTTGTAGTCGAAGGACGTATTCAGACAGGCAGTTATACAAATAAGGACGGCAATAAGGTGTATACAACAGATGTTGTTGTAGAAAATACTGAATTTGCAGAAAGCAAGGCTTCAGACAGCAGCAATTCCTATCATGGAGGCGG
>FR900137.1:17467-29673 GCA_000437755.1 Roseburia sp. CAG:303
TCCTATCATGGAGGCGGTTATGAACAGCCATCTGCAAGACCTGAGCCGACAAGTGCCGTAGGAGATGGATTTATGAACATTCCTGACGGTGTAGAAGACGAAGGACTGCCATTTAATTAGAATTAAACAGGAGGTTAAATATTATGCCAGCAAATGAAGTAAAAAAGAGCGGTAACGAAACTTCAATGAAGAGAAGACCTATGCGTAGAAGAAAAAAGGTCTGCGTATTCTGTGGAGACAAGAACGGTGTTATCGATTATAAGGATACAAACAAATTAAAGAGATATGTGTCAGAAAGAGGAAAGATCCTTCCTAGAAGAATCACAGGAAACTGTGCAAAGCATCAGAGAGCTTTAACAGTAGCTGTAAAGAGAGCAAGACACGTTGCTTTAATGCCTTACTCAATCGACTAATTCAGTTTTATAAAGAGTATTTTCAAAGTCCCTTTACGGATAAAAACGTAAGGGGCTTTTTTTATACAAAAAATTATAGCATATTGCACAAAAATAATATGAAAAAATTGTGAAAAGAAGCGAAAATGTCAAAAAAAGGGAAAAGATGGAAATAAAATGCAACCAAACGGGTATAAAATCCTACTTATATATTGAGGGGGTAAAAATATTTATTCGGAGGTGTAAGCATGGAAGAAAAAATTTTAGTAACAGGGATTATTTTTTGCTGTATTTTATGTGTCTGGACATTATGCGGCTGAAAAGATGGGAAAATGGTGTGGAGGTGTTTTGATGAAGAAATGTATGGCCTTTAGTGGAGATAGACGGATATGCAATTCATCCTGGAAATTCCAGAGAAATAAAACTGTATCGTTTTGCAATCGAGAGAAGCAGTAGGGAATAAAGCAAAGCAGGAGAAGCACAAAACCAACAAAAAGAAACGAAAAGAAACACGGGAGGAATCATTGCAGCCGGAGTAATCATTATATTGTTAGCGGCAGTCTGGATATGGATGAAGAAGAAAGCGGAGAAAAAACAGTACAGGAAACAAAGTAACAAAAGAGCAGGTGAAATATATAAGGATCAGGGTGATTACATGAAGAAAATGATGATTTGGCTGATATTAATTATAATTGGACTGGGGATAAATAAAAACATTGCTTATGGGAGTGAAGCAGTCGGACAGAATGATAGAGGTATTGAGGTTGAGTCGGTAACTTCCATGTATCCGTGGGTAGGCATTGATACACTGGAAGAAATAAATCGGATGTGTCAGGAAAAGAAATTATCGGCAAATAAGATAAAAAACGATCTGATAGAAAACAGTGTGTGCCTGACAGTAAAAATCAACAGTCAGGCAACAGACCGGTTTTTGATAAAGGACAGTACGGGAATTAATTATGATTGTATGGAAGAAAACGGAAGAGTATATATTTATCATATAATAAGCGGGAGAAAAATAGTACTTGATGCAGAAAAAGATAAATTTGAAGTATTTTTTGAAGATACAAAAAAGCAGTCAGAAGAAGTAAATGAAAAGATAGATTACCTCAGAACGAATCTGGGTAACGGGGAATATGGAGGTGTGTATATCAGGGGAGAAGGACAGGTATGTGTAAGCCTTATTAATGAGGACAGAAGGGATGAACTGGAGAAACTGGGATATCAATGTGAAGATGCAGAATACTCTTATGAACAGCTTTATGAAGAATTAAGAAATATATGGGAGAAAAAAGAACAGCTTTCGGTAAATTACATAGAGATAGCAGAAAGTAATAATGCTATTCGCGTATATGGATTGTTACCGGAAGAAGAATTTTTCAAACTGTATGGCGAAAAGACAAATGAGATTTTGTATTTTCAGGGAAGAAATCTTCTGGATGATAAAAGTAACTGGGAATTGGAAAATTATGCTCAATTCAGGGAAGATATGACGGCACAGGAATATTGTGACCTCTGCAGAAAAATATTAAACTGGGCAGATACGGATGAATATCTGGAATACTGGGAAAGCATAGAGCAGGCATTAAATATTTTGAAACAGGAGTATCCAGATTACAGTTATGAGCAATTATTTTATCATGTGGGAATGGACGGTAATTACCAGAGAGTGACAGAATTTGATGATGAACTGACGGAATATGTGAAGTCTCTTCCAGAGTATATTCCGAATACAGAAAATCCGGTAGAAGAAAGTCTGTTTGGAGATCCACAGAGAATGGAATTAAAGAGTCAGTTACGGATATATAAGAATAAATATCCGGAAATGTCGTATGATGATATTTATTCAAAGTATTTAAGTAACTGGGAAGAAAACAGGCATGAAAACAGGCAGAAAAAATTATATAACCTGTTGTATGAAATCAGCGGGGAACAGGAAGAAACTGAACCAGAAAGCATTGATAGTAAGAAAAGCGGTATAAAGAGTAATATGCCAACAGCGGTGGTGGGAAGTATTGTATTGATTTTTGGTGCAGTGGCAGTGAAGCTGTGGATGAAAAAAGCGGAGAAAAATATTAAGAAAGAACGCAGCTAAGGAGGAAAAATGAAATTAAATAAAAAATTAAACAGGAAATTAACAATTATTTTAATCTGCGTACTGGTTTTAGCGGCGGCAGTAACAATCATCAGCATTAAAAAAGGATCAGGAAAACATGGGACGGTGCAGTATAAGAGATTTGAAAAACTGACACAGCCATCAGGACAGGTAATACAGATTGATGATTATTCATTTGAACTGGAGAAGTATTTTCTGGATATTGCCAGCGCGCAGTTTTATGCGGTAGTAAAAGTGGGTAGGGATGGTGATAAGATTAGTTACCAGGCAATGCGGGTATCGGATTCAGAAAGGTCGCTTCAGTCTATTGGCGAAAGGTTTTCTATTTGGTTTGCAGATGTAAGCGTGGAGGAAGAGGGAGATTTTCTATATTTATATATTTACAGACGATTGCAATCCGAACAGGACCCGAATCAGATATTTGCGATTCGGGATTGTCAGGCAGAAGATGAGCTGAATAAACAATACTATTTTAATCTGGAAGATTCCGGGAAACATACAGAATTTCGTTTGAATGAAGGAACTCTGTATTTGTCATCCATGGGATTGAATATAGAGGTAAAGAGGAGTCTTGGGCTGGATTATTTTCAGGATCTGGTACTTACAAATAAGGACGGGGAAAATATTACACTGATAAAAGACGGGGAATCAAAAGCAGCATATTCGGGATCTGTTCTTTTTGCCACAGATGAGACAGGATTCAATGGAAAATATGTATATGAATTTAGGAAAATTATAGATTATGCCAGTATAGAAAAAGTAGTTGTAAATGGTAAGACATATGAACAGGCGGAAGATACACAGAATCAGCAGGAAGATATTACATATAAATAAAAAACATTAAGCGAGGTGATATATGTGGGATGGATAAAGAAGGTTATCAGTGTGGGAGGTTTTATATTGCTCGGTTGTCAGGTGGTAAGTGCGAATGAAGTGCAGAGTTATCCGTATGCTTTGTTCTGGAATGATTATCAGATGACTCCTGGGATATCAAAAGGGGCAGTTTCTATTGATGATGTGATGGAATGGAGAGATATATGCCGGGAAGCGCTGGGGGATGAAATGGAAACAAATGCAGATGCGGTATATGAATCATATGACAGTTATTTTGCTGATAAATCGTGTGAATTTTTAAATGTGACACAATGTGCTGACTGGTATGAAGTGTATGATGAAGAAGTACAGCAGAGTCTGCAGCAGGTAAGGCTGGAGAATTATTACATTGTATTCAATGATGAGGGGCGGTATGTATATAAGTTAAGCCTTGGGGCAGGGGAATACAGCAGTTCGGATAGCGGTCCGTTTTTAAGAGCCTGTGTCAGTGGAAATGTGATACCGCTGAGATTCTGCACAGATGAGGAATTACAGGACTTTTTGCAGGAAGAAAGAGAGCGGTATACAGAAAAAAGAAATCTCAGTATGAACAATGTGGAGAAAGCGGATGACTGCCAGTTTATAAGTGGTATATGGGAGTTGAGAGATATCCTTGGAATAGAGGATATTTACTATGACACCTCTGGACAACTGTGTATTGCAGGCATTTTTGAACCGGAAGAATTTCAGGAAAAACTGAACCAGCAGGGATATCAGCTCCGGGGAAAATATTATATGGGGGTATGGTATATGAATGGCAGATATGAAGTGCCGCCAGATGGAATACAGGAAGAACAGAAGCAATATGTCCAGACAATGGCAAGAGAGGATGAGCCGGAGAAGTTCGTAGAACAGCAGAAAATGTTATATCAATATACAGAAAGGGTTGGAGAAGATAAGGACTTGCCGGAACGGATGGCAGAGGAACAATGGGAGAATTTGAAGATAGCATTGACAGAGATGAAAAAAATGTATCCGGAATATTCCTGCCGTAATTTATATTATCATATTGCGGGAAATTACGATGTTGAGGAATATACAGGATTTGATCCGGAATTGCTTGCGTTTGCAGAAACATTGGAATACAGGGCGGATAAAAATCAGGTATCAGAAGATGAATTTGGAGACCCGGAGCATCTGGAATTGAAAAACCTGCTGCGTAAATATAAAGAAAAATATCCGGAGCTGACCTATTTGCAGATATATCAGACGTATCTGCAGGAAACAGAAGAAAGTGTGCAAATGTCAAAACGTGAAAAATTATATTGGTATTTGTGGCAGAAATATTCATTTGACAAAAAGATAGAAAATATTCAAAAGGAAGGTACAAAGAGACAAAATAATTCTGATAAATATCGTGAAACTGCAGTGGCGGGAATCATTGTACTGGTTTTCGGTGCAGCGGCAGTGAAGCTGTGGATGAAAAAGGCAGAGAAAGGATGAGAGATTTTATGAGAAAACGATTATTTATTATTGGATTACTATTGGCTGTTCTATGCAGCAAAACACTGGTTTATGCAAAAGATGAAAATTTATGGGAAATGCGGTTATACGGATGGTATGTAATGATGGATGATATTTTTGATTTAAATAAACTTTATCAGGATAATCGAAATATGAGCAGTATAGAAGCATCAGAATTTCTGGCTGGCAGGGCATTGTCTTACAGACGGGAGATTTATACACAAACAGAAAAACTGGCAGCCGAAAATATGGGATATGTGATAGATGAGGAGGGATATGCTGATTTTGAATTATATAGCAGAGTGCCAAATTCGTCTTATGGAGGAACTGATAGTCCGTTTGTACTTTTTTCTGTAAGCAGTGGAGATTATTGTAGACTTAATGTATCAAGTGATGAATTAAAAGAGTTTATAGAAAAAAATAAGGAAATTTCAAGGCAGGAAAGAGAAATAATTGAGTTTGCTCAGGAAAATCTGTCAGATAGTGATTATATGGGAGTGGATAGAAACGAACAGGGGGAATTATATATTCTTTTGTGTAATGAAAATAAAGCAGAAATATTAGAGAAAGAAGGTATTAAGTGGGAACTGTCTGAAAGATCAAAAGAGGAACGATATAAAGATATTCAGATGCTTTGGCAAAGAAAGGATGAATTAAAAATATTAGAAATTGATGAAGAAACGGATGGCAGTTTAGCTGTTTATGGATTGGATTCAAGAGAAAAATTCTTTGAAAATATAAAGGAGGAAGAGCAGGGAAACTATATATATAATTGTGAAAAGGAGTGGTGGAAGGATGAAAGATTAGACAATGTTTCTCAAGTATCAGATTTAGATGATATAAAACTGTTTTTGTTAATGAAGAAAGAAGATGAACGGTATCGATGCTGGAGCGATGACTGTTTTGAAAAATTGGAGCAATTCATAATAAATATGCATAAAAATTATCCAGAATATTCTTACGAAAATCTATTTAGCCTTGGGTATTTATGTAATGATGAAAGTTATTATCACAGTAGTGATGAATTAGTTAATTTTGTGCAGAAATGTCTGTATATGGAAAATGAAAAAAATCCGGTGGATGAATCATTATATGGAGATAAAAATCATTTGGCAGTAAGAGTGGTATTACAAAAATATAAGGAATTATATCCAAAAGAAAGTTATGAAATACTGTATGAAAAATATATAAAGGATATTAATGAAAATACATATATCTCACAGAAACAGAAAAGGGAACGTTACTGTTGGAAGATATTAAAAGCAGAGGAAGAATTAAAAAATGTAAAGACAACAGCTAAAGAAAGCGAAGAAGCTTTTCCGACCGCAGTGGCGGGAAGTATTGTGCTGGTTCTAGGTGCAGTGGCAGTGAAGCTGTGGATGAAAAAAGCGGAGAAAGAGAGAAGATAAAAACACTGGCAGTAATCGTAGTTATAGCAGTAGTGGCAGGATTTGTTACAAAACCAATACTGTAATATATCCATTAGAAGGAATTGTGAGTCATAAAGAAGACGAACAAATATTCCCTAAAACAAATGAATAAAAATGTCCTTGACAAGGGGTATATTTTAGAAGAACTGATGTTTGAAGATTCGTAGAGAATCAAACTGAAAAGTCAGTTCTAGGAGTATAAGACATTATATCTGGATATGAATTATGAAGAAATTTATGAGAAATATCTGAGTGACTGAGAGAATATTACGGAAAACTCAGAAGAAGCAAAATTGTAATATAATAGGGAAAATAATGGAAAGTGAGAAAATTATGATAAAAAAAATTATAGCAGTAAGCTTAAGTATAACATTAGCATGTTTAAATCTTGAAAGTGTATATGCTCAAGGAACAATAGTAGAAAAAGAAGAACAGAAATTTGAAGAAAATAATAGATTAGATGAAGCATTTATGTATGCACAGGATTACTATAAAAAAATAGCAAATTTCGTTTTTAAAAGTCAGGAACAGTTTCAAACAAATATAGATGATGTGAGTGATTTGGAATTGGGAGAAGGGTATATTATTTATGATGCATCTAAAGCAATTCAAGAATCATCATATTACTTTCCAGTATACGAAAATAATGAAGTTGTATTGGTTGTGAATGTAATAGAAAGCAATGAAGGTTGGAATATTTCGGTTGGAACAGATGAAATAGAAGAAGAGTCAGATGGAAAATTTGTTGGGGCTGGAGGAATAACAAGCGGAAATGGATATGCATATCTTAATATGGATAATTGTTGTGTAGGACAAGGAAATTATAATTTATGCTGGGCAGCATCAATAGCGGCAATTTATCGCTATCGTACAGGAAATAGAAGTTTGACCGCAAAAAATGTTGCAGATAAAGTGGGGTTGCCATATGCCGCAGCAAATGAATCTGAAATAGCAACTGCATTTAATATATATGGATTATCTTATAAAGAAAGGAAATTTATTCCATTTTCTAAGATGAAAAGTAATATTAATAACAAATATCCAGTAATGGTAAAAGGAAAGATTGCAGAAACTAATAAATATACAAAACATGCTGTTACAGTTGTAGGTTATAATGATGTAGGGGTAGATGATTTTGTTAAAATATGGGATTCAGCAACTGAAAAATATAAAATTATTAAGTATAGTGAAAATGCATGTTATAGTTCTGGCAGTAATATTTTTATGATTCAATCAGGATTTAGTTATAAATAAAAGTAGGAGAAGAATATGAAAAAAGGAAATATAAAACGATTTGTAAAAGAAATAGTTATTGTTGCAGGAATATTACTTATTTGGGGCAGTATGTCTGTTTCAGCAGAAGAAAAAAAGGAATTAAGCAGTCCGGTATCAGAATACTTTGATACAATAAATCTGGAAGATGGCATAACATTTGCAGAAAATACATGGAGAGATTATCTGAAATATTATATTGTAAGAATACGTCGTCTGGATAATCTGAAAGTAAATGAACTGGACAGTGCAGAAATGGGAAAACCATTTTTAATCTATAACGTAGATGGAGAACAGCCGGCATATGTATACCTGCCAATATACAAAGATAGAAAAGTAGTTCATATCATCAATGAACTGGAATATGCAAATGGACATTGGCAGTATGGAAGCGGTCCGATGACGTTCTATTTCTTTGATGGAGACGTATTAGATCAGATAGGCTATTTAAAAAATGACTGTATTTTCTATAGCATTAATAACAGCTGTTATGTAGAATCCAAACATAGAAAATTATTGATGCAAAAGGTAAATGCAGAGGACGAAGATGTATATTCACCTGAGGAAGAGAAATTTATGAAAATGTCATTTTTTGAAAAACAGGAGACTATAGATAAAGGATTGTCAGAATTAAAGGACGTGGATAAATATTGTGAAGCAGGGGATGAAGATGTAAGAAAACAATTAACGGGCGACAGTGAGAAAAACGAGGCACAGAAAAGCACCATGCCGACAGCGGTGGCAGGGATTATTGTAATGGTGCTTGGTGCGGCAACTGTAAAGATATGGATGAGAAAAGAAGGAAAATAAATGAGAAAAACATTAAAACTATTTGAATAAGCATTATGAATATGTACAGAAACTGGAAAGTGCTTCACAGGAATAAATGAAAGGTATAGGAAATTTTTTTAAAATTCGGAGAAAGTGCAATGAAAAAAATAGCAGTACGCATTGGGTTGGTGGTAATTGTTATATTTCTTTTATGGAAATGTACATACCAAAAAAATGAAAAACTTGAGAATACAACATGGATTGGAGACGAAGGAATACTGTGTTTTTCAGAAAAGACGTTGGAAATACAGCATTTGATCACCCAGGAGGCGATGTATAAGGGAAAATATACATATTACAAAAATAATAAAATGCATCTGAACTTTGATAAACCTGTAGATTTATTTGGGGACAAAAAACGTTGCACTGTTTTCTGCGAATTACAAGAGAATAATCAGATGGTAATTACATATGAGGATGCAAAATATGAATTTACTAAGTATGACATGGAAGATGAAGAAAATGATGAGGATGCGGAAAATGCTATTATTGATTTAAGTGAAACACAGGAGTTTTGGAAAGAGTGGTTGTTTGATAATGCAGAGAATGTTATTGAAGCGAAAGAAGAAAATGTAAAACTGATATATCTGCAGATGGAAGTGGAGACAGAACCTGAAAACGTAATAAAATATGATACAATATGGTATCTGGAAGAAAAGGATTGTTATTATCTAATAATAAAAACCCAGCAGGAGCTTTCTGTATGTTCATGGCTGCCAAAGAGTGATATTGAGGATATTGTGGAGAGCAGACAAATAGAATTTGAAACAATCAATGAGCAGCAGGGAATTTCATATTCTCAAATAGAGAAATTTATGGAAAAAATCTCTAAGAACTATAAAGGAAAGACGGGAAATATCATTATACAAGGTCCGGTGTCAATAAAGGAAGCTCAGAATAAAGAAGCTGAATTCGTCGGATTAGAGGAAAATGCTGCAGATGAAACTTTATCAGAGGTAGGATTTTGTGTAAAGTATAAGGAAAAATAGTAGTTATGAGAAGATATAAGATTAATATGTGGGCAATTGACAAATATGTAAGTTCAAAAGAGAGGTATTTTAATCCAGGATACACTATTGGCAGGGAATATACAATGGGGATATCGGTTCAGGATACTGCTGCAAATACAAAATGGAGTCATTATGTATATACAGGAAGCATTTGGAGAATTAGTATTGATAATGCATACACTAGTGCAATATATTATATTACTTATAAGTAAGGGAGGAAGTTAGATGAAATATAAAAAAATGGGAATTGTAATGGTTATAGTAAGTACTGTTTTTGGTATGCCAGTGATGGGAGATGAAGCAGATTATCTATATGTGACAGGAACAAATATTCCGGATTGTTCCATGGGGATAGTATCATTGGAGGATGTATTAAAATGGGATCAATCAGAGGACTGGAAGACATATTTTAAAAACTGTTCCGTTCCATTTCTCTTAACTGTTTCTGATGATATGTATTTTCTTGTAGCTGATTCCGATGGAGAATATGCCTATCAGATTTCGCCATCGGCTCCGTATGCCAGTGTCAGTGGAGGTGGTCCATATCTGATTTCATGTCTGGACATGGAAAGTGTCAGCTTTCAGCAGGAAACAGAAGAGGTTCAACAGTTTATAGAAGAAAAAAATAAATTAAAAAACTCATTAAAAGAAAAAAGAAAATTTGTGAAAGAGCATCTGACAGAAGATGATTATGGTGGAATCTATTATGATGAGAGGCAGAGAATAGATATTTTTCTGGTAAACAATAAATGGAAAGATCTTTTAGAAAAACAAGGATTTCAATGTATAGAAAGTGATTATCCGATTACAGAACAAAATAGTGATATTAACAAACTCTGGAGAGAAAGCAACGGACTCTGCATAGAAAATATTGAGAAAAATGTGGTAGAAACAGATGGCAAAAAAGTACAGCTGATGATTTTTGGGAGGGTGGAAAAAGAGGTTTCCGGTATTGATTTGGAACAGAAAAACTGGGAGTATATAGAAGGTATATGGGCACCATCCGGAAAATCAATCAAAGAAACGTTCGGAGATAAGGATATAGCAAATAATATTGACTGGGAAGATGAGAAGACCTTTGTTGTGGCAGTCAGGAAAGAATATCAGTATATAGAAAATTATATAGATCCAGCATATTGGGACAAACTGGAGCAGGCACTTAAAATATTAAAAGAACAATATCCTGAATACAGCTGTAAAAATTTATATTATCATATAGCAGGCGATGGAGATGCCATGTCGTATTTAAATTTTGATGAAGAACTTGAGAAATATGTTAGTGAGACATTCCGGTATCAGAGCAGTTCCAATGCTGTGGAAGAAGAATTGTTTGGTGATCCGGCTTATCTGGAACTTAAAAATATGCTGAGAAAATACAAAGAAATTTATCCGGATATGAAATATCAGGAAATTTATAAAACGTATCTGAGGACAACAGAAGAAAGTGTGGATATGTCAAAAAGAGAAAAGCTATACTGGTATTTATGGCAGAAATATTCTTTTGATAAGGAACTGGAAAAGCTTCAGGAAGGCAAGGTAACTGAAAGTGTAATACAACAAAGAAAGCAAAATACCGAAAGAAGTGGAAAAGCACAGAAAACAGCAATCGCAGGAAGTATTGTACTGGTTCTGGGTGTAGCAGCAGTGAAAGTGTGGATGAAAAAGTGCAATGAAGACAATAGACTGGAGAAAAAATGAAAACAGCGATAGCATTAATGGGAACTATATTGGCATTAAACTATGACTACAAAATATTATATGAGGAAAAATAAATGACAAAAAGACGTTTTATAACAATATTAAAAATTATTTTGATTTGTGTATTTATTGCTGTGATAGCAGTAATCACAATAGTCAGTATAAAAAAAGGATCAGGAAAACATGGGACGGTGCAGTATAAGAGATTTGAAAAACTGACACAGCCATCAGGACAGGTAATACAGATTGATGATTATTCATTTGAACTGGAGAAATATTTTCTGGATATTGCCAGCGCACAGTTTTATGCGGTAGTAAAAGTGAGCAGGGATGGCGATAAGATTAGTTACCAGTCAATACGGGCATCGGATTCAGGAAGGTCGCTTCAGTCCATTGGCGAAAGGTTTTCCATTTTGTTTGCTGTTGTAAAAGTGGAGAAAGAGGGAGATGACCTGTATTTATATATTTACAGACAATTACAATCCGAACAGGACCCGAATCAGATATTTGCAATTCGGGATTGTCAGGCAGAAAATGAGCCGTATAAAGAATACTATTTTAATCTGGAAGATTCCAGGAAACATGAAGAATTTCGTCTGAATGAAGGAACACTGTATTTATCGTCCATGGGATTGAAGATACAGGTAAAGAGGAGTCTTGGACAGGATTATTTTCAGGATCTGGTACTTATAAATAAGGATGGGGAAAATATTACACTGATAAAAGACGGGGAATCAAAAGCAGCATATTCGGGATCTGTTCTTTTTGCCACAGATGAGACAGGATTCAATGGAAAATATGTATATGAATTTAGGAAAATTATAGATTATGCCAGTATAGAAAAAGTAGTTGTAAATGGTAAGACATATGAACGGGCGGAAGATGCACAGAATTAATGTTTTAGCAATGAACAGAAAAATACGAGGAATATATTACGGAGGGCATATATGAGGAAAAATTTAAAAAAATATTTTTTAGCACTGGCAGTAATCGCAGTTATAGCAGTAACGGCAGGAGTATTTGTGTATCTTTGGACTTACCGTGTTAAGATAGATGGAAATTCAAAGATTATACTCAGCTATTTTGAAAATGTCCAGGTGCAGACTGTGGACGAGTATGA
>FR900138.1:0-6696 GCA_000437755.1 Roseburia sp. CAG:303
GAGATAAGTTATGAGTTTCGCAATTACATAAATTCCAGTAAAGAAGAAAAGGAGTTGTAAAAATGGTCAGACATGTTATTTTATGGAAATTAAAGGAAGAATTGTCGGAAGAGGAAAAGAAAACTATTTCCGCGGATATTAAGAAGAATCTGGAAGCTTTGGTAGGAGTTGTTCCGGGGCTTGTAAGCCTTGAGATCGGAAGAAATCCGCTGCCATCTTCCAATGCGGATGTAATGCTTGACAGCCTGTTAGAAGATGAAGCAGCATTAAAGGGATATCAGACACATCCGGAGCATATAAAAGCAGCAGATACTTATGTGCGTCCTTATACGGAAGTCCGCATGTGCCTGGATTACGAAAAATAACATCAGCATGTCCGGACAAGCGGGATGCCAAGACAGTTGCAGAATTCTGCTGAAATGGCTTCTATACTTTCCGGGCAGTTATTTTTTAACCAGATAAGTCCGGCATTCATTAAAGCACCGCTGAAAATATAGAGACGGTATTTCTGGATGGAAGTGCATGGCATGACACCGGCATTTTCCTCCACGAATCTGTTCAGGGCTTCTAACAGGGAAGCACCAAGTCCGACATGGCAGAGTGCAAGAATGTACTTGCGGTAAGTTTTTAAATAAGTAAAAATGTGGCAGACATTGCGGTAGCTGTAATACTCCGTGAGGTCATAGGCCGCTTCGTTATTAAAATCATGGAAAATTTCTATGACAAAGGTGACAAGAATATCTTCTTTGGATTCGTAATTACGATAGAAGGAGGCTCTTGCCACCTTTGCTTCTTCTATGATATCCGTAACCGTTATATTGGAAAAATCCTTTTTGTCCATCAATGCAAATAATGCTTCTGTAATATTTTTCTTTACCCTTAAATTAGCCTCTTTTCTTTTATCCATAAAACCCATCCTTTTCTGATAAATGATACATTTTTTTAAATATTGGCTCATATTGTAATATTGTGTTGTGTCTTATAATCTGATACAATTATATCTGATATATTTGTATCTGGTATAATTGTATCAGATACAAACGGAATGTCAACACAATAGATAAAAGAAAGGAACAGGTGAGGAAAGATGGAAAAGAAAATGACGCATGCCATAGAACGTAAGGCATTTGAGGTTGCTATTGATGCAGCAATAAAACACACAAATAAGGATCGTTCCAAAGCACTCCTGCAGTTAGTAGATCTTATGGAAAAGACACTGGGAGACGGCTGGAGTCCGCAGGCATATGAGGCTCTCAGAGAGATATTCCGGGATGAGAACAGTAAATGGATGCAGTATGCCAATCATCTGTTAGATAATACAGATCCGAAACTGATTAAGATGGCAATGTTAAATCTCGGTTATGAAGCAGGCTTCCGCGGATTTAATATTGCAAGAAAGAATGCGGAAAAATACGGTTGCTCCATACCATGGGTATTATTACTCGATCCGACCAGTGCATGCAACCTTCACTGTACGGGCTGCTGGGCAGCAGAATATGGAAACCGGCTGAATCTCAGCTTTGAAGATATGGACAGCATATGCACCCAGGCGGAAGAACTTGGAATCCATGCATTCCTGCTTACAGGGGGCGAACCGCTCGTGCGTAAGGCAGATGTTATCCGACTCTGCGAGAAGCATAAGGAAAGTGCATTCCACTGCTTTACAAACGGAACACTGATAGACGAAGATTTCTGTAAGGAAATGCTGCGGGTGGGGAATTTTGTCCCGTCCATCAGTCTGGAAGGCTTTGAAAAGGAAAATGATGCCAGAAGAGGAGCTGGAACATTTAACAAAGTCATGCATGCCATGGATCTGATGAAAAAGTACAAACTCCTGTTCGGAACATCCATCTGTTATACCAGTCTGAATTATAAGACGGTCACATCCGATGAATTCCTTGATATGATTATAGAAAAAGGTGTAAGTTACACCTGGTATTTCCATTATATGCCGGTTGGGAATGATGCGTCCACTGATTTACTGCTGAATCCACAGCAGAGAAAGTATATGTTCCACCGTGTTCGAGAAATCCGTGATTTTAAGGGCGGAAAACCAATTATGGCGATTGATTTCCAGAATGACGGACAGTTTGTGGAAGGCTGCGTGGCAGGCGGAAAATATTACTGCCATATCAATCCGAACGGCGATGTAGAGCCTTGCGTATTCATTCATTATTCCAATGCAAATATTCATGAAAAATCACTTCTGGAATGTCTGCAGCAGCCATTATTTAAAGCGTATCAGGAAAACCAGCCGTTTAATGGCAATATGCTCCAGCCATGTCCGATGTTGGAAAATCCTGAGAAATTAAAAGAACTGGTACATAAAACAGGGGCAAAATCAACCGATTTGGAATCAAAAGAAGAGTGCGATCATTTATGTGCAAAATGTGAGCATTATGCACAGGACTGGGCACCGACCGCAAAGAAACTCTGGGAACAGGAAAGGTCCGCAAAATAAAAAGGTCATACAAGATGGTCATATAACATGAGAAAAGGGAGAACCATGATAAAAATGGTTCTCCCTTTTCTCATGTGGGCTTAGACTTTTTAACCTTGGCATTGTATTTTATTTCGTACATGCAAAAAAGTATTTGACAAATCATGCACTTATATATATACTATTCCTATAGTAAATATAGGAAATAAAAATGCGAAACTGGGACATGAGTGTGGGAATATAATATATTAGGGAGAATACTATGGAGAGAACACTATGGATATCAGATTTATGCAGGAACAGCTTCCGTTATACACCGAGGCTGCGAAAATTACAATTTATATAGCGTTAATTGGAATTGTATGTTCCGTTCTTCTGGGAATGATTTGCAGTATTGTGCGGTATTTCCGCATACCGGTATTATCATGGATTGTTTCGTGTTATATTGAGCTTTCAAGAAATACACCACTGCTGATACAGCTTTTCTTCCTGTACTTCGGACTTCCGAAAGCGGGAATTGTCCTGACTTCCGAAGCCTGTGCGATCATCGGACTGACCTTCCAGGGGGGAAGTTACATGGCGGAAGTATTTCGGAGCGGACTTGAGAATGTATCGACGATTCAGAAAGAATCCGCACTTGCACTGGGAATGAAGAAGAGCCAGGTATTGATTCACATTATACTGCCCCAGGCACTGGCAAATTCCATTCCTGCAATATGCGCAAATATGATCTTCCTGATAAAGGAAACTTCCGTATTTTCAGCGGTAGCACTTGCGGATCTGATGTTTGTGACAAAAGATATGATAGGAATATATTATAAAACAGATGAAGCACTGTTTATGCTGGTAATCGCATATCTGGTTATCTTATTACCGGTATCACTGCTCTGCTCACTGGTAGAAAGGAGAATCCGCTATGGAGAATATGGGACTTGAGCTTTTATTTAAAGGAAATAATTTTTTAAGACTGTGGGGCGGCTTATGGATTACACTCAGGATTGCACTGATTTCCATGCTGTTTTCAATGATTCTCGGATTCTTCCTTGGAATTATCATGAGGATAAAAAATCCGGTATTGAAAGTCATCTGCCGCATCTATCTAGAGATTGTCCGGATTATGCCGCAGCTGGTGCTGCTGTTCCTGGTTTATTTTGGAGCGGCAAAGCATCTCGGTGTCAATATGTCAGGAGAAGGTGCAGCCGTACTGGTGTTTACATTCTGGGGAACGGCAGAGATGGGAGATCTGGTCAGAAGTGCACTTGGGGCAATCCCGAAGCATCAGTATGAGAGTGGATATGGACTGGGACTGACAAAATGGCAGGTTTATCTGTATATTATATTACCGCAGACAATCCGCAGGTTATTGCCATCGGCAATTAATCTGCTGACCAGAATGATTAAGACCACGAGTCTTGTCGTCCTAATTGGAGTTGTCGAAGTAGTTAAGGTAGGAAAACAGATTATAGATGCCGGCAGATATACGAATCCGGATGCTGCTATCTGGATATACGGAGCGATTTTCCTGATGTATTTTGTTATCTGTTTTCCGTTTTCAAGATTATCGGCAGTGCTGGAAAAGCGGCTGGCTGATTAGAAACAGGAGGAGAAAAAATGTCAGATCATATTTTAGAAGTAGAACATTTGAAAAAATCATATGTAAAAGACCATCCTATTCTGGATGATATTTCATTTGCGATAAATAAAGGAGAAGTCGTTGTGCTATTAGGACCATCCGGCTGTGGAAAAAGTACATTTTTACGATGTCTGAATCAGCTGGAAAGTATCGATGAAGGAGTCATAAAGTTAAATAATGTCAGCTTCGCAGAAGAAAAGAAACAACATAAAATCAGGGAAAAGATAGGAATGGTATTCCAGAGCTACGATTTGTTTCCTAATATGACCATTATGAAAAATCTTGTGCTTGCTCCATGCAAAGTGCAAAAACGACAGAAGCAGGAGGTAGAACAGGAAGCAGCAAAGCTTTTAAGCCGTGTGGGACTTGCTGAGAAAGCGGACAGTTATCCAAGACAGCTCTCCGGAGGCCAGAAGCAGAGAGTTGCAATCGTAAGGGCATTGCTGATGCATCCGGAAATTCTGCTGCTGGATGAGATCACAGCTGCACTTGACCCCGAGATGGTAAGAGAAGTACTTCAGGTTGTGCTGGAACTGGCAAAAGACGGAATGACCATGATTATCGTTACCCATGAGATGGAATTTGCAAAAGCAGTCGCAGACCGTATTGTATTTTTAGACCAGGGAAAAATTGTAGAAGAAAATACACCGGAAGAATTTTTTGCCCATCCGAAAACGGAACGTGCGCAGAAATTCTTAAATAGTTTTCATTATGAACTTGTACACCATAATCTGTAATTATGCAGGAATTAAAAGGAGGAAAAAGATGAAGAAGAGAATTTTAAGTTTTATTTTAGTATTGGGACTTTTGGCACTCATGCTGACAGGCTGTACGTCCGACAGTAAGGATTCCGGAAGCAGCACAAAGACAGCAAAGGCAAGAACTTTAGAAGAAATTAAAAAAGACGGAAAAATCCGAATCGGTGTATTCAGTGATAAGAATCCGTTTGGTTATGTGGATGAAAATGGTAAAGTCCAGGGCTATGATATCTATTTTGCAAAGAGAATTGCCAAAGACTTATTAGGCAGTGAAGATGCCGTAGAATTTGTTTATGTGGAAGCAGCGAGCCGTGTAGAATATCTTCAGTCAGGAAAAGTAGACATTACACTGGCAAACTTTACCGTAACAGAGGAAAGAAGCGAGAAGGTAGATTTTGCACTTCCTTACATGAAGGTGGCACTTGGTGTTGTATCACCAGATTCCGAACTGATTAAGAGTGTCGATGATCTGGATGGAAAGAACCTCATCGTTGTAAAAGGAACAACAGCGGAAACCTATTTTTCAGAAAACTATCCGAATGTAAAATTAACAAAATTTGATGAATACCAGGAAGCCTATGACGCACTTGCCGATGGAAGAGGAGATGCATTCTCTACTGACAATACTGAAGTGCTTGCGTGGGCAATGAAGAACAAAGGATTTACCGTAGGAATCGAATCACTTGGTAATGTGGATGCCATTGCACCTGCAGTACAGAAGGGCAATACCGAATTATTAAACTGGCTCAATGAGGAAATTAAGACACTGGGCGAGGAACAGTTCTTCCATGCAGATTATGAAGCAACACTGCGTAGTGTATACGGCGAGGACGCTGATGCAGATCAGCTCGTTGTAGAAGGCGGCGTAATGGAATAAAGAATAATCTGAAAAATAAATAAAGATTAGAGAAAAGCGATTATTACCGGAATTTGTAATAGTCGCTTTTTGTGTGGATTTTCAATAATGAATGTGGTATACTGTGAAAAGCTGAAAGAAAGATTTGGACAGATAGCAGAGGTAGAGATAAAATGGATCGAAAGAAATTGGCATTGGAAATCATAGAACGTCTGAAAACAGAATATCCGGATGCGGTATGCAGTCTTGACTACGATCAGGCATGGAAACTGCTTGTCAGTGTAAGACTGGCGGCACAGTGTACGGATGCAAGAGTAAATCAGGTTGTAAAAGGATTATTTGAAAAATATCCGGACGTGGATACACTTGCAGAGGCTCCGGTGGAAAAGATAGAGAGGATTGTAAGACCATGCGGGCTGGGAAACAGTAAAGCAAGGGATATCAGTGCATGTATGAAGATGCTGAAAGAAGAGTATGGCGGAAAAGTCCCGGATCAGTTCGAGGAACTGTTAAAGCTTCCGGGAGTGGGACGTAAGAGTGCCAATCTGATTATGGGCGATGTCTTTGGAAAACCTGCCATTGTAACGGACACGCACTGCATCCGGCTGACGAACCGCATGGGACTTGTGGATCAGATCAAAGATCCCAAGAAGGTGGAAATGGAACTCTGGAAAATCATTCCGCCGGAGGAAGGCAGCGAGTTCTGCCATCGTCTGGTGTGGCATGGCAGGGAAGTCTGTACGGCACGAACCCGTCCATATTGTGACAAGTGTTGCATAAAAGACATATGTCCAAAGATTGGAGCAGAGTAAAATGTATGATGCACAGATAAGAGAACCATTATTTGATTATCTTGATGAGAAATATCCAAAGAACCGTATTTTTGAGGAAAAAATTATGGGAAAGTCAAGGGCAGATATCGTTATGGTTCTGGATGGCAGTCTTGCGGGACTGGAGATAAAAAGTGATGCGGACACTTATGACAGGCTGGAAACCCAGGTAAGAGATT
>FR900138.1:6707-9256 GCA_000437755.1 Roseburia sp. CAG:303
GAAACCCAGGTAAGAGATTACGATAAGTTCTGCGATTATAACTATATCGTGACAGGAATTACGCATGAAAAGCATGTGGAAGAGCATGTCCCGGAGTGGTGGGGGATTCTGATCGTATCGGAAGAAGAAGGAAAAGTCAAAATCGTACAGAAAAGAGAAGCGGGAAAAAACAGGAAATGTAAGGTAAGCCAGCAGATAAAGTGGCTGTGGAGAACGGAACTTAACCATATCCTTGCCAGAAACTATCTTCCGGCATATAAGGCAAAGAGTAAGAAATTTGTACAGGATAAGCTGCTGGAGAAGGTTGGGGAAGAAGAACTGAAAAACCAGATAGTGGAAGAGTTATTTGAACGGGATTATGAGCAATGGCAGAAAGAATTTGAAGCATACCGGAAAGAACAGGGCAGACCGGTAAGAAAGAAACGGATGAAGAAAAAGAAATTATACAGAATGTAATGTATACAATAAAACAGAGAGAGGATAATTATGGAGAAAGCAAAAAAGAAATGTAATCCATTGTGGCATTATGTGGCGAAAAATCTGTGGCGGTATCTGATTGCCGCAGTGACAATGGGAATTAGTATTCTGTTAGATATCTGGTTTCCCCTGATCACAATGGGAATCGTGGATAATGTCATTATCGGTGGAAATATGGGAATGTTAAAGAATTACCTGATCAGTATCCTGATTGTCGGTTTCGGCCGTGCCGCTTCCCAGTATATCAAGGAATTTACCTGTGACGTGACCGGAAGTATCGTGGCGAGCGATGTCAGAAAAAATCTGTTCTGTCACATCCAGACACTGTCCCGGACGTATTTTGATAAGAATAATACGGGCGAGCTGATGGCAAGGGTCAAAGATGATGTGGACCGTCTGTGGGATGTCTTTGGATTTGTCGGAATGCTGGCGGTAGAGGCATGTGCATATACCATAGGGGTACTGGTTTTCATGGTGCGGCTGAACTGGAAGCTCAGTCTGATTCCGGTTGCGATTCTGCCCATTATGGGTGTCATGGCGATCCGGCTGGAAAAGAAGCTGGACAAGGTATACGATGAGATTAGTGAGCAGAATGCCGTTTTAAATACGGTAGTGCAGGAGAATCTGGGAGGTGTCCGCACCGTCCGGGCATTTGCGAGAGAAGATTATGAGATGGAGAAGTTCCGTCAGAATAATGAGAAATATTATGAGTTAAACGTACATCAGGCAGAGATTATGGCGGATTTTGAACCGAAGATGTCATTTCTGCCAAAGATTATGCAGCTGCTTGTCCTGCTGACCGGCGGTTATGCTGTTATTCAGGGAAGTGCGACACTCGGAATGCTGACTGCGTTCTTACAGTATGCCAACAATATCGTATGGCCGATGGAGAATCTCGGCTGGTTGACCAATGCGGTGGCGGCGGCATTTGCTTCAAATAAGAAAATCAATAAAATCCTGGCAGAAGAGCCGCAGATTAAGAATCGGGAAAATGCGGAAGAACTAAAAGACCCGCAGGGAAATCTCCGGTTTGACCATGTATCCTTTGAACTGCATGGAACCCCGATCCTCGAGGACATTAATTTTGAACTTGAACAGGGACATACCCTGGGTATCATGGGTATGACAGGTGCGGGAAAGAGTACGATTGTCAGTCTGATTAACCGGTTTTATGATGTAAATGAGGGAAGGATTCTGCTCGATGGAAGGGATATCCGGGAACTGACACTGGAATCTGTGCGGGGATGCACCTCAGTTGTGACGCAGGATGTGTTTCTGTTTTCCGATACCATCCGGGAAAACTTAAAACTCGGACAGAGAAAGAGTATGTCGGATGACCGGGTAAAACAGTCGCTGGCGGCTGCCCATGCACAGGAGTTTGTGGAAAAACTGGAAGATGGTTACAATACCGTGATTGGAGAGCGTGGAGTAGGCCTGTCCGGCGGGCAGAAGCAGCGTCTGAGTATCGCCAGGGCATTGGCAAAAGATGCAAAAATCCTGATTCTGGACGATTCCACCTCCGCACTCGATATGGAGACGGAGTATGAGATTCAGAAAATGCTGGCAGAGAAAAAAGAGATGAGCAAAATCGTCGTGGCACACCGGATTTCTTCTGTGCGCAATGCGGATGAAATCATTGTTCTGAGTCACGGGAAAATAGCGGAGCGCGGCAGACACGAAGAACTGCTTGCGAAAAAAGGACTGTACTATGCGACCTATGAGGCGCAGTATGGAGATTACCGCAAAGCAAAACAGGAGAGAAGGTGAGAAAATGGCAATTAATTCTGTCAAAGAAGATGAGCAGCAGAAAGATTCAGTGAAGATGAAAGTAATCTTCCGGCTGTTCGGCTATATGATGCGCTATAAAAAGGAGATACTGATGGTACTTCTGGCAATGGGTGTATCCCTGTCGATTTCCATGATTCAGCCATTGCTTATGGAACATGCCATTGATGTAAATATTACCGGAAAAGACTGGAACGGATTGGTATGGATTGTCTGTATTTCCCTTGCCATGAGTATTATCTTTATGTTTACGTCCAGATTCTGGATGCGCACCATGGCAAAAGTAT
>FR900138.1:9275-30824 GCA_000437755.1 Roseburia sp. CAG:303
CCATGGCAAAAGTATCCAACCGGGTGCTTCTTGTGGTCCGGGAAGAGTTGTATGCCCATATCCAGACATTGGGATTTGATTTTTTTGACTCCCGTCCGACCGGAAAAATACTGGCAAGGGTGATCGGAGATGTTAATTCACTGAAGGATGTGATACACAGTACGGTTACACAGCTGATTCCTGATTTTCTGACGGTAATCGTGGTATTTGTGATTATGCTTATTAAAAGTCCGGTGCTGACTTTGTCTGCGATTACGGCAATGCCTGTTATTCTGGCAGGTATGTATGTGGCAGAGATTCTCGCCCACAAAAAATGGCAGATTCACAGGAAGAAATCATCTAATATCACGGCATTTGTACATGAGGATTTTTCCGGAATCGGCATTGTGCAGAGTTTTACGGCAGAAAAAGAATCACAGGAGGAATTTTCCAGGCTGGTGGATGAACACAGAATATCGTTCCGCAATGCAGTCATGATTGCGGATGGATTTAGTCCGACGATAGAAATTTCCTGGGGAATCGGTACATTCCTGTTGTATTATATCGGTATCAGCAGACTGGGAGCAGGTCATGTAGGGGTAGGAACATTTGTGGCATTTTCAACTTATTTATCCATGTTCTGGGGACCGGTCAGAAACCTGGCGAGTTATTACAACAAGCTGGTAACGAATTTATCGGCAGCAGAACGTATATTCGAAGTGCTGGATATGCAAACCAATATCAAAGAAAAGGACAATGCGTATGAACTGCCGGAAGTGGCAGGAACTGTCACGTTTGACCATGTATCGTTTGCTTATCCGGATGAGCCGGAGCGGATGATTCTGCATGATGTAAATTTTGAGATAAAACCGGGGGAAACCATTGCACTGGTCGGTCCGACCGGAGCAGGAAAATCGACCATTGTACATTTAATCAGCAGATTCTACAATGCGACAGAGGGAAGTGTCCGGATTGACGGACATGACATTCAGGAAGTGACACTGAAGAGCCTGCGAAAACAGATGGGAGTCATGGCACAGGATAATTATCTGTTCTCCGGGACAATAAAGGAGAATATCCGTTATGGAAAGTCAGATGCAACGGATGAAGAGATTATCAGAGCGGCGAAGGCAGTCCATGCACATGAATTCATCATGGAACTGGAAAAAGGATACGATACGGAAATCAGTGAAAGAGGTGCAAGACTTTCGAACGGTCAGCGACAGCTGCTGGCATTCGCAAGAACCATGGTGTCCAATCCGTCCATTCTGATACTGGATGAAGCTACATCAAGCATTGACACGCATACAGAAATTCTGGTGCAGGAGGGAATTGAGTCGCTCTTAAAGGGAAGAACATCGTTCATTATTGCACACAGACTTTCCACGATAAAAAATGCGGACAGGATCTTTGTCATAAATAATGGCGGTATCTGCGAGTCCGGAAACCACGAAGAACTGATGGAAAAGAAAGGGACTTATTATCAACTGTACGAGGCACAGTTTAAAAATGTTAAATAGAGGATAAATAAAATGGTAAGTATAATTTTTAAAGAAATTGATTTTTACCAGCTGTTCTGGCTGATGTGCGTATATTCTGTCGGCGGCTGGGTTGTAGAAACCATCGTAGGAATTGTCCGGAATAAAAGATTTACAAATAAAGGATTTCTGAATGGACCATATTGTATTATTTATGGAATCGCAGCGGTAATTGTTACCGTTGGATTTGAGGAACTGCAGGAATCCTTGCTGTTTCTGTTTGTCGGTTCCGCAGTTTTATGTACGGTAATAGAATGGATTGCTGCAAAATCCATTGAAAAGGTCGCAAAGGTAAGATTGTGGGATTACTCCGGAAAAAGATTTAATCTCGACGGATATATCTGTCTGCAGTATTCTATGATCTGGGGACTTGCCGGAATGATCGGGTTAAAATACTGTAATCCGTTTCTGAATAATTTATATCGGTTGTTAAATGGTTCGGTTTTTCATATCTGCCTCTGGGTTGTTTTCTGGCTTCTGGCAGTTGATTTTGCGGGATCTTATTTTGCGGCAAGGGGAATGGCGGAAAAATATCCGGGTGTGGAAAGCGTCAACAACACACTTACCATTGTGAGAACACATCTTGGCAACTGGATGGCAGAGCATATGGAGAGACGTCTGAAAAAGGCTTATCCACAGGGAAAACGGCAGGGAGCAATTAGAGTTAAAAGCAAGGATGAGGTATTTGCCCAGGGCTGTAGCTTCTACAAATTATTTCTGTTGTTTGTAATCGGAGCATTTCTGGGAGATATCACGGAAACCATTTACTGCAGACTGGCAGGTGGTGTCTGGATGAGCAGGAGCAGTGTGGTCTGGGGACCGTTCAGCATTGTCTGGGGACTGGCGATGATGTTTGCCACATCATTTCTTTATAATTACCGGACACGTTCAGACAGTTTTATTTTCTGGTTTGGTACGATCATGGGAGGTGTGTATGAATACCTGTGCAGTGTGTTTACGGAAGTAATGTTCGGACAGGTATTCTGGGATTACAGCAATATGCCATTTAATCTCGGAGGCCGGATTAATCTTTTGTATTGCTTTTTCTGGGGAATGGCAGCCGTGGTATGGATCAAAAGACTGTTTCCGGTCATTTCGTCCTATATCGAGAAGATACCGGTACATCCGGGAAAGATGATTACCTGGGGACTGGTTGTATTTATGAGCTGTAATATGCTTCTATCCGGAATGGTGTTAGCACGTTACTCAGCAAGAACAGAAGGGGCAGAAGCACAGAATACCATGGAGAGCTGGATAGACAGTCATTATAACGACCAGAAGGTCGAGAGAATATATCCGAATATGAAAGATGCAAAGGAAAAATAGAAACAGAGGAACTAGACATGAATAAGAAATATATTAGAATACTGGGGATTGCAGCTGTACTGGCTGTAATTGCACTGCTGATCGCATTCAGCATGAATACACCGGGGAAAATTACGGATCCGGAGACTTATGAGCCGCGGGTGTATGCAAGCATTCTTGCATTGCTTCCACCGGTAATTGCAATCGCACTGGCACTGGTAACAAAGGAAGTATATTCCTCTTTGTTTGTTGGAATCCTGACGGGAGCATTGCTCTATTCCAACTTTAATCTTGAATTAACCATAAACACGATGTTTTTTAACGAAAACGGAGGAATGGTATCGAAATTATCTAACTCCTGGAACGTCGGTATTCTTGTGTTTCTGGTAATGCTTGGCATTCTGGTTGCACTGATGAATAAGGCAGGTGGTTCGGCAGCCTTTGGGAAATGGGCATCGAAGCGGATTAAGACAAGAGTCGGTGCACAGCTTGCAACCATGGCACTGGGAGTCATGATCTTTGTGGATGATTATTTTAACTGTCTGACCGTGGGAAATGTCATGCGTTCCGTGACGGACAGACATCAGGTATCCAGGGCAAAACTTGCCTATCTGATTGATGCGACTGCAGCACCTATCTGCATCATTGCACCGATCAGCTCCTGGGCGGCAGCAGTGACCTCGTCTGTTCCGGAAGATTCAGGAATCAACGGGTTTGCAACCTTTTTAAGAACCATTCCCTATAATTATTACGCAGTATTTACATTAATTACAGTTATATTTCTGACGGTTTCCCGTGTGGATTTTGGGCCGATGAAAAAACATGAATTAAATGCAATTAAGGGAGATCTTTTTACGACAAAAGAAAGACCATTCCGGGATGACAAAGGAGATTTTGTCAATCCGCGCGGAAGGGTTGTGGATCTGGTTCTTCCAGTGGCGGTGCTGATTCTGGCATGTATTACCAGTATGTTGTATACGGGCGGATTCTTTGATGGTGTCAGCTTTGTTACCGCATTTTCACAGTCCGATGCATCGGTCGGACTGGTAATGGGTTCTTTCATCGCACTGGCATTTACCTTTATTTTCTATATGGGAAGAGGTGTTATTTCTTTTGAGGACTTCATGTCATGCATCTCCGAAGGATTTAAGACAATGGTTTCCCCGATATTAATCTTATCTTTTGCATGGACTCTGTCAGGAGTTACAAGTCTTCTGGGAGCTGATATCTATGTGGCAGATCTGGTAGGACAGTCAGCATCATCCCTTCAGATGATGCTTCCGGCAATTATCTTTGTTGTAGCACTGGGACTGGCATTTGCAACCGGAACCTCCTGGGGAACGTTTGGCATCCTGATTCCGATTGTTATGGGTGTATTCCCGGATGGGGAAATGATGGTAATATCCATATCAGCCTGTCTTGCAGGTGCTGTGTGCGGGGATCACTGTTCCCCGATTTCCGATACAACGATCCTGGCATCCGCAGGAAGCCAGTGTCATCATGTAAACCATGTGGCGACACAGCTTCCATATGCACTGACCGTAGCAGGAGTTGCATTTGTAAGTTATATTATTGCGGGAATTACAAAGAATGTATTTATCAGCTTTGCGGCAGGACTCTGTATCCTGTTTGGAGTGCTGTTTACCATCCGCCATATGGCAGGAACGGAAGAATACCAGACAGAACCGGAAGAGGACAAATAAAGAAGGCAAAAAGAAAGAGCAGGTTAACCCTGCTCTTTTTCGGTATCTGTGGAGTTTTCTTCTTCCACAGGTATATTTTCTTCTGCTGTTGCTGTTGGTTTTTCGCCCGCCGGCTCTTCAGGTTCTTCTTTTTGAAGGAAGAAGATACCATATTTGTGAAGCCGTTTTTCGATGAAATAATTCAGAATATAGGCAATTACGGCAAGGGTTGGAACTCCGAGGAACATCCCCAGGACACCGGCTATGGAGCCGCCGACCGTGATTGCAAAAATAATCCACAGAGGACGCAGTCCCGTACTTTCGCCGAGAATCTTTGGTCCGAGATAAAGTCCGTCAAACTGCTGGAGAACAATAATCAGAACGGTAAAGATCAAGGCATATTTAAAACTTACAAAGAGCAGTAGCAGTATGCCCGGTACAGCACCGATAAATGGTCCGAAATAAGGAATCATATTGGTAACACCGACAATTACACTGATAATCAGGGCATATGGAAGCTTTAAAATGCTCATTGCAATAAAACATAAGATGCCGATAATCAGGGAGTCGATTAATTTTCCGATAATAAAACTGCTGAAGATACGGTTACATTCGGAACCGGTATGTAATAATTTATCGCCGGTTTTCTGACCGAAGATGGCATAAATTACGCGTTTTGCATTAAATATTAGCCGGTTTTTATCAATCAGCATATAGACGGAAACAATGATGGCGATAATGACATTTAAAAATCCGGAAATCAGTGACATGGATGTATTGTAAATGGTCGGAATAATCGTTGGAATCGCCTTTGTGATAATATTAATGATTTTATCCGGAATTTCTTCCATGGCATCATTGATCCCGGACAGATCCCATTCCGGATGGGTGGATTCCAGCTCCAGTACTTTATCCATAAACTGATTGTAGCCCGACTGTGCAGAATTTATAAAAGAAGTAATCTGTGTCAGAGAATCAATAATCTGCGGGATAATATAGAATAACACGGTTATAATTAAGCCGAGTACAATGATGTAGGACAGGAGAATGGAAAGTCCCTTACGGATTCCTGGGTGTCTGTCCTTAAAGAAACGGTTCAGGAAATGATCCAGTATCTTGCTTAACGGGTTCAGGAAATAGGCGATCAGCAGACCGAACAGAAACGGATATAATACCTTCAGTGCGTGGGAAATAGTCGAACTGGTGGACTCCCAGTTCATGATCACCCGGATAATCAGGGAACATATGGTAACCACGGCGATGGTATATAAAGCAATGGTATAATATTTATTATTTTTTGAAAATTTATGATTCATAGACACTCCAATCCGCAAAACTGCTGTTTCTTTATTTTAATATTAATCTTATCTTATGAGGGGAATTAATGCAAGTATTCTTTGGTAAAGAAAATATAAATTTTGATAAAGTTCCGGTTTCCTTCTTGCGGCGTTAGTGGTATTATAATGCAGAAGAAAGCAGATACTAAGTAAATGAGGAAGAAAAAGATGGAACAGAAAGTCAGAAGTAACAGGAGAAAAGAACAGAGAAAACGCGAACTGAGAAGAAAGGCGGCCTTGGCCGCTGCAACCATTGCACTTGCGGCAGTTTTGCTGTCTGCCTTTTGGAATCATAATAAAAAAGAAACGCAGACCGTTCAGGCTGTCGAGCATAAAGTAAAGACATTATCAGAGGAAGAAAGCACGACAGAACCGGAAACAGAAGAAGAGGAAACACTCAGATATCCGAAGGTAAGTGAACAGTATACGGAAATTGTTTCCGAAAATGTAAGAAGTCCATATGTGGCATTGCTTGATGTGGAAAATAACTGCATTATAGCAGGAAAAAATAAGGATGCAAGAATTTATCCGGCATCCATGACGAAGGTAATGACATTGATTGTTGCAGTGGAACATCTGCAGGATCTGTCGCAGACGTTTACCATGACGGCAGATATTGTAGATCCGCTGTTCCGTGAGGGAGCATCCAGAGCAGGGTTTGAAGCCGGGGACACTGTAAATATGGAGGATATGCTATACGGACTGATTCTTCCATCCGGAGCAGATGCTGCTGTAGGACTTGCCATCATGACGGCAGGATCGGAGGATAATTTTGCGGTACTGATGAATGAAAAGTGTGAAGAACTTGGATTGCAAAACACACATTTCATGAATGCATCTGGACTGCACAATGAAAATCAGTATACGACTCCGGTAGAGATGGCGATGATTCTTGCGTATGCCATGCAGAACCCGGAATGTGCGAAGATCTTATCAATCTACCAGCATACTACTGCACCGCTTGCTTCTCATCCGGAAGGAATATTGCTTACCAGCACTATGTTTGGCAGAATGTACGGGACAGAAGTGCCGAATGTCACGATTCAGGCAGGAAAGACCGGATATACACAGGAAGCGGGCAACTGCCTTGTAAGCTATGCGGAAAAAGCAGGACATCATTATATCGCACTTACCGCAGGGGCAGAGAACAGATGGCATGTCGTCTATGATGATTTTGAGCTGTATGGCAATTATCTTCCGGCAGATGAATCAGAGACACAGGAAACAACAGGAACATCAGAAACAACTCAGGCACAGAACGTAGAATAATAGATAAAGTGTTGCTTATTTTGCAAAATGTTGTATAATAGATAAAACAAAAAATTATGAGGTAGAACAATGGCAGAAAAAGTAGACAGAAGAATCAGAAAAACAAAAAGTCAGCTAAAGAGCGGATTAGCACAGCTTATGATGGAGAAAAGCATTAATGAGATATCTGTAAAGGAACTGGTGGAAAAGGTGGATATTAACCGATCCACCTTTTATCTGCACTATTCGGATATCTATAATCTTCTGGATGAGGTAGAGAATGATATGTTAAAAGAGATTAAGCATATTATCGAAACACATCCGATGGGAGAGAAGGATAATACATTTACCTTTATGGAAGATATTTTCATGGTGCTGGAGCAGAACAAAGAGATTTGCAAGGCATTGATGGGGGATAACGGAGATGCGAATTTTACCGTTAAAATCAAGGAAATCATCAGTGAAAATGCAATGAAGAATCTGGAGCTGTTATTTCCGGATATCAAGGACGATTTGAAGTATACTTTTTCTTTCTGCCTGTATGGCTGCATGGGAATTGTAAATCAGTGGTTGTTTGAAAACGGAACGGAAACGCCGGGGCATATGGCAAAGCTGACCTTTTCCATGGTAATCCATGCACTCGGCATTAATAAGAAATATGATGAGATATTAAAAATGACAGATCATGAATAGTACAGGAAATGGAGGACCGTATTTTATGAAAGAAATAGACATCACAAAAATACCGGCATATCAGCTGGTAAAAAAAGAAGACATCGAAGAGCTGAGTACCACAGGTTATCTTCTGAAACATAAAAAAAGTGGTGCAAGAGTGCTGCTGCTTGTCAATGATGATAATAACAAAGTGTTTAATATCGGCTTTCGGACACCGCCGGCAGATGATACCGGAGTTCCGCATATCATAGAACATACCGTATTATGCGGCTCAAAGAAGTATCCTCCGAAAGATCCGTTCGTCGAACTGGTCAAAGGCTCTTTAAATACATTTTTAAATGCAATGACCTTCCCGGATAAAACCATCTTCCCGGTTGCCAGCTGCAATGAGAAAGATTTTAAGAATCTTATGAATGTTTATTTGGATGCGGTATTTTATCCAAATATTTATGAGAAGGAAGAGATTTTCCGCCAGGAAGGATGGAGTTATGAACTTGAGGATAAGGACGGGAAACTTGCATTAAATGGTGTTGTATATAATGAAATGAAAGGTGCACTGTCATCTCCGGACAGTATTCTTGAGAGGGAAATCCAGAGGGAGATGTTCCGGGATACCTGTTACAGCTATGAGTCCGGGGGTGATCCGGAGTTTATCCCGGATCTTACCTATGAACAGTTTCTTGAATTTCACAGAAAATATTACCATCCGGTAAACAGCTATATTACATTGTACGGTGATATGGATATGGAAGAGCGGTTAAACTGGATGGATCAGGAATATCTGGATCATTTTGAGGAAATACAGATTGATTCTGAGATTCAGTATCAGAAGCCATTTGAACGTATCAAACAGATTAGTAAAAAATATCCGCTTGGTCAGGAAGAAGATGAGAAAGAAAAGACAATCTATTCCTACACGGTGACAGCGGGAAATGCGACCGATCGTATGGAATACTATGCCATGCGTGTTCTGGATTATGCCTTGATCTCCATGCCGGGTGCGCCGCTTAAAAAGGCACTGCTGGATGCAGGTATCGGAAAAGATATTTCGGGAGGATATTCAGGAGGCTCTTTGCAGAATACATTTTCCGTAATAGCAAAAGAAGCGGAAGAAGGAAAGGGAGAGGAATTTTTCCGGATTATCGAAGAAGTTCTGGAAAAAACAGTGCAGCAGGGACTGGATAAGGACAGTATCAAAGCCGCATTGAATGTGATCGAATTCCAGTACCGTGAGGCGGATTTCGGCTCTTATCCAAAAGGACTGTTTTACTGCATGGACAGCCTTGAAAGCTGGTTATACGATGATAATGAACCATTTATGCATATTAAGGCGGGAGATACCTTTGAAGAATTAAAGAAAAAGGATACCCGTTATTTTGAAGAATTAATCGAAACCTATTTCTTAAAAAATACACATAAGCTGCTGCTTACACTGGAACCGGAAAAAGGACTCGATGAAAAGAAAAACCACAGACTGGAAGAAAAACTGACGGCTTACAAGGCATCCCTCAGCGAAGAGGAACTGGATAAGATAATCAGGGAAACAGCACATTTAAAACAGTACCAGAGTGAACCGTCAACGGAAGAAGAATTAAAGACCATTCCATTGCTGCGGCTGGAAGACATTGATAAATATCCACAGAAATTCAGTATAGAGGAAAGAGTGTCAAATAACATCAAAGTCATATTCAGTAATGTCAAATCCAATGGAATCGCATATATCAATGTGGCATTTCATGCAGAAAAGCTCAGTCAGGATATGATCCCATATCTTGCACTTTTAAAAGCTGTACTGGCCAATATGGATACCGAACATTTCACTTATACCGGATTAAATAATTACATCAATATGCATACCGGCGGATTTGGAAATGATTTTGTCCAGTATGGAAAGAAAGATGGAAGCATTACCAAATTATTTGAAAATGATATCAAGGTATTTTATCCGAAGATGAAGGAAGCATTTATCATTTTGGAAGAAGTATTGCTGCATACCAGATTTTCCGATACAAAACGTTTATATGAAATTATTGCTGAGAATAAATCCAAAATGAGAATGCGTCTCATATCTTCCGGCCATCTCATTGCGGTTACAAGGGCAAACTCTTATATGTGTGAAAGCGGTTATGTGAAAGATATGACCAGCGGAGCGGGATATTATCATTTCCTGGATAAACTGGAGAAAAACTTTGACGAAAAGAAGCAGGAAATCGTAGATACACTGGAAGAACTGGTAAAGAAACTCTTTACAAAGCAGAATGTCATTTTAAGCTTTACGGCAGAAGAGGCAGGATATGAATGTATGGAAGGGTATTTCAAAGAATTTACGGATCGGCTTTATGAGAGTACAGAAGAAGAGAAGCCGAATGCGGTTGTGCTTCGGAAATTAAATGAAGGACTTAAGATTCCGTCTCCGGTTTCCTATGTGGCAAGGGTCGGAAACTTTAAGAAAGCAGGATATGAATATAATGGTGCTATGGATACGTTAAGGAATATCCTCGATTATGATTATCTGTGGAATAATGTCCGCGTCAAGGGCGGTGCATACGGAGTATCAAGCAATTACGGGGCAACAACCGGAAATGTCATGTTTGTATCCTACCGTGATCCGAATGTGGAAAAAACAAATGATGTTTTTGAAGGAATTCCGGAATATCTGAGAAATTTTGATGCCGATGAACGTGAGGTATTGAAATTTATTATCGGAACAATCAGCGGAAAAGATACCCCGATCAATCCGGCAGCACAGGGAAGAAGATCCTTTGCGGCATATTTATCCGATATCAGTTATGAAGATATATGCAAAGAAAGAGAAGAAATACTGTCCCTGAATGTTCAGAAGGTAAGGGCACTTGCCCCTGTAATAGAGGCAGTACTTGCACAGGATTATATCTGTGTGGTAGGCAATTCGGATAAGATTGAAGAAGGAAAAGAATTATTTGGCGAAGTAAAAGATCTGCTGGTATAATGGCAGCGGAAGACAGATTTGCAAAGAGAAAGAGAGAAAATATGGAAAAAAGCACAAAGTCAGGATTTGTAACATTAATAGGAAGACCAAATGTAGGAAAATCAACATTGATGAACCGTCTGATTGGACAGAAAATAGCGATCACTTCAAATAAGCCGCAGACAACAAGAAACAGGATCCAGACGGTTTACACGGATGAGCGGGGACAGATTGTATTTCTCGATACACCAGGTATTCATAAAGCCAAAAACAAGCTTGGGGAATATATGGTAAATGTGGCAGAGAATACATTGAAAGAAGTAGATGTAATCCTCTGGCTGGTTGAGCCGACTACCTTCATTGGTGCAGGAGAAAGACATATAGCGGAGCAGCTGCAGAAAGTTACCACTCCGGTCATTCTTGTCATCAACAAGGTTGATACCGTAAAGAAAGAAGAAATCCTGGTGTTTATCGATGCATACCGGAAAATCTACGATTTTGCGGAAATTATCCCGGTGTCGGCATTAAAGGGAACAAATACGGATGATGTTGTAGAAACGATTTTCAAATATCTTCCGTATGGTCCGATGTTCTATGACGAAGATACCGTAACCGACCAGCCGATGCGCCAGATTGTTGCGGAATTAATCCGGGAAAAAGCACTCCGATGCCTGGACGAGGAAATTCCGCATGGCATAGCAGTCTATATTGATACCATGAAGGAAAGAAAGACAGGGGATATCATAGATATCGAGGCAACGATTGTGTGCGAACGGGAATCACATAAAGGCATTATAATCGGAAAACAGGGACAGATGCTTAAGAAAATCGGAACGCAGGCAAGAAAAGAGATTGAAAACATGATGGATATCAAAATCAATCTCAAGCTATGGGTAAAGGTAAGAAAAGAGTGGAGAGACAGCGATGTCCAGCTTAAGAATTTTGGTTATAATCCGAAGGATGTTTAGAAAGGACTGACATGACCGAGGAAATCATTCTAACCGGCATGGTAATTCTTGCTTCGCCGGTCGGCGAATATGATAAGAGGGTTGTGATACTGACAAAGGAAAGAGGACTGATTACTGCATTTGCCAAAGGTGCAAAAAGACCAAAAAGCCAGTTTTCTGCAAGCACAAGACCATTTTCCTTTGGAAAATTCACGGTATATGAAGGAAAAAATGCATATAATCTTGTAAATACGGAGATTGAGAATTATTTTGAAGAAATAATGGAAGACATGGACCGCATTTCGTATGGATTCTATTTTCTGGAGCTGGCACAGTATTTCGGCGTTGAAAATATGGAATCAAAGAATATGCTGCTGCTTCTCTACCAGTCCCTGCGGGCATTGATTCATCCTTCCCTGGATAACCGGCTGGTCAGACGCATCTATGAACTGAAAATGCTCTGTTTTCACGGGGAATATCCAGGAATGTTTGAATGTATGAAATGTGGGAAGAAGGAAAAACTTGATGGATTCAGCATCGTTTATAACGGAGTACTCTGCGGCAACTGTCATTCCGCAGATAAGCTGGAGCTGGACACATCGACAATCTATACCATGCAATATGTCATTGCGTCGGAAATTAGTAAGTTATTTACTTTTCAGGTTTCGGAAAATGTACTCACAGAATTCGGCATGGTTATGAACCGTTTTCTGTCCGTGTATACCGATAAAGTATTTCACAGTCTGGAAATGCTGGAATAGCAGAAAACAGAAGCATAAAAAAGGACTTGCTAAACTGCGGGTGGAAATGTTATAATTTATAGCAATATATTTCTGAAAAGGAAATGAATTAAATTTTAATAGAAAGATAGAAGGAGATAATCTGTGATGGAAAAGACAATGGATAAAATCGTGGCATTAGCAAAAGCAAGAGGATTCGTGTATCCTGGCTCTGAAATATATGGAGGCCTTGCAAATACATGGGATTATGGTAATCTTGGTGTAGAATTAAAGAATAACGTAAAGAAAGCATGGTGGCAGAAGTTCATCCAGGAAAATCCGTATAACGTAGGTGTGGACTGTGCGATTCTCATGAATCCTCAGACCTGGGTGGCATCCGGACATCTTGGAGGATTCTCCGATCCGTTAATGGACTGTAAAGAATGTCATGAAAGATTCCGTGCCGATAAAGTAATTGAAGACTGGGCGGAAGAAAACAATTATGAACTGGAAGGTTCCGTGGACGGATGGACACAGGAGCAGATGAAGAACTTTATTGAAGAGAAGAATATTGCCTGCCCTACCTGTGGAAAACATAATTTTACCGATATCAGACAGTTTAACCTCATGTTCAAAACGTTCCAGGGTGTAACAGAAGATGCAAAGAATACGGTATATTTAAGACCGGAAACTGCACAGGGAATTTTCGTTAATTTCAAGAATGTACAGAGAACCTCAAGAAAGAAGATTCCATTTGGTATCGGACAGATCGGTAAGTCTTTCCGTAATGAAATTACACCGGGTAACTTTACTTTCCGTACCAGAGAATTTGAACAGATGGAACTTGAATTCTTCTGTGAACCAGGTACGGATCTGGAATGGTTCCAGTACTGGCGTGCATTCTGCCGTGACTGGCTCTTAAGCCTCGGCATTAAGGAAGATGAGATGCGTCTGCGTGATCATTCACCAGAAGAATTATGCTTCTACAGCAAGGGAACAACCGATATCGAATTCCTCTTCCCATTCGGATGGGGCGAACTCTGGGGCATCGCCGACAGAACCGATTACGATTTGACACAGCACCAGAATACCTCCGGTGAACCGATGGATTACTTCGATGATGAGAAGAAAGAAAAATACATTCCATATGTAATTGAACCATCACTGGGTGCGGATCGTGTGACACTTGCATTCCTGTGTGCAGCTTATGATGAAGAAGAACTGGAAGGCGGAGACATGAGAACTGTTCTCCATTTCCATCCGGCGATTGCACCAGTTAAGATTGGTATTCTTCCGCTTTCAAAGAAATTAAACGAAGGTGCAGAGAAGATTTATGCGGAACTTTCCAAAAAGTACAACTGTGAATTTGACGACAGAGGAAATATCGGTAAGAGATACCGCCGTCAGGACGAAATCGGAACACCATTCTGTGTTACTTATGATTTTGATTCAGAAACAGACGGATGTGTTACTGTCAGAGACAGAGATACCATGGAACAGGAAAGAATTGCCATTACAGATCTGGATAAATATTTTGCTGAAAAGATGGCATTTTAGAAAATAGAAGAAAGCAGTGGGCAGAATCCGGGGCAGCAGTGGCTGTTCCGGATTCTTTCGTGCGTAATGGAGCAGCTGGTACACCGGGGCAGTCCGGATGTCTGCGTTTTGTAATAAATATGTAAAAATATTTGTATGTATGATAAAAAAATAGGAGATATCATGACAAAAATGAAATAATAATTATTACATAGATAAAAAAACAGGGAAAATAAGAAAATATTACAAAAAACAGTGGAAGAAAACGGAGAAAAACGTTATAGAAATTTAAAATACAATTACATGACAAAAACAAAGAAACGTGGTAAATTATACGCAGAGAAAGATAACCGGTTAAATATTTCCTACCAAAGAAGAAAGCGGGGTGATGATGTTTCTACAGGAGGTAGACAACACAACATTTTAATTTTATACAAATAATTTGCGTGAAAAATAATTCAGGTTCCAAAACTTGATATTATTAAGATTTTAATAAGGTACAATGTCCATCTGGATATTGAAATGACAAAAGAAACAAAGAGAAAGATTACTCTGCCTGATACAGGAAAATGGCAGGGAAATCTTTCTTTTGTTGTCTGTATGTATCATAATGATAAAAACTATCTTCTATTGTATAATTTGGATAAAAAATGAGTTAAAATTCAGAAAAAATATTGACTATATGACGATATATGGTATAATTATTATAGCGTTTTTAGGTGCATTTGCACTAAAATGCCAAAATAGAGTTTGTAGATAGTCTGTTTATTAAAAAATCAGCGGTTGGACTGTCTATACAATAAATAATAGGAGGAACATTTAAATGTCAAGAAAATGGGTATACCTTTTTACAGAAGGTAATGCGAACATGCGTGAGCTTCTCGGTGGTAAAGGCGCTAACTTAGCGGAGATGACAAACATCGGACTCCCGGTACCACAGGGATTCACAATTACAACAGAGGCTTGTACACAGTATTACGAGGACGGAAGACAGATTAACGATGAAATTCAGGCACAGATTAATGAATACATCGTTAAGATGGAAGAAATTACAGGTAAGAAGTTCGGAGATAAGACAAACCCACTTCTTGTTTCAGTTCGTTCCGGTGCAAGAGCATCCATGCCAGGTATGATGGACACCATCCTGAATCTTGGTCTGAATGAAGAAGTTGTAAATGCTATCGCAGATATGTCTAAGAATCCACGTTGGGCTTGGGACTGCTATAGAAGATTTATCCAGATGTATTCTGACGTAGTTATGGAAGTCGGCAAGAAATATTTTGAACAGCTGATAGATGCTATGAAAGAAAAGAAGGGTGTAAAACAGGACGTTGAACTTGATGCTGATGACTTAAAAGAATTAGCAAACCAGTTCAAGGCTGAATACAAGTCCAAGATTGGTTCAGACTTCCCGGATGATCCAAAGGAACAGCTGATGGGAGCTATCAAGGCTGTATTCCGTTCATGGGACAACCCAAGAGCAAATGTATACAGAAGAGATAACGATATTCCATATTCATGGGGAACAGCAGTAAACGTACAGTCCATGGCATTCGGTAACATGGGTGATGATTGTGGTACCGGTGTTGCATTCACAAGAGACCCTGCTACAGGAAACAAAGGTCTGTTTGGTGAATTCCTTACAAATGCACAGGGCGAGGACGTAGTTGCCGGTGTTCGTACACCTATGAAGATTACAGAGATGGAAGATAAATTCCCTGAAGCATTCAAACAGTTCAAGGAAGTATGCAAGACATTGGAAGACCATTACAGAGATATGCAGGATATGGAATTTACGGTTGAACATGGTAAATTATACATGCTGCAGACAAGAAATGGTAAGAGAACAGCTCAGGCAGCTCTTAAGATCGCATGTGACCTCGTAGATGAAGGTATGAGAACAGAAAAAGAAGCTGTAGCAATGATTGATCCTAGAAACCTTGATACACTGCTTCATCCACAGTTTGATTCTGCTGCATTGAAGGCTGCAACACCTATGGGCAAAGGACTTGGTGCATCACCTGGTGCTGCCTGCGGTAAGATTGTATTCTCAGCAGAAGATGCAGAAAACTGGGCTGCAAGAGGAGAAAAGGTTGTTCTGGTTCGTCTGGAAACATCACCGGAAGATATTACCGGTATGAAGGCTTCACAGGGTATCCTGACTGTTCGTGGTGGTATGACAAGCCACGCTGCAGTAGTTGCCCGTGGTATGGGTACATGCTGTGTATCCGGTTGCGGCGACATTGCAATGGATGAAGAGAACAAGAAATTTACATTGGCAGGCAAAGAATTCCACGAAGGAGATTATATTTCCATCGATGGTACAACAGGTAATATCTATGATGGTCTTATCCCGACTGTAGATGCTACTATCGCAGGAGAGTTCGGAAGAGTTATGGCATGGGCTGATAAGTACAGAACTCTTAAGGTAAGAACAAATGCAGATACACCTGCAGATGCAAAGAAAGCCCGTGAACTCGGTGCGGAAGGTATCGGACTTTGCCGTACAGAGCATATGTTCTTTGAGGAAGACAGAATTGCTGCATTCCGTGAGATGATTTGCTCAGACACAGTAGAAGAAAGAGAAGCTGCATTAGACAAGATTCTTCCATATCAGCAGGGAGACTTTGAAAAATTATATGAAGCTCTGGAAGGAAATCCTGTTACAATCAGATTCCTGGATCCACCTCTTCATGAGTTCGTTCCTACAGAAGAAGCTGATATTAAGAAGCTTGCAGATGCACAGGGTAAATCAGTAGAAGATATTAAGACAATCATTAACAGTCTTCATGAATTTAACCCAATGATGGGACACAGAGGATGCCGTCTTGCAGTAACATATCCTGAGATTGCAAAGATGCAGACAAAGGCAGTTATCCGTGCAGCAATCAATGTCCAGAAGGCACATCCGGACTGGACAGTTAAACCGGAGATCATGATCCCGTTAGTATGCGAAATCAAGGAATTAAAATATGTAAAGAAAGTCGTTGTAGAGACAGCTGATGCTGAAATCGCTGCGGCAGATGCGAAACTTGAATACGAAGTAGGTACAATGATTGAGATTCCTAGAGCAGCACTTACAGCAGATGAGATTGCCACAGAAGCTGATTTCTTCTGCTTTGGTACAAACGATTTAACACAGATGACATTCGGATTCTCAAGAGATGATGCAGGTAAGTTCCTCGATGCTTACTATGATGCTAAGATCTTTGAAAACGATCCGTTTGCAAAACTTGATCAGACAGGTGTTGGCAAGTTAATGGAAATGGCTATCAAACTTGGTAAGCCGGTAAATCCTAAGTTACATGTAGGTATTTGTGGAGAACATGGTGGAGATCCTTCCTCTGTTGAGTTCTGCCATAAGATTGGACTTGACTATGTTTCATGCTCACCATTCAGAGTACCTATCGCAAGACTTGCAGCAGCTCAGGCAGCTATCGCTGAAGGCTAAAAATATCAGAAATATCTGGTTAGAAGTTTTGTATCATACTTATAAACAGGTAGGATAAAATCTTTAGTCCGTTTTGGATAGAAATATCTGAAACGGACTAATTTTTATTAATGTGGGGGAGATATATATAATAGTAAGAACAATAATGGGTAAAACGGATTTTACCCTGTATTTAAGACCAGGGAGGTAAAAAATTATGAGTACAATATCAAATTATGGCAATATCGCCGGAAGTACAAACAATTATAACAATACATCAGTTGACAATCAGAAAAAGAAAGCAAATGAAACAGAGAATACCGGTAAAACGTCCAATTCTTCCAAAACGGACAAGAACGGAAAAATAACAGGAAAAACCATCGGTCAGCCAAAGCTGAGTGAAAAAGCTGCGAAATACTATGAACAGCTGAAGAAGAAATATTCCAACATGGATTTTATTCTGGTAAGTGAGGATCAGAAGGAAAACGCAAAGGCACAGGCAGGAAGCTATGCCAATGCATCCAAAACCGTGGTTCTGATTGATGAGGATAAGATTGAGCGGATGGCAGAGGACGAGAATTACAGAAAACAGTACGAAGGCATAATTGGCAATGCAGCCAGTGGATTATCCCAGTTAAAATCATCTCTTTCCACATCCGGTGCGGATGTCAAAGGCTACGGAATGCAGGTAAATGACGGAGGTACGGCAAGTTTCTTTGCAGTATTAAAGAAATCATCCAATGCACAGAAGGAAAGAATAGAAAAAAAGAAAGAATCTGCTAAGGCTGAAAAAAAAGCAGAAGAGAAAAAAGCCAAAAAGAAAGAGCAGGAAGAGAGGTTAAAGAAGAAAGAGCAGGATGATGATTCGGACGACACCATAACGATTACGGCATCCAGTATCGAGGAACTCATCAAAAAGATAGAGGATTACACACAGAATGAAGAAGTGAACAATGTGCAGACCAAGGAGGAAAAAGCAGTGGGTCAGCATATAGATTTTAAAGGGTAGGAAGGAAATATGGAAGAAAAGCTACAATTTGCGGTATTAATAGATGCAGAAAACGTAAGTGCAAAATATGCGGCAGTTATATTTGATGAGCTGGAAAAATATGGATATGCATCCTGCAGAAGGATCTATGGAAACTGGTCCAAAGAAAACGGCTGGAAAGAAGAAATACTGCTTGCGTATTCGATCATACCAATACAGCAGTTTTCCTATACGGCTGGAAAAAACAGCACCGATATTGCAATAGTAATCGATGCCATGGATTTATTGTATCAGAGAAAGGTGGACGGCTTCTGCCTGGTGACAAGTGACAGTGATTTCACAAGGCTTGCCATGCGGCTGCGGGAAGAAAAAAAATATGTTCTGGGCATGGGGGAGTCGAAGACGCCTCTTGCACTTACCAGGGCATGTAATAAATTTATCCACCTGAATCTGATTGATGCATCCGATAAAGATACCGGGCATAAGGATGTTCCGGAAGATAATAATGAGAACAATGTAACCAGCATTGATGAAATTGAAAATGCAATACTGGCACTGCTCAATGAATCCGGGGATGGAAATGCCGGACTTGGATTTATTGGACAGCGTCTGGGTGAAAAATACCCGGATTTTGACGTTCGTAATTACGGTTATTCCAAATTAAGTGTATTTATAGAAGAGAAATTACCGCATTTCAAGGTAATACGCCGGGAAAACCAGTATTATCTCAGAAAGACGGCAAAAGTTTCAAGAGAGAGAATCGAACAGACCGTTCTCCAGATTTTGAGGGAGAATAAGGGGGTAATCGATAATCTGTCCGTGATCAATAACGAGCTTACCAGAAAATACAGCGGATTTGATTTAAAGGACTATGGATACAGCAGAATATCTGGATTTCTGCGCAGTATGGACGGAGTCATTGTCGATGGAAATAAAATTATACTAAAAAGCAGAAAAAAGTAAAAAAATGTAAAATAAAGTGCAAGCATTCATAAAAAATCCGTACTTAATTTATGTAAGGGATAATAAATTAAGTAATAGGAGGTTGAAGGGTTATGAGTGTTCGTGAAAAAAAGAAAGTCTGGGCGCTGGCCACCATTGGAACAGCATTATTGCTTGACCTGTTTGGCTGTATGAGTGAAGCGGAGAAATCTGCAGGGGAAGAGGGAGCATTGATACAGGAAATGCCTGCGGAATCTCTGAAGTTCACAACGTTTGAGGGAGAAACTAAGAAGAGCAGTGGGAAGATAGAGGGAGTTCCCATGCTGTTCCAGGACCCGGAACTTCCAACCGGATGTGAAGTTACAGCTCTGGCTATGGTGTTGCAATATTATGGATTCGATGCAGATAAGTGCGAATTAAGTGATGTGTACCTGCCGAAGGGAGCGGTTGGGGAGACAGATTTTCATTACGCATTTGTCGGAGAACCGAGGGAGCAGCATTCTTATGGATGCTATGCTCCGGCAATCGTAGAAACAGCCCTGGGTTATCTTGGGGATATGGATGGGCTGCAGGATTATACCGTGAAAGATCTTACCGGAATGGAACTGAAGAAACTGTTCCGGTATGTGGAAGAAGGTATTCCGGTTATGGTGTGGGGAACAATGAAGAACAAAGAGTCCTATCTGACAACAACCTGGGAAGTAAATGGAAAAACCATAACCTGGCGGGCTGGGGAGCATTGCCGGGTGCTGGTGGGATACAATAAGAAATTAGGAATTGTCCAGGTAAATGATCCGCAGGAAGGTGTTCTTACATATGATGTTTCGGTGTTTGAAGAAAGGTACAATGAGATGGGAAAACAGGCGGTAGTTATCCTTCCGGAATAGAAAAAGGGAGTATTATAATAGTCCATGAAAAGAAAAAACTGTAAGAAAAGTATTGTAAAGCACAAATAATTTATGTTACAATGAAAGGAACTATTATATGTCTGGAAGGAGAATTAAATGGAGGATAGGGAGAAAAACAGTGCAGATAATGCACAAAATGAAGAACTGGATAAAATCAGGATGGAGAGCCGTGCAAAGTCAGAGTTTATCAGCCGCATGAGCCATGATATAAGGACTCCCATGAATAATATTATGGGACTGACCAGTATCGCCATTGCAAATATAGAAGATACGCAACGGGTACAGGACTGCCTGAATAAAATAGCGATGTCGGGAAATCATATGCTGAATCTCATTAACGATGTCCTTGATATCAGCCGGATTGAGAATGGTGTATTTACGATCTGCGAAGACGAGATAAATCTGAAGAATCTTATTTATAATGTAATAGAGATGATTCATACACCGAGCAGCAGAAAACATCAGGAGTTGTCCGCAGATATCACAGGTATTATGCATGAAAATGTAATCGGGGATGAACTGCACATCAAGGAAGTGCTGATGAATGTTCTGGGAAATGCAGTAAAGTATACCGGTGAAAATGGAACAATACAGCTGACTGTTCTGGAAAAAGAGAAAAAAGATGGAAATATAGCCTGTTATGAATTTGTTGTGCAGGATAGCGGGATCGGAATGGAAGAATCTTTTATACAGCATATATTTGAACCATTTGCAAGAGAGGAGCGGATGGGCTGGCAGATTTCAGGAACCGGACTTGGCATGACGATTGCCAGAAAGCTTGCGGTCATGATGAATGGAGATATCCGGGTGAAAAGCAGAAAAGGGAAAGGTTCTGAATTTACGGTTACACTTTGCCTGAAACTGAGGGAAGTTGGCAGGGATGTACATAAGCATCCGGAAACTTTATCTGAAAAAGATGGGTTACAGGAAGATACATGGAAGAGCAGGGATTTTTCAAATAAAAGAATTCTGCTTGTGGAAGATAATCCGCTTAACTGTGAGATTGAATCTGAAATCATCGGAACAACGGGAGCAATTGTGGAGATTGCAGAGAACGGAAGGCTGGCAGTCGAGAAAGTAAAAAATTCCCCGGAAGAGTATTACGATTTAATCTTCATGGATATCCGTATGCCCGAGATGGATGGATATCAGGCGACAAAACTGATAAGGAAGATGGAACGCGGCGACTGTCAGAAGATTCCCGTGATAGCAATGACTGCAAATGCATTTGCAGATGACACAATCCGGGCAAGGGAAGCAGGCATGAATGGTCACATCAGCAAACCCGTGGATATGAACAGGCTGTTTCAGATTATGGAAAATCTGATGTTGTAAAAATAGTGATTGACGAAAACAAATATACTGTAT
>FR900138.1:30832-32705 GCA_000437755.1 Roseburia sp. CAG:303
TGACGAAAACAAATATACTGTATTATAATAAAAATATATAATATTATACAAATGGAGGATCCGAAGCAATGAAGGAATTTAAACCTGTAAAAGAAGGAAAAGTCCGTGAGGTATATGACAATGGGGATAGCCTTATTATCACTGCCACAGACAGAATATCAGCATTTGATGTGATTTTAAAGAACAAAGTAACTGACAAAGGTGCAATTCTTACACAGATGTCAAAATTTTGGTTTGATTTTACCAAGGATATCGTTCCAAACCATATGATTTCCGTTGATGTAAAGGACATGCCTGAATTTTTCCAGAATGAGAAATACGATGGAAACAGTATGTTATGTAAAAAACTGACTATGATACCGATTGAGTGTATCGTAAGAGGCTATATTACAGGCAGCGGCTGGGCAAGTTATAAAGAAAATGGTACCGTATGTGGAATTAAACTTCCGGAAGGTTTACAGGAATCCGAGAAATTGCCTGAACCAATTTATACGCCGAGTACAAAGGCAGAGATTGGTGACCATGATGAGAATATTTCATTTGAGCAGAGTATTGAAGTGTTAGAGAAAGCATTTCCTGGAAAAGGTGAGGAATATGCAACAAAGATTAAAGAGTGTACCATCGCTCTTTATAAGAAGTGTGCAGAGTATGCATTGAGCAAGGGCATTATCATTGCAGATACCAAATTTGAATTTGGTCTGGATGAAGATGGCAACGTGGTACTCGGTGATGAGATGTTGACACCGGACAGCTCAAGATTCTGGCCACTGGAAGGATTTGAAGTTGGAAAAGGACAGCCTTCTTTTGACAAGCAGTATGTAAGAGACTGGCTGAAAGCAAATCCGGACAGCGATTACAAGCTTCCGCAGGATGTAGTGGATAAAACAGTAGCAAAATACAAAGAAGCTTATGAACTCCTGACAGGAACAAAGTTTGAGAAATAATCACAGGATAAGCATGGAGACTCCCCGTTTTGTGCGGGGAGTTTTTTTGGACAGAGGCAGGATGAAAGAATGAGAAAAGAAAAAACAATAAAACATGAACCGGTATTTGCCATTGTCATGGCAGTATTTCTGGTTATTTGTCCGTGGATTACCTATATGAAAATCCATGCACTGGATGAACAAGAGCAGAAAGTATTTGAACAGTATGGCGGATATGCATATGACTTTTTTATTTATTATAAGGCAGAGCTTATGATAGCAATAGCAGTATTTCTTGTGATTGTTATGGCAGGGCAGATATTGTTTACAGATCATAAAGATATGCCGCTTTTAAGAAAGAGTAACCGCAGAATCTATCTCTGCATGGCGGTATATGCAGGAATGGTACTGATTTCCTCATTTCTGTCAGAACACGAAGGAATCGCAAAAAACGGTACACCTTCCCAGGGAGAAGGTTACTGGGTATTGCTTGCTTATGCGGTATTATGTCTGGGTGCGATGAATTATTTTCATGGTAAAAAGGCATTGCGGATTTTTCACGTGGCAATGACGGTGTTGTGTACCCTTACCATAATTCTGACCATGGTAGAATTTTTCTATAAGCCGATTGTAAGTCTGCCGTTTGCAAAGTATTTTATTACTTCAAAGGATTTCTATGCAGTAGTGGAAAATCTGGACACTTCAAAATATTCGGACTTTGTATCACTGACCTTCTATAATCCCAATTATTTCGGTGGGTTTTGTATGCTATTATTTCCGTTCGCTTTTTATGAATATCTGAATGCAGATACCATGAAACAGAGGGCAGGTTATTTCGTATTATCTGCGGGAATGTTTTTTTGTGAACTTTCTGCAAAATCATCCGCACCATTTTATCTGGTACTTGCGGAGCTGGTGATATTGATGGTTATGCATGGCAGACAGGGGAC
>FR900139.1:0-2401 GCA_000437755.1 Roseburia sp. CAG:303
ATTATTATAATACGTCATAATTGTTTGTAAATGCATATAATATACTTTTCTGTTAAATTATTATAATACGTCATAATTGTTTATAAAATGTCATGAAATCCAGAACATTCCACTAAGCCAGAAAAAGCAGCAGCCTGTTCAGCAAAGGCTTCCAGGCTGCTACTGTCTTAGTTCCATTGGATTTAATGTTCCATTTTATGAAACAATTATGACTTTTTATCAAATTTTCTGCAATTCTAATTTTTTCCTGATAATATGACAAAAAGAAACCAGACTATCCGCCCGAAGGTGATAAGTCTGGTCTGTCTTTTTAGATACTGTCAGGACTCCATAATCCGTTTGCATTGTAAGATGAGGAATAACTTCTGACGGCTTTGATACCTCCATACGGAAGTCCGTTTTCGTAAACATAATTAATCATCTTGTATACGGTTCCGGAGTAGAATGTGTATTCATGACCGCCATCCATGGCATAGCGGGAGCCGAACTGCGAGTATGCACCTACAGCATATGCAGTATATGGATATGTAGTAGAGTTGCATTTCATATACATGGAGGTGTCATCCTGTTTTTCACGCAATTCAGTTACAGATGTTCCATCAGAAGCTTTAAAATAAAAACTGAAAGCTGTGTCATGATAATTTGATGCCATAGTAGGAACAGCTGCAAATAAAGATAAAATAGATATTCCGATAATTAATTTAGATAATGCCTTTTTTTTCATATACTTTCTCCTTGTTAAAACTGCGTAACATATTTTTATATTTAATTTTGACATAAGTATTAAAGCTTTTTCGTATGCATTTTCTATATTTGGGGAAATATTAGAAAATATGATATCCGCAAAACGAAGTAGTCTTTTTATCTATATATAAGTATATATTATGGTTAATATAATCCTCGTTATAATAATTAAAAATTATACAGCCATTTTCTTCCAGTAAATTATTAGGATATATGTTCCAATCAATACGTTGTAATAAGCTGGCATAAGAAGTAAAATTTTTGTCAACAAAAAAATTTCCTAATTTGTCTATGAACAACTCTCTATTCATTATAAATACGTCATTTATATTATCCAAATCATATTTTGTATCATTTTCGCTATAATGATAATGCTCCATAACTTTTGTCAATGATTCGCCATTATCGATGTACCGGTAATCGCTTACCATCTGAAAAGAGAACATGGTTCCGTCCGTATCAAATAATGCATAGAAGTATTTTTCTGCAAGCTGAACCTGATACAGAACATAATAGTCTTTGTTATCTGCATGTAATACCTGTAGATTATCATATAAAAATGTACGCTGGCTTTCGGTATCTTCCAGAATGGTTTCGGAATAGTTTGCCATGGAGAGAATTTCTCCGGCAGCATCCTGCTCTGTGAGGAATTCCTTTTGTTCCGGGCTTAAATCCGTTACATTTTCTTTCTTATACTCGTTCCAGGGTGATACCGAAGAAACAAACTGTTCCTTCGGCTTTGACTGTATGGTTTCCATCGGCAGAATCCGGCTGTTTTCATTTTTTTCCACGACATGGTTAATTTCGTTTCTTAAAAATCCAACACATAAAATAGCAAATAAAAATATCAGCAAAAATGCCTTTATAAAATTCCAGATGTTCTGCCTGTTCATAATCCCTTATCTCCCTCTTCTGTCTGTTTCGATTTTTTCTGCATAAGCAAGTGCTTCATCAATGTTTTTACAGAATTTATCTTTTCCGACCTGTTCTACAAACCCGGCTTTTTCCATAACTGCCATAGGCTGTTCGTTTACATGGGAAAAAATTAATGTAATATTATGTTTTCTGCACGTTGCGAGAATCCCTTCCAGGGTATGCATTACCGTAGTATCCATGGCAGGAACGCTTCTCATACGAAGAATAATAATATCTTCATCCGTATCACTTACGATATTTGATAATTTATCTGCGGCTCCAAAGAACAGCGGACCTGTAATTTCAAATACCAGAGTGTTTTTCGGAACGGATTTGTATTTAATATTGTCCGGATCCGTTTCTTCATCATAATTTTCATCTTCTGTTTTTACGCGGTTGTAATCGTCAATATATTCCCATCCTTCAACATTGGTAACATCTGACATACGCTTCATAAATAAAAGTGAAGCGAGTACAAGACCGACAACGATTGCATAGACAAGATCTAATACAACGGTAAGTACAAATGATACAAGCAATACTGCAATATCACTCTTTGGTGCGTGCTTCAGGGTAGATGCAACTGCTCTCCATCCACTCATGTTATAGGCAACCATAAATAATATTGCCGCAATACATGGCATCGGGATTAATTTTACCAGAGGCATAAGTACCAGAAGCATTAAACATAATACGATTGCGTGTACCATGCCGGCAACCGGTGAACGGCCGCCGTTTTTGA
>FR900139.1:2406-3022 GCA_000437755.1 Roseburia sp. CAG:303
ACCGGCCGCCGTTTTTGACATTTGCGGCTGTTCTGGCAATCGCTCCTGTCGCAGGAATACCGCCAAACAACGCAGAACCGATATTTCCGGCTCCCTGTGCGATTAATTCCATATTGGTACGGGTACGGCTTCCGATCATACCATCTGATACCACGCAGGATAACAGCGATTCTATCGCTGCCAGAATCGCGATGGTAAATGCATTTGGCATAAGTTCGCGAATCATGGATACATGAAAGTTCTCAAAATGATATAATTTTGGAAGTCCCATTGGAATATCAAAGGATGTTCCAATCGTTTTTACTGCGGGAACATCGCCATTGGATAATCCTGCAAAGTACACAACCGCACCTGCTGCGATAACTGCGATTAAGGACGGAGGAATAATTTTGTTTATCTTTGGCCATACAATCAGAATGGCAAGTGAAAGCAGACCGATTAGCAGTGCCGCCACACTGATTCCTCCTGCCGAAATGCCGGCTCCAAGTGCTTTAATCTTTCCTATGGTGTCAATGGTCTGACCGTGATACACACTGGTATCAACACCGAGGAAATCCTTTATCTGACCAATAAAGATGGTAACGGCAATACCAGCCGTAAAACCGGTTGTGATGGT
>FR900140.1:0-6855 GCA_000437755.1 Roseburia sp. CAG:303
TTGGGAACACCGGACCTGGAAGATGTTTATTTATACTGGTTAAAAAAATAAGAATAGAAAAAGCGGAGTACTAATTTCTTAGCACTCCGCCTTCTTTATTTTACTCCGATTACAAATCAGTTCTCAACTAAGTTAAGATTATTTGCTTTCTGGTGTATGCCATTTCCATTCGCGTACTTCTGGAAGGTCTTCACCGTATGTTCCGATGTATGCCTTGTGAGCTACAAGTGTATCATGCATCTTCTGGATCAGGTGTGATCCCTTGTTTCCAACCTGTGGTAAGTTGTTGATAACATCTTCTACAAGGTGGAATCTGTCGATCTCATTCTGAACTCTCATATCGAATGGAGTTGTGATTGTACCTTCTTCGTGGTAACCATGAACGTGTAAGTTCTTGTTCTCTCTGAAGTATGTTAATTCATGGATTAATGTTGGGTAACCATGGAATGCGAAGATAATTGGCTTATCCTTTGTGAAGATAGCATTATATTCAGCGTCTGTTAATCCATGTGGATGCTCTGTATGAGGAGTTAACTTCATTAAGTCAACTACGTTTACAAAACGAACCTTAACATCTGGTAATTCATCTCTGATGATTGTTGTAGCAGCTAATGCTTCTAATGTAGGTGTATCACCACAGCAAGCGATTACAACATCCGGATCTTCTCCCTGATCGTTAGAAGCCCAATCCCAAATGCTTACACCCTGTGTACAATGCTTAACAGCCTGATCCATTGTCAGCCACTGGAAGCTTGGGTGTTTGGATGCAACGATAACGTTTACATAGTTCTTGCTCTTGATACAGTGATCGAAGCAGGAAAGTAAGCAGTTAGCATCCGGTGGAAGGTACATACGAACTACATCTGCCTTCTTGTTAGCGATATGGTCTAAGAAACCTGGATCCTGATGTGTGAATCCGTTGTGATCCTGCTGCCATACGTTAGAAGTAAGGATTAAGTTAAGAGATGCAATAGGAGCTCTCCAGTTAAGAGCTGATGTAATCTTTAACCACTTAGCATGCTGAGCACACATAGAATCTACAACTCTGATGAATGCTTCGTAGCTTGCGAAGAAACCGTGACGACCTGTTAAGAGGTATCCTTCTAACCATCCTTCGCACATATGCTCTGATAAGTAACCATCCATGATACGTCCGTCTACTGACATATGTTCATCATTTGGAAGGCTTTCAGCATTCCATGCTCTGTCTTCTACTTCGAATGCATGATATAATCTGTTTGACATAGATTCATCCGGTCCGAAGATACGGAAGTTACGAGCATCTTTGTTTAATTCTAATACGTCTCTTACATAAGCACCAAGTTCGATCATATCCTGAGCCTTTACAGCACCTGGAGCTGTAACATCAACGCCATACTTTGTAAAGTCAGGTGTACGGAGATCTCTTAATAATAAACCACCATTTGCATGAGGGTTAGCAGAGATTCTGTGGTCTCCCTTAGGAGCGATTTCTTTTAATTCAGGAATTAACTGATAATCTTCAGTAAATAACTCTTCCGGCTTGTAGCTTAATAACCACTCTTTTAAGATATCAAGGTGTTCTGGTTTTTCCATTGTGATAGGTACCTGATGAGCTCTGAAAGAACCTTCGATAACTTCACCGTCAACAACCTTAGGACCTGTCCATCCCTTAGGAGTTCTCATAACGATCATTGGCCAGAATGGTCTTTTCTTGTCGCCTGTTTCACGGGCATTCTTCTGGATAGCTTTGATTTCTTCAATACATGCATCAACAGCTTCAGCCATCTTCTTATGCATATCCATCTCTGTATCTTCAGCACTCTTCTCTACGAAGTATGGCTTCCATCCACAACCATGGAAGAAGCTTTCAACTTCATCATGAGAGATGTGTGAGAATACAGTAGGGTTGCTGATCTTATACTCATTTAAGTGTAAGATAGGAAGAACAGCACCATCTGTAGCCGGGTTTAAGAACTTGTTTGAATGCCATGCTGTAGCAAGAGGGCCTGTTTCAGCTTCACCATCACCAACGATAACAGTTGTGATTAAGTCTGGGTTATCAAATACAGAACCAAATGCGTGAGCGATAGAGTAACCAAGTTCTCCACCTTCGTTGATGGAACCAGGAGTTTCCGGAGCAACGTGGCTTGAGATACCACATGGGAATGAGAACTGCTTGCACAGTCTTGTCATACCATCTTTATCAAGACTTACATTCGGATAAATCTCGCTGTAGTGTCCCTCTAAGTAAGAGTTAGCTACGAAGAAGTTTCCACCGTGTCCAGGACCTGAGATTAATACCATATCAAGGTCATACTTATTGATAGCTCTGTTCATGTGAGCATAAATAAAGTTCTGTCCAGGAACTGTTCCCCAGTGACCAACGATTTTTTTCTTTACCTGATCTCTTGTTAAAGGCTCTCTTAAAAGAGGATTCTCTAACATATACAGCTGAGCAGCTGCAAGGTAGTTAGCGGCACGCCAGTAAGCGTTTAATTTCTCAAGATATTCCTGAGAGTTGAAATCTGTGTTTGCCATTATAAAATTTCTCCTTGTGTTATATTTTTTTAGCCTGCCATAAAGACAGTGCCAAGGGTTAACGTTATTTGTATTATGAGAGCCATGTTTATATTTGGACATAACATGAGCTATTCATTCTACATCTTATATAATAATCTATTTTGCCGAATTTTTAAAGGTTATTTTTGAAAAAAATCAAAATTTCTTTTAAATCTACAAAAATGTATTAAAAAAAATACAATAAGATGTGCAATTCGACTAAAAACGAGCAGAAAATCAAAAGGAATTACCTGTTTTGCTCTTCTTTGTAAGCATTAATCACTTTGTGAATACGTTTTACCGGATCCAGTAACTCGCTCATGGTTGCATCATGATTCAGCGTATCAATGATGAGGGCGATATATTTGGACATATCACAGTTGATGTAATATGGCTTGCTTAAGAGTTCCGGTGTCTGATAAGTCAGGTTGGTGGTCAGAATCTTATCAATCAGTCCCTGTTCATAGGCTTCGTCAAATTTGGACAGACCGTTTGTGAACAGACCAAATGTAGCTGCCGCAAATACACGTTTTGCTTTGCGGGCTTTTAATTCCTTTGCAACTTCGAGAACACTTTCACCGGAAGAAATCATGTCATCAATAATGATTACATCCATTCCTTCTACGGAAGAGCCAAGGAATTCATGAGCTACGATAGGATTTCTTCCATTGACGATGTGGGCATAGTCACGTCTCTTGTAGAACATACCCATATCAAGACCGAGAACGTTTGCAAGATAGATAGCTCTGCCTGTACCGCCTTCATCCGGACTGATAACCATCATGTGTTTTGCATCAATCTGAAGATCCTTAACTTCTCTTAAAAGTCCTTTGATAAACTGATATCCAGGCTGTACGGTTTCAAATCCTTTCAAAGGAATCGCATTCTGTACACGCGGATCATGGGCATCAAAGGTAATGATGTTTTCGACTCCCATTTTTGTCAGTTCCTGAAGTGCAAGTGCACAGTCAAGAGATTCTCTTCTGGATCTTTTATGCTGGCGGCTTTCATACAGGAATGGCATGATTACATTGATTCGTCTGGCTTTACCGCCGACAGCAGCAATGACACGCTTTAAATCCTGATAGTGATCGTCAGGAGACATTCTGTTCTCGTGTCCGCACAAAGAATAGGTCATGCTGTAATTTCCAACATCTACAAGAATGTATAAATCTTTACCACGGACAGTTTCATTGATGATTCCCTTTGCTTCACCTGAACCAAAACGGGGAGTTTTGGCATCAATCAGATAAGAATCCTTCTGGTATCCTGAAAAAGCAATGGTATGTGTATAAGTTCCGGTTCTGTTGCTTCGCCATCCTGCGATAAACTCATCCACTTTAGCAGCCTGATCTTTAAAGCTGTCCAGGGCGATAATGCCAAGCGGACCGACAGGTATTGTTTCCAAGTTCTTTTCTTCTGGCATGATAAATCCTCCATGTGGTTACTACTTACAGTTCTGCAATAGTAACATTGTAAATAATAATTATAACGTGTCATTTATATCATTATATCTGACGGAAGTCAAGTAGATAAATGATAAGATATCTTACCGTAATGATGGCAGAATTCTTAAATCTCTGCCGAAAATCTTTAATAATTTGTAGTTGCTTGCAATGCGCGAAAATACCCGTTCCGAATAGATATCCCGCAGGCTTCCAAGGGAAAGATTTGTGGATATGATAACGGGTTTTCTGCGGATCGCACGTTCGTTGATGCACTGGAACAGAGCGGAGGAGGTAAAACTGTTCGCAAGCTCTGTTCCGAGATCGTCGATGATCAGCAGGTCGCAGTCGTAAAAGTCACGGTATACGGAACTTTCCTGTGTGCCGGAGCTGCCCTTGTGGAAAGAGGCGTCTGCCAGCACGTCAAAAAAGCGTACCGCGGACATGTAGATAACCGAATAGGACTGTTCAATCAGTTCCTTTGCAATACAGTTTATCAGGAATGTTTTGCCGACACCTGCCAGTCCGTAAATAAAGAGATTCTGGTAGTCATCCTTAAAATTATGAACAAATTCCCGGCTGCTATTCAGTACATTGAGGATATTTTCATGGGCGGAAATGCCGAGGTTTTCGTCAATCATATCGTCAGGATAAAGATCGGCACGGAAAAATGAGAAATTTTCCTGGTTAAGCAGCTCACGGATATTTGACTGCTCATAGAGAATATTTATCACTTTTGCACGCATACAGGAACACATCCTGTTTCCGTCATAGCCGGTGTCTTTGCAGATATTACAGTCATAATGCATGGACAGGTAATCTTCCGGAAAGCCGTTCTTTTGTAACAGTTCCTGTTTTTCATGGGATAAGTCTGTAATCTTCTCTTTTACAGTATTATCTGAAGTGGCGGAAAGAAGCCTTGCTTTTACTTCCTGTACGGACAGGGAAGATATTTCGTCATGAATTTCCCGGATCCGCGGGACTTTTTCGTAGACCTCGGCAATCCGGCTGTCCAGATCATGGGTGTTTTTCAGGCGGATTCGCTCGTAACCGCGGATAATATCATTGTATTGGGTGTTTGTAAGATTCATAAAGTCCTCCATCCTATGTCTGCATTAACGTTTTAACAGTGCTTTTTCAAGTTCGTCAAAATCATAGTCACGTTGCGGGATATTGTTGAAAGCCGTTTTCTTTACTGCCGGGGCTGGCTGTCCGGCAGACTGGAGATTGCGGGTGTTGATTTCCTTCTGCTTTTCGTGGGCGGAATCAATCTGTTTCAGATCCCCGACGGTATGCACATTTTTTGCCTTCCACCGGGAAAGTATGGAATCCGTATACTTGAAGCTCGGCTGGTGAATGGCATTAATCGTGCGGGAACAGGCTTCGAGAATAAGTTCCAGTGAGAAGCCGTACTGGTTCGTCCATTTATCAATGAATTCCTTCTCAGGCGGTGCAGGAAGTCTGCCGGAGATTCCGAAGGCTTTCAATACGGAAAAATAGGTATTGCTGAAGCTGGAAGTATATTCTTTCGCCTGGGAAGGGGAAGAGATTCCGAGTTCGTGCCATGCAATTCCGGTTTTCTCTATATAACGGAACGATTTGTGTTCGTTGGAAGCACAGTATTCCAGCAGATACTCGATGAGATCTGCCGAAAATCCCAGTGTATCATAAAAATACAGGATCGTATTCGTCTCGGTCGCATTCAGTGTTTTTCCCATATATTTCTGTGCAATGAATAATAACTGCTTGATCTCTGTATTTTCCACCAGTTTGGACAGTTTTCGTACCGGTATCTTATCCGGTGAGGAAGGCGTCTGTTCCAGTGTCGTGGCTGCGGATACGGACTGTCCGGCAACAGTGGACACCGGTTCCGTCAGGAAGATGGAGGAAAGCTGCTCTCCGGAAAATTCCATCGTCAGAAGTCCGACATTCTCCCAGTATTTCAATGCACGCAGAATATCTTTTTCTGTACAGTCAAACGTATCTGCAAACTGATTGATAGACAGGGAGCTGCTTAACTGCGGCCCGTTCATACAGCGGAGCAGGTAAAGGTAGATCTTCACATACTCGCCGTTTGCCTGCACCATATAGTGATCAATAAATATATTTTTTACCGGAGTTATCCCGGTAGTAAAATTTGATTTCAAAGTAATCGCTGACATAAAAACTCCATATATGTTGGTAATTTAATGCTTTCCTTATCATATTAACACACATTTGATATTCTGAAAATGAGAAATTTTATGGCAATGTGGGGGATAAATATTTCCCACTATAAAAAACAAAATGTGGATAATGTGGATAACTTGGTGGATAAATAAAAAAAGTGTCGAAAATACAAGCTTTTTTCATAAAAAGTAAAGTGTGTGTAAAATAAAAATATATCCACATCTTTTTCCGGAAGAAATGGTGGAAAAAAATGTGGATAATGTGGATAACTATTTTTCGAGCAGCTCTTCGCCTATGGTTACAACGTTTCCTGCTCCCATAGTTATCAACAGATCATCGTGCATACATTTTTTCAGGACAAAATCTTCGATCGATTTAAAATCAGGAAGATAATATGCATCTGTACCACGTTCGCGGATGGACTGTGCCAGCAGCTCGGAACTGACTCCCAGGGTATCTGTTTCGCGGGCTGCGTAGATATCGGCAAGGATAACATGATCGGCATGACTCAAGGCTTCCACAAACTGATCATACAGGAGTTTGGTTCTGGAATAAGTATGTGGCTGGAAAATGACCCATGTTTCGCGATGTGGATAATTCCGGGCAGCTTTCAGTGTGGCAGTGATTTCGTCCGGATGATGTGCATAATCATCTATAATGGTAATGCCGTTTACACTTCCCTTATACTGGAAGCGGCGGT
>FR900140.1:6868-24200 GCA_000437755.1 Roseburia sp. CAG:303
GGAAGCGGCGGTCTGTGCCTGTGTAGGACAGAAGTCCCTGACGGATCACATCCAGGGAAAGGTTCATATTCAGTCCGACGGCGATGGCGGCCAGAGAATTGTATACATTATGTATACCCGGAACGGAAAGGGAGATTTCTCCAAGCGGAACATTGTTTTTCCACAGGGTGTAGTGACAGCAGCCTCTTTCATTATATGTAATGTCTGCAGCTGAATAATCACTCTTTGCGGGATCTTTGCCGAAAGTAATAATGTGACAGTCCAGGTCGCGGGTAAAATAGTCTGTATCGTCAATATCACTGTTTAAAATCACATAGCCGTCCTCAGGAACAAGCTGCATGAAACGTTTGAAGCTGTGACGGATATCATTGATATCTTTGAAAAAGTCAAGATGATCCTCGGCAATGTTTAATATTACAGCAGTGGTCGGAAAAAATGACAGGAAGCTGTTTGTGTATTCACAGCTCTCGTTTACAAAGTTTTCCGAATGTCCGATGCGGAGATTTCCACCGATAGAAGGAAGCATACCGCCAACTAATATGGTCGGATCACAGTTACCGGCAAGCAGGATATGGGAAATCATGGATGTGGTGGTGGTTTTTCCGTGTGTTCCGGCAACATTGATGGCATTGCTGTATTCCTTCATAATCAGTCCGAGGAAGTCCGCACGCACCATCATCGGGATGCCTGCCTGCTGTGCTGCCATAAATTCCGGATTATCCTTGTGGATGGCAGCAGTATATACAACTAAATCAATATCCGGAGTAATATTTTCGGATTTCTGGCCATATAATATTTTAGCGCCGGAATCGGAAAGTCTGTTCGTAAGTTCACTTGCTTTGGCATCAGAACCACTGACCTGGATATTCTTTTCAATAAGAATCTCGGCAAGTGCACTCATGCTGATGCCCCCAATACCGATAAAATGAACTTTTTTTAATTTATTTAAACTGATATTTTGCATGTTCAAAAATCCCTCCATTTTTAAATAAAAAATCATTAATGTTAATCTTGATTTAACATTACTTTATTATACTACGAATTGTCTAAAAAGCAATTTCAAAAATAGAAAATCGGTAATCAACAGATAGACGAGAAGTGTATAAAATTAGTTATAATAGATAACTTTTTCTGAAAAATGGAAAAAAGTTGTACAAATTTACAAAAAAACCTTTTAATTTCAGAAATTTATGCTATAATATTATACATAAAAAAGAAAGGCGCAGAAAAAGAAGGAGTAAGCAGTTTGTAAGGTTAAAATAACTTTGCGCTGTGCAACATGACTGCCGGTCTGAGGGATGAACGGCAAATATTACAGCGAGGTGATAGCGTGATTAAAAAAGAAATGATAGCCATGTTATTGGCAGGAGGACAGGGAAGCAGGTTAGGTGTCCTTACATCAAAAGTAGCAAAACCTGCAGTTACATTCGGTGGAAAATACAGAATTATTGATTTTCCGTTAAGCAATTGTATAAATTCAGGAGTTGATACGGTTGGCGTCCTTACCCAGTATCAGCCATTAAGATTAAACTCACATATCGGAATCGGAATTCCGTGGGATCTTGATAGAAATATAGGTGGTGTAACCATACTTCCGCCATATGAGAAGAGCAGTAACACAGAATGGTATACAGGTACTGCAAATGCAATTTATCAGAATCTTGCATATATGGAACAGTATAATCCGGATTATGTCCTGATTTTATCCGGTGATCATATCTATAAGATGGATTATGAGATTATGCTTGATTACCATAAGGCAAGCGGTGCAGATGTTACGATTGCAGCCATGCCTGTACCGATGGAAGAAGCAAAGCGTTTCGGTATCGTGGTAACAGATGAGGACAACCTTATCACAGACTTCCAGGAGAAACCGGAAGAACCGAAGAGCAACCTGGCTTCCATGGGGATTTACATATTCAATTTCTCCGTATTAAGGGATGCACTGATTAAGTTAAAGGATCAGAGTAACTGTGACTTTGGTAAACATATCATTCCTTATTGCTTTGAGAATGGTAAGAGGCTGTTCGCATATGAATATAATGGATACTGGAAGGATGTAGGTACATTAAGCTCATACTGGGAAGCTAATATGGAACTGATCGATATTATTCCGGTATTTAACCTCTATGAAGAGTTCTGGAGAATTTATACAAAGAGTGACACACTGCCGCCGCAGTACATTGCAGATACGGCGAAGATTGAGAGAAGTATCATAAGTGAGGGCTGTGATATATATGGAGAAGTATATAACTCAGTCATCGGTGCAGGTGTCACGATAGAAGAGGGAGCAGTTGTCCGTGATTCTATTATTATGAAAAATTCTGTCATTAAAAAAGATGCAAAGATAAATAAAGCGATTATAGCAGAAGAAGTTGTGATTGATGAGAATACTGAGATCGGTGTTGGAGAAGAAGCACCTTCCAAGTTAAGCAAAAAGATTTATGCTTCCGATATTGCCACAATCGGAGAACAAACCTATATACCTAAGAATGTGAAAGTTGGAAAGAATACGGTTATTATGGGAAAAACAAAGCCGGAAGATTATCCGGACGGATTACTGGAAAGTGGCGATTATATTATTAAGGCAGGTGAAATGTAATGAGAGCTATAGGAATTATTCTTGCAGGTGGAAATAACAAAAAAATGAAAGAGCTTTCTTACAAGCGGGCCATCGCAGCCATGCCAATCGCAGGAAGCTACAGAGCAGTGGATTTTGCATTAAGTAATATGACAAATTCACATGTACAGAAGGTTGCAGTGCTGACACAGTACAATGCAAAATCACTGAATGAACATCTGAATTCATCAAAATGGTGGGATTTCGGAAGAAAACATGGCGGATTATATGTATTCACACCATCTATAACAGCGGATAATGGCTACTGGTACAGAGGAACAGCAGACAGTATCTGGCAGAACATTGACTTTTTGAAAAACAGCCATGAACCATATGTTATCATTGCTCCGGGTGATGGAGTGTACAAACTTGATTACAGCAAAGTTCTGGAATATCATATTGCAAAGAGAGCAGATATAACGGTTGTATGCAAGGATATGCCGGCAGGAACGGATGTTTCCAGATTCGGTGTAGTCAGCATGAATGAAGACAGCCGGATTGTGAACTTTGAAGAGAAACCGATGGCATCACAGTCAACCACAGTATCAACCGGTATTTATATTATCAGAAGAAGACAGTTAATTGAGCTGATTGAGAAGTGTGCTGAAGAAGAAAGATTTGATTTTGTTTCGGATATCCTTATCCGTTACAAAAATATTAAGAAAATTTACGGATATAAGATGGATTCCTACTGGAGCAATATTGCCTGTGTAGACTCTTATTATAAGACAAATATGGATTTCCTGAAGAAAGATGTAAGGGACTATTTCTTCAAACAGTATCCGGATGTTTATTCTAAGGTAGATGATCTGCCGCCGGCAAAATATAATCCGGGAGCAGAGATTAAGAACAGTCTGATTTCAAGCGGCTGTATTATTAATGGTCAGGTTGAAAATTCGGTATTATTTAAGAAAGTATATGTAGGCAATAACTGTGTGATTAAGAATTCCATTATTCTGAACAATGCTTATATTGGTGATAATACTGTTATTGAAAATTGTATTGTTGAGAGCAGAGGTTCTATACGGGCGAATGTAAAGCATATTACAGAACCGGGACAGACTCCGCAGATAATATTGGATAAGAATGACAGATATGCAATGATATAGAGTATTCAGGGTATAGTCATAACCAATGGGTATGATGATAAATGTACGAATCGGAGGGAGATTTTACATGAAGATTACAGACGTAAGAGTGAAAAAGGTAAGTAAAGAAGGAAAGATGAAAGCAGTCGTATCGATTACGATTGATGATGAATTTGTCATACATGATATTAAGGTAATAGAAGGCGATAAAGGTTTATTTATCGCAATGCCCAGCAAGAAGGCTGCGGATGGCGAATACAGGGATATCGCACATCCAATTAATTCAGATACAAGAGCAAGGATACAAAATGAGATTCTTGAAAAATATCAGATAGCGTTATCAGAAGAAGATTAGTTTCTTACTCCTTTCTTTATACGAAAGCTGCCATTATGAATATCATAATGGCAGCTTTCATGTTCTGTATTATTTTTTCGGATATTGTGAAATCAGGAGATTTCATCAATGACAAGCTGCATGGCAGCAAGAATTTCTTTTGTATTTTTCGGTGTTTTCCTCGGTTTGTATGTGAAGAATGGATCGTTTCCGGTGCTGAACTTCAGATCACCGCGGTATTTATTAATTAATTCCGGTATCTTGTCGGTATTGATATGGGCGTGCGGATGCATATGGAATACCAGTGTGTTTTTGTCACCACTGATTTCCGTCATGCCGGCGGCATGGGCGGAGGACTTGATCAGTGCAACCTTTAAGAGATTGTCAACAACGGATGGAATATCACCGAATCGATCGGTAAGTTCATCCTGCATATCCTGATATTCTTCCAGATTTTCGATAGACGCAATCCGCTTGTAGATGGCAAGCTTCTGGATTTCGTTTCCAATATATTTTGGTGGAATATAGGCATCCATTTTTACGTCAATTGTGGTTTCGTAGGTGTCATCTTCTGTTTTTTCGCCTTTTAATAATAAGACTGCTTCGTTGAGCATTTTGCAATACAGATCATAACCAACCGCATCCATATGTCCATGCTGTTCAGCACCGAGAATATTTCCGGCGCCACGAATTTCCAGATCACGCATGGCGATTTTGAAGCCTGAGCCGAGGTCGGTAAATTCGCGGATTGCGGCAAGTCTTTTTTCTGCAATTTCTTTTAATGTTTTATCCCGTTTGTACATCAGAAAAGCATAGGAGGTACGGTTGGAACGGCCGACACGTCCGCGCAGCTGATAGAGCTGGGAAAGTCCGAGTTTATCGGCATCGTGAATAATCATGGTATTTACATTGGAAATATCCAGTCCGGTTTCGATGATGGTGGTGGAAACCAGAACGTCGATTTCGCCATTGATAAATTCGTACATGATCTGCTCCAGTTTCCGCTCGCTCATCTGACCGTGTGCATAGCGCACTACGGCATCGGGAACAAGCTTCTGAATTTCGTTTGTAATTTCCTCGATATTATTTACCCGGTTGTACACATAGTATACCTGCCCGTTTCTTGCCAGTTCCCTGTTAATTGCTTCCCGGATCATTTCTTCGTTAAATTCCATAACATAGGTCTGGATGGGCAGACGATCTACCGGCGGTTCTTCTAAAACACTCATGTCACGGATTCCGATCAGACTCATGTGGAGTGTTCGAGGAATCGGGGTTGCAGACAGCGAAAGCACATCGACATTGGATTTTAACTGCTTGATTTTCTCTTTATGTCCGACACCGAACCTCTGTTCTTCATCGATGATAAGCAGACCGAGATCTTTAAATATAATATCTTTGGAAAGAATCCGGTGTGTACCGATGACGATATCGACATGGCCGCTTTTTAAACCGGCGATTGCCTGTTTCTGCTGTGCCGGGGTACGGAACCGGCTCATGAGTTCAACAGTAACTGGAAAATCCTTCATTCTCTGGGTAAATGTATTGTAATGCTGCTGTGCCAGAATTGTGGTCGGGACAAGAAAAGCTACCTGCTTGCCGTCCTGGATGGCTTTGAAGGCGGCACGTATTGCTACTTCGGTTTTACCATATCCGACATCACCGCAGATCAGTCTGTCCATAATCTTTTTGGATTCCATGTCTTTTTTGGTATCTTCAATGGCGGTCATCTGGTCATCCGTTTCCGTATAAGGGAACTGTTCTTCAAATTCTGTCTGCCAGATGGTATCCGGGCTGAACTGGAAGCCGGATTTTGCCTGCCGTTCTGCGTATAGTTTTACCAGATCCACAGCGATATCCCTGACAGCACGGCGGACCTTTGATTTGGTTTTGCTCCATTCGGAGGAACCAAGTTTATTTAATTTTAATTTCGGGGATTCTCCATCCATGCTGTTGCCGGAATGTTTCTGGATTAAATCGAGCTGGGTTGCCGGAACGTAGAGATTTCCGCCGTCCCCATATTCGATCTTGATGTAATCCCTGGAAAGTTTATCGACAACGATTTTTTCAATTCCGCGGTAAATGCCAAGTCCATGATTTTCATGGATGACATAATCGCCTGGCTTTAAGTCCGAGAAGGTATTGATTTTCTCGCCGGAATAATTGCTTTTTTTCTTTTTTCTCTTCTTCTTTGAACCAAAAACATCGGATTCTGAAATCAATGCAAAGCGAAGCAGCGGATATTCAAAGCCACGGTGGATATTTTCCGAGGTAAGAAGAATCTCCCCAGGTACAGGGGGATGATCCGGATCTTCACAGACAAAAGCATTGAGTTCATAATCATGAAATAAAGTATCTGCCAGACGTGCGGCTTTGGAACGGGAACCGCAGAGGATCAGCACGCACCAGCCTTCTTTTTTGTAACGCTGGAGATCGTGTACCAGAAGTTCAAAGCTGTTATTATATGGGTTAATATTCCGCATGGAAATATAATAATTATTTTTGGGTTTAAAATGTTTTAATTTCTGTTCCAGTGTGGTAAATAATACGGTCCGTACTGAGGCAAGTCGGGCAAGGGCTTCGGCTGTGTCACAGAATACACCGGTCTGCCCGGACAGCATATATCCGCCTTCGATACGGTTTATCATGCTTTCACGGAATTCAGTTTCCACGGTATTTGCACGTTCTTCGATTCTGCCCGGTTCATCGATGAAGAAAATGGTTTCTTCGGCAGGAAAATAATCCGGAAGAGTCATGGTTTCCGGATAAAAATATGTCATGAAGCTGTCAAGGAATACACCGGTTCTTGAGATGGATAAGCGTTCCGTAAATTCATTGATACATACGGACAGCCGGTGGGCTTCTTCTGTGTGAAAGGACTCACGGAGTGTTTTTTCACGGAGAGACGCTTCCTCACGGATTTTTTCAATTCCGCGGGCAATTTCTTCCTGGGACAGAATATATTCGGAAGCAGGATAAATTACTATGTCGTCAATATTTTCAATGGTACGCTGGCTCAGTGCATCGAAGGAGCGGATGGAGTCAATCACATCATCCCATAATTCGATCCGGTATGGTACATCTCCGGTCATTGGAAATATATCAATAATCCCCCCGCGGACGGCAAACTGTCCGGCAGTCTCGACCTGCTCTGTGCGTTCAAATCCGGAATTAACCAGGGCTGTTTTCAGTTCTTCTACATCGATCGTATCGTCATAGGACAGGTGAATACAGTTTTTACGAATCAGATCGAGTGGAACAAGCCGGTCCATCAGTCCGTCAATGGTAGTGATTAAAGTAAATTCTTCTCCTGAAATGAGGTGGGAAACGGCATCCAGACGCTGCTGTATGATCAGATTGCCGTAGGCATCGGCAGAAAAAAAGATAAAATCTTTTGGCGGATAATAAAATGTATTTGGATCAAAAGATTTCATATCATCATAAATTTCCCGTGCGCGTACATCACTGAATGTTACGATTACTTTATATTTATAATTGCTGCCCAGTGCTGCAGAAAAATGTGTCATGCCGGAATCGGCAGCTCCGGTCACCTGTATGGATGATTGTACGGAGCTGCCGTTTAATTCGGATTTTATCAGATTGTAATCATTCAGTCCCGATAAAGGGGCGGTAAAATAAGTGTTCATGCTGCCTCCCTGGCTTAATTATAAGTGTTCATTGCTTTGTCAAATTCATCGGCAACTATCAAATCCACTGCATCAGCGGTACGCGAAAACGCATCCTGCATCAGTGCCTGATCTTCTTTGGAAAAATGTCCCAGTACAAAATCTTTCAGATCCCATCCTTCCGGTTTGCTTCCGACACCGATTTTAATCCGTTTGAATTTCTCCGTGCCAAGATGGGCGATAATATTTTTGATACCGTTGTGACCGCCGGCGCTGCCTTTTCTGCGGAGTCTTAATTTGCCGGGTTCAAGGCTGATATCGTCATAGATAACAAGAAGTTCATCTTCCGGATCGATTTTGAAAAACCGGACAAATTCGATAATGGCTTCGCCGCTCAGATTCATATAAGTCAGGGGCTTGACGAGCAGAACCTTCTGACCGCCGATAAAACCGGAACCGGATAAGGCATTATATTTAATGGTGTCCAATGGAATATGATTCTTTTCCGCGATAACGTCGATGGCATCAAAACCGGCATTGTGTCTTGTATTCTGGTAACGTGCATCCGGATTTCCCAGACCTGCAATAATATACATAATAAATTCTCCTCCTGATAAACGTGTGTGATAAAACTTTTATTTCTGTGTTTTTATTGTTTTTATTTGTTCCCGGTATAACTTCCTGTATTCACCGAGATAGGAACAGAAAGCCATAAGCAGAAGAACTGCAACCAGAATGACGGATGCCAGGGCAAAGGTCTGTGGAAGCTCCGGAATAAATATAAAAATCAGCATAACGATGTCGAATACGGCAGAACAGACTTTTCCTGCCATATTTGCCCCGTTCAGATTATATCCTTTATGATAAATAAACAGTCCTACAATTAATAAAATACATTCCTTTAACGCATATTCGATGATTACGATAAGGAACAGAGGGTATTTTAATATGACGACAAAAAGCATGGAAAACTGCATCAGCTTATCTGCCACCGGATCGATGAATTTTCCCCAGTCGGTTATCATATTAAAATGTCGTGCAATATATCCGTCCGCCATATCGGTCAGAGTTGCCGTGATCACAACGATTGCAGACCACAGGTAATGATTATTCAGATACAGGTAAACAAATACCGGCACGAGTATAATCCTGATGTAGCAGAGAATATTTGGTATGGTAAATAAATCTTCTTTGCGGGCTTTTCCTCTCACTGTAAATCCTCCATTCTTGATATCTGGTGTAAAGCAACTTTGTGTATGGTTCATTATATGTGATAAATACCGAAAAGTCAAGAAATGTGAATATAGGGCAGGATTGTGGGAGTACGAAGTACGGAACAATCCGTAAGGCATCTTTTGATCCTGGCATCAATGTATACAAATAGGAAAGAAAAAAATTGTGAGATATGTACAAAAATGAAAAAAACGGGAAAATAATATGTGAAAATTTTGTGAAGGATTATAGTCAAAGTGCCAAAAATGAACCTGAAACTTTACAAAAAGGCAAAAAACTGTTATAATATAACTTGTGCTTATGTAAGGGGCCAAAGCAAAACCTGCATAAAGGGAAGGTGCAGATGCGGAAAGGCATGGAATGATATATGAGTAAAATAAAAAATTATGGCAAAAGGATGAAACTGTTTTTTGCAGGTGCAGCAATCGTGGCCGGAATGTGTATTATGATGTCGGTTCCATGGGCAAAAGGATTTGCAGAAGCAGAAGCGAATAATACAGAATACAGTGAACTGGAAGAGAATATGCACAGGGAATTCGATGATTCCCAGGAAGAAGAAACAGCATATGTTCTGAATGTGGATGATACTTCGGTGGTACTGGCTTCCCTTGAGGATGTCTCTGAGGTGGTAAACACCGTAAAAGCTGCATATGATGAAGATGATTTCTATGATTCCCGGCAGGAAGTAATCCGGGAAACAGCGGATTCAAAAGTTGAAAATGCGGACTGCGGACCGGTAAAAGAAGCAAGTATTGAACCGGTAAATAAGCCGATTGTGATGGCAGCAGGAGAGGAAGATGGAAGTACAGAGGATGCTTCCTCAGAAACACAGCAGAGCAGTTTTACAGATAAGATTAAGATTACAGAAACTTATGCCGCAGATGCACAGATAATGTCTGTAGAAGATGCGGTAAAGGTGATAAAGTCGGCTCTTCAGAAAACAATAGTTTCAAAGGAATGAGGAAGAGTCAGGATATACCACAGAACAGGTATTTTGAAATTATAGTGGATAATATCCATAGCCATACCTTTATCAATAAATCAGATATTTTCTCAAAAACGAACTTTACAAATACGTTCTTTGTGTTATAATCAATATACATGTGTGCAGATTTGTATACATTTCATTGAGGTCAAAAGACTTTTTGACCTCGATTTTATATGAATATTTGAGATTAAGAGAGCATATATATAGCAGACAGAGTATTTCCGTCTGTGTAGAATTTGTATAGAGGTGTATAATGGATAAATACATTATAAAAGGTGGAACTCCTTTGACAGGAGAGGTAGAAATAAGCGGAGCAAAGAACGCAGCACTGGGTATACTGGCTGCAGCGATTATGACAGATGAAACAGTTACCATAGATAATCTTCCGGATGTAAAGGATATCAACGTCCTGATTGATGCGATTGAAGGTATCGGTGCGACTGTACACAGAGTAAACAGACATTGTGTAAAGATTAATGGAAGTACGATTGTGTCCGTTCATGCGGATAACGAATATATTAAAAAGATCAGAGCATCTTATTATCTGCTGGGGGCATTGCTTGGCAGATTTGATAAGGCAGAAGTAACACTGCCGGGCGGCTGCAATATTGGAAGCAGGCCGATCGACCAGCACATTAAGGGATTTTCCATGCTGGGTGCAGATGTAAAGATAGAATATGGCATGATTATTGCGGAAGCTGAGAGACTGACGGGAGCGCATATCTTCTTTGATGTGGTAACCGTGGGTGCAACGATTAATGTTATGCTGGCAGCATCCCTGGCAGAGGGCAATACCATAATTGAAAATGCTGCGAAAGAGCCGCATATCGTAGATGTGGCAAATATGCTGAACAGCATGGGTGCGAATATTAAAGGTGCAGGTACGGATGTTATCCGTATTAAGGGTGTACCAAAATTACATGGAACAGAATATTCCGTCATTCCGGATCAGATAGAAGCCGGAACTTTTATGTTTGCAGCAGCAGCAACCAGAGGAAATATCCTTGTAAAGAATGTAATACCGAAACATCTGGAAGCATTAACCGCAAAATTGTATGAAGTAGGATGCAGTGTGGAAGAATATGATGATGCAGTCCGGGTAGTCGGAAGTCAGATTCAGAAATGTTCACAGGTTAAGACATTGCCATATCCGGGATTCCCGACAGATATGCAGCCGCAGATTACGGTTGTATTTGCATTGGCACAGGGAACAAGTACGGTAACGGAAAGCATATTTGAAAACCGTTTTAAATATGTGGATGAATTGACCAAGATGGGTGCAAAGATCCGGGTAAAAGGTGATGTAGCGATCATAGAAGGCGTGGACGGATTTACCGGAGCGAATGTAAATGCATTGGATCTGCGTGCCGGTGCTGCACTGGTGCTTGCCGGTCTGTGTGCGGAAGGTTATACCACGATAGAGGATATTCATTATATCCAGAGAGGCTATGAGAACTTTGATACGAAGTTACGCAGCCTGGGAGCATCCATAAAGATTGTGGACAGCGAGAAAGAAGAACAGAAGTTTAAATTGCAGGTAATTTAAAAGAGAATAGAGGAACGGAAGAATATTCCGGAAATGAATACCGATCTTCGGCAGTCAGATAAAAATGACGGTTGAAGGTCGGTATTTTTTGTGGGGAAACGGATCTTATATCTGAAACTTAAATACGGTCCAAAAAGTTTTATCGAAAGAAACACATTCACAGCCGACGGTTCCATCGTATTTGTCAATCATGGATTTTAAATAGAATAGTCCCAGACCATGATTTGCAGACGCAGGTTTGGAAGAAACTCCTTTGTCAAAAAAGTGAAGTAATTCCTGGCGGGTATAGCTGCGTCTGGAAGGGTTCCGGACTTCAAAGTAAAACTGTTCCCCACGGGTTTCCATAAATACATAAATATAATCGTCAGGTACACATTCTTCTATGGCATTCTGCAGGAGGATACAGGACAAATCAGCCAGAATGTATTCGGGTGCATGACTTTTTAACTGGGAGGAAACAACATCAAAGTGAACCGTAATTTCATTTTTGGCAGCCCGGTTCATCAGATTATAAAGGGATGCGGAAAGCAGCGGCATATTTGTCTGGAGAAGTGAATAGGCATGCAGGGGGTGTGAATATTCTCTGGTATGTTCTTTCAGTGCGGTACAAAGAGTTTCGTAATCTTTGCAGGTAACCGGCAGCAGGGAAAGTGCCTGTATACGGTTTGCATATTCGTGCTGGCTGGAACGGATATCATCAATGAGCGATTCATAAATCGGAATATTTTTCCGGTAGGACAGAAGAAGCTGCTCCTGTTTCTGTAATTTCATATCATAGTATAGTACCGCAATATTCAGAATAATAAGCAGGGCTACAAAGACCGCAAACAGAAGTATGTTGTTATATACCTGGAGCTGGCTTGATTTAAACCAGAACAGCAGGAAGAAAAAAATCAGATATGTATTTACCAGAAGCAGCTGAAACAGCTTGGCCGCATGCAGCAGTGTGTGGTACAGACCGGAAACTGGCGTGAAGTGGAACAAAAGAAAAAGCAGCAAAAAAGAACCGGTGTTTCCCAGAATACTATCCGCCACAGGAAAAGAATCAGGAATAAAGTACAGGATAATAACCATGACAAATTCGGCACTAAGCAACAGGCAGGTAGTCAGGGAATACAGAAGCAGACTGTTAAAAATATTTCTGGAACCTACAGCTGTAACATAGAACAGATAGGAAAGCTGACCGAGTACCCATAAGGCGGCACTGTTGTCCTGTGGGATGAGGTTGAGCAGAGTAATAATAAAAACACAGGCAGTAATATCAATGGATGAAGGGCGGAATCCTTTTTTTAAAAAGGAGTGGACCATAAAGTATATACAGCAAAATTCAAGTATGGTTGATAAAAAATTTATGAAATCAGTCATTGGGAGTTCCTTTCCTGTAAAAGCGTTCTATATCCTGTAGAAAAGATTTTCCTACGGGGATAGAATCATTTGAAGTTAAAGTTACTATTTTGGAGGTAATATCCAGGTGCAGTACTTTGGAAGTATTTATAATGTACTGCTTATGGCACTGTATAAAATCTTTGTCCAGCATAGGCAGAATGGATTCCAGAGAATATTGTCTGGTTTGAAAGAAATCCGCTTCACAGAAAACGGATAGTACATGGTATGCAGATTTTATATACAGAATGTCACAAAAGGAAGTACGGTGAAGAATCCGTTGGGTGTCAGTCAGTTCAAGTGTATTATTTTGCAGATAACCGGTCATCAGCATCTGCTGGAGCTGGTATCGGATATCAGCATCAGTATAAGGCTTGGAAATATAATTGTAACAGTGAAAGTTGGATAAGGCAAAATAGTTTTCATCAGAAACAGCGGTAAGAAATAGAATGGGTGTCTGATAATAGGCAGAGTGTTGACGAATTCCTTTTGCCAGAAAAAATCCATCCCTGTTTCCAATATCTTTGGTAAGCTGGATATCAAGCAGAAACAGGGTGAAAGAAGCACTCTTCTGTAGGGAATCAAGAATCAGACGGTCTGCCGCTGCATAATCGGAAACACAAAAAATATTCCATGAAGGATAGGCATCATGAATTGTCTGATATAACATATTAAGCTGGATAGTATCATCTTCTACAATTAAAACTTTTTGCATAGTCACCTCGAAAAAATAAAAATGTTAAACGGATGTCTGCAAATTATTACGCAGAGAACTGCTTTTTGACTCCGACATCCTACTGCCTAAGTATATCATGAAGAGAATTTTGTGACAAGAAAAGCCGGCAGATGTTCAGGTCGTTATCCGTACCGTTCAGGTTGTTTTGCCCTCAAGCCATTGAATATAAAAGAAAGATATGGTATAAGAGAAAGTGTTAATCATTTTCCATTACACATAATACGGTATGAAAAGTGTTATTGGAAGTGTCGTAATGATATGTAATATCGCCATGATATTTATCAAGTACACGCCGCACACTTTTCATGCCAAGCCCATGAAACAAAGAAGGCTCTTTATGGGAACGCAGCAGGCTGTTATCCGGTAAAAGCGGATTTATTCGGCTGGAATTAACCAGTACGATTAAGGTAATATTTGTATTTTCACGTTTTTCAATACGCAGTTCGATAAAAGCACCGGGTATATCGCAGGCGGCTTCCATTGCGTTGTCAAGAAGATTGCACAGAAGGGAGGTCAGATCACTTTCATTTAGAAATGAAATAACACCACTCCGGATATCCGTGAAAAATGAAATCTTTTGTTTGGTACATTCCTGTTTATAGCGCAGCAGAAGAGAATTTAAAAACGGCTGGTCAGAAACCTGGAGATTCTCCTGTAAATCAGCTGACTGTAAAAGATTTGACAGGTAGCGGTCAATGGCTTCGTAATCCTGTTTCTGGTTTAGCAGACTGATGGAAATCAGATGTTTTTTGATATCATGAATGATAATACGATGATTTTCATATTGCTCGATTACACGTTTATTGTATGCGGTCATATCTTTTTCGTATTGGATCTGAAGCTGTAAATTAGCAAAGTTTATATCCCTTTTTAAATTATTTTCATAATACCAGAAAATAAATAAATTCATGATGAGCAAAAGGAGACAGCAGCAGGAGACCAGATAATTCAGGGAACCGGTCAGTCGGGTTGTCTGTGAAATAAACATAAATGTAATAATCAGAAAAAATGAAAAGAGAGGAATTACAATCAAAATAAGCGCTCTCTGTTTTCTGTTTCCGGAGTATTTTCTGTCCCCCGGAAACAGCTGTACCACAAGATAAGTAAGAAGAAAATAAAACAGCTTGCTTAGGATTGTGAGCATGACCAGATGATACGGATCGATTTGATCCGGCTGGAAATCAAATGCTAATTTTAAAACCGTATTTAAAATAATAAGCTCGCTTCCGCCCATCAGAATACAGAGAAGAAGGGAATGAAATATGGCTGATACCGGACCGGTCTGGTACAGAAGATAAATGAGCAGTGCATTTACCGTTAAAAACAAAATGACATTCAAGAGTGTATTATTCTGGAAAGAAATCAGATAATTCATAAGATATCCGCAGACAATGCAGGAAGCAGAAACCAGCAGCCCTTTTTTCCTGCGGGTAAAAATATGATTTGTGTAATAAAAGAAGATATAACCTTCACATAAGTAAATAAGTGCATATAAAATGGAAATCATAAACTACCTCATTTCAATAAAACGTAAATAATGATCTTTAAATTCAGCGTATTTTCTCCGGCTTAAAAGTGCCTTGTATCTGTCATGGCAAAGATAAATGTAAAGCCGGTCAAAACGGGATACAAAGTACATATTGACAATAAAACATCTATGGGGCTGAAAAAAATAGTCAGCGGATAAAGTATCTGTCCAGTACTGGAAATTAAAAACAGAAACATACTCAGCGGTAATGGTATGAATGATAACTTTACGGTTGATTACTTCTGCAAAAATAATATCCTGCAGAGCGATTTTATAAAAGTTATCAGCAGTTTTGATGGTAATCTGATCCGCGGCAACGTCATATTTTGTAAGAGCATCATTCAGATTGCGGAACAGGCGGTCTTTATCCAGAGGCTTTGACAGGTAACGGAATACATGAAAGCGCATGGCATCATCAAGATATTTCATATGGGAAGTTATTACAAAAATATGTGTTTCGGGATTCCGGTTGTACAGGTGGTTGCCGGCATAAATACCGTTCAGTCCGGGCATTTCAATATCAAGAAAAACGAGATCCATTCTGGCAGGATCCGCCAGTAAATCTTCTGCACAATTATAAGTAATTATCTCCGGCATTTCAAATCCGGAATTTTGAAAAAATTCGTTCAGATATTCGGTTAGCTGGAAAGTAATGAGTTTATCATCATCACATATGGTTATACGCATAAAGACCTCCTAAAATGTATCCTGAATATGATTATAACGAAAAAAAATAGATATGACAAGCCGGTATGCTTACCGTTCGGTTAAAAAAACGACCGTTCGCGCAGGAGGGGTAGACATGGAAAATAGAATCTGCTATGATGAAATTGCAAATCAAATACAACAGAAATGAAAGGAGAATCTGATAAAAATGAAAAAAGATTTAAAAAGTACAACAATGAAAACCATAAAAGGGGTGCTGGATGGAATGTTAAAGTCAGAAGCTAATTCAACTTCCTGTATGTTTGTGTATCAGCCAAAGGCACCGGAAGAGTTGAAAAAATTCAGGAAACATAAGTAATGTTAACCCGTATTGCAGAGCGGATGGCAGACAGCCTGGCAAGAAACAGCATAATAGATGAGAGTGAAAAAGAACTGTATGTATATGCAGTGTATACACTGGTATCACAGGTATTTCCGTTAATTCTGGTTATGATAACCGGGGCATTGATGGGAAAAATCATGGAAGGAATCCTGTTTATCATTCCATTTCTGTGTATACGAAAATTTTCCGGAGGGTTTCATGCAAAGCATATGCATACATGTATTTTCAGTTCATGTATTATTTGTACAATATGCATATATCTTACGGGAGTTATCCGGTACGGAATCATGATAACAGCGGCAATGGTAGCGGCATCATTTAGTCTGGTATTGTTTAGTCCTGTTGAAAATGAAAACAGAAAGCTGGAAGAAGATGAAAGAAGCAGATATAAGAAAATCACAGCCGTTCTGGCAGTTCTGTTTCTGGTAATCTATATGTTATGTGCTGTTTTGAAATTATACAGGATAGCTGTATGTATAGCAGTAGGAATTATTATGTCTGCTATGCTGCAGCTGCCATGTGCAGCAGAAAAAGTCAGGACTGTGGCTTTAAAACGACAGAAAAAAAGGGGATAAATATGGATAAGGGGTGAAAGGAGGTGAGCCTGTGAGAAAGACAGGATGCTTTCGTGCAAGGAACAAAAGAAAAGAAGAAATCCACAAATTATGAAAGGGCAATTCGGGCAGAAATGTTTTACATAAGATGTGGATGATACTAATATAACAGGTTTTGTAAGCATTGTAAAGAGAATAAAGGAGAACCATATGGTATTAAGTATAAAGAAATTAGCAGCAGTTGGAATTATCACTGCATTAACAACAGCCCAGGGTATATCTGCTTTTGCGGCAGATGGATTTTATGTTTCACAGCCAGCCTGCAATTCCGGATTTGCAACCGGTTCCTGTGCATATCAGAATTCTGGTGCATCCGTAAGTTATGATATGAAAGATACACTTACAATAACGTCAAAAATAGGTAGTTATGACAAGAATTATTCAGCAAGTGGTTTTGGAACAAACAGGGCAGCCGCATCCATTTCTAATATAAGTGGAAGTCCTATACGAGGTGTAAATAAAGGTTATAAGAAAGTAAACTATAGTTATGTATTAGTAGGAACCAGCAGTAAGAACTTTTAAGTTAGAAATGTAGAAGAAGGGCGGATATTCGGCTGAAAACTCCGAATATCCGCCTTTTGGTAAAAA
>FR900141.1:0-522 GCA_000437755.1 Roseburia sp. CAG:303
CCGAGCGGATGTGCCATGGAGTGGACAATACCCAGACCGACATTTGAAAATCCCATGCCCGCAACATACTGTCCGAGTGCCATTCCTTCTCTTCCTTCCGGAGTATTTTCTACTGCGCCTCTTAACGAACGGCTGATAATCTCGATTGCCTTCAGATGGAACATATCGGAAAGTTCCCATGCCCCGGCTGTAATATAACCTTCTATCGCATGTGTCAGTGCATCCATACCGGTAGCCGCTGTCAGGCCTTTCGGCATGGATGACATCATATCCGGATCTACGAAAGCAACCACTGGAATGTCATGTGGATCTACGCAAACCATCTTCCGGTTCTTCTCCACATCCGTAATAACATAGTTAATCGTAACTTCTGCTGCCGTTCCTGCCGTTGTAGGTACTGCAAGGATTGGAATACTATTATTCGGGGTATCAACTGCACCTTCGAGGCTTCTGACATCTGCAAATTCAGGATTTGCAATGATGATACCGACACCTTTTGCAGTATCCATCGAAGAACCGCCG
>FR900141.1:532-893 GCA_000437755.1 Roseburia sp. CAG:303
TATCCATCGAAGAACCGCCGCCGATTGCTATGATATAATCTGCATTCGCTGCCTGAAATGCAGCAACTCCGCTCTGTACATTTTCAATCGTCGGATTTGGTTTGATATTGGAATACAGCTCATAATCAAGTCCTGCTGCTTCCAGTACATCGGTTACTTTCTTTGTTACTCCGAACTTCACGAGATCCGGATCGGAGCATACGAAAGCCTTCGTCAGCTTTCTTGATTTCACTTCTGCCGGTATACTCTGAATTGCACCTGCACCGTGGTAGGATGTTTCATTTAAGATAAATCTGTTTGACATATTGAAAAACCTCCTTTTATATTACCTGATGATTAGGTAATTGCGAAACACTTAAAT
>FR900142.1:0-34189 GCA_000437755.1 Roseburia sp. CAG:303
GATAAATTATGAGTTTCGCAATTACCCAAAAAAGAATCCCAGGAAAGGAACCAACATGAAAAAAGGAGTATTTATCACATACAAAAAGGACGGAACTCCATATTACCGCTCTTCTTTTACATTTCAGAATAAACATATCAGCCTTGGCAGTTTCTCTTCGGAAGAACAGGCGGGACTTGCCTACGAGGAGGCGCTTCTTCTGTGTACGGACGAAAGCCTTACCCTTGCTTCCTACCAGGAAAAAGCTCCCGTCCTCGCCTTTGCAAAATGGGTAAGTATTCTGAATTTCCGGGATAACCACCTATATTTTAAAACACCGATTTATCTGAAACCGCATTATTTTGAATACTATCTTTCGGAAGAAATGATTTTAAAATTCGATGTAGATGATTTGTTTTTCTATTCCACACACACCATTATGAAGCGGGGCGGCCATCTTTTTGTCGCTGATTACGGTATGCAGCTGAATATTTTAAACCGGTACGGCATCAAGAATTTTGCGGTTGCCGGCAAGGACTACCGTTTTGTAAACGGGGATGATACCGATTTCCGCTATAAGAATATCCACATTATTAACCGCTATTATGGTGTTTCCAGAGAGGATAACCAGGGACGTATCTTATATACCGCCAAAATCCATATCAACGGGGATTACTTAATCGGCAGGTTCCGTGACGAGAAAGAAGCCGCCATCGCATATAATAAAGCGGTGGATCTTCTCAGTGAAAAAGGACTTTCGATCCAGTATACCAAAAATTATATTGACGGCATGGACTCGGAAGCCTACCATGCCTGTTACAATTCCGTTCATCTGTCAAAAAAACTCAGGGCTTATAAGCCCTGAGCATCCATCCACGCTACAATCGCATCTACAACTGCCTTTGCATATTCTTCTTTATTTTCTTCGTAATCCGTAATATCTGATTCATTCAGAACCGATCCCATACCAAGTACAAGACTCGGTCCGATACAGTTCTTATTTATGGAATAATCTTCGGACGTGGATTTATTCGTTCCGGCATCTACCGCATTTACAGTTGCACCAACTTTTTTTAGTGCAGAAAGAATTCTCTCCGCCGCATTCTTTGACAAATCCGGACTGTCATGCTGAATCCATGCCGTCACTCCGCTCTTTTTACTGCTTCCGTCATAACTTTCCCGGTTCAGCGATACCAGCAAATCCGCATAGGCATTATTCGCCAGATCGGTACGATCAGAATCGTCCACGGATTTGTTATCTTCTCTTGTCATATAAACAACCACACCCTGATTGTTTAATTCTGACTTAATTAGCTGTGCAAACTCCAGATTATACTGGCTCTCCGTTTTCGAATCTTCCACCTCGGATTCATTTCCTTTTGCATAACCGCCCAATGCCGGATCCAGGCAGACGATTCTGATGCCATCTTTCTTATAGGCATCTTTCGCCGCATTCTTATCACGGACCGGATTTTCCAGTGTGGTTATTTCCTCCGGTGCATCTTCCTGTGCCTGCTGTGTGGTCTCTACTGTCGTGGTTATTGCAGCCAGTGATTCATCCTCTGCCTGTTTTCATCCTCTGCCTGTTTTTTCTGTATATAGTTTCTGTACTGTACAAGTCCGGTAAATATTCCTGTCTCAATTACAATAATCAGGAACAATATCATCTGCGGCCTGTATTTTCTCATCAAACTATTCTTCATTTATAAACTCCCACTATTACTTATTATTAATATAATTAATCAATCCCTCTGCCTGAATAATCTTCTGCATAAACTCAGGGAATGCCTGTCCCTTATACTCTGTTCCCTTTGTTCTGTCATAAATCATGCCGTTGTCGAAATCAACTTCTACCACATCTCCTGCTTCAATATTCTGTGCAGCTTCTGCTGATTCGATAATCGGAAGTCCGATATTAATTGCATTACGGTAAAAAATTCTTGCAAATGTTTCGGCAATGACACAGCTTACACCTGCTGCCTTAATGGAAATCGGTGCGTGTTCCCTGGAAGATCCGCATCCGAAATTCTTATTTGCAACAATTATATCCCCTTTCTGTACTTTCTTTACAAAATCAACATCGATATCTTCCATGCAGTGTTTTGCAAGCTCCGAAGGATCCGGAGCATTTAAATATCTGGCTGGAATAATTACGTCTGTATCTACATTATCTCCAAATTTAAAAACATTTCCTTTAGCTTTCATTGTATTTCCTTTCTATCGTGACATACCTTTATAAACCTAATTCACATGGACATGAAATCTTTCCTGTAATTGCAGATGCTGCTGCTACTGCAGGGCTTGCAAGATAAACTTCAGATTCCGGATCTCCCATACGTCCTACAAAGTTTCTGTTTGTGGTTGCAACGGCTCTCTCGCCTTTTGCAAGGATTCCCATATGTCCACCGAGGCAAGGTCCGCAGGTTGGTGTGCTGACTGCAGCACCTGCTTTAATAAAGGTGGAGATCAGTCCTTCTTCGATTGCCTGAAGATAAATCTTCTGTGTAGCAGGAATTACAATCGTTCTTACATGCTCTGCCACATGTCTGCCTTCCATGATCTTCGCTGCAATTCTTAAATCCTCCATTCTTCCGTTTGTACAGGAACCGATTACAACCTGGTCAATCTTTACTTCTCCGACTTCATCGATGGTTCTTGTATTTTCCGGAAGATGCGGGAATGCTACGGTAGGCTTTAATTCATCCAGATGAATGACATAGGTTTCATCATACTGTGCATCTGCATCTGCATTGTATACTTTATATTCCTTTGTGGAATGTTCTTTCATATATTCAATCGCCAGTTCATCTACCGGGAAGATGCCGTTCTTCGCACCGGCTTCAATCGCCATATTTGTCATGGCAAAACGATCGTCCATGGTCAGATAGGAAATACCATCCCCATAGAATTCCATGGATTTGTATAATGCTCCATCCACTCCGATTAATCCGATAATGTGAAGGATAATATCTTTCCCGCTGATCCATTTTGCAGGCTTTCCGGTAAGTTCAAATCTTAATGCGGACGGCACTTTAAACCATGCCTTTCCGGTTGCCATGCCTGCAGCCATATCGGTAGAACCGACTCCTGTTGAAAATGCACCTAACGCACCGTATGTACAGGTATGGGAATCCGCACCGATTACCACGTCTCCTGCTACCACAAGTCCTTTTTCCGGAAGAAGTGCATGTTCAATACCTACTTCTCCTGTTTCAAAAAAGTTTGTAATATCATTTTTAATGGAAAATTCCTTTGCACATTTACATAATTCTGCAGATTTTATATCTTTGTTTGGTGTAAAATGATCAAGAACAATCGCAATCTTATCTTTATCAAATACGCCATCTACATTCATCTTCTTCATTTCTCCAATCGCAACCGGAGAAGTAACGTCATTTCCTAATACTAAATCTAAATCAGCCTCTATTAACTGTCCTGCTTCCACTTTGTCCAGTCCACAGTGTGCGGCCAGAATTTTCTGGGTCATTGTCATTCCCATGGATGAATTCCTCCTTTTGTCTTGTAAATTAATTGACCTTGATTTTATCACACTTAAATTGTAATGTAAAGAAAAATTTCTTACAGGGAATTTTCCCGTTCCTCTACGATTTTAAGTATTTCTTCTGCCAGATCCGGTTCTTTTCTTGTCAGATCTTTTACTTTTTCTTTATATTTTTCAATCTGTTTTTTATTAAAATCCATAGTTTTACGCAGACCTTTCTTTCTGCGGTTTAAACTATCTTCCATCTCTTTCATGACAGACGCATCCGTTACTGCCTTCATCTGCATTTTCCACACGGATGAATCGGATAATCCCATACTGTCAATCAGAAGATCATACTGTTCCTGTGCCTCATCAAGCTCCCGCGACATTCCATGATAGGCCTGCCGTTCTTTTTTCGCCGTGAGATAGAGTCTCCAGTAATTATTCAGTTCATAGGAATTGCGGATTCCCAGTTTTTTATAGGTATAATCCACCCTGCTTTTTACATTTGCATACAAAAGCCGGTATTTATTTAACAAACCGACCGCTTTTTTCATCTTCTTTTCATTCAGACGTATCTCACGGACATTTTTCTGGTAATATACCATGATCAATGCGACTGCAAGTGCCGTTCCCAGTATGGACAGCAGGATTCCAATGGTAAAATCATAATCCGTATTCAGATGAAAATAAAACATTCCGCCCAGCACTACCGCCATTGCTCCCATAATCACATAGGCAATCGTCCTCATTCCTGCTATTTTCTTCTGGCAGTCCTTCTGCTCATAAATAAGTGCCGATTTTTCTCCCTCAATATTGTGCAGATCTGTTTTCAATGCCTGCATATAATTCTCATCATCATGAAGTTCTTTCAGAATCACCGACATATCTTTCTCATTCGCAGAAATATACTGATACATATTTTCCGGAATTTTTGTTCCGTAATTACGGTAACTTTCCTGATCCTTCCTGAGATTCTGTATTCTTCTGGAATAATATGCCAGCTGTCCGCCGTCTTCTTCTTCGGACAGCTTTACTCTCCGGACATCTTCCATATAGGCATTTACCGCCTTATATTCTTTCTTTGCCTCGGTCAGCCGTGCAGAACTTTCCAGGATTTCATCACAGCAGTCCCTGACATATTGCATTTTTTCCTGTCTGCTATGCGGTATTTCTTCTCTTCTGTCATGGGGCATAACAGGCTCTTCCCTTTCTGTTTCCATGATTTTTGGTTCTTCCGGCTTCTGAAGCAGTTCCGGCTGTTTATTTAATTGCTCATGTCTTTTATAATTACTGCTGTCACTCCATTGCAATTCTTCTTTTTTCTTCTTTCTGGAAAATAATTTCATGTTTTACTCTGACTGCCTTTCTGTTTCCTGTTCTCTGTATTCTTCTTTCCACCCGTCGATTACCTTTCCCGTATTTCTGTAATACTCCGTCAGATCCGTTTGCCCCTCTGCCGATACCATCTGCCGGAATATCTTTGTTTCTTCTTCCATTTCGATTCTCTGTGTTTCCTGCGTAATCACGGCAGCATAACGATCCATGACTTCCTGTGTAATCTGATATTTCTGCATATACTCTCTTTTTATGCGTTCTGCCTCTCCGGCTTCCGCTTCATTCTCATTTTCCTTCAACAGAAGCAGTGTGCAGATCAGATTATCCAGATATTCTTCTTTTGCAGCCGTATCAGCCGCTTTTTCAAAACATAACAGTGCTTTTTTATAGTGAAATGCCTTCACTTTTATCACTCCGATATTATTCCAGGTATCCGCAGTGATTTCATCTTCTGTTTTCTCCGGAGGCAGCTGTAAAAGCAGTTGATATTCCCGGAGGGCTTCTCCTGTCCTGCCCTGATGGTATAACAAATCCGCCCTTGCCTTTTCATTTTCCGCAGGTGTGCGGTTTTTTATCTTCTGAAACTCCCGGCTGATTCTTTTTTTTTCTTCTGTGGAATAATAATCTGTATACAAAATCACATCCTCTGCAAAAACCGTGTAATGCCTGCCTGATAAAATGTCAATATTCAATTTCTGTATCAGTGCATCCTGTTCCATCGCTTTCAGAAAATCAAAAAAATCTTCGTCAAAAAATCCGGCATCCAACGCATAGATATTATGATAAATATAATAACAAAGTTCTGCCATGGATGTAAGAACCATATCTGAATTTTTCACACAAAACCCTGCACCTTGTTTTCTTTCCGTCAAAATTAATCCGCTCATTTTTCTCCTCCTGTCTTTACAGAGAAATTCTCTTTCTTATTTTCTTTCCGGATGATGCAAAAAACGGACCAAATCCTTTATCCGATATTGTAATCTCAAAACTCTTCTCATTGACATATCCCAGTTCAACCTCTATGCACATGGTTTTGTCCCGTCTCTGTGGAAACTCATCAAAATCCACCTCAATCAGCTGTCTTTCTTCCTGAAACGGCGAACTGATTACCAGACTGACATGACTGATATCATCCACAATCAGTTCCTGGCTGTTATGTGATTCTGTCCAGCTCTGTCCGGCGCGCAGCATGGAAAATTCTTCTTCGTTTCCTTCTTTTTCAATCAGGATTCCGATATTTAGCAGTGTTTTTCCTTCACACAGAATCAGAATATCCTTATATTCTTCATCCTGTATGGACACTGCCGCACCATCTGCAAAGAGATTCATTCCCTTAAATGCCTTTCTTCTGCGGCATATTTCGGCAGCCGATTTGCGGTACCAGTTATCGTAAAATCCGATTCCTGTAAAAAATACACAGCTTACAATATGTGTCTTATAATCTTCCTGCAGATATGAAAGCAGAATATCATCTGCCTGTTCTCTGCCGCTTTTTGTCTTTAACATATTATAGCTTATCCGTCCGGTAAGATTCTCTTCTTCCACAAATATTACCAGTCCGTTTTTTACTCTCCGCTTTGTAATATTCTGACAGATAAATTCATTCTCATCCATTTGGAAGAGTGTTACGTCATTTGCCCAGATTTCTCTCTTATTGCATAACACATAAGAAACATAAGTTTCCGTATGTGTCTTTACATGAATCTTTTCTTTTGCAAATCCAAGTGTCTGAAACAACCCACTGACCAGATGTTTTAACCGGATATCGGGAGAATCCGAAGTAACTATAATATGATTCACCGTGGTAAATCCGATTCTTTCCCGAGCTTTCCGGAACAGGATACGAATATATTCCTGCAGCAGGGTTTCTCCGGAATATTCTTTTCCTTCGATATATTTTACTTCCTGCTGCTGAAACAAAAGATCAATCCGGTCTGCCAGATTTTCCGGTCTGCCATTTTCAGCAGCGAAACCTGCCTCATCGCCGGCAAGCCATTCCCCGGTATTCTCTTTTTTATATAATAGCATCGGTATCATATATTTTTCATCATCCACACAGATACTCATAGAAACCGGAACACTTCCTTTTTCTTCCATGTAGGATATACTGGCAAATCCGGGTGACAGATCAATACCAAGTGACCGTATTATTTTCTCTTCCATTTATTTCTCCTTCCAGGTGATCATAAAAATACTTTCATTCCTTTTCTTTTTTACATAATAATCCGTCATAAGATCGCCCAGGGTATTTTCTTCCCGCATTTCCCGGCACAGAATCATGTTATTGAGCAGACCATATGGGGTATTTCTTCCGATCGTATCCTGTTCTGCCCGCAATTCCATGCTCTGTGGAATGCTTTCACTCTCTCCGTCATCTTCGGTAAGATAATACTTTATGGTTTCACCATGGAACAGAACAAATTCCTTCGTGTAAATTCCATAGCAGGAATTTCTCATTTCTTCCGTATGATATTCTTCTTCTGCCATTTCATTTCTGTAATGAAGCAGAATCTTCCGATCCGGTATGCTGCGATATTCCAGAATGGTCTTATTCTCAAGTTCCTCGGGTATCGGGAAATATTTTGCATACTTTTTGAAAAAATTGTATTTTTTATTTCTTTCGCACATTTCATACAATATTTTTCTACTTAACTGAATCTGCCTCTCCTCCGGTTCTTCCCTGTCGGACTGATACCGCAGCCATGCCAGTTCACACAGATAATGTACATCCTCTTTGTTCAGCAGTTCCCGTTCAATATGTCGGAATACTTTTTCGTCAATCACGGTTTCCCGTACAAAATAATCATAGGACTTGCGGATCAGATATGCCCGTTTTACCTTTGCCGCAGCTCCGTTTTCGATGTATGATTCAAATACACTTCCGATATGGTTGCTGTATTCTCCGGTAAATAACATCTGGACAATGATTCTCTCTTCCAGCTCCCGGCTTTCACACTGAAACCGTTTTACTGCATTCCAGATCCGGTACATTTCCCTGGTAGAACCAAAATAATATCTGCTGATATAATTCAGTGTATTTTCATTGTATTTTCCATGCCAGAATGCGGTCACTGCTATTTCCATCAGATTTTCATCCGCCGCCGTTCCCGGTTGTATGATTTTATCCGCACAGCGGAATAGTAATTTGGCATCCATATAGGTACAGCCATATTTTGTAATCAGCTGAAATGCCCTTTCGTACAGGCCGCGTTTTAAACACTGCCGGATAATTTCCAGTCTTGCCTGCGAATCCAGTCCCGCCGGATCCACAGCATTCAGATATGCCCGGAATTGTACATCCGTACTGTTCGATGCATAGTATTCAATCACCTTCTGCTGCAGAAACTGCTTATATCCCTTTACGATATCTGCCGTCCGGATCAGTTTCTCCATAATCTCCACTGCACGCGGAACATATTTCTGATAACAGAGGTATTTATCACAGAAATAAATCAGTAACCCCAGATGATCCTTGTGGGCCTCATAACAGAGTTCCAGCAGCTTTTCTTTTGATAACAGCTTCTGTATATGATAGCTGACGGTTTTCATATATCGGTTCCCATGCACATCCACAAATGCCAGTGCCGCATCCTCGGAAAAAATTCTTAGATAAGCCTTCTGTCCCGTCAGAAATACTCTCTCTTCTTTTAACATTTCTTTATGTATAACAATAACCTCCCGGATCGCCGGATCGTCACAGGTTATCATACAGGTATTTAAAATATCTGCCAGCTTTTCCAGATATTCGGCTGCCGGAACTGCATCTTTTAACAAATCCTTATATACCACCGCCAGTTTATCATTCATTCTGCCCTTAAGAATACTTTCCTGCACATAATTTTCCATAATCCGGTAATACATCCGATAGATCTGTCCGGCTTCCTCTTTATATTCCACTACTTTCTTATAGAGAAAATCCAGTTTTTCCCCTTTCAGGGTAAGATTGTATACAAAATACAATAATACAACATCCGGGATTCTTCCCTCGTATTCAAAACTGATGGACTGCATATAATATTCATACAGGCCGGTTAATTTCAGATTCTTCTGCACCGCCAGATCGTACCATTCAAAGTATCTGTTCTCTGTTTTTGCACCTTTTATGAGCATACCAGTAATCTCTCCCAGCAGCTCGTCACTCCCATACTGTCCGTACAGACCGGTCAGTATCCGGAAGGTATCTTCTTCAAATACGCGTTCCATACTGCAGATATCCCGAATCCGTCCCGCAAGTTTTTCAGAAACCATACCTGTCTTTATGCCAAAACGGATCACAGATTTTTCAAATGCATCCAGGATTCTTAACAGTGACGGTGTTTCATTTAATACCATCAGGACCTCATAATACATCAGAGGGCTTCTCATGCCACGATCGTACAGTTCTTTGGTCCGTATCATCTTAAGACTTTCATTTCTGTCGTAACTGCTGTCGAGATAGAATAAGAACCACAGAAGCTGCCAGCGGTCATTCCCCTGCTCATATAACTTCCGGATCCGGTTCTTCATTTCTTCAGTCACACTTTCATCACGCTCTTTTAATGCCCGGATATAATATGCAAAACATTTCAGTTCCGCCGGCGAATCTTCCTGCAGCTGTTTTTCTGCTTCTTCCAGCTTAATCTTCGCCTCCACTTCCTTGCCCTGTGTCATCATGAGCTGGGCATAGACAAGTTTTGTAAATACATCGTCTTTTCCCAGTCTGCGCATCTGCGTAATAGTTTTTAAGGAACTTTCCGTCCAGCCAGCGAAGGATATTTTTTTCATGCGGAAGGACAGATAAATCTGATACAGATGTATCATTTCTTTCTTTGCCAGAAGATAATTGCTGTCCTTTACCAGCTCCCCGTTTCTGTGGTTCTTATAGACGCACACGGGAATTCGGATAATATTATGCACGGAGGTTATGGTAATCACTGCATAATTATTACCGGCACGCAGCTTTTTAGCACAGATGACATACGGTATTTCACAGGTATTTCCATCAAAATCCTCCTGTGTTACCATTGTTCTGGTAAATTCCAGAAAATCAGAATCTACGGTAATATCTGCTTTTAAATATCCCCAGTGTTCTTTCTGCAGAACCAGTGTGTCCCTGTCATCGAGTCCAAAATTGCGATAATATTTTTTGTCGGATTTTGTGCAGAGCAAAACTGCCTTTTTCTTATTTGCGGCAATCAAAAATTCATCCATAGCGATATTTTTATCCGCCCCCTGCAGAAGTACCTGGTACTTTGCCCGCAGGATATAGTCATTTTTTAAAAATATTTCTTCAAAGGAAGGGGATACAAACAGGCGTAATGCCTCTTCATAATTCTTCTGCACCAGATCGGCAAAATGAAAGATATTATTGATCTTTCCAAGTGAAGTCATGGCATATTGCTCAGAAACCTGCAGCTTTACCGGCAGATAAATTTCTCCGCCGTTTGAAACAATGGAAATCGTGACTTCCAGTGTTTCCCCCGGTTTTAAATCACCGGCATCCACCCGGTAGACAATCCTTGTGCGATCGCCGGAAAACATATTCGTCTTTATTTTCAAATGCCGGGAAGAAGAATACAAAACCCCTTTTAATCTTCCCTGCCCCTGGTTGATCACGCAGAAGGAACTTTCCTGCAGTTCCCCCGGCATCAGCACAGCTTCAATTTCTTCCTGATCTACGAACACTTTAGGATTCTCATAATCGATAATCCCCAGGGAAAGTTTATCTATCAGCTCTTTCATACTTACCTCCCGTCTCCTTTTATCATTTCCATATGTTTTCTGATTTTCTCTTCGTATCCCATCCTGGTTGGCTCATAAAAATGTTCATTTATAAGAGCATCCGGAAGATACTGCTGACGGACATAATGATTCGGATAGTCATGTGCATATAAATAACCGGCTCCATGTCCAAGCTTTGCAGCCCCTTTATAATGTGCATCCTTTAAATGCACTGGCACTTCCATGTTTTCTCCGGATGATGCCGCATTCTTTACAACTTCCAAAGCTTTGTCAACCGCTCCGTAGGCAGCATTGCTCTTTGGTGCGGTTGCCACATAGATGGCAGCCTGGGATAATACAATTCTTGCTTCCGGCATCCCAAGCTGATGTACCGCATTTGCTGCTGCCACGGCTACAACCAGGGCATTCGGATCTGCATTTCCCACATCTTCCGAGGCACAGATCATGATACGTCTTGCAATAAAAGTAACACTTTCTCCTGCATAGAGCATTTTGGCAAGATAATACACTGCCGCATCCGGATCCGACCCCCGCATGCTTTTAATAAATGCAGAAATAGTGTCATAATGGTTATCCCCATCTTTGTCATAGCGGACTGCCCTTTTCTGGATGCATTGTTCAGCAACTTCCAGGGTAATATGTATTTTTCCGGTGTTATCATCCCGATCCGTCGTAAGGATTCCAAGTTCTACGGCATTCAATGCCATTCTCGCATCCCCGCCGGAAATATCTGCCAGAAAATTGGCCGCTTCCTCATCGATCTCTGCATGATATGCTCCCATTCCTTTTTTTTCATCATAGACCGCCCGGTGGATTAATTCCAGAATATCCTGTTTTTCCAGCGGCTTTAACTCAAATACAATCGAGCGGGATATCAGTGCCGAATTTACCTCAAAATATGGATTTTCCGTGGTGGCTCCGATCAGAATCAGTGTACCGTCCTCCACAAACGGCAGCAGATAATCCTGCTGTCCCTTGTTAAAACGGTGAATCTCATCGATAAACAGTATGGTCTTTTTTCCATACATTCCCAATGTGTTTTTTGCCTGTTCCACCACTGCCTCCATATCTTTTTTACTTGCCACGGTAGCATTGATCTGATGGAAATCGGCACTTGTTGTTCCTGCAATTACCTTTGCAAGAGTTGTTTTTCCCGTTCCCGGAGGCCCGTAAAACAGGATGGAACTGAGTTTATCCGCCTTTATTGCCCGGTACAGCAGCTTATCCTTACCGATAATATGTTTTTGTCCTACTACTTCGTCAAGTGTTTCCGGACGCAGTCTTGATGCTAAAGGCGACTCTTTCTCCTTTCTGACCTCATTCATATATTCAAATAAATCCATCGTATTCTCCTTATAATGTCAGTTTCATTCTCTTTAAATTCCTGTATTTTATACATTCTCCCGTTTTTATTATTATAGCCTGATGATTTTTCAAGTCAACCTTTACTTTCACAGGCTCTTTTGCGGAAGCCATTTCAACCCTTACAGTTTCTTCTTCTTTTCTGTCCTTCTTTTTTATTCTGGTTCTTACATAGTAACCGGCTGCCGCCGCTGCAATCTCCAGACGCAGGACTCTGTCGGAACTGTCCACCCGGATATCTCCTTTTTGCGAAGAACCTATGTATGCCACACGCTCTGCCTTTAACACTTTCAGTCCCATCATCTGGGCGGCAACATCCATGTAATCTTTCTCTTCTACTTCTTCCTCTACCAGAATAATATTTTTTATTCCTTCTTTATCATGTGTTACGACCGGGCAGATCCGGTAAATATTCGGAGTATTTCCCATCATCCTGTCCACAGCCATGCTGTAAGCCATAAACAGTGCAGGTGTGACTGCCAGCGATATTAACAGGTACAGCCAGCCGGAAATGCCAAGATTACCGATTTCAAAGAAGCTGCCAAACAAGGTAACCGCGGTAAGAAATATGCCGATAATCAATCCACACATGATAATACGGATGGTATTAAACGGCCGGCAGACTTTTATCAGCTCCACAAGTGAAGCGATCGCCAGTCCAAAAAATGCCATTGCCGATGTCTGGCTGCTGCTGATATGGAATACCGCACCGTAAATCTCTGCCGCCAGTACATTGGTTAGTACAATCAGTCCACCCGGAATCGCCATTCTAAGCACATTCATAAGAAATTTTCCCTTAATCCGGTTCAGATTTGGTTCCATCGCCAAAATAAAGGATGGAATTCCTATGGTAAGTGATCCGAGCAGGGTAAGCTGTATCGGCTGGAATGGATACATGGCCGGGAAAAATACAAAGAACAATGCCAGTACAACGGAGTATATGGTTTTTGTAAGATATAATGCCGCCGACCGCTGGATATTGTTAATCGTTCGTCTGCCTTCTGCGACAATCGCCGGCATGGATCCAAAATCAGAATCCATCAGCACAAGCTGGGATACATTTCTCGCCGCATCACTGCCTGACTGCATGGCAATACTGCAATCGGCTTCTTTTAATGCCATTACGTCATTGACACCGTCCCCGGTCATGGCAATGGTGTGTCCCTGTTCCTTTAATGTCTTTACAAGGTCCAGCTTCTGTGCCGGTGTAACTCTTCCAAATACCGTATATTTCTCTGCTGCATCCCTGATATCTTCCGGTGTATGTAAGGTATTTGCATCTACAAAAGATTTTGCATGAGGAACACCGACCCTCTGTGCAATATTGGAAACCGTCTGTGGATTGTCCCCGGATATAATCTTGATCTTCACTCCCTGATTGCAGAAATACCGTATGGTTTCCGGTGCATTTTTCCGGATTCGGTCTGTAATCAGAATAAATGCATAAGGTTCCAGCTGTTCTGGCAGATTTCTTCCGTCACAGTGCCGGTCGGAATGTGCCAGTATTAAAACCCTGACTCCGTCCTTCGCGAAATGACTTTCCATCTCCTTTAATTCTGTATTTTCACATCCCAGCACAAAATCCATCGCGCCAAGAACATATGTTCCTCTTTTTTCAAAATCGACCAGGCTCCATTTCTTATCGGACGAGAAACTGATCTTCTGGACCACATGGTAGGACTGCACCCTCTTTTCCAGCTTTGCACGATTTTTCTCATATAGTTTCATGGAATATGCTTCAAGTGCCTGGAAGGTCGGATTCGTATCATTCAGTCCATTGGTAAAGAAATAGATAATTTCATCGATCTGTTCCCTGGTAAATTTATCAGATAAAATCTCAACTCCGTCCACATCCATGACACCTTCCGTTATTGTTCCGGTTTTATCCAGGCAGAGGGTATCCACACGGGCAAGGGTTTCTATGCAGTACAGTTCCTGCACAAGTGTATTCTTCTGACCAAGCCGGATCACACTTACCGCCAGTACCATGCTGGTCAGCAGAACCAGACCGGACGGAATCATTCCGATCACGGCAGCCACGGTGCTGACGACGGCAGATTTCAAACCTATTTCCGGAACCTCCATCTGATTGTAAAACAGGCACGCAGCCACAGGAATCAGCAGAATACTGATGATTTTAATAATCATGCGGATGGAACGCAGCATCTCGGAATTCGGCTTCTTGATATATTTTGCCTGTCCCGTAATCTTGCTGACGTAATTATCTTTTCCCACATGAACGGCACGTGCAAGGACACTGCCGGACACAATGTAGCTGCCCGATAACACCTCGTCCCCGCATTTCCGGTACACAGGATCGCTTTCTCCCGTCAGAAGACTCTCATTGACCTCGCAGTCCCCTTTCAGGATAACAGCATCCGCGCACACCTGGTTTCCGTTTTTTAATTCAAACACATCATCCAGCACAATCTCTTCAATGCTGATCTCCTGAAAACTGCCATCCCGCAGCACCTTTACCACAGGCTCTGACATTAAGGATAATTTATCAATAATCCGCTTTGAACGTACTTCCTGAACCACCCCGATTAAAAAATTCCAGAATACCACTCCAAGAAACAGCATATTCTTATAGGAATGAACCAGAATCAGGCAGATCGCCAGAGCTATATTGATAAAATTAAACAGAGTAAAGATATTAGAAGATATAATCTGTCCAATACTCTTTGTCTTCACGGAAAAATTTCCATTTACAAGTCCCTCTTCTTTCCGCTTATGCACTTCCTTTGCTGTCAGACCCCATATTTCCTTCTCTTCTGCATCCATAGTTTTATTCTCCCGGTATTATAATAATGTTCTATGAATAGTTTACTTTCATTATCTCTTTTCGTCAATATTTATTTCCTATTTCTATTGTTTCACACGAATTCTGTATCGGAATAAACTATAGTAATCCCTAAAATATGTTGGTTTTTTATGAATCAGGAATATCGCAGAATCGTGCAGACAGCTGCCATGTATGCACGTTCCCACAAACCTCCCCCTATGCACCGGCTGCCATGCACCGCCATCGTAGATACCGGCATATTTCCCCATATGGATCTTGCAGGCAGTATCACCGGTTTTTATGATCCGGTCGGTCACCGGTCCTCTGCCTATGATGATAACGGACATGGAACACACATCGCAGGTATCATATCCGGAAACGGCCAGTCCCTGGATGGCAGATATACAGGTATCTTTCCCGGCAGTCCCATTTTCTGCGTAAAAGCTTTAAATGAAAATGGAAATGGGAAAATTACGGATTTTATTGATGGGATTGAATTTCTTATCAAAAACAGGACGAAATATCACATCCGCATCATTAACATTTCCCTTGGTGCTGAATACGATAATTCCCCGGAACAGAAATCTCTGTTAGATTGCGTGGAACATGCCTGGGATCTGGGTCTTATCGTCTGTGCCGCCGCCGGAAACAACGGTCCGAAACAGGGCAGCATTACTATTCCCGGTATCAGCAGGAAGATTATCACAATCGGAACTTATGATGACTACATTCCGGTACAGAATGAATCTTCCGGAAAACACCTCGTTAATTATTCCGGCCGCGGGCCGACTCCTGAATGTATCTTAAAGCCGGATATTCTCTGTCCGGGTTCAAATATCATGAGTCTGAATAACCACCCCCGGAGTTACCGCATAAAGAGCGGCACTTCGATGTCAACTCCGATGATAGCCGCAGTCATCAGCCTTGTGCTTTCGATTTTTCCGGATCTTACACCGAAGGAAATCAAAAAAGCGGTAAAACTTTCCCATGACAGCCAGAATCTGCACTTTGACAGCCGGCACTTTTTCCGGTATTTTAATTAATACCAGCAAAAAAGCTTTTGCCCCACAGATTTCTCCATGCTGCAAAAGCTTTTTTTTACGCAAATTCTTTTCGCAATCTTTTAATAATCTTTTTCTCCAGTCGGGATATATAAGACTGTGAGATTCCAAGCAAATCCGCAACTTCTTTTTGTGTCATCTCCATTCCATCCTCACGGTTAATGCCGTATCTCAGTTCCACAATCAGTTTTTCTCTTTTTGACAGCTTTCCGATCGCCTTATTTAACATCTTAATCTCTGCCTCATCTTCAAGATTCTTATATACAATATCTTCATCTGTTCCCAGTATGTCTGAAAGTAACAATTCATTTCCATCCCAGTCCACATTCAGCGGTTCGTCAATGGAAACTTCCATTTTTGTCTTATTATTTCTTCGCAGATACATCAGGATTTCATTCTCAATGCATCGGGACGCATACGTTGCCAGTTTTATGTTTTTCTCCTTATTATAGGTATTAATTGCCTTAATCAGGCCTATAGTTCCAATGGAAATAAGATCTTCAACTCCCACTCCGGTATTCTCAAACTTTTTAGCGATATATACCACAAGGCGTAAATTATGTTCTATTAATATTGATTTCGCTTCTTCTTCCCTTTCTGTGCCAAGCCGTTTTAATACCTCGGCTTCCTGTGCCGGATCAAGCGGCGGCGGCAGCACTTCTGAGCCACCTATGTAATGAATATCACCGCCCGGTGTAAAAAACAGATTCCGGATTGTAGGAATCATCTTAAATTTTAAACCATTACCAACTGACATATTTATAACCATTTATTTATACTCCTATTCAATATCATTCTATATTTTCCTCCGGCAGACAGTTCTCCCCTGTAGATCCCAAGATATGCCGGACCCAGTTTTATTTTGTTCCCCTTAACCGTCAATTCCATTTCATCACATTCAAATGCCGTCATTACGCCATTGCTTTTCCCCAGTGAATGATACGGAATGATTCGTATCTTTTCTTTAGTACCTCCTTTTCCTAATATATTTTCTGCCGTCTGCAAGTCAATAATATGTACCGGAGCTTTGCTGATTGGCTCCGAAAGCGAATTCCCCGAATCAAATAATGCCAAAACTTTTTCGGTTCTTCCCTTATTTCTCAGTACCACCTCCATAATATCGTCCAATGTGCCTGTCTTTTGCCGTTTTATCTGTACAATCCTGACTCCTGTGGAAATGACAGCATAGCTGATTCCCGCAAGGACGAGAAACGTAACCAGATTAAGTCGGAAACGAAAATATGCCATATTCATGATTCCGCCGGTACATACTGCCATTCCGTACATTGCCAGCCATGACTGTATATTCTCTTTCCATCCTGTCCTGCCAAAGGTAATCATACACATAAGATAACTGACGACCAGATATACGGCTATCTCTCCTGCTATTCCCAAATCTACCGGACATATGACACTTAAGGTAAGTACTGCCGCACCAAAAAAACTTCCAAAAAGATATGAAGTGGTATGAATCTTTTTCTTTCTGATAAGGCCCGCCAGTTTCAGAACCATAAAGTCCATAATAAAATTGGTAATAAAAAAGATGTCCGCATAAAAAACGTACTTCAAAACTTTTTCCTCCGTCAAAAGCCTGTATGTACTTAACAGAAGGTGTTGCCTTCCATTAACTGTATTATGCTATCTGCATATATAGGTCATGTCAATGATTTGTAAAGACAACGTAAAAACAGGACTGCCGCCGGCAATCCTGTTTTTTACATCTTATCTTCTCTTTCTTATTTATTATCTCTTCTCTTTAAGAAATCCGGAACCTTTAAGGAAGAGCCGGAAGATGTCTGGCTTGTCCTTACTTCGTCAATATTAAATGTATCCGGTATCTTTGTTACTTTTCTTGGCTGTATTGTGTCTGTTGCTGCCGTCTGGCTGTTGCTGCTGCTGATAATCTGCTTGCCTGAAACGGTTGTATTCGTGCCAAAAGTTCTTGCCGGATTAATTCTGGAAACATTCTGTTTACCCGGAAATACCGGTGCCTGAGGTGCTGCACTTTCTTCTTCCAGTCCGGTTGCGATTACCGTGATGGTACAGGTATCTGCCTCAGAATCATCGTATCTTGCACCGAAAATAATATTCGCACTTTCCCCTGCAAGTTCCTGAACATAGCTTGCAGCCTCATTTGCTTCCATCAGTCCGATATCACCTGCAATATTAATGATAATATGGCTTGCCCCCTCAATGGTTGTATCAAGAAGAGGACTGGTTACCGCCTTCTGGACAGCCTCGTTCGCCTTATCATCACCCTTTGCCGTACCAATTCCGATATGGGCGATTCCTTTATCCTTCATTACGGTCTGTACATCCGCAAAGTCAAGATTGATGAGTGCAGGAACATTGATCAGATCCGTAATTCCCTGTACGGACTGCTGCAACACTTCATCTGCTTTCTTTAATGCTTCCGGGAATGTCGTTCTGCGGTCTACAATCTCAAGAAGACGATCGTTTGGAATTACAATCAGGGTATCTACATTCTGCTTCAGACGTTCAATTCCCTGGATTGCATTTGCCATACGGGTCTTTGATTCAAACTTAAACGGTTTGGTTACAACACCTACGGTCAGAATACCCATCTCTTTTGCAATGCCTGCAACAACCGGTGCTGCTCCGGTTCCTGTTCCGCCACCCATACCGCAGGTAACAAATACCATATCTGCGCCTTTGAGCTGTTCCGTTAATTCTTCCACATTTTCTTCCGCTGCCTTTGCACCAACCTCCGGCTGTGCTCCGGCACCAAGTCCTTTTGTCAGCTTTTCACCTATCTGAATCACTGTTGGTGCTTTACATAACTGCAATGCCTGCTTATCCGTATTGATTCCAATAAACTCAACTCCGGCAATTGTTTCATCTATCATTCGGTTGACCGCATTATTACCAGCGCCGCCTACCCCTACCACTATTATCTTTGCTTCTGTCTCAAATTCATCTGTCATAATTTCAAGCAAGGCTTTATCCTCCTAAAATTTTCTTTTTTACTATAATTAAAACCTATAGTATATAATATATTTTTTTTTACAAATAATCAATATCTTTTTTCATTTTTTACTGGGAATCTTTTTTAAACGTATATCCTTTGTTGTTTTTACTATACTCCGTCATATCCAGGACACCGCTCTCATCTTCTAATACATTTGTAATACTTACCAGATCATTTACCCTTTCACTCAGCTGCTCATCGTCTACACCAAGCTCAATCCGGACCTTACCGATATAAAGGGTAATCTCCAAATCTTTATTGATATAAATATTGTCGACCGCTATCTGGTAATGATCAATCATCTGTGTAATATCAAGAATGGTATCAAATGTATTCTTATCTTTCACCGGAATCATTTCGTTCACGACAATATGATCAAATTCGATTCCATTAATCATGGCTATTCCCGGCAGTTCCGTGGTTGTTACCTCTACTACGATGCCGTCTTTGTCAAAATACATACATTCCCCCATGTATTTCAGATAACCGATTACACTTTTTTCATATACCGTAACCTTAAATTTTGTAAATGTAATCATTTTAACTTCATATTTTTCGATGAACGGAATCTGTTTATGTTCTTTAAACTTTGAACGAAACAGAAATACAAAAGGATTCTTATCGATATCTTTGCTGAAAAGTGCTTTTTCCAGCATTTCATCATCACATTTTTCATTTCCTTCGTATGTAATATCCGTAATCCGGAGCGAGACAGCAAAAGCCGTTCCTCCTGCGGCCAGCAGAAGAACTATCAGCAAAATAATAATTCCCGTGTTTCTCTTTTTCCTCAATGCCATGCTCACTTACTCCATCTTTATCTGCTTTGATACCGCCAGGACAAGTCCCATTTCCATCATAAGAAACAATATCGATGTACCTCCGTAACTAATAAACGGAAGGGTAATACCGGTATTCGGCAGAACATTGGTAACAACCGCTATATTCAGCACAACCTGAATGGATATATGTGCCATAACTCCGATAACGATCATCGAACCATATAAATCCTCTGCATTATTTGCAATGACAAGCAGCCTCCATATCATCATCAGAAACAGCAGTATAACTGCGATTCCGCCAAAAAGTCCAAGTTCCTCACAAATAATGGAAAATATCATATCATTTTGTGCTTCCGGAATATACCCCAGCTTCTGCACACTCTGACCAAGTCCCTTTCCGGTTAGTCCGCCCGAACCAATGGCATATAATGCCTGCAGAGTCTGATAACCTTTTCCGCTGGCATAACTTTCCGGATCCATCCAGGCATCCACACGTTCGCTACGGAAACCGGAACCCAGGAACAAATATGCAAAAATAAGGGAAACACCCGCTGCACCAAGTATAATATAATGACTGTACTTCGGACTTGCAACAAAGAGCATTACAAAGGTAATTCCCACAATAATAAGTGCCGAACTCATGTTTTTCGTAATCAGCAGAATCTCAGCTGCCGGAGGAATACACAGGGCAAATATCCTGGCTGTTACACCCAGTTTCCGGATATTCTGCCTCCGGTTATTAATCACCAGTGCAAGCAGCATAATCAGTGCAAGCTTTGCTACCTCCGCAGGCTGGATACTCATTCCGCCGATAATAATCCATCTTCTTGCTCCGTTTACTTCATTTCCAAGCGGAGATAATACAAGTGCAATAAGTATCAGTGACGTGACATAACCCACAATTCCTGCCCAGGTAAGCTTGTGATAATCAATATTGGCAACAATAAACATAACAGCCAGCCCAAGCAGAGTCGATTTAAACTGTTTCTTCAGATAGTATGTAGAATCGCCAAACTCTATGGCAGCATTATAGGAACTGGTACTGTACAGCATCAGAAGTCCAAATGCAAGCATGAATATAATCAGAAACATCAGACTGTAATCAAAATAACTTTTCTTTGTCTTTTTCCGAACAAAACTTTTGCTTCTTGTAATATATTTCTTAGACTGTGCGGGTGGACTTGCACTATAAGTTACTCTGCTCATCCTTTCTGCCTCCTTTTAACGTAATTCTTTCACATACTGTTTAAATAGTTTTCCTCTTTCCTCATAACTTTTAAACATATCCCAGCTTGCACAGGCTGGAGACAAAAGAACTGTTTCGCCTGCATCTGCATTCTCAGAAGCGGTCACAACTGCTTCCTGTAAGCTCTTTACCCGTCTGATATTGGTAAATCCATGTCTGCGTGCTGTTTCTTCTATTTTATCAGCCGTTGCTCCTAAAAGAACCAGACATTTAATCTTATCACCAAATGCCTCTACCCAGTCATCATATTCCGAGCCTTTATCATATCCGCCTGCAATCAGTACGGTCTTATTTTCCATTGCCTCCAATGCTTTTTTGGAAGCATCTGTATTCGTTCCCTTAGAGTCATTATAATAAACAACATCTTTTATCGTTGCTACATATTCTATTCTATGCTCAATCGCGTCAAAATTCTTAATGGTATTCAGATATATTTCACGTGGTACACGCATTGCTTCCGCAATGGCAATCGCTGCCATAACATTTTCCGCATTATGCACACCGACCAATTTCATCTCTTTTGTATTCATAAGGAAGGTATCCCTGCCCTGGTCAGCAAGATAAATATTTCTCTCCCCGTCCATATAGATACCATTGTCTAACTTTGTCCGACTGCTGAAAAATACTACTTTACAGGATAACTCATCCGCCCTTTTTCTTAATACATCATCCTCATAATTTAATACACAGATCTCATCCGGTCCCTGATTCTTTGTAATCCGAAATTTTGTATCAATATAACAGTCCATGGTTTTATGCCGGTTGAGATGATCCGGGGTAATATTAAGAATTGCTGATACACAAGGCTTAAACTCTTCAACTGTTTCTAACTGGAAACTGCTGATTTCTGCCACCGTCACAGAATCTTCCCTTGTTTTTCCTGCCATAAGTGTATATGGTGTACCGATATTCCCAACCACAAATGTACTTTCAAAATAATCAGCTATTATTTTACCCGTCAGGGCGGTTGTCGTTGTCTTTCCATTTGTCCCCGTAATTCCAATTACTCTTCCTCTGGAACATCTGTATGCAAGTTCAATCTCACCCCATACAGGTTTTTCCTTTGACCTGATAAGCTGCATAAACGGCACATCAAGCGGAATTCCCGGACTTACCACACATAAGTCAATCTCTTCTGCGATTTCTTCTGAAAGCTCACCTAAAACAACATCTACGCTGTCCAAATCCTGTACACAGGAAACCCTCATTTTTTCATATAAACTTTCTTCCTGTAATTTCTCATTGCCGTCATATAAAATAACATCTGCTCCTGCTGCCTTAAGTAAACCAACAGCTCCTATTCCGCTTATTCCTGCACCGGCTACAAGTACCAGTTTATCCTGTAGTTCCATTTTATATCCTCCAGTTCATTTATTATATTCTAAAACCCTCTTGTTGCCACAAGACAATAATCCCATTTTTTGTCTCTTTGGTAGTATATACTTTTTTATTTGATTAATCAATCATTATTGTGCTTTTTTAATCTCCAGGTAAGGCAGGACATCTTCATACAGTGAACTGATTACCGGTGCAGCAATCGTTCCTCCATAATAAATTCCCACTGGTTCATTAATCAGGCAGATTGCTATTACCTGTGGATCATCTGCCGGGGCAAATCCTATGTAGGAAGAAATATATTTTCCATTTCCACGCGGAAGTTTTTCTGATGTTGCTGTCTTTCCTCCGACATTATAGCCTTCTACCTGCCCATTTTTTCCTCCTCCTTCACTTACAACCTGTGTAAGGATATATTTCATATTTTCTGAAGTCTGGGAAGATACCGTCTGTTCCACCATCGGATATTCAAATGCCTCTAACAGGTTTCCCTCATCATCACAGGTTCCCACTGCAAAATGCGGTGTAATCAACATCCCGCCATTTATTACAGCACTTACCGCCCGCAAAAGCTGCAGCGGTGTAATCTGGAACGACTGACCAAATGACATGGTTGCCATCTCCACCTGTCCTACATTCTCCAGTTTATGTATAATCGTTCCTGCTTCTCCCGGAAGATCCACACCTGTTTTCTCCATTAATCCAAGTTTCTGCAGATAGTAATAAAATCTTTCCGGACCGATTCTGAGACCAACATCAATAAATACCGGATTACAGGAATTCATGGTTGCCTGCACAAATGTTTCACTTCCATGTCCTGTCGTTTTATGGCATTTAATTCTCCGATCTTCTACCATACGGTAACCAGGACAGGAAAACATACTGTCAAGACTTACCACACCTTCTTCTAATCCCGCAGTTGCTGTTACAATCTTAAATGTGGAACCTGGTTCATAGGTATCATTAATACACTGATTCCGCCACATCTTATTTAACAGATTTTGATATTCTTCCGTCCCTCTGGCTGCATCTGTTTCACTGTTTAATTCATATGGATGGTTCAAATCAAATTCCGGATTGTTTACCATTGCATAGATCTCTCCATTCTGTGGATTCATCACAATAATCGAAACATATCCAGCACTTTTTTCTTCCATAACTTTTTCTGCTGCCTGCTGCGCATACTGCTGTATGTTCACATCCAGCGACAGCAGAAGATTCTGTCCTGCAATGGCTTCTTTTCTTCCCTCAACCACCTGGTCAAGCTCAATTCCTCTCGCATCTGTCTGCGTCAGAATTTCACCATCCGTACCTTTCAGGTAATCCTCATATTCGACTTCGAGTCCTATGATTCCCTGATTGTCACTTCCGGTAAATCCCAATACTTTTGATGCCAGTGTGCCATATGGATAATAGCGCTTATAATCCTCATCCACTTTTACCCCGTCGAGGTCATAGGAACGAATCAAATCTCCTGTTTCTTTTGAAATATTTGACTTTATCTTTTCCCTTACACTTATTTTTTCTACCTTTTTTCTTATATCATCCTGTGACATTCCCAGTGTATCGGATAATACCTGTATCACTTTTTCCGGTTCTTTTATCTGATTATAAATAACAGAAACAGTGCAGACCGTTTCATTTGAAGCTATGACCACACCATTTCTGTCCACCAGTTTTCCTCTTGCTGCCTTAATTTGTCTTTCTCTCTCATGAAGTTCCTGTGCCAGTCCGGCATAATGCCTGGAACGGAATATCATGACATATCCGATACGAATGCCCAGCAGGATAAATATAATAAATATTGCAAAAAAATATATAACCAGCTTCTTTTTGTTATAAATTCTGCTCCTGTACTCACCTTTTAATTTCGTCAAATGCACAGTTTCACCTAAATTCATAGACTTTATAACATTTTATTATACTTCGGCTGATATATGCCAATTTTATTCCGGTTCTGTCAGTCCGGTCAGCTCATTGTCCAGATTATTGCCAGCCACTTCCGGTTCTCCGATATTGGAAACCGTTGTTTCCTCCTGGGTTGCCTGTTCTGCAGATGCCTGCTCTGTAGATGCCTGCTCTGTAGATGCCTGTGTGCTGTTATCCGGCTGCTGTGCCGGTTCAGTTATCTGCGTACTGTCATCCGGCTGCTGTGCTGATTCCGGATTATCCTGTGTCACATTCAGATATGGGAGTACTTCCGACATAATTGCCGAAAACAGGCTGCCCGTAACAGTAGAAGAATCGTCGGACGGATTATCCATTACTACATAGCAGACCACTTCCGGATCATCATATGGTGCAAATCCTATGAAAGATAATAAATATTTATTATCTTTTCTTGGTGATTTCTGGGCTGTTCCTGTCTTACCGGAGATAAGATATCCCGGTACTGCTGCACTCTTTCCGGTTCCATAATCCACACATCCTCGTAGTCCTGTCTTAATGTAGTCCGAGGTTGCCTTTGTGACCGTCTGCTTTACCGGTGCTGCTTCCACATTTTTCACAATGCTTCCATTGCTCTTTACAATCTGTTTTACAACATGAGGTTCATAATAATATCCCCCATTAATAATAGAAGAAAATGCTGAAGCAAGCTGAATCATGGTTACGTTTGACCCCTGTCCGAATGAACTGATGGCAAGATCCGTATCCGTCATCGTATCCGGTTCATACATCAGTTTGTCACAACTTGATTCTCCCGGCAGATCAATTCCAGTCTTGGTACCGAAACCGAATTTGCGGATATAATTGCTGAACATCATTATCCCTTCCAGTCTGCCAATCTGCATCATGGCATCATTACAGGAAAAGGCCAGTCCCTGTGCAGCAGTAATCACTCCGTGTCCGCTTGTTTTATGGCATTTGATATAATTTCTCGGATACTGCTCGCCACCATCACACAGAAATGTCATATCCCCACTTATCAGTCCCTGTTCCAGTGCGATCGCTACCGTAACCGGTTTAAAGGTAGAACCCGGTTCAAAGGTATCACTAATGCAGTAATTTCTCCAAATCGCATTATAAACTGCTAATTCGGCATTTGTTTTCGCCTGTTTCTCTTCTTCCGTCGGATTATCGCCAAGAACCGGAATGGTATCTATCTGTTCCTGTGTTGCGATTCCTTCCAGCTGTCTCGGATTATTCAGATCATAATTCAAATCTCCTGCCATTGCCAGTACTTCCCCGTTTTTCGGATTCATAACAAGAACTCCCATATTGTCCGGGTGATACTGTTCTTTCCACTGTGCAATATATTTTTCAATGATTGTCTGTATGTTAAAGTCAATGGTAGAAATAACGGTATCGCCGTCCGTTGCTTCTTTTGTGATCTTTTCCATAATGTTATCACTGTTGACATAGCCGTATTCCCTGCCGTCAACACCATTCAGATACTCATTGTACTGTTCTTCTATGCCCCAGTTTCCGACATTGCCGGATACCGTAAAGCCGATGACATGGCTCGCCAGCCTTGAAAACGGATATTTTCTCTGATATTCACTCTCAAAGGTAACCCCTTTTACATATGGGTTATTATCTTTATCATCGGAAATGGCAAGAAATGCCTTGATCTCCTCATAGGACAGCTGTTTCTGGTAAACCAGATAACTCCGTTTATTATTATTCTGAATCAACTGCCGCAACTCTTCTTTATCATAACCAAAGCAGGAATTCAAGGCTTCCAGGGTCGGCTCTATGTATTTCTCATCCTCCAGAATCAGTTTCGGATCCAGAATAAGATTATACACTTTGATACTGGTCGCCAGAGTAACTCCGTTTCTGTCCAGAATATCTCCGCGCTTAAAAGGCAGCACCGTACTGCTGTAATTATTCTGTGCCAGCACCTTTACGGTATATTCATCTCCTTTTGCCTCATTCAGGCGCAGAATCACTATGCTTAATCCGAACATCATGAGAAGCAGGATTAGAAAATAAACCATGGTCTTCTCGCTCATTTTTCTGGTAAATACTGCCGGTATTCGTCTTTTACTCTTTTTTGTCATCTTAATAACTCCATTATAAAAAGCTTAATCCTGCGGTACATCTGCATACTGATTCATAAATTCATCCACATGCTTCTGAAAATATCTGATCTGATCTTCATTTGCCATTACCATGCCAAGTTCATTGGTTGCAACATTGATAATTCTGTTGATATCAATATATGCATCAATATCATAGGACACCGCATCATTCTGGGAAGCCTGTACTTCTATCTGCGATTTTAAAGAATTAATATTTGACTTTGCCTCTGAAATATCTGCCTGATAATTCAGGTATGTTACACTTAACAGCACGGATACAATAACTAATGCCGACAAAAAAACCACATACTTTAATCCCATGGATTCTGACTGCATTCTCTTATATCTTGCCCTGCTGCTTTCCTTCTCCATCTCTTTTGCTGCATGTCTGGATAAAGGTTTTTCTTTTCTTTTTCTTACCGGTTCAGCTGTTTCATAGCGTCTTGCCGGTGCCGCATTTCCTCTGACATAATCTGATCTGCCTTTTTTTCCTGCGGCATGTGCCTTTTTTATTGTTTCATACTCAATCTTTTTCGCCGCATTTCCTTCTGTATAAAATCCATAAGATTTCTGTGTCATAATTTTTTACCTCTTTTCGTCTCCCTTGCTATCTTTCGCTTTTCTCAAAGACTCGTAACTTCGAGCTTTTTGAACGTTTGTTTTCCTCCACCTCCTGTTCCGACGGAACAATCGGTTTTCTGGTAATTACTTTTCCCTTTGATTTTCTTCCACATACACATACCGGAAAATTCTTCGGACATATACATGGATCTTCGTTTTCCCTGAATTTATTCTTTACAATTCTGTCTTCGAGAGAATGAAATGTAATAATACATAATCTTCCGCCATCATTCAGCAGATCGATCATCTCATCTATAGAATCCTGTAACACTTCCAGTTCCCTGTTTACTTCTATCCGGATCGCCTGGAATGTCCTTTTCGCCGGATGTCCTCCGGTTGCCCTTACTTTCGCCGGAATCGAAGCCTTAATAATCTCGATGAGTTCTCCCGTGGTTTCTATCTCTTTCTCCTGTCTGGCTGCCACAATATGCTTTGCTATATTCTTTGCAAATTTTTCTTCACCGTAATCACGGATGACACGATATAATTGCATTTCATCATACTGGTTTACCACGTCTTTCGCCGAAAAAGAACTGCTCTGATCCATCCTCATATCCAGCGGTGCATCTTCCCTGTAGGTAAATCCCCGCTCCGCGTTATCCAGCTGATACGAGGAAACCCCGATATCAAGCAGAATGCCGTCCACTTTGTCAATCCCCAGATTTTCAAGAACACTCTTCATCTGACAGTAATTGCTCTTTACACAATCAATCCTGACGTTTTTTCCAAACTCTTTTAACCGTTCCCCGGCAGCCTGTAATGCACAATCATCCTGATCAATCCCTACAAATCTGCCTTTTTCCGAAAGCCTCTTACACACCTGGCTTGCATGTCCGGCTCCTCCGAGAGTTCCGTCCACATAAATGCCATCTGGTCTGATTTTCAGACTTTCGATTGTTTCTTCCAGTAATACCGGTCTGTGTTTAAATTCCAAGTGTGTACCTCCTTCCGTTCTTTATATGCCTAAATCTGCCATATGTCCGGCAATCTTATCCATATCTTCAAAATCCAAATCTTCCTCCAGCCGTTTCGGATCCCAGATTTCAATCCGGTTTCCGACACCGATCATGACAGCTTCTTTTTCAAGTCCTGCCGCCTCCCTGAGGGTTGCCGGAATCAATATTCTTCCCTGCCTGTCCACATCAGGGATCATGGCCCCGCGCAGAAAATATCTCGCAAACTGTCTTGCCTTTTTGTCGGTCATGGGAAGTGCATTCAGCTTTGCTTCAAATTCTGTCCATGTATCATGTGGAAATACAAAAAGGCATCCATCAAGCCCTTTGGTCACAATAAATTCATTTCCCAGTGCTTCACGAAACTTTGCAGGTATGATTACGCGCCCCTTTGCATCGATTGAATGAGTATATTCTCCCATGAACATAGCATTACCTTTATCTTTCTCTGGGTAAATTTACCACTTTTACCCACATATCACCACTTCAAAGAAGATTTTATATCAATTTTGACTATAAATCAAGACCAAATTAAAAAATATCTTTATTTTTTGTTTACATTTTACTATAATTATATAATAATGATGCCAGGGGCAAAAGGTCTAAATCCACATGAGCTTGCTCATAGGTGGGTGAAAGACCTTGGGACCCGCCCCAATATGAGCATAAAAGTGGAGCGTAAGCTTCACGATATGCGAATATAGGGCAGGATTGTGGGAGTACGAAGTACGGAACAATCCGTAAGGCATCTTTTGGCCTTAACATCATAATAATGCCAGGGGCAAAAGGTAAAAATGCTGTTCATGCCCACATGACAGCCCTGGGATCTGGCATACTAATAATTTAGAAAGGATTATTTATGCTGACTTACTCATTTGAAAATCTGGGCAGAGAACCCATTTATGAATATCTGTATAAATGTATTAAAAGCGATATTCTGCACCATGTAATCCCCGCCGGAACCAGACTTCCTTCCAAACGGAGTTTTGCATCCAACCTAAATATCAGTACGATTACTGTAGAAAATGCTTACGCACAGCTTCTTGCAGAAGGTTATATCTATTCCATTCCTAAAAAAGGATATTATGTATGTGAAATTTCTCCGGAAATTTCCAATACCATAAAGAGCACCCCTCAATTGCAAAGAGCTGTAACCAATCCCTCTTATTTTTCTGATTTTGTACATACTCAGACAAATCCGGATAATTTTCCTTTTACCACCTGGGCAAAACTTATGCGTGAAATCATTACAGAAAAAAGCAAGGAACTTATGACAAATCCTCCCTGTGGGGGAATCCCGGAACTCCGTGAGGCCATCGCCGGACACCTGCTTCAGTTCCGTGGGATGCAGGTGTCACCGGAACAGATTATTATTGGTGCAGGAACTGAATATCTTTATGGACTGATCATCCAGCTGCTTGGTCATAATAATGTCTTTGCAGTGGAAGATCCGGGGTATCAGAAAATTGCAAATATCTACCGGTGCAACAATGTGGAATGTCTCCATATTCCACTGGATGAGGAAGGCATTGATCCGGATCTGCTCGCCCGTTCCAATGCGGATATCCTGCATATCTCCCCTTCCCATCACTACCCGACCGGAATTATTACACCGGTCAGCCGTCGGTACGAATTACTTGCATGGGCTTTAAAATCGGACTCCCGCTATATTATAGAAGATGACTATGACAGTGAATTCCGCCTGATGGGAAAACCAATCCCTTCCATGCAGAGTATGGATTTTTCCGGAAAAGTAATTTATATCAATACGTTTACCAAAAGTCTTTCCTCGACGATCCGTATCAGCTACATGATTTTACCGGAACATTTATTAAAAAAATATTATGATACATTAAGTTTTTATGCCTGTACTGTTTCTAATTTTGAGCAGTACACACTGGCAAAATTTATCCAGGAAGGATATTTTGAAAAACATATTAACCGGATGAGAAATATTTATAAGAACACCAGAAATGTGCTTTTAGACAGCATAAAAAAAAGTCCTCTCTCTTCCATATGCAGTATTTCAGAAGAGGACTCCGGACTTCACTTCCTTCTGAAAATAGATACGGAGCTTTCGGACAGCTATCTGATTGAAAAAGGAAAAGAATACGGACTCCGGCTGTTCTTCCTGTCCCAGTATTACTATCTGCCAAATGATGCGAGTTCCCATACGCTGGTAATCAATTATTCCGGCATGGATACCGGTCATGCCCGTGAATATGTAAAAAAATTGTGTCTCCTTTTCACCTGAAAAGGGGACACAGTTCTTATCTGCCGGCATTTTCTTCCAGCCGTTCTACCTCTGTTTTTATTGTCTGCATTAATTTTTCCGCTGTTTCGCGGTATTTTTCCGCAAATTCCCGTTCCGGGAACTTATCCAGCATATATTTGGCCTGATCAATTTTTTTCTCATGCCATTGTTCACTTCCAAGATTCATGAGATTATTCGTGTTATGCAGCCGGTCTGCAAGCTTTACAAGCCTTGCCTCGTCGCTTCCATGCGCAAGCAGTTCATCAATATACTGTTCATAGGACAATCCCTCTCTGCGGGTAAGCCACTTTACATTATCCGCAATGCGGATTCCAAACATATTCCGCAACTGTTTCTCCGTTACCTGTGTATCTTCCAAGATATCGTGAAGCAGTGCCGTTACCAGCAGTTCATCATCCTGCACTCCGCCTTCCTCAACGATGTGATATACTCCCATCAGATGTCCTTCAAAATAAGAGATATCCTTTCCATCCGGAAGTGTCCACTTCTGACCCTCATGTGCCTGTTTTGCAAAATCCATCGCAAGAGCAACCAGATTTACCTTTTTTCCGATAATTACGGTTTCCTTTCCCTGCTGAATCCGGATTCTGTTGTATACAATCAGAAATGCTCCGACCAGCACGAGAACTGCCGACAACAGCTGGGATACCGCTATTCCCGTACTGCCAATCTGAAGCTGATCGGTCCTCAGCCCTTCGATAAAGAATCGTCCTGCCGCATACGCAGTGATATACCATAAAAATACTTCTCCATCGAATTTCTTTTTCCTTTTCATGCACTGTATAAAAATCAGGATGCAGAAACACCAGAAGGTTTCATACAGAAACGTAGGATGTACCTGTATATAACTATTATCTATCACCGTCACCCCAGGCTGCACATTTACACTTACATTCGGATCCTTGATATTAATCCGCATGGCAAAAAGAGAATCCGTATCTTTTCCATAGGCCTCCCGGTTAAAGAAGTTCCCCCACCTTCCGATCATCTGACCGGTAACAAGACCGATTGCACCAGTATCAAGCATCTTCCAGAAAGATAATTTTCTTCGGCATGCCAGTATCAGGCAGACCAGTACCCCGGCAATAATTCCTCCATAGATGGCAAGACCACCCTTCCTGAGATTTATAATCTCGGACAAATGATCTTTATAATAACTCCATTCAAAGATAACGTAATAGGTTCTTGCACCAATAATAGCAAAAATGATGCCATAAATAGCCAGGTCCACATAATTATCCACGTTCTGTCCGGACTGTTTTGCATCCCGGAAGGCCAGTGTCATCGCCAGAATCATTCCGCAGCCGATAATTATTCCGTAAAACGCAATATCAATGCCAAACAGTGAAAATGAGTTTCCCAGATTTTTCAAAGCAATCCCCAGATGGGGAAAACTTATACTTACACTCTCAGGCATAATTTCCTCCACATAGATTTACACATTGAAACGGAAAAGAATCACATCTCCATCCTGTACCACATATTCTTTTCCTTCCAGACCTACCAGTCCCTTTTCTTTTGCTGCGGTATATGAACCACAATCCAATAAATCCTGGTAATTCACCACTTCCGCACGGATAAATCCACGTTCAAAATCAGTATGTATCTTTCCGGCTGCCTGTGGTGCTTTTGTACCTTTCTTAATGGTCCATGCTCTTGTCTCTGTCTCTCCTGCCGTCAGGTAACTCATAAGACCAAGCAGACTGTAACTTGCTTTAATCAGTTTATCCAGTCCTGAACTCTTGATTCCGAGGTCTTCCATAAACATGGCTTTCTCGTCATCATCCAGTTCTGAGATTTCCTGTTCTATCTGGGCGCATACCACAAATACTTCACTGCCTTCTCCGGCTGCATATTCCCTTACTTTTGCAACATATGGATTGCTGTTTCCATCATCCACAAGGTCTTCATCCTTTACATTTGCCGCAAAAATAACAGGTTTTGCTGTCAGAAGGTTGTATTCTGCCAGGAATCCTTCTTCATCCTCATCTTCCGGTTCAAAACTCTTTGCCAGCTTACCGTCTTCAAGGTGTGCTTTCAGACGTTCCAGCATTTCTTTTTCTTTCCTTGCTGATTTGTCATTGTTTGCAAGTTTTGCCACTTTGGAATATCTTCTTTCCAAAATCTCAAGGTCGGAAAAAATCAGCTCAAGATTAATAGTCTCGATATCACGAATCGGGTCAACACTGCCCTCAACATGGATGATATTCGTGTCATCAAAACATCTGACCACATGAACAATCGCATCTACCTCGCGGATATTTGCAAGGAACTGATTTCCCAGACCTTCTCCTTTGGATGCACCTTTTACCAGTCCTGCAATATCTACAAATTCAATGACTGCCGGTGTGATCTTTGCTGAATGATATAATTCTGCGAGTTTATCCAGACGTTCATCCGGTACGGCTACTACACCTACATTCGGATCTATGGTACAGAACGGATAGTTTGCTGATTCTGCCCCTGCCTTTGTCAATGAATTAAATAATGTACTTTTTCCTACATTTGGAAGTCCTACGATTCCAAGTTTCATGATAAATCCTCCTAATTTCTGTGTTTTACTGCCTAACAGTTACTCCTGTGAAAACACATTTTACATATCTGTAGAGTATACCACATCCAAAGTAAAAAGTAAATTCTTACTTTTTCTGCAGTTACAGGCTAATCTCGTCTACAATTGCTTTTTTGTTTTATTCTTTCTCAATACAAAAATTTTCCTGTTTTGCATTTGCAAATCCGTATTTTTGCGTTATAATATGATACATAAAGATAAACAATTGAAAACTCTTATCCTGCTTGCAGGATAGGAATTTTGACAGTATAAATAATAAATATGACAGGTGGAGAGACGAGTTTGATTAGAAGAAAATATATGAGAACAAGACAATTAAAACCGGGTATGAAAATTGATCAGTCAGTAGAAGATCGTTTAGGCCGAAGTCTTGTCAACAGTGGTGCAATACTTGATGACTATATCATACAATCCCTTCTAAAACTGGGAATTATGAATGTCTATATTCGTATTGAAATTGATGACAATGACCTTCCGGTATCTCCTGTTGCACAGAAAAATATTGACAGGCTTTTTACGGATGACCGTTCCAAAGTAAAACTGTCCGACAGTGTCCGTAAACGTGTTTCTGAGGGCGTTCAATATATTTATAACAATACGGATTCCGGTCAGCTGGCAAGTGCAACCAATAGTATTGCAAAGGATCTGATTGATGCGATTGACAGTAATGATGCGATTGCAATTGATATCAACGAATTGAAAACCAGTGATGAATATACGTTCAAACACAGTGTCGATGTAGCAACGATTTCCATGATACTTGCAAAACAACTTGGATTATCCCAGAAAGAAATCTACGAAATCGGGGTTGCCGGACTGCTTCACGATATCGGCAAGACTAAGATTCCTCTGAAAATTCTGAACAAACCAGGAAAACTGGACGATTCTGAATTTGCTGTCATGAAACAGCATTCCGTATTCGGTTATAAAATGCTGCGTGATAACCCGGAATTTTCTACCGAAATTCCGCTTGCAGTTCTTCAGCATCACGAAAAAATGAATGGCAAGGGTTATCCTCTTGGTGCCGTCAGACCACAGATTACCCCTTATGCCAAATTTTTATCCGTGGCGGACATCTACGATGCCCTTGTTACCGAACGACCATACAAGAAAGCTTTTTCACAGCGTACCGCAGTGGAAATTATGATGTCGATGACTAACGAGCTGGACATGACCGCCTTAAAAAGCTTCCTGGAAAGCATGATTCTTTATCCGGTCGGAACAGTCGTGGAATTAAGTAACGGAGAAAAAGCAAAAGTAGTAAAAAATAATCCCCATTATATTCTTCGTCCGGTCGTTGTAAATATTACAAATGGAAAAGTCTATGACTTAGGAAATGATTTATCCTGTGCCAATATTCTGATTCAGTAAAATGATTCAGCAAATATCTGTATAGGTAACACAAAGGGAGCATCGCTCCATAACTGATTTTTAGTTATGAAGCGATGCTCCTTTCCGTTTTGTTTTCAGATTATTTTCTTAATTCAATTCCCATATCACCAAGGTCGGCAAGGATTTTCTCCATAATCGGAGCAATATCCTTTTCTTCCAGTGTTCTGTCTTTTGCACGGAATGCAAGGGAGTATGCCACGGACTTGTAGCCGATCTTAATCTGTGCACCTTCGTAAACATCAAAGAGTGTCATGGACTCTAACAGGCTTCCG
>FR900142.1:34194-38400 GCA_000437755.1 Roseburia sp. CAG:303
ATGGACTCTAACGGGCTTCCGCCGCGTTTCTCAAAGACTTTCTCAATATCTCCCACCAGAATGTCTTTTCTCATGACCATACTTAAATCTCTGGTTACGGCAGGATATTTTGCAATGCCCTCGTACTTCCGGTCAAAAGTAGCATTTTCCGTTACCTTGAGAATATCAATGACTGCAATGTATGCTTTCTCTCCGATATTGTAATTGTCCAATACTTCCGGATGCACCTCACCGAGATATCCGATTACTTCTCCATTGTAGATAACATCTGCCTGTCTGCCCGGATGCAGGAACGGTTTCTTATTGTCCGGGTCATATTCCGGCTTCTTTGTCATTCCGACTTTTTCAAAGAACTCCTCGATAGTACCTTTCATATTGAAGAAATCGCCATCTCCGTACATACCAAGGGTAAACATCATTCTTTCTTCCGGAAGTTCTGTCACCGGGAGTGCCTTTGGCAGATAAACATTTCCTAATTCATAGAGTTTTGCACTCTTATTTCTTCTGTTATAGTTTGTAGCCAGGGAAGTCAGCATACCATTTAAAGATACGGTTCTCATCACACTGAAATCTTCACCCAGCGGATTCATGATAGTAACGGTCTTTCTCAGTTCGCTGTTCTGTGGCAGTAATAATTTATCAAATACTTTCGGGCTTTCAAAGGAATAGGTCATACCCTGTGAGAATCCGCAGAATTCTGCTGTTTCTCTTGCCACGTCCTCGATTCTCATCTTGAAGGATTTCTTTCCTGTGGTAGCCTCTCCGGATGGAAGGGACACCGGAATATTATCATATCCATAGAATCTTGCCACTTCTTCTGCGATATCGGCACTGCACTCCAAATCCTGACGGAAGGTAGGAATGACTAACTCATTCTTTTTCTTATCATAAACGATTTCCAGGCGTTCAAAATAAGTGAGCATTTCTTCCGGTGTCACATTTGTGCCAAGAAGTTTGTTATACTTCTCTGGTTCAAACGGGATTCTCTTTTCTGTTTTCTTTTCCGGATATACATCAACCATTCCGCCAACGACTTCGCCTGCACCTAATTCTTCAATTAATGCGCATGCACGATTGATGGCTGCCTCTGCATTGTTCGGGTCAAGACCTTTTTCAAACTTGCCGGATGCATCGGTACGCAGTCCCAGTCTTTTTGCGGAAAGTCTGATATTTGTTCCGTCAAAGCATGCTGCCTCGAATAAAATATCTTTTACGTCATCGGTAATCTTTGAATTTTCTCCACCCATGATACCTGCGATACCAACCGGTTTTTCCGCATCACAAATCATGAGAATGTTTTCATCGAGCTTGCGTTCCTGACCGTCAAGCGTCTGGAAAGCCTCTCCCTCTGCGGCACGTCTTACCACAATCTTTTTACCTGAAATCGTATTCAAATCATATGCGTGCATTGGCTGACCAAATTCTTCCATGACATAATTGGTAATGTCCACAAGATTATTAATTGGACGGATACCGCAGTTTGCAAGTCTTCTCTGCATCCATTCCGGAGACGGTCCGATTTTTACATTTTTTACGATTCTTCCACAGTATCTCTTGCACAGGTCTGCATCCTTGATTTCTATGCTGACATAATCATTTGCATCTTCGTCATTTCCACATTTCTTAATTTCCGGCTGGATAAATGGCTTACGGAAGGTTGCTGCTGCTTCTCTTGCAATACCAAGGATTCCGAAGCAGTCCACACGATTGGATGTGATTTCGTACTCTACTACGGTATCATTGAGTCCCAATGCTTCTACGGCACTTTTTCCGACTTCTGCATCTTCCGGGAAGATATAGATGCCGTCTTCTGCTGCCTCCGGATAGAACTCTTTGGATGAACCAAGCTCTGCGATGGAGCACATCATACCAAAGGATTCCACGCCACGAAGTTTTCCTTTTTTAATCTTTGTTCCGCCTGCAACTTTGTTTCCATCGTGGTCAGTAGCTACACGTCCGCCGTCGAGTACGACAGGAACTTTTGCTCCTTCAAACACGTTCCTTGCACCGGTTACAATCTGAATGGTCTCTGTTCCGATGTTTACCTGGCATACAACCAGTTTCTCCGCGTCCGGATGTTTTTCTATTTTTTCAATCTGGCCAATCACGATTTTTTCAAGATTTGCATCCAGTCTTTCATAATTTTCTACTTTTGTGCCTGACAGTGTCATGGCATCAATATATTCCTGATCTGTACAGGAAAGCTCCGGCACATATGCACGAATCCAAGATAATGGTGTATTCATTTATTTTTCCTCCTGATTAACCTAGAACTGTTTTAAGAAACGAACGTCATTTTCATATAAAAGACGCATATCGTCAATCTCATATTTTAATAAAGCGATTCTTTCCAGACCTACTCCAAAGGCAAATCCTGAGTATTCTTCCGGATTGATTCCGCTCATTTCCAGTACTCTCGGATGAACCATTCCGCAGCCGAGAATTTCAATCCAGCCGGAACCTTTACACATTCTACAGCCCTTGCCGCCACATTTGAAACAGGTAACATCCATCTCAGCACTCGGTTCTGTAAATGGAAAGTGATGCGGTCTGAATTTTACTTTTGTATCTTCGCCAAACAACTCTTTTGCAAACTCGGCAAGTGTTCCCTTCAAATCTGCAAATGTAATGTTCTTGTCTATGACAAGTCCTTCTACCTGATGGAAAGATGGAGAATGGGTTGCATCCACTTCATCAGAACGGAATACTCTTCCAGGTGCAATCATACGAATCGGCAGTTTGCCTTTTTCCATGACTCGCACCTGAACCGGTGAGGTCTGTGTTCTCAATACAATCTTATCATTGATGTAGAAGGTATCCTGTTCATCTTTTGCCGGGTGGTTTGCCGGAATATTAAGTGCTTCAAAATTATAATAATCATATTCCACTTCCGGTCCTTCGACTACTTCATATCCCATGCCAATGAAAATTCTTTCGAGTTCTTCCAGTGCAATGGTATTTGGATGACGATGTCCCACATTATTCTTCTTTGCCGGAAGTGTAACGTCGATAACTTCTGCCTTTAACTTTGATTCTCTGGCTGCTGCCGCAAGCTTTGTTCTTACTTCTTCGATTTTATCTTCAATAATTCCTCTGGTTTCATTTACCATCTGTCCAACTTTCGGACGTTCCTCGGCTGCCACATCTTTCATTCCTTTTAAAACTTCTGTCAATGCACCTTTTTTACCAAGAACAGCTACTTTGACTTCATTTAATTTGTCAAGGTCTTCCGATGCCTGAATCTTTGCAATTGCGTCTTCTCTAATCTGCTGCAATCTTTCCTTCATTCTAATCCTCCATTCTTTGTGGTGGTAAATAAAAAAACTCCGCCCCAAAAGGGACGAAGTTCTATTCCGCGGTACCACCCAAATTTCTCTTTATCAAGACTCTCTTCTGCGTAACGTGCAGTCTGCGTCATCTCCTACTCTCTACTCTGTGTTCAGAGATGCGGCTCCTGTGTGAAATTCGTCCGCATACCTGAACTCCTGGAAGCTTTCAGCCGGTGACTTCCTTCTCTGTTGAGAAACTATGCGACTACTCTGCACAATCAATGCCTTTGTTCTTTATCTTAATTAACGTATTTCATTTTAACACTAAGCATTTTTACTGTCAAGTACTTTATTTTTCCAAAAGTTGCTTTACACCATGCCCATTTTATGCTATACTGTTTACGTTAAGACATTTTACGGAGACGTACCGAAGAGGCCGTAACGGGGCTGACTCGAAATCAGTTTATCGGTTTTGATGCCGGTACGAGGGTTCGAATCCCTCCGTCTCCGCTTTTTTGGAAAGAGAATCTCATTTTCTATTTATTCCCTTAAATTCTTTGTATATTTCCTCATAATCTTTTTTGAAAATACTGTTTTTCCGGAATACAAACATAATTGCATGCATCATTTTAAAATCTTTTAATGGAATTACCCGTATCTCTTTTTCTTCTTTCCGGATAGTTGCTTTATAGAAAAAGGTAATCCCAAGACCGGCTCTTACCATTTCCTGAATAATTCCGATATTTCCGAGTTCCATTACATTGGCAAACTGTGAAGTTACGATTCCCCGCTGCCGCAATATATTTTCCAGAATTTCTCTTGTCCCGGAACCGCATTCTCTTAAAATCAGCCGTTCCGCCAGAAGTTCTTCAAAACCAGCACCGGCATATTTTTCCGCAGTTTTCCTGTTCCCGGCTGCCACATATTCTTCCTTTCC
>FR900143.1:0-54369 GCA_000437755.1 Roseburia sp. CAG:303
ATATATTCTTTTTACAGCATTTATGATATGATGTTAGAGTCAAGAATCTTATAACCTGGGAGCATCTGATAATGCACAGGTCATAAATACTTTAAACCTGATAATTAACTTATTTTATTTGCTGTATAATGTCATAAATACCTTCCGTATTTATGACATTATACAGCAGAATGGAGGAAAAATGACCATACAGGAACAGGCAGCCCTTATGAAACTGGACAGTCCAAAGATGGCTGCTACAACAATTGAAGACCGCAACGCTGCTTTAAAAGCAGTTATTACTGCCCTTCTTTCTAATAAAGAAGCAATTCTGGCAGCAAACAAAAAAGATTTGGACGAAGCCGGAAAAAGTCATGTGGACGTGCCGGTTTTGAAACGTCTGAAATTTAACGAAGATAAACTGAATGATGTGATTCGTGGAATCGAAGATCTGATTTCACTTCCGGACCCTTTGGGATCTGTCCAGATGAAGCGGGAACTGGATTCTGATCTTCTTCTTATCCGTGAGTCCTGTCCAATCGGGGTTATCGGAGTCATCTTTGAAGCCCGCCCGGATGCCATGATACAGATTTCTACTCTTTGTATCAAGAGCGGTAACTGTGCCATTTTAAAAGGAGGCAGTGAAACTCTGTATACAAACCGTGAAATTTTCCAGACGATTCACCAGGCTGTTATTGATTCCGGACTTCCGAAAAACTGTATTTTCCAGGCGGAAGCCCGCAGTGAGATTTCCGAACTGCTTTCCTGCCATGATTCCGTTGACCTTCTGATCCCGAGAGGTTCTAATTCTTTTGTACAATATATTATGAACCATACGAAGATCCCTGTCATGGGACATGCTGACGGTATCTGCCATATTTATGCAGACAAAGATCTGGATGTTGAAAAAGCAGTAAAGATTATTATCGATTCCAAAACACAGTATACCGCCGTGTGCAATGCTGCTGAAACACTGCTGGTTCATAAAGATACGGCAGAAGCACTCCTTCCTGTACTGAGCAAAGCTTTTCGTGAAAAGAACGTGGAAGTCCGCGGTACGGCTGCGGTACAGCAAATCATTTCCTGCAATAATGCAACCGAAGAAGATTTCAAAACAGAATATCTGGACTTTATTATTTCTGTGAAGATTGTTGATGATTTAGAAGAAGCGATTGAACATATTAACAGGTATGGTTCTCACCACACTGACTGTATTATTACAGAAAATGCTGCAACAGCAGAAAAATTTATGCAGTATGTGGATTCCGCCGGCGTTTACCAGAACTGCTCCACCCGTTTTGCAGACGGATACCGGTACGGATTTGGTGCAGAGGTCGGTATCAGTACCGGTAAACTTCATGCCAGAGGACCGGTTGGCCTGGAAGGCTTATGCACTTATAAATACAAATTATTTGGCAATGGAAATATCGTGGCTGATTATGCCGAAGGAAGAAAGAGTTTTCATTTTAAAGATCTTATATAAGAGCAAACAGGACAAAAGGGATGCACTACACCGGGCAATGCATCCCTTTTTATTATTGTCGTAAACACGAAATGTTTACGACCTGTTCGCCATCAGGCATTTCCTTTTTACTCAATGAGATTTTTCATGCTTTCGAGTCCGATGAGAAGTGTTGATGTGTTATGAAGCACTGCTGATGTTGCCGGCTGAAGGATTCCTCCGACTCCAAGTGCAATCAGTCCGGTATTAAATCCGACAATGAATCGGTAATTCTTATGTATTCTCTTCATTAACGCATTGCTGATGGCTTTGAGTGTCACTATTTCGTAAAGATTGTCTGCTCCCATAGTAATATCGGCTATCTCTCTTGCAATTTCAGCGCCATCGCTGATTGCAATGCCAACATCGGCTGCTGATAATGCAGGAGAATCGTTTACACCATCTCCTACCATGATTACCTTTCTTCCCATATCTTTTTCTTTTTCCACATACCTTGCTTTGTCTTCCGGCAATACTTCGGAATAATATTCATCCACTCCGACTTTCTGTGCGATTACCTTTGCGGTACGCTCGCTGTCCCCTGTCATCATGACAACTTTCTTAATGCCTACTTTCTTCAACGAACTGATGACCGCTTCTGCTTCCTCACGCAGCGGATCTTCGATACAGATAACGGCTGCCAGCACGCCTTCAATCGCAAGATATAAATGTGTGCATTCCGGCGGAAGGTTATTGAATAATTCTTTCTTTCCTTCCGGAATAATGCAATTTTCATCTTCAAATACAAAATGATAGCTTCCGATAATTGCTTTTTTTTCATTAATAGTAGTAGAGATACCATGTGCTACGATATATTCTACCTGTGAATGCATTTCATCATGTACCAGATGTCTTTCCTGTGCAGCATCTACCACGGCTTTTGCGATGGAATGTGGAAAATGTTCTTCCATGCAGGCTGCAATCCTGAGTAATTCATCTTCCTCAAATCCGTTGAAAGATACAATCTGTTTTACGGTCGGCTGGGTTTTGGTCAAAGTTCCTGTCTTGTCAAATACAATGGTATCTGCCTCTGCCACTGCCTCGAGGTATTTTCCTCCCTTTACGGTTATCTGGTAAAGACTTGCTTCACGGATGGCTGATAATACCGAAATCGGCATTGCCAGCTTTAATGCACATGAGAAATCAACCATGAGTACGGACAGTGCTTTTGTTACATTTCTTGTAAACAGCCACACAAGGCCCGTCCCTGCCAGTGTATACGGCACAAGGCGGTCTGCCAGATGACTTGCCTTGCTTTCCAGGGATGATTTCAGCTTCTCAGATTCCTCAATCATCTGGACAATTTTTTCAAAACGGCTGCTTCCTCCGACAGCTTCTACCCTTAATGTAATGCCTCCTTCTTCGACAACAGTTCCGGCATATACATAGCTGTCTGTCTTTTTATGTACAGGTGCTGATTCGCCAGTCATGGATGCCTGGTTTACCATTGCCTCCCCATGTTCTACAACACCATCAAATGGTATCATATTTCCCATGTGGACAATTACCCTGTCTCCCTTCTTTACCTCAGAAGATGGAATCCAGACTTCCTGTCCATCGCAGTCCACCCACACTTTATCAATGTTTAAGGACATGCTCCTTGCCAGGTCACCCACTGATTTCTTATGGGTCCATTCTTCCAGCAGTTCACCGATACCCAGAAGGAACATAACAGAACCCGCTGTATTAAAATCACTTCTGAATATAGAAACTCCGATTGCCGTAGCATCCAGAACCGGTACTTCTATTTTTCCTTTCATCAGTGTCTGAATCCCCTGCCAGATGTATCTTATGGATTTTATAATCGTAATTCCTGCTCTTAAAGTATATGGCAGGAATAATTTATTTGCTCCACGCAATACGACTTTATTTACCAGTTTTTCCCAATACATATCATTGAGCTGTCTGCCTGAATTCTGTAGAAATGCATCCGGTACTTCTGTTGTTTCGTAACTGAACTGTTTCAGAAGTCTTATAATCTCTTCCCTGTTTCCGACATAACTTACCGTTACATCCTGCGATCTTTCATAAACCTTTACCGAAGTTACATTCTGCTTTCTGTTTAAATAATAATACAGCGTATCTGCCTGTTCATATGTCATTCTTTTCTGCAATACATGAACACGGATTCTTCCTCTTATCTCGTGTTTAATAACAAAACGCATACTATCTCTCCTTTGTTAGATTGGTCTAATCCTGCTTAGTCTAAAAGAACACCTGTTATTTCAACAGATGCTCTCTTGCTTCATTTCATTATTCTGCTTTTTCTTCTGCTTCAGTTTCTGTAAAATCTTCTTCCGTTGCAGTTTCTTCTGCCTCATCTTCAAAGATTTCTTCTTTTGCAGCTCTTTCTTCATTGATCTGCTGAGCTTCTGCATAAATATCTTCTGCATTTTCCTGAATTGTTGTAGCAGCCTTCATGACACATTCTTTTGCTCTGAGAACTGCAGCTGTACAACCGGTATAAACTTTCTTTGCATCTTTGCTTCCAAGAACTTTTATTCCTGCTGTTCCAAACAATACACCTGCGGCAAAAATACCCGTTTTCTTAAAATCAACTGACTTAAATACTTTTAACATTTATATACCTCCATTTGACTTTTCCATATAAAGTTGCTTTGCAAAAATTTTCGCTTCCTGTCATTATATATCTTTTTCTCTTATTTTGCTATCAGTTTTTCTATCTGTTATTGAGATTTTTTATCATTTTCTGTCTTCGCTATTTTCAAATGACATATGAGCTTTTCTAACGATACAGCCTGTTCGCTCATCTGCTGGCTGGCAGCCGCACATTCCTGTGATGTTGCAGAATTCGTCTGAACAACGTCATTGATTTCTGCTACCCTGTTATTAATATTTCGGATCGCTTCCGCCTGCTGTTTTAATTCATCCGCCATGCCATTGACCATACCCACAACAGCATCTGCACCATTCGCAACACTCTGAAGCTGCTGTGCCGTATCATGTGCCATAAACATTCCTTTTTCAATGGCTTCCACAGAAGTCTGAATCAGCGATGCAGATTCTTTTGCCGCTTCCGCACTCTGTGCCGCCAGTACGGATACCTGATCTGCTACTACCGCAAATCCCTTTCCGGCCTCGCCTGCACGTGCTGCTTCAATCGATGCATTTAATGCCAGCAGATTTGTCTGGGAGGAAATCTCATTGATAGAAGCAATAATTTTACTGATTTTTGCTGAAGATTCGTCAATTTCCAGCATTGCCTCAACCATATCTTTCATTTTGCAGTTGCCTTCTTCCGTTGCACGTCCGCTTTCCTGTACCTGTTCACTGATGGTTATTGCATTCTCTGCATTTAAGGAAACCTGCTCTGACACTCTGCCCAGGGTTGACGCAAGTTCCTCTACGATAGTTGCCTGCCTTGCAGCACCATCCGCCAAATCATTGGAACTGTCTGCAATCTGACCAGATCCATCTTTTACCTGATTAGAAACCTGCCTCATATTTTCAACCATATGTGTCATATTCTTTTCAAAATCCATAAAAGAATCCAGTATTTCTTCGAAATCACCTTTCCATTCTACCTGCGGTGTCACTTCAAAATCGCCTTTTGAGAATTTATGCATGGTTACACTGATATCCTGTACATAAGCTGCCAGTGTCTGTAAAGCTGATTTCAGGCTGCCCGCCATCTCTCCAATTTCGTCCTCTGCACTGTCATCAATCTCAACCTGGAGATTTCCTTTCGCCAGTTCTTCTGTGGCTCTTTCTATCTTGCGCACAGGAATGACAAGTGAATTTACAATTTTTCTTCCCATTCTTGCCGCTATGATTGTCGCAAGAATAATAACCACTATGACCACAAGGATCCCTGAAAACACTGTAATCTGATTGCTCCGGAGAGCTTTTTCCTTCTCCGCATTGGTAATATCATCAATCTTGTCAGATATCGTAACTACATCCTGTAATGCCGGTGCGCACTGCTTTAATATTTTTTCTGAAGCAGCATCCCTGTCACCCGATTCAATATCTTCGATAATTGCATATCCGATCTCGCCCCATTTCTGTAACGCATTCGAGTATTCCTGGCACACATCCGCATCAACAATCCCCGTTGCTTTCAGTGTTTTTAACCGGGTATCAACTTCGGACAGCTTATCAACTACAGTCTGTTTATAATTACTATAGGTACTCGTGTCATCATTCAATGCCATTTCCCTTATGTTCCGTGCCGCGATATTTACGTCAATCCGGCACATCTTTACTGCGGTATCGGCTGTCTGTGCCCCATGTATGTAATGATTCAGGTTCGTGTACAGTGTAGAAAAACAGGCAATGCTGATGATTCCGGACAGAATCATTAATGCAATTACAAAAAAATAACCCGCATTCAATCGTTTCTTCAAATTTAATTGTTCCAGTTTCTTATAGGTCATTCTGATAATCTTCCTTTCATTTTTTTTACGATATCATAGATCGGATTTTTCTGAAAGTCAATTATTATTTTTACTCTTTTTTCAAATAATTTTTATATATCTGGCAGATAAGATCTGTTGTGCCTTCGATTCCAAGTGAATGGCTGTTTATGGTCATGTCATAGTTATCTTTCCCGCCCCATTTCTGTTTGGAAAAATAATTGTAATAATTCTTTCTGCGGGTATCGGTTTTCTTGATAAACGACTTTGCCTGCATATTACTCAGGTTTTCCGTCTTCATAATCCGATCTGCACGAGCTTCTGCCGGAGCCGTGATAAATATGCTGATTTTATTCACATCCTCATCTTTTAAAACATAATCCGCACAGCGTCCGACGATTACACAGTCATGTGTCCTGGCAATTTTTTTTATTACATCACTCTGCAGCTGATAGAGCATCTCTGTGGCAGGACGTTCCTGCACAACATTCTCATTTCCTTCATAGAGCAGTTTGTAATAGAACTGGTTTGTCGCTTTCTCATCTGATTTATCCAGTGAATCCGATGTAATCCCGCCGTACTCCTTCGCCATATCAAGCAGATTACTGTCATAGAATTCAATCCCCAGTCTCTTCGCTACTTCCTGTCCAATTACTTTTCCGCCACTTCCGCTTTCACGTCCAATACAAATCACCGTATGTCTCATAGGCAACCTCCTTGTTTTCCACTATAATTTTTTCAAAATCTCTGTACTTTCATTATACTGAAAACAGCAGTTAAAGTCAACCTTCCAATAGTTTTTGATACGTTGCATCTATGAGAAATGCCCCTAGCGGAGCCGTAATGAAAATCGCAAGAACGGCAACCGTGAGAACAATTTTTCCGCAGGGAAGTCCCATTGCCATAGGCAGTCCCCCGATCGCTGCCTGGACGGTGGCTTTTGGCATATATGCCAGCATGCAGAATATACGTTCTTTCCAGTTGAGCTTTGTTCCTGCCATGCACAGGCACACTCCCAGCATCCGGAAAACAAGTACAGCAAAGATAAGTATTACGGCTGCCAGCCCTGCCGAAGATACATAGCTTATATCCACGGACGCACCTACTAATGTAAATAATATAACTTCTGCAAATACCCACATCTGGTTAAATTTACCGGATAACATCTTTGCACTGTCCATTTTCTTTCTCTGCAATCCTATGCCCATAAACATGACCGCAATCAGTCCGGAAAATGTAATACCGGTATGCAGGCCGTCCTCTGCCGCTGTCAGCAGAAATGATACGGACAGAAAGACGAGAAGCTTTACGGCATCCCTTACCCCAACCCGCTGAAAATAAGATGCCAGGGCATAACCCAGAACCATTCCGATGACAGCACCGAGCAGGATGGACACCGGTATATTTACAAAACTGATGACAGATATTTCTTTCCCCTGTGCCAGCGAGGTAAATGCAGAAAATAATACGATGACAAATACATCATCTACGGATGCACCCGCAAGGATAATCTGGGGAATCCCTTTTCTGACTCCATATCCCTCTTCCATGAGTTTGATCATCTTCGGAACAATGACCGCAGGCGATACTGCGGCAACCACGCTTCCCATAACGGCTGCTTCCAGCCTTGTTACAGGGAGAAGCACGGGTGCAAGCAGTATCATTCCGGTGATTTCAAATGCTGCCGGAACAAAGCACATCAGCACCGCAGGTCTGCCGTTTTTCTTTAAATCTTCCAGATTCAGTGTCAGTCCTGCCCGTGACAGAATGATAATCAGTGCTATTTTTCTTAACTGTGAGGATATTCCAAGAATACTCCCGTCAATCAGATCCAGAACAGCCGGCCCTGCCAGCACTCCCACAAGAATCATTCCGAGCAGTGCCGGCAGTCTGAGTTTCCTGCAAAGCCAGCCGGCAAACATGCCTCCGAGTAATAATAGTGCAATACTGAATAACATAATTTTCTCCTTTCTTAATTACCTGTTAATAGGTAATTGCGAAACACTTAATAATTGCGAAACACTTAAATTTTTGTAAATGCATATGCAAATGAAACATTACACGAAGGCACGCTCTCGCTACATTCGGCTGGTAGCGGTACTAAGATGCTAAAATACAGCATCTAAGTGCCGACCGCCTCATAGTACCTTCTTAGTAATTGTTTGATTTGCATATGCAATAAAGATAAATTATGAGTTTCGCAATTCCCTATTACCTGTTAACTATATTAACGCAGAAAAAGCTGACAATTTCTGCGTATTACGCAGAAGTCATCAGCTTAAATAAGCGGTTTTAATGTTTATTACATTAGGGGAGAACTTCATTCCCTTATAATATAGTAACAGTTTTTTTCAAAATGTCAAGACGAAATTCCTAACCGCACAATATTACCTTCCACTTCTTCTGCCTGTACTATTTCTACCGAAGCCATTCCTAATAAAAACATCATCATTCCAATTGTTGTAAACTTCTTAATCATCTTACTATTTTTTTACCTCTTCTAAATTATCATAAACAGGGATTCCATCATATCCCATTAAGTCATCAACAGTTTCTATATATTGGTCGAAAAGATACACATCATACTTTTCTCCATTTGTAATCAAATATGTATTATCCTCCATTACAGGAATTCCTTCTCCTGCATATTCAGTACTATATGGCATTAAATTAAATGACACATTAACCACAAGGATAATAATTCCTGCTTTATCTTTATTAGAATAAAAGCCGTGTATTATATCATAGGAATCCACTGCTGTCACTACCATAGTTACGATGTCTTCCACATTTTTCTCAAAATCATCTTCATTCTTTACAACTGTCTTGACACTTGTTTTTACAGGTAGTATAATGGCGGTCAGAAAAAATACAACCACAGATATGTTACAGAGGAATTTAACATGAGAGATTATTATGACGTTATTATCGTAGGAACGGGAGCTGCAGGTCTGTACTGTGCCTTAAACCTTCCGGAGCGTAAAAAAATTTTGATTATTACAAAAGATCAGTCTGACCAGTCGGATTCTTTCCTTGCACAGGGAGGCATCTGTATGCTGCGCGGCGAAGATGATTACGATGACTATTTTGAAGATACCATGCGGGCAGGACATTATGAAAACAATCCAAAGGCAGTGGAACTGATGATCCGCAGTTCTAACAGTATTATCCGTGACCTGTTAAACCGCCATGTTGATTTTGCCAGAAAAGCGGACGGCGGACTTGATTTTACCAGAGAAGGTGCGCACTCCAGACCCCGGATCCTTTTTCATAAGGATATTACCGGAAAAGAGATTACGCAGACTCTTTTAAATGAAGTAAAACAGCTTGAGAATGTGGACATTGCAGAATATATGACCATGGTGGATCTGATTTCCCGTGACAACATCTGCGGCGGTGTGATTGCAATGAACCGGAATAACGAAGTATTTCCTGTCTATGCGGAGCATGTCGTACTGGCATGCGGCGGACTGGGCGGTTTATTCCATAATTCCACCAATTATCCGCATATTTCCGGGGACGGCATCGGAATCGCCATGAAACATCATGTGGAGCTGGAGCATCTCGATTACATCCAGATTCATCCGACTACACTTTATTCCCAAAAACCGGGCAGAAGATTTCTGATCTCCGAGTCCGTCCGCGGAGAAGGTGCTCTTCTCTACGATAAAAACGGACAGCGGTTTACGAATGAACTGCAGCCGCGTGACCTTCTGACACAGGCAATTACAATCCAGATGGAAAAGGACGGAACGGATTTTGTATGGGAAGATATGCGTCCGCTTGGAGAGAAAACCATACTGGAGCATTTCCCGAATATTTTCCAGAAATGTATGGAGGAAGGATTTGATCCGCGTAAAGAGCCAATTCCGGTTGTCCCTGCACAGCACTATTTCATGGGCGGTATTTCCGTCAATCTGGCAAGCCGCACTTCCATGCACGGACTATATGCCTGCGGGGAAACCAGCTGTAACGGTGTTCACGGCAAGAACCGTCTGGCAAGCAACTCCCTTCTGGAGTCACTGGTATTTGCCAGAAGAGCAGCCGATGACATTATCTTTGGAGAAACACCGGCATTTAGTAACTCCGTAAGATTAGACCTGAAACAATATGAAGACAGGGAAATCATTCTTGCCGGATATCACAGAATGGTAAAAGCAGAAATCGAAAGGATGAAAAAAGTATCATGAATCAGATTACAATGAAATTACAGGCAGACCGCCTGATCCGCATGGCACTGGAGGAGGATATTACCAGCGAGGACGTTTCCACAAATGCTGTAATGCCGGAATATGCTGCCGGAACTGTGGATTTGATTGCAAAGGAAGATGGTGTCATCGCCGGACTGGATGTCTATGCCAGAGTATTTACCCTGCTGGATGAAAAGACAGAAATTATCTTCTTCTGCAAAGACGGGGATACCGTCAGAAAAGGGGATAAACTGGCGGTTGTAAACGGAGATATCCGTGTCCTTTTATCCGGCGAGCGTGTCGCCCTGAATTATTTACAGAGAATGAGTGGAATCGCCACTTATACCAGAGAAGTTGCATCGCTTCTGGAAGGAAGCCGCGTCACTCTGTTAGACACCAGAAAGACCACACCGAACTGCCGTATTTTTGAAAAATATGCAGTGTGCATTGGCGGCGGACAGAATCACCGCTACAATTTATCCGACGGTGTCTTATTAAAGGATAACCACATCGGGGCAGCCGGAAGCATTACCAAAGCCATCCGTATGGCAAAAGAATATGCTCCATTTGTGCGTAAGATTGAAATCGAAGTGGAAACACTCGAACAGGTAAAAGAAGCTGTCGCTGCCGGTGCGGATATCATCATGCTTGACAATATGACACTGGAAATGATGAAACAGGCTGTTGCACTGATTGACGGAAAAGCACAAACCGAATGTTCCGGCAATGTAACGAAAGAAAATATTGCAAAAATCCGTGATATCGGAGTTGATTTCGTATCCAGCGGTGCTTTGACACATTCCGCACCGATTCTGGATATTTCCATGAAAAATCTGCACACAGTATAAAGATAAAAGATTAGGTAATTGAAAGGAATTCTTATGACGATACAGGAAATTCAGCAGGAAATCCTGCGACTGAAGAAAGAAAAAAATATATGTATTCTTGCACATGCTTACCAGGGACAGGAAATCCTGGAAATCGCTGACTATATGGGGGATTCTTATGGTCTGAGCGTACAGGCAGCAAAGAGTGACTGTGACGGGGTAATTATGTGCGGAGTCCGTTTTATGGCGGAAACCTGCAAGGTATTAAGCCCTCAGAAAAAGGTATGGCTTGCCAATCCGATGGCAGGCTGTCCGATGGCGGACCAGATTAATCTTGATAAATTGCACGAACTCCGTGAAAAATATCCGGATTATGCGGTTGTAACATACATTAATACGACAGCGGAACTGAAAACAGAATGTGACGTATGCGTCACTTCTTCTTCTGCCGTGCAAATCTGCCAGAGCCTTGAAAATGATAAGATTCTGTTTATTCCGGATCCGAATCTCGGCAGTTATGTGGCAAAACAGGTGCCGGATAAAACATTTGCATTTTTCAATGGTGGTTGTCCGCGACATATTGTAGTGAGTGCAAATGATGTAAAAAAAGCAAGGCAGGCACATCCTTCCGCCCTGCTTTTAGTCCATCCGGAATGTCGGGAAGAGGTGTCTTCACAGGCAGATTACATCGGTTCTACCACCGGCATCATGAATTATGCCATTCATTCTGAGTGCAAAGAATTTATCATTGGTACGGAAAACAGCATTGTGGAGCATTTACAGTTTGCCTGTCCGGATAAGAAATTCTATCCGCTCGCAGTTCCGCTTACCTGCATGAATATGAAAGTAACCACATTAATGGACGTTTATCACTGTTTAAAAGGCATCGGCGGGGAAGAAATCGAACTGCCGGAAAATGTGATTGACGGTGCCGGAAAATGCATCCGGAAAATGGTTGAACTGGGCGGCTGATCATTGACAGCCTCTTCTCAGACAGAATTAAAATAACAGAATTTATTTTAATTCTGTCTGTAAATGTGCTGTCCCTGTACAAGGGGATAGCGCATTAAACTGTCAGCATCCAGATCTTCGTGATGCATATCCACCGCCGTAATCTGATGATTTTCATAAGTAGTATAATAATAAATACCTTTCTGTGCATTACAACAGGAAGTATATAAGGTAATTTCATATTTTCCGGGTTCTACCTCACAACATCCTCTCTGCTGATCCACCGATCCCAGAATATGAAAGAACTGGCTCACACTCTCCTCTTCGCTTTCCCCGGATATGGAATTCATCTTTGTAAATACTGCACGCACAAATCTCGACATGGATGATAAATCACCCGGAAGTCCCATCGCCCCCATGCCACGGCTGTAACTGTCCAGCGAAAATCCCTGTAAAAATTGATTCACCGGCTGTTTTGGCGATAAATGCATATAATTATTCAACTGGAACATCTGCTTTTCAAACGGCGGATTATTGGTAAGTATTCCTACCGGATTATCGTAAATATGCAGTCCGTCCTTCATGGATTCCACGGTAACTGCTTCCTCCTTATCCGCAATGATCCAATGCAGTCCTGCACACGGGAACTGCTCACTAAATCTTGTATTCACTACTTTACTGTGTCCCAGCACTTCTTTTACTTCCTTTACCGAGGCACATACGGATAAAAGATACGGGATAAATTCAAACTGTGCAATACAGTCCACGCCATCTTCCACCTCGCCATAAAATGCATTTCCTACAAAATTTAATCCTGCGATTCCAAGTCCGCACTCATTCATGGCATCGTAATAAAGCGGATAATCATCTGCCACATGCGCCATTCCAATCATCGCATAATGACTCTTATTTTCACCCATATGCCGGAACCGGAACGGATAATTCCGCGGTGTAACCGTCACCTCGTCCCCATAGGAAAACTCATAATCAAGAGTCCTTCCCATATAAAAATCTTTTGAACTGTAAGTTGCTGCTGTACACATAAAAATTCTCCTTTACAATTAACTGTTTTTTTGAAACAGTTAATTGCAAAACTCATAATTTGTATCTATTGTATATGCAATGACACAATTACTAAGAAGGTACTATGAGGCGGTCGGTACTTAGGTCAGGGCTACCTGACCTTATGTATCCGATACCAGCCGAATGTAGCGAGAGCGTGCCTTCGTGTATTGTTTCATTTGCATATACACTTATAAAAATTTAAGTGTTTTGCAATTATCTGTTTCTTATGAAATCATTTCCTTAATTTCATTATGCATTCTTTCATAATCATACTTTTTTCCTTTTTCCTCTAAAACATATACCCGGATAAATTCTGTCTTATAATTCGCCAGCTTATTGACAACCGACTGTTTATCGCCTGCAAGATATGATAATTGTCCGGTGTCCATATCGTACAGTTTTACTGCTTCCCTTAAATCTTCAAAGTCTGCATTTTTTTCTGCCACTTTATAACTATTGTGTATTTTTTCAATCATAAGCGGAGCAATCTGGTATCCCCAGCGATCCGTTCCGATTAATTCCGAAATTTTATCCGGATTTTTCTGTAATTCATATTTTAATACGGAAAATTCCTGAGACGGGGAATTTTCATACATGTCTTTCATTTCAAATATAACTTTCGGACGGATTCTGTCCCGGAACATTTCATAAAGCCTTTTAAATTCTTCGTCCTCGGTATGGTCATAGTATTCTTTGGCTGCTGTTTCCAGAAAGGAATCGTTAAAGCTTAAAAATTTCTCATCATTAATACTCTCCTGTATTTCTTCCAATGACTGATACAAAAAATGACCACTCTGAACCAGACGGATATACATACATTTTACCATGCCTTCAAAAGCGACATTGGTTTTATGGAAAATGACCTGGGAATAATAGAAATATCTGGACATAAGAAAATGTTCCACTACATACTGTCCTTTTTTATTAAAAGCCAGCACCTTATTATTTCCGCGAAGGGAAGGATCTTCAACTACCATCAGCAGGCGTACCAGATATTGCAGATTTACCATTCCATATTTTACTCCTGTCTGATAGGAATCCCTGAGCATATAATCCAACCGGTCTGCATCCAGACTGGAATGAATGAGCTGGGTATACACCATATTTCTTGCTCCACATTCACCGGTAAATATTTCTCCGATTTCTTCCGGATCCAGACCGTATTTTTCCAGAATTGACCGGAGTTCCAGATTATGCGTCACTATGTATTTTCCCAGATATTCATGATCGGCTGATTTAGAATGGAAAGAAGCCATGTAATACAATGGTTTTTTCTCTGTTTCTCCCTCACGATCCATGCAATAACTGTATACAGCTTCCCCCAGATGTGACAAAGGATAATGTCCGATATCATGTAACAATGCTGCAACCCGCATTTTAACCACATCTTCCGGATCTAACATTCCCTGTTTCTCCAGCTGTTCCGTCATCAGACTCATAATATATAAAACTCCGATGGAATGAACATAACGGGAATGTTCCGCACTTGGGAAAATAAAATTCAGTCTTGCCACCTGTTTTAATCCACGCAGCCGCTGAAACACAGGGGTACTGATAAGATCCAGTTCAAGCTGTGTGATACCGATTCCGCCATACACAGGATCGTTAATATATTTAACAATTTTCAGTCTTTCATCTGTCATACTAAGCCTCCTGACTTTTTGCTTTGTACCTGCCACTGTCATCCAATCACCTGCCTCTTATTCTATTATAATTGATTTTACTCAAAATATCTATTCATTTTTCCTTTTCAGCACCTCTATAATGGCATCATAATGTTCCGGCTGGTGCGGAAATGTACAGTTGCTGCATACTTTAATGCTTTTGCCTCTGATGTCCATAAATTCCGGATTTCCCGGACAGTTTTTTATATGATACATCGGGCAGTAACAGAACAGGCAGTTAAAATCTTTTAATCCTTCATGGCAGGGAAAGTATTTGCAGTCCCTGTTTTCAAAAAAACGATATGAACTCTCCATCTATGTTACTCCTTTTCTTTTTGCTGCTTTTTCTACAAAATTTCTGGCAAATGCCGGATTTGAAGGATAATACAGGTGTGGGAATCCCATCCAGTAAGTTTCCCCTGCAAGAATACACGGATAAGTTTTTCCCGATACCGGCTTTGATGCGATACAATCCTCACCATTTTTTTCACTGTCGAAATAATGAAATTCATGTCCCCGTATTACCTGTCCCTCCGGCAAAAAAGATGCTTTCTTTTCTTTTATTTCTATATAGCCGAACCGCACCAGTTTTCCGGTATCATGGCAGCCTGCCGGTATGACCCCGGTCATGCTCTGTTTTTTGTTTTCTTTATCCTGTATAAATTCATGCAGATACATGAATCCGCCACACTCTGCCACTATCGGCGTGCCGTCAGAAATGGCCTCTCTTATTTGTGATAGCATTGTCTTATTTTCCCCCAGCTCTTCTGCATACAGTTCCGGGTAACCTCCTCCCAGCAGAATCCCATCACATTCCTGCGGAAGTGTCCTGTCATGCAGTGGCGAAAAATAACTAAGCCTTGCTCCGTATTCTTCCAGAAGCTGCAGATTGTCTTCATAATAGAAACAAAATGCCTCATCTCTTGCAACTGCTATCACCGGCATATCCTTATTCCCAGTGCCTTTTTTTACTTCTTCTATCCCCGGTTGACTTAGTCCGCCCGCTTCTTCTGCAATGGTCATAATTTCATCCAGCGAAACGGTTTCTGCAAATGCCTGTGAGAGCAGTTTTAATTCTTCTTTGATGTGCGGCAGTTCTTCCGGCATTTTTAATCCCAGATGCCTGCTCTCAATCTGGAATCTTTTATATTCTGGAAAATATCCGACTACTCTGATTTTTAATTCCTGTTCAATCAGCGGCTTTAATATCTGATAATAGGATTTTGACATGCGGTTGAACAAAACCCCTTTGATTAATTTCTTCTCATCATAGGCGAGAAATCCTGCAATTAACGCCAGTATGGACTTTCCCATACCTTTTGCATCGACCACCAGAATAACCGGCGTATCCGTAACCTCTGCCAGATGATAGGAAGAACCTTCTTTCCGGACACCACCCAGACCGTCATAAAGCCCCATCACACCTTCTAACACGGCAATCTCACGTTCCGTTCTGCCACTCAGAAACCGTCTTTTTGTCTGCTCCTCATTGGTAAAAAAGGTATCCAGATTTTTGGACGGAATGTCTATTACTTTCTTATGAAACATCGGGTCGATATAGTCCGGACCGCATTTATACGATATAACCTGCTCCCCCCTGTCTTTGAGCGTCTGCAGCAGGGCGCAGGTAAGCATTGTCTTTCCGCTTCCGCTTTTCGGTGCGGCAAGCATTACACGTCTAATCTTCATTTTCCCGCTCCTCTCCAAATGCAAAGGAACAAATCCACACCGGATTTTCCGCCTGCATAAGATGATATTTTCCCGCTTTCTTTGTACGGTTTACCTGCATCTGAATGATTTCTTCATTCTGTACCGGATATTCTTCCAGTATCATGTTCAACTCACTGATTGTTTCCAGACTGATTGCATTGATTACAACCCGCATCTTTGGATTTTTCTGATAAAGCACATTCAGGATTTCTTTGAGTTTTCCTCCACTTCCTCCGATAAATGCATGGGTAGGCACGGGCAGGTCTTGCATTGCCTCCGGCGCAGCTCCCCGGATTACCTTAATATTTTCAAGCCCGGATTTCTTTTTGTTCTCCTCTATCAGTGCAAATGCTTCCTCTTTCTGTTCTATGGTATAGACTGTGATATTTTCTGACAGACCTGCTGCCTCTATGGACACAGAACCTGTTCCGCCGCCGATATCATACAGCACAGAGTCTGTCCGCAGTCTCATTTTGCAGATACTTACTTCCCTTACTTCCGCTTTCGTCATAGGTACTTTCCCACGGATAAATTCCGCATCCGCCATTCCATGCACCGCATAACCCGCAGCAGCCCTGGGATTTTTTATCAGACAGATATACAGACCTTCCTGCTCCAGAGTTCTGCACTCCTCCGGAGAAAGCTCCCATATCTTCTGCTCCGGATAGGAAATCTGATATCCAGCCACTACAACACAGTCATTAAGTCCTGCTTCTGACAGCATCTGTCCCAGCCGCCTCACATCTTTTACGCCGGACATCAGCAGAAATGTTTTCTTTTCCGTACGGATAATTTCTGCAAGATTGACAATTTCTTTTCCATGCATACTGCATATCCTGGCATCATGATAACTTTCCCCGATACAGGATGCCAAATAAGAAACAGAAGAAATCCCGGGCAAAATGCGTACCACTGCTGATAATTCCTTTTTCTCCATCATTTCCCGCAGGTCCTGGTACAAAGACTGGCATCCACTGTAAAATCCACTGTCCCCGGAAAAAAGAATGACTACCCTGCGCACCCCTTCAAACAGTTCCGTTTTCTGCATTTCCACAAGATACGGAAGAATCTGTTCCGAACGGTAAAAAGGTTTCTTTTCTATTCTGGGCTGGAATCCTTCCAGAAGACGCTTTGCTCCAAATAAAATATCGGCATTCCGGACTGCCTGGCTTACTTCTCCGGTAAGTCCTTGTGCAGTTCCCATTCCCGTTCCTGCAAGAATAATGTCGTACTTGTTTTCCTCCGTTATCTTTTTTTTGCAGATACGTTCGAGTTTTCCACATACCGTCCGGAAATCTTCTCCGTTATCCACCTTTTCCCGGTCAATGATAAACACCTGTGTTCCGCATTGCTGTGCCGCTTCCAGCTTCTGGTCAAATCCACCGGTTTTTCCGCTTTTCTTTGTAACCAGGTATTTAATATCATACTGTCTGAGAATGGCGGCATTTAACTGCGTACTGAACGGTCCCTGCAGTGCCAGAATCTGCTTCCCCGAAATTCCATGCTGCATACACTGCTGCAGGCTTTCCATTCCGGGCAGGATTCTTACATAAAGCCTGTTTTTCACATTTTCGGAAGTGCAGTAAATCCCCAGTTCTTTACTGCCTGTTGTCAGCAGTATATTTCCTTCTGTCTGTTCGAGTGCTTTCAGGCACTCCTCATTTGTTCCAAACAGTGCCGTGTCCATGTTCTGTTTTTCATCCGTTTCCCTTTTCAGGCGCAGATATGGAATATCCATCTGCTCCATAGCCGCTTTTATATTTTCCGTCACCACTTCTGCATAGGGGTGTGTCGCATCCACAACGGCTGCAAATTCCCCCGTTGTGATAAATTCCCGTATTTCTTCCCGGTTCATCCTTCCTCTGTGAACCTTCACCATGGGATGTGGTTTTAATACAATCTCACCATATTCGGTTGCCACACAGATGGTATGCACAATCCCCGATTCTGCCAGACACTCAGACAGTCTCCGTCCCTCTGTCGTTCCTGCGAATATCAATATCTCTTTCAATCTGATAACCTCTTTTCGTAACCAGCTTTCCGTTTATTATCTTCGTGCCGGCATTTCCTATAAATACTGTAGTAAACATATTTACCTGTCTGTCCCTGAGTTCCGCCAGGGTACAGGTTTCATGTGCTGTGCCGTCCCGCCCGATATTTTCCACATAACCGCACGGCCGCTCGGGCTCTATTAATGTCAGCAATATATCACAGGCTTTTTTCAGATAATCCTTCCGCTTATGGCTTGACGGATTATAGAGTGCAATGGCAAAATCGCCCGCTGCCGCCGCCGTAAGTCTCTTTTCGATTGTTTCCCACGGAGTCAGTAAATCACTCAGACTAATCACACAGAAATCATGATTCAGTGGTGCTCCCAGTACAGCCGCACCACTGACAGCTGCCGTAACACCGGCTATTACTTCCAGTTCTGTCCCCGGATATTCCTCCTGCAATTCATACATAAGAGAAGCCAGACCGTAAATTCCGGCATCTCCGCTGCAAATCAGTGCCACTTTTTTCCCTTTTGCCGCTTCTTCGTAACACAACCTGCACCGCTCTACTTCCTGTTTCATCGGTGTGGAGCGTATTTCCTTGTCCGCAAAACGTTCTCCCAGAAGCCGGACATAAGTCGTATACCCTATGATTACATCTGCCATTTCCAACGCATATATGGCTTCGTTCGTCATCATATCTTCTCTCCCCGGTCCCATGCCTATAATGTATATTTTATTCTCCATCAAACGATACACTCCATTCTCTTTTTGCAATGGCCAATGTCATGCCATGTTCCGCCTGCTTTTCCTGCAGCAGTTTTCCCTTGCCGGCACATGCCCGTAACGCAGCACGCTCGCAGACGTTGTCCACACCTGTCTGTTTCTTTACAAATTCAGAACCGTGAAATTCTCCTTCTATCCTCAGAAGTTCCACGGCAGAATAAGTATAAAATGGTACTTTTTCTTTTCTGCTCCAGCTTAAAAATCCCTGTTCTTCTTTCTTGATATCGATGGACGCAAGTGCATAAACCTGTTCCGCCGCTATTCCGTTCTTCTTCAGGCAGTGCCGGATAAACTCTGCTATTTCTTCCGGCTCTTTGCCTTTCCTGCACCCCATGCCTATGACATATTCTTTCGGAAATAAATGTATCAGACATTCTCCCTGACCCTCCGCGTCTATGAGTATATCAACCGGAGATTGGGGTGGGTACTCCCGGAGGCACAATTCTTCCGGAACATCTGCACCGCTTCTTAAATGTCCGTATTCCACGGACACTGTAACTTTCTCTCCTGCCAGAATTTTAGAAGAAATTTTTGCAATGCCCTCTCTGTCTGCAATGGCAAGATGATTCCTTTTTGCAAATAAATCAACGGCAAATTTCCGGTTCAAATCCGTCGCTGTCGTGATAACAGGAACTGCACCCATGACCTTTGAAATCCTCTCTGCCAGTTCATTTGCACCGCCCATATGACCGGACAATACCGGTATCACAAAATGTCCCATCTCGTCCATCACAAGCACCGGACTGTCATGCAGTTTATCTTTTATCCAGGGTGCAGCCGCCCTTACAGCAATTCCGCAGGCTCCAATAAATAACAGTGCATTGCCTTCTTCCATCTGTTTTCCAGCCCACTGTCCCGTACTTTCTTCCACATATACTGCCTCTGCAGACTCTCTGGCAAAAGAGCATTTCGTAAATAGATTTACCTCCTCTGCGGTGAAGGTTTCCCTGACTTTTCCGGAAAGTGCCAGTCCGTTTTCCGTAAAACTGATCACACTCAGACTCATGATTCTTCTTCCTTTGCCTGTCTGTATTCCGTGGAAAAATCAGGTGCATATAACCTTGATTTCCGGTAATTCTGATGGCCAATGGCCTCTCCAACAAGAACAATCGCCGTCTTTGTAATGCCATGTTCTTTTGCCGTCTGATACAATGTCTCCACAGTGCAGAGCCAGGATTCTTCCTCCGGCCAGGTGGCCTTGTAACAGAGTACTGCAGGGGTATCGCCCCGGTATCCGCCCGCCATCAGTCTTCTGCCCAGTTCTTCCAGCAGTCCGGTACTCAGGTAGATTGCCATGGATGCCTGATGTGCCGCAAAACTTTCGATGCTTTCTTTCTCCGGCACCGCAGTCTTTCCTTCCATTCTCGTAATAATCAGGGACTGGGACACACCCGGAAGCGTGTATTCCAAATTGAGTGATGCTGCAGCACCAAAGCAGGCACTGACACCGGGACAGCTCTCATAAGCAATTCCCAGCCGGTCGAGTTCGTCCATCTGTTCCCGCACCGCACCATACACACTTTGGTCTCCCGTATGCAGCCGGACAATGATTTTTCCCTGTTTGTCCGCCTCTTTCATAATCTCGATTACTTCATCCAGTGTCAGTTTTGCACTGTTATGAATTTCGCACGTTTTTCCTGCATAGGCAAGCAGTTCCGGATTTACCAGCGAACCTGCATAGATAATGACATCTGCCTGCTCTAACAGACGCATTCCCCTCACTGTGATTAAATCTGCGGCTCCCGTTCCCGCTCCAACAAAGTAAACCATTCTTTTACCTCCTTACTCCGGGCTAATTCACCAAATTCATTTGCATACATGATGCAGTCTATTTTCATCTTTCCTTTTGCACGTTTATCCAGATAGTAACAGATACGCTCCATGGCATAATCCATAATCTGCTGCGTTTTTCCGGTTTTATTCAGAATACGGACTGCCTCTTCCGTTGTCACACAGTCCAGGATTTCCGCTGCAATATCCGCACTGACACCTTCCCGTATGGCAAAAGCAGTTAATAATTCCATTCGGCAGTCCGCTTCCCTGGAATGTGTATTCATGATTCCGCCGGCGACCTTAATCAGTTTTCCGATATGTCCGGTAAGAAGCATTTTCTGAAATCCCATCTCCACCGCCATGTCAACCGTGTCTCCGATAAAATTACTACATTTTACACTTTTATCCAAATCATAGCCGTAGGACTGCTTCATAAAATCCAGCCCGTAATTTCCCGGAGACACCGCTACATAATCATATCCCTGCACTTTTCTCTGGTTCAGCTCCACCCGGATAGTATCTTTGATTGCCTGATTGCTCATTGGTTCTACAATACCACTCGTCCCCAGTATGGATATCCCTCCTGTGATACCCAGACGCGGATTAAATGTCTGTTTTGCCAGTTCTTCTCCTCCCGGCACAGATATCTCTACCTCTATACGTCCTTTGTAGTCAAGAAGTCTGCATATCTCTCCCACTTCCTTTGCAATCATTTCCCGCGGAACATGGTTAATGGCCGCATTCCCAACCGGCTGGTCCAGTCCCGGTTTTGTAACTCTGCCCACACCTTCTCCCCCGTCGATGTGAATGGACAGTGTGCCGCTCTCCTCCGTTTCTGCACAAACCGCTGCATAAATAAAACTACCGCTTGTTACATCCGGGTCATCTCCGCCGTCTTTTTGTACAGCACAACTGACTTTTCCCTCTTCCATGCGGATATCTTCGATTTTTGGTGTATAACGGATTCCCTTTGGTGTTTCAATTGTAATTTCTGTTTTCCTTTTTCCTGTGAGAAGCATATAGGCGGCTGCCTTTGCGGCGGCGGCGGCACAGCTTCCCGTGGTAAAACCATACCTCATCGCCTGCTATCTTTCCTTTCTCCCAAGTTCATAAATCAGGGCATTGCAAATCGCTGCCGCTACATTACTTCCGCCTTTTCTTCCCCTGTTTACGATATATGGGACATCTGTTTCCATAATCAGTTCCTTCGCCGCTTCAACGTTGACAAATCCCACCGGCACACCGATGATAAATGCTGGTCGGTAACTCTGATTCTGTATCATTTCATATAATTGTATCAATGCCGTGGGTGCATTTCCAATGGCAAAAATAACAGGCTTTTCTATTTTTGCCGCCATCTCCATGCTGACTGCCGCACGGGTTGTTCCCCGCTCTTTTGCAATCTTTGCAACTGATTCATCTGCCATAAAGCAGTGTACACTTCCGCCAAACCCTGCCAGCATTTTTTTATTAATCCCCGCGAGTGCCATATTGGTATCTGTCACAATATCTGCACCGGAAAGAATCAGCTTCTTTGCCGTCTGCACAGAATTTTCCGAATAGGTTAATGTGTCCGTATACTCAAAATCCGCACTGGTATGAATGACTCTCTTTGTTATGTTTTCCTGTTCCTCCGGCAGTACAATTCCCCGTCTGGAAAGTTCTTCCGAGATAATCTCAAAACTTTTCTTTTCGATTTCTGCCGGCAATAACTGCTCGATTTTCTTCAATACATTCACCTGCCTCTTTCCATAATCTAATATTTTCTTCCCTTGTCTTTACTGCCACCCGGTAATATCCTTCCGTCAGTCCCCGGAAATTCTGACAGTCCCTGATAAGAATGCCCCGTTTTAAAAGTTCCCCATACAACGGAATATCGGTATAAATCAACAGGAAATCAGCCTCTCCGTCAAATACACGGATTCCTGTGTTTTTCAGATTTTCAGAAAGAATTTTTCTTTCTGTGCGGATATACTCCCTTGTTTTTCCCAGATATTCTTTCTGTGCGGCACAGGCAATCCCTGCCTCCTGCGCAAATGCGGACAGATTCCACTCCGGCAGGTGTGCCTTTATGTTATTTCTCAGTTCCCGGTTACTGCTGACTAAATAACCAAGTCTTACTCCCGGTATGGCAAAACTTTTGGTAAATGCCCGGACGATTAACAGATTGTCATACTCCCCTGTTTCCGGCATCATAGAATATTCCTCTCCGCAGAATTCAATGAAACATTCATCCAGTATGACAAGAATCTCTTTTTCCCGGCATAGTTCCAGCAGTTTTTTTATATAACTTTTCTCCATTCTCTGCCCGGTAGGATTGTTTGGATTTGCCAGAAACAGTACATCAATATCCTCTGTAAGTTCCCTGAAAAGTTCCTCATCCGGCAGATATTGCCGGTCTTCTTTTAAATACACGGTATGTATCCGGCTTTGCACGGCCACTGCCGCATACTCATATCCATAGAACGAAGGAACCGGCAGAAGCACTCTGTCCGGCCTTATCGCATGCATGACCGCCATAAAAAGTTCCGATGCACCATTTCCAAATATCAGAGATTCTTCCGGAATATTAAACATTCCTGCCACGGCATTTCTTAACGCAGATGCCTTGATATCCGGATACTGCCTGCATTTTCCCACGGCACGTTTTAACGCCTGCTGCACTTCTTTTGGAATCCCCAGCGGATTAATATTTACGGAGAAATCCAGCCGTACCTTATTTGTATAAATATCTCCTCCATGTATTCCTGCCATAAACCAAACCCTCCTTCGTAAAATTATCTCTTTTAGCAGAAAATCGCAGACAATATCAGTATCCCCAGACATACTGCCTCGCAGATACCAGCGGTCAGATACATCAAACGGTTTACTCTCCGGATATCCTCCGGGGAAACTTCCCGGCAGGCATCCCCGATATACGGCTTTTTGACTAATTTGCCAAAGTAGCTTGCATCTCCTGCCAACCGGATACCCAGTGCCCCCGCACACACAGATTCCGTCTGTGCGGAATTGGGACTGGCATGGTTGTAACGGTCTCTTTTATGAATCCGGTACGCTCTCTTTGCATCAAAATCTTTTCCGCCCAATAATGCCGCAAGAATCATCAGCCAGGCACTGATTCTCGCCGGTATGTAATTGACAGCATCATCCAGTTTTGCCGCAGTCCTGCCAAAGTACAGGTATTTTTCATTTTTATATCCAATCATGGAATCCATGGTATTGACAGCTTTATAAAAGAATCCGAGGATTGGCCCGAAAATTGCCGTATAAATCATAGGAGCAATTACCCCGTCCGAGGTATTCTCCGCCACCGTTTCTATGGCGGCTTTCGCTACCCCTGCCTCACTCAGGTTCTGCGTATCTCTTCCGACAATCATTGACACCGATTTTCTTGCTTCCTCTAAGCCTTCATATTTCAGACTATGGTACACTTTCATACTTTCTACCTGCAGACATTTTGTTGCCAGTATCTGGTATGTCATAATGGTTTCAACCAGTACTCCGAGATATGGATGAATCCGGTAAGACAGGGCTAACAGAAATGCCGTCACGCCGGTTGTCGCCACAAGCACAAGAATGACCAGTATACTGCCATTTCTCCGGTCATGTTTTCCAGTTCTTAAATGTCGTTCCAGCCAGGAAATCAGCTTTCCAATCAGCCGGATTGGGTGTGGAAAGCAATAAGGGTCGCCTAGGATCAAATCAATCAGGAAACCACAGACAAATGCAATTATATGATATATCATAATTTTCTCAGCTCCGTAAAATATATTCTGCCGTTCTGCAAAGACAGCATACAGCAGTAACCCCTTCCATTTTTTACCTGATAATCAAAATATTCCCCGCCATAAAACGTACTTAAAAGTGCCATAATTGTTCCACCATGGACAACACATCCGATTTTGACTCCGCCGGTAAAAAGTTCCCTATATCTGTCCACCGACTCATACATTCCCTGACTGCATCTCTGCAGAAAGCAGGGCCTGCTTTCCCCCTGTGGAAAAGGCAGTGTGCCACCGCTGTCTATCCATGCCTGATACTGCTTATCCCCGTTCAGTTCCTGATAGTTTTTACCCTCAAACAGGCCGAAATCCATTTCTTTCCACTGTGGAACAAGAATCGGAACTTTTCCCGGATACAGGATATCTGCTGTTTCTATACAGCGCTTCATGGGACTTGCAAACAGATAATCAATTTCCGGATAAATCTTCTCCGCCTTTTCCTGCCTTAATGCTTCGATTCCTTCCAGACTCAGGCTCTCATCCGTTTTTCCCAGATATCTGTTTTCCTTATTTGCCGGTGTCCGGCCATGCCGGATAAATACTATTTCTACTTTATTTTCTGACCTATTCCGCATATGACACGCACCACCTCATCTGCTCCGGAAGCAAGACGTACCAGGATTCTTCCCGTCCGCTCCCTGTATTCTCTTTCCAATACATCTACCGGTACAATTCCGTTTCCGATTTCATCGCTGATAATCACAATATCACGATGTTTTTCCACATACTTTTCTATCTCATCTTCCGGATTTCCACCCATTTCCACCTGTCTTTTTATCCACTGGTGCAAATGATTTATAATAATTTTTTCTCCGTTTCCGTTTTCTTCTTTCTTCGGAAATTCTGCATCATAAACAAGGCAGGATTCGTCCGTATACCTTTGCAGAACATAATTTAATTTTCCCTGCGCATATCCGCCAATAATTAACTGCATCTTTTTCTCCCTTACCCACAAATATTCACAATGGCTGCGGCTATTACCATACAGCCCTCACAAAGTACTACAAAATATCCTGCCGTATCTCCCGTTATGCCGCCCAGTTCTTTTTTGCAGCGGTAATAATAATAAGCAAATACTCCTGCTGCCGTCAGGACGGTGACAGTCCCCGCGGGAACCGACTCATAAAGCATGCATACAACACTCAGAATAACCTGTATAAACAGGGAAACTCTGACTATTTTCTTCTGTGCATTGCTTGCAAACAGATAAAGCAGTCCGTCTTCTTTCGCAGCTGGAAAAGACACTACTGCAATTCCGCTTAATGCCCGCGACAGAACAAAACCGGCACATACAGTTTTTAAAATATCCATATCCCTGATTTCTGAAAATGCTCCCAGGTAAATCAGTCCGTATGCCGCCAGCATGATAACCGCAAATGCACCGATATGGGAATCTTTGAGTATTTCCAGTTTTTTTTCCCGCGGCTGGTAGGAATGAAACGCATCCATGGTGTCCATAAATCCATCCACATGAAAACCGCCGGTAATAAGTATCGGAATCACACTCCCGATTGTTGTAAATGCAAGCATACCGATTCCCGCTTTTTCACAAAGCACCGCCCACAACCATAGGCAGATACCAATGACCGCCCCAATCCACGGAAAAAAGCACAGCATATATCTCATATCTTCCTCTTTCCACTCAAACTGCGGCATGGGGATTTTTGAATACATTGAAAATGATACAATCACTGATTTTATAATTCGCATTTCTCTATCCTTCCTTCACAACAACCGGAATACCGACAACTACTTCCACTACCCTGTCCGCCTGCTCTGCCAGTTTCTCATTGATTCTGCCCATCGCCCTGATATATTTCACGGTTGATTCCTCATAGACAATTCCATCTTCAAAAACATTATTGGTCACAATTACCAGATGTTTTACCTGCCCTTTCAGCCTCGCTACACCGTGTAAAATCCGTTCTGCAACGATTTCCTCTGCCACCTGTTCTTCTCCCTGAAACATCTCATTTGCCGTCAGATTCGACATACATTCCAGCAATGCACTGCTCTTTCCGGGATTTTCTATCCGGGAAACAGCATCTTCCAGCCGAGTCTGCTGCTCTATGGTAACAAAGCCTTTTTCTTTTCTCATTTCCCGGTGCCGCTCTACCTTTTTCCTGCCTTCTTCCCCATATACCTGCATGGTTGCAAGGTAATATCTGGAGAGTCCCTGCGACATTCTGACGATGCACTCTTCCGCATATGCAGATTTTCCGCTTCCGCTTCCCCCGCTAATCAAAATCATCATCCTGCTTATACCTTTCGTACTGTTCTACCTCGATATCCGAAAAACCGGTTTTTTCCCGGTAAACAGACATTGCCATATCCAGAAGTGCAAACATCATAACCGCACCGGTACCTTCACCAAGTGCCATATCCGCATCGATGACCGGATTCATTTCAAGTGCTTTCATAAGCAGTACTACTGCCGGCTCTTTTCCTTTGTGGGATGGAATCAGATATTCCTTTACGCCTGGAAATAATCTCTCCGCCGTAAGTGCCGCCGCCATGCTGATAAATCCATCCAGCACAACCGGTATCCGGCAGACCGCACCGCCAATACACACACCTGCAAGTCCTGCAATGTCGAGACCTCCCACGGTCCGTAATATCTCAAATGCACTTTTATGTCTCAGGCCGTATTTTTCTATGCTTTCCTGTATGACTTCTCTTTTTTTTCTTAATCCTTCATCGTTTAGTCCTGCACCTCTTCCTGTGACCATATCTGCCTCACAGCCTAACAGTGATGCCACGACTGCACTGCTGGTTGTGGTATTTCCAATTCCCATCTCGCCTGTTGCAATCATCTGATATCCGGCATCTTTACACTCTGCTGCCAATTCCATTCCCACGGCGATAGCCTTTACCACTTCTTCCTGCGTCATGGCCGGCTCTTTCCGGAAATTCCGTGTTCCACATCTTATTTTTTTATTCCTGACTCCGTCTGTTACTTCCCTGCTGTCAATGCCGATATCCACCGGAATCGTCACCGCCCCCAGGGCCTGTGCCATTTTACACACGGACGACTGTTTCTGTGCCATGGATTTTGCAACGGCAAGTGTGACTTCTTTTCCTGACTGGCTGATTCCTTCTTCCACAATGCCATTATCGGCACACAGAATAAGGACTGCCTTTTTTCTTATGTCTATCTCATCTGTTCCGGTGATTGCTCCTATCCGGGCGGTCAGAGTTTCAAATCTGCCCATACCGTCAAGAGGTTTCGCAATGCTGTCCCAATTCTTTTTTACCTTTTTTTCTGCCGCCTTATCAAGCTCCGGAATCTGAATCTGCCATAATTCTTCTTCTGTATAATTATTCCAGACTGGCTTCTCTAAGCATTCCATAGATTTCCTCCATATCCAGATACACCCTTAATGTATCTGCCAGTTTATCATACTGTTTTTCTTTAAATGTCCGGTAATCTTCCATCTCTCCGCCCTGCAGGGAAACACCTTTTTTCTCCGCAAGTGCATGGAGAATGACATCGGCCGTTTCTGCATGATCAAACAGGCCATGAATATAAGAACCGTACACATTGCCTGCGGAAATTACATTTTCCGGCTGTTTTTCTTTCTTTTCTGACCATCCGGTCTTTCCCATATGTATCTCATATCCGTCAAAACCACAGCCGGAAATCCCCTTCAGAATTCCGCTCACCTGTGCAATCTTTCCTTCCGTCTGACCCCTTTGTTTCTGCTTCTGCAACACGGTCACTACCGGCAGAAGTTCCATTCCTCTCATACTTCTGCCCTCTTCCACCTCGTCCGGGTCGGATATTTCATCGCCCAGCATCTGATATCCTCCGCAGATACCAAATACCGGAATGTCCACGGCAAATTTTTTTACCGCTGCCTCAAGCCCGTTCTGCCGCATCCATTTTAAATCTCCCATCGTGTTTTTACTTCCCGGCAGAAAAATAATATCCGGATGATGCAGTTCGCTGATGGAAGTCACATACCGCACAGTCACTCCCGGCATCTGTTCAAATATATTAAAATCGGTAAAATTGGAAATTCTGGGATAACGAATAACCGCAATATCAATCAATCCTTCTTCTTTTTTGTCAAACCGTTCCGTCAGGCTGTCCTCGTCTTCCAGTGCCAGATTCATGTAGGGAACTACCCCTGCAACTTTTACATTTCCTTTTTCTTCCAGCATCTCTATGCCTGGGTCCAGAATGGATTTGTCTCCCCGGAATTTATTGATAATTAAGCCCTTTACCCGGGATTTCTCGTCTTCTTCCAGCAGCATTAAAGTACCAAGGAGCTGTGCGAATACTCCGCCTCTGTCGATATCTCCGACTAAAAGAACCGGTGCATCCACCATTTTTGCAAGTCCCATGTTTACAATATCGTTCTGCTTTAAATTAATTTCTGCCGGACTTCCCGCTCCTTCTATCACTATGATATCCGCATAGTCTTCCAGTTCGCGGAAGGCTTTTTTTATCTCTGGTATCAGCTGTTTTTTATAGGCAAAATACTCTCTGGCAGGCATATTCCCAAGCACCTCGCCATTTACAATGACCTGTGAACCTGTATGGTTTGTAGGCTTCAGCAATATCGGATTCATGCATACCATGGGTTTTATTCCTGCCGCTTCCGCCTGCATAACCTGTGCCCGTCCCATTTCCAGACCGTCCTCTGTAATATAGGAATTTAATGCCATATTCTGCGATTTGAAAGGTGCAACCCGGTAGCCGTCCTGCCTGAATATTCTGCACAAACCGGCAGCCAGAAGGCTTTTTCCCGCGTTTGACATTGTTCCCTGTATCATAATTACTTTTGCCATATATCTTCCCAGCCTTTCTCTATCTGTTTTCCGCATTGCCCTGCATAATCCAGCAGTTCCTGATTTGCCTGTTCATAAGTTCCGAAAGCTTTCCTGCAGCACACAACCTTTTTGCAGCTCTCTATCTTTTTTTTTGCATATTCTATCAATTCCTGTCCCGGCGGTTCAAAACTCACTGCCTCTATAACCTGTGCTGCCAGTGCTTTTGCCACCGGATAATCCAAATCATTCGGATATATAATCCCCGTGAAAAATGGTATGCCCTGTCTCTGCAGTCTGCGGTATACTTTTCTTCCCTCTCCGCCTCCTGCAATCACAAAAACTTCTGCTTCCCCTTCGGGTGTGCCAAGCTCCATACTTCCATTTCCTTCTTCAAAGCATCCTGCTGTGACATGAAATAATTCTGTAATATATCCCGGTGTAAAGACTTCCTCCGGTGTTCCAAACCGGTCCGCATATTTTCCGTCAATGCAAAGAATTTTGTCCGATATGCGCTGTGCCAAATCCAGCTCATGCAAGGACATGATTACGGTGAGTTTTTTCTTCCTCTTCATTTCCTGCAGAATAGAGAGAAATTCCAGTTTGTATTTTACATCCAGAAAAGAGGTCGGTTCATCCAGTATAATGATATCCGGTTCCTGACAGATTGCCCTTGCAAGCATCACCCGCTGCCGCTGTCCGTCACTGATTTTCGTAAAATCCCTGTCCCCTATTTCCAGAATATGCACCTGTTCCATAGACTCTCTGACAATTGCTTCATCCGCTTTGGAAAGAATACCGAATTTTCCGGTATAGGGATATCTCCCGGTTGCAACTACATCTTCACAGGTCATCATCTCCGTGTGAAGTCTTTCCGTCAAAAGCACCGCCATGTTCCGGGATAATTCTTTTCCGGAAAAATATTCCAGTTTTTTTTCTCCTATCCATATGCTCCCGTTTATCACATCCAGCTGTCTGGCAATACTTTTCAAAATCGTTGATTTTCCTGCACCGTTCGGACCTATCAGTGTCAGAATTTCTCCCTGTTCCAGTCCAAATTCTATATTTTCAATCAGCGGCTGTCCATGATAACCGACACCCATTTTCTCTGTCCAAAAATAATACTTCATCCTGTCATTTTCTCCTTATTCCGTCTGATCATTACCCACAGAACCACGGGTGCACCAAAAATTGCCGTTACTGTACTGATGCTTAATTCCGTAGGGGCAAACATGGTTCTTGCCAGCAGGTCGCACAACAGGCAGAATACACTGCCGCCCAGAAAACAGGCCGGAATCATCAGAATCGGCTTTGACGAACCAAGCAGGTTCTTTGTAAGATGTGGAACTGCAATACCTACAAAGGATACCGGTCCCGCAAATGCGACGATGCAGCCGGACAGAATACTTGATAAAATCACCAGCAAAGCACGCAGCAGCCGGATTTTTACTCCCATGTTTTTCGCATAGGCCTCTCCCGTCTGATAGGCACTCAGAGGTTTTGCCAGAAGAAACACTGCCAGAAATGTCACTCCGGTAACAAATGCCATAACCCTGACATTATCCCAGGTAATTCCGGAAAAACTGCCTCTGGACCAGTTATGAAGATTTACAATCTCGGCATCGCTTGCAAATGTAATAATCAGTTCCGTTATGGCAGAACAGATATATCCAATCATGACACCGCTGACCACCAGCATGGACATATTATGTACTTTCGTTGACATCAGAAGAACAAATCCCATGGATATCATAGCTCCAAGAAATGCCGCAAATATCAGCATTCCAGAGCTTATTCTTATCATTTTTCCGGTAAGAAATACCATAACCACAGCCACTGTCATCTTTGCCCCGGAAGAAATTCCCAGCACAAAAGGACCTGCTATGGGATTGTGAAAAAATGTCTGCAGCAGATAGCCTGCCAGGGCTAGACCGCCGCCGAGAATCATTGCCGCAAGTGTCCTGGGCATACGGATATCCCAGAGAATCCTTGCATTCTTCACTGTTTTTCCCTGCAAAGATGCAAAAATATCAGAAAGGGAAATTTCTACGGTTCCAATACAGATATTTAAAATCACAAACAGAATAACCCCCGCTGTCAGTAAAATAAATGACATGATGTATCTGATTCTTCTTTTTTGCTGCATCTTATTCTCCTTATTTCAACCGGAAAAGATATCGCATATCCTCTTCTCCCGTAAGCATTTTATGCATATCATCTATCATATAGCCGATGGACATGGACTGCTGATACATATCATTGGTCGTACAAAAGACATTTCCCTCCTGCACTGCCTTAAAGTCAGAAAGTACCGGACACTTGTCCAGCAAATCGCTAACCGAACTTATTCCTCCGTCAATCGAACTGTTGTAAATGATATAATCGGCATCTTTTGCACCGGCATAAAATTCTTCGAGCTGCATATTTACCGTAGAACGTCCTGTTCCGGAGTCTTCCATATCTTCAAAAATATATCTGCCTCCCGCCAGTGCGATTGACTTTGCAATGTAATCCGAACTCTGTCTGACCTGCGCCAGTCCGTTCGATGTAATATAAAAAAATGCCACCGTTCTGTCTGTGGATTCATTCGCCTTTATCTGCTTTAATATCTCATCCTGTTCCCGGAACAATTCCTCCGCCCGGTCTTCTTTATCCGTCAAAGCTCCAAAGAATTTTACCCACTCTACCCTTCCAAGCGGATGTTCTTCGTAACTGGAATATTCTGTCATAACCGGAATCCCAAAGCTCTCCAGCATCTCCATTACCTCCGGGGAATGTGTAATCATTCTGTTTTCAATTGCAAGGGAACAATTCTGCGATACGATTAATTCATAATCCGGCTTATTATATTTGCCGGCATAGATTATCTTTCCATCCGCCATGGCCTCTTTTGCCTCTTCAATATACCAGTTCTCCTGCTTCTGCCCCGACAGCCGGATGCTGTCCAGTGCATCCAGCCTGCAGAACATATCCATCACCGCCGACGATACCAGATAAAGATTCTGTACAGGCTGTTTTAACACAATCACATCATCCCCGGTATCTTCCGGTGGCTCTTTGCCCTCCGGCACAAGCAGCAGTTTCGTACCATCGCAAATCGTCAATAATTTATATCCGCCTTCATAATAATCAACCGAAAAATTTTCTGCATACTGCAGTTCCATCGAACCTTCATAGGTAAGACTATCCCCAACTGCTGTTTTTCCTGAATTATCCTTATTTTCTGCAAAATGGGAAGAAGGACCGCCACAGCCGGTAAGCCATGACAGTCCTGCCAGAAACAAACAGCAGGCAATCGCTATCTTTCTTCTTCCTGTCATTTTTTCCTCTTACTTATTTCACTGTATCTGAATGAAATGTTATGGTATATTCAATTTCATGCGGTGTACTCATGGCTACGGTATCGCCAATAACGGTCAAAGGCTCATCAAACGCAGTCACAGGTATCTGAAAGACGGAGTTGCCCTCTGTATTGACCGGCAGATATTTTTCTCCGTCCACTATCATATAGTCATAGTTCGGACTGCTCCACTGAATATCCGCAGTCACTTTACCGCCCTGCACATTTATGGTAACAGGTGATTCTATGAATGCCCTTCCGCTTCCGCCTTCAAATGTAATATCCATGCTATAAGTGCCGTCTTCCAGAGTCCCGGTTTCTTCCTTCTGCGGATTGGAAACCCTGACCTTATGGTCATACCATGTTCCTTTTGTTCCTATCAGTGCCAAATCAAATTCTTCATCAATCGCCGGAACCGGAATATCAAATCCATTTACAACTTCGCTTGTTCCATCGCTGAAGGTTACTGTGTCCTCTGTTGGCTGCAGCAGCTCTGCTCCCTCTTTCCGGGCATCTTCTGCAAGTCCGTAATAAAGATTTAATATTTTCTGGGATGCAAGTGAAATATGCATGGTCATTTTTCCGTCTTTTACGGTTAATTTTCCTTTTCCGTCACATGCTTCACTTACATGGAACATACTGCTGTCCGTATCAAATTCCGCAGTATATATACCATCCTCCAGCTGCACTTTCTGTTCTTCTGTTTCCTTTGCTTCGGATACTTCTTTTGTTTCTCCCGAAACAGTGGTCGGAGTTTCCGTATTTGTACCGGTTGAACCGGTGCACCCTGCAAGCAGGGTGCATACAGCAACTATTGCACCGGTTGTTTTCATCCATCTTTTCTTCATGTCTGTTTATGCCTTTCCTGTTACTGCTGATTGATTGCATTTTCTGTATGTTTTACATAAATTTTCTGGATTCCTTCGATTTCGCCGAGACCTTTAATCTGTGTTGTTACACTGTCAAATTTTCCGGATGCCTTAAACATACTTAACCAGGAGTCTTCGTCATCTCCTGCCATATCGTTGTTTGCATGGTCTCCTGCTACTACCATCAGAGGACGGAGTACAATCTTCTTGTAACCGGCTTCTGAAGCTGCTTTAATAACTTCTTCGCATGCTGTTTCTTCCGGCTCACCTTCTACGGTTCCGATAAATACATTGTTATAGCCAAGCTCTTTCATCTGGGACTGCATCTGGCTGTAAGATATTTTTGCCGCATGGGAAGTACCATGTCCCATAAATACAAATGCTGTTCCATCTTCTTTTGCTGCATCCAGACTGTCATATCCTGCTTCGCTTACTGCTTCTTTTGTCAGAATTTCAGCTACTTCTTTTTTATCTTCATTGATAACTGCTGCATCACTTCCCACTTCACCAAGCAATGGTTCTGCAATCTTTACAGATTCAAACTTATCTTTATAATTTTCTACCACTTCCATCAGTTCGTCATATTCTGCACCATGCATCAGATGAGTCGGCTGGATAACCAGATTCTTTACACCGTTGGAAACAGAACGTTCCAGTGCCTGCGCTACATTGTCAATTTTTTCTCCGTCACGTGCCTGAACATGATTAATAATTATCTGTGCAGTAAATGCTCTTCTTACAGACCATTCCGGATATGCTGTTTGCAATGCATCTTCAATTCCCTTAATATCAGCCACACGGCTGTCATTGAAAGAAGTTCCGAAGCTGACTACAAGAATTTCATTCTCGCCGATTTCATCCTGATTACGGGCATCATCCTTAGACGCATCCCCAGTATCTCTTCCAAAGTAATCCGGGTCCGCATTTTCACCTTCTACCAGTTCTTTCTGTGCGTCAGTCAGTTTATCCCATGCAGCCTTTGCATCGCTGCACTGTTTATCTGTATTGTCATTTCTTTCCTGTACATAGATTGCATCAATTAAATCGGCCACTTCATCTGCTTTTTCCTGGTCCACACTCACGGCATCATCTTTTTTGCTTTCTGCCTGCTTTGCTGTGGTTGTTTCTTTTGACGTATCATCTGTGCTTTTTCCACATCCGGTCAGGCAGATACTTCCCATCAATGCTGCTGTCATTACTAATGCTACTGTTTTCTTTCTCATTTTGTCCTCGTTTCTGCAGTTCTCCTGCTGTTTATTATTGCAAAATATGTATCTGCTGCAAAAACGACAGTTACACAAAGAGAAAATATACTTCACGCATTTTCTGCATACAAAAGAAAAACCCTCTTCTACAATTTAAAAAAAGATAGAATAAGGACCTGCACACATAATAAACGTACAACCTTTTTACTCGTGGTCTGAAACAATCGTTTCTGTACAGCAGTCAGGCAGGTCTCCCGGCTTGAAGATCATTGCATTGGCCATCTTCCCAGTTTCCCAGTGATATATCGGCTTCAGCTCCCTAATTACGGTGACGAGTTCGTACAGGATTTGCACCTGTTTCCCTTTTCACCAGGGCCAACCATACATGGATGATTGCCCTGACACCTGATTACTACATATTCAATTCGATTTAATATAACATAATTCTACAGGAAACACAACTGTTTCTTTGTAGAAAAAACCTGCTTTCTTATTCTGCTCCGGAAAACAACTCCAGATTCACATCCGAGTGTTCGAGTTCCCTCGAATACATATATGCGGTGGTCACAATATCTGAAAAGTCCAGTTCTTTTCCATTCTTCTTCCATCTGGCAAACAGCATCTCATTGATGCAGACAAGGCTTGTCACTGCCATCTGTGTTTTTCCGGTCATGTCCCCATCGTAAACAGCACCACAGAAATAAGTAGAAATAAAATAAACCAGTATCTGTTCTAAAATAATATCATAGTCTTTATAATGAACCGCCAGCCAGGTTTCAAATTCGTGATGTTCTTTCCGATAGACAGACTCTCCGCCTCCGTACACCAGTTCTGCTGCCTCATCGGTCATATCCGCCCACAGGTCGTTCAGAAGCTCCATCTGGAAAAGCATCTGAAATCTCGCAAGTGACTTTTCATAATTTGATGCATCTTCCAGCACAGGCTCTTTCTTTTCATCATGCGAATATTTTTCTATCACATCATTGATGGCAAAAATATCATCCTCATCGATTTTTTCCTGGCACTTTTCTGTCACATCCAGCAATAACAGGATTCTCTGACGAATGCTTAACTGCCGGTTCTGCAGAATCTTATAAAGAACTTCCCGCACATCTGCAAGCATGGAAAACAATAAATCATCAAATTCTTCATCCTCTTCTTCCAGTTCATCCTCTTTCTCGATAAATGTCACTTTTTCCCTGTTTCCGAGAATGATTTGTGCCGCTTCCGGACAGGAAAGCGATAAGGTATATTCCCGGATATTTTCAAATTCCTCAATATGTCTCGGATATCGCCTGCAGGTCTCGCAGAGATACTCCTCGCCCCACTCAATATACATATCGCAGAGATTCCTGTCGTTTAAAAATGCGCATCTTTTTTCTCCTGACTGGCAAAAAACACCATCCTTCCAGTCGATTCTGTCATCTTTTTTGCCTGAGAGTTTCTCCCTGTATTTCTCAAGGGCATCTTCATCTATCACAATCTGCCAGCCGGCACAGCATGTTTCTTCACATCGGTCCGCAATACATGCAAACCGGTCATAATAATCCGGGTAACGATACAGCATCTCTTTTTCCTTTCTCTTATGAATATTTTTATATTTCCTTATCCATTCTGATACTCTCTATTATTTTTCCAATATTGCAGGTGATTTTTCCTTTGCAATCATGAATATCTTCATTCATTTTCTTTTCCTGCCTAATCGCAATGTCCACTTTTTCAGCCAGCTCTCCTATCTGCGGATTTTTCTTTGAATTAACTCCTGTTTTACTTAGCAGTAATTTATAAATAAAAGTCTGATTTCCTTCTTTCTGATTCGCAATAATTTTATCCTGATTAGGAAGAATCTCCTGTTCATATGAATTTTCAAAATGCAGCAGCAAAAATAATTCAAATGCAATTTCCTGATTATCCTTCTGTGATTCAGCGAACGTAATTAATTTTCTTGGAAAACTGATATCCTTATCTTCATCTGTTTTCTCAAGCAGACGAATATCAATTAATGGATGGATATTTAAAGATTTTCTTATATCAATTAATTTTCTGAAATACCACGTTTCTGTATTCGCACCTTCGCATATGAAAAAGTACTTTCTATAAGGCTCAATCTGTTCTTTTGCATCGTTTTCCCTGCAATTCCAATTTGTATAACTTCTCACAGGTGCCATATCTTACTCCTCCCCTCTGAATTTAAAAGCAGAGAATACCGGTATTGCACCATATCTGCCCTCTAAATATGCCTTGCTGAGTACTTTGTCATAACGTTCTTTAAAACGGTCCAGAGAATAAATATTGCTTGCATTTTCTGTATTACGTTCCACAAACCAGATTTCATCCCGACGAAAAACTGACTGGTCCATAATAGAAGATTCGTGGGTAGTAAATAATAATTGCATCTTTTGTTCTTCATGCAGCTCCATAAATAATTTCAAAAAATGTTCGGTTAGTTTTGGATGCAGACTTCTTTCCAGTTCATCCACAACATATAGGACATCATTTCTTTTATTGAGCAGCATATCCATCAAGTCAAACAAACGACGTGTACCATCTGATTCTTCCTCAAATCCAAAATCATAAAATGATTTGTTGTGATGTAATCGTATCGTTGTTACCTTCGGTTCTTCATGTCCATTTACTTCAATACTAAAGAAACTTTCCTGTGACCTCATAGTCATACGATAATGCCCATTTTCATTTTCTTCTACTTTGTTTTTTAGATGTGTCATTGCCTTATCAAATACTGCAGGAGGCATTACATTGGACAACTCATCCAGAGTAATTTCTTCAATATTCACGGTACTTATTCCCGTATCAAATGTTTCTATCAGCTTATTTATCAGCTGCAATGATTCATTATCATAATAGTATTCTAAATCTATTAATGGAGTATTGGGTGTAATAATACAAATATGGTTCTGTATCCATTCAAAAACATTCTTAAAAAATATCAATTTTGAATCTTGTGTATACTTTTTGCCTCTATTCATTTCCGTCAGAAACAGTACGGTTTCATTGCCCTCAAAATCATCTGCATATATATCAAATTTAGTCTTTTCAGCACCGCTTAAATTGATAGATTCATCCAATACAGGCCGTTTATTACCCTCTCTCTCAAACAGACAATGTGCGGTTCCATTCTGGTAAAGTTCATAGAGCCATTCTGCAGTAATCTTTCTTTTACTTAATACAGCAGAAAAACCATATGCATAAAACTTATCTCCAACGGTAAACTGCATCTCAAAATTACTTTCCCTCTCTTTATTTTGCTCACGGTTTTTACAAAACATCTGAACTGCTTCCATCGGAATCCCACCACTCACACATTTCTTAAAAAACCTGAAAAATTCTACCAGATTCGTTTTGCCAGATGCATTTGCACCATATACAACACCATATTTCAACAACTGGGTGCTTTTTATTTTTAATCTATGACTGGCATTTGTGCGAATCTTATTTGATGAAATCATTGTTAATTCTGTTGCATCCTGAAATGACTTAAAGTTCTCTACACTTATTTTCACTAACATGATTAGGCACCTCCCTCATACTTTTATTATATCCACCTTTTCATTTCTGTCAATCATCATTTGTTTATTTAGAGATTTTTTCGTCAAATGTCTGTTTATAAATATATATCAAAAACAGCCTTCCACAATTTCTCTGTGAAAGACTGTTTTTACTTACTTATGCTTCTGCTTTTTTCTCCGGAAGAATGGCATTTAATGCCACTCCCATAATGGCTGCGATGGCAAGACCTGTCAGTGTGATGCTTGTTCCTGCCACGTTGAAGGTGAGTCCGTCGGAAAATCCGAGTCCGCAGACAAGAATGGTTGCTGCGATAATCAGATTTCTGGAATCGGTAAAGTCCACCTTATTTTCTACCACGTTGCGCACACCGATGGCTGCAATCATTCCATAGAGAATGAAGCTGACACCGCCTACGATGGCTATCGGCATGGTACTGATGATTTGTGCAAACTTTGGAATAAAGCTTAACACAATGGCATAGCAGGCCGCCAGGCGGATAACTTTCGGGTCATGCACACGGCTCAGTTCCAGAACGCCGGTATTTTCGCCGTAAGTCGTATTGGCCGGGCCGCCAAACAATGCTGATATGGAAGTAGCCAGACCATCTCCGATTAAGGTGCGGTGAAGTCCCGGGTTTTCTACAAAGTTTTCTCCGACCGTAGCGGAAATAGCAGAAATATCTCCGATATGCTCCATCATGGATGCCACTGCAATCGGTGCCATGGCAAGAATGGCCGTCAGATTAAATTTGCAAAGCTGAAACGGCGGTATGTCCACCCAGGAAGCACTTGCAACAGAGGTAAAATCAAAGATTGCACTTCCGTCCGGATTGGTAATGCCACAGGCATGAAGAATCAGTGCCACCGCATAAGAACCGGCAATTCCCAGAAGAATCGGAATAATCTTGAACATTCCTTTTCCCCAGATATTAAAGATAACAATGATGGCAAATGCCACAATGGCAAGCAGCCAGTTTGTCTGTACATTGCTTACCGCAGACGGTGCAAGACTGAGACCGATACAGATAATAATCGGTCCGGTCACAACCGGCGGAAGAAAATGCATGGCACGCTTTACTCCTACCATTTTAATAATTACTGCAAGTATCAGATAAAGAACACCTGCCACTACGATTCCACCGCAGGCATACGGCAGCTTCTCGCCCATGCTCATATCTGCAAAAATACCGGTATCCAGATTTGCAACGGTTTCAAATCCACCGAGAAATGCAAAAGAAGAACCGAGAAATGCCGGTACTTTTAACTTTGTACAGATGTGAAAGAATAACGTACCCACACCTGCAAAAAATAATGTAACGGAAACGGAAAGCCCTTCTCCGTTAAAATAGTTATTGACCAGTATCGGAACGAGTATCGTTGCACCGAACATGGCAAACATATGCTGTAATCCCAACAGCAGCATCTTCGGAATACCAAGGCTTCTGGCATCACGAATTGTTTTATTTGTTTCGTCCATGAAAGACCTCCTGAAATTCGGGTTATCTCCCTTTTGTACAGCATGACGAATTTTATCCGCAGATTCGTAATTTATAACCCATAAAATTTGCAGAACTATGGTTCCTGCCGCAATTCCGCAAATCATTATATCGGAAAATGTTCCATCTGACAAGCTAATATTTCCACTGCTCTGACAATATCTGCATATCCATCATATGTTTGTAAATGCTGTCTCTGGCTTTGAGTTCTGCCGGACTTCCCTGTTCCGCCACAACGCCGTCTTTTAATACTACTATTTTATCCGCACCATCCACCGTTCTCATTCTGTGGGCGATGATTAACACCGTTTTGTTGCGGATAAGTTTTGAGATAGATTCCTGAATAACGGATTCATTATCCACGTCCAGAGAAGCTGTCGCCTCGTCCATCAGAATAATCGGCGCATCCTTCAAAAATGCCCTGGCGATGGATATTCTCTGTCTTTCTCCGCCGGACAGCTCCGAACCGTTTTCTCCAATCATGGTATTCCACTTATCCGGCAGTTTCTCCACAAATTCCTCACAGTGTGCAAGTTTTGCAGCAGCTTTTACTTCCTCATCTGTCGCATCTTTTCTTCCGATTCTGATATTTTCCAGAACCGTATTGTTAAATAATGTGACATCCTGAAATACGATGGAATAAAGAGATAACAGTTTTTCCGGGTCAATTTCCGACACATTCATTCCGCCAACGGTAATTTTTCCCTTTTCATTGTTCCAGAACCTTGCAGCCAGTCTTGATACGGTTGTTTTTCCACCGCCGGACGGACCGATGAGTGCCGTCACTTCTCCCTGTTTTGCCGTAAAGCTGACATCACGAAGCACCTGCTCTCCTGCCTTGTAGGAAAATGCAACGTGGTCAAAACAGATATCATATCCTTTGTTATCCAGTGTTTCACGTCCGCTCTGCTCCTCGTGGGAGAGAATTTCATCCATACGTCTGCAGCTTGGGTCAAGGCTTATGATAGCTGACAGATTCTGCAGGGAAATCTGCAGCGGCTCATACATTCTGGTAACAACCAGCAAAAACATAAAGAAGGTCAGCACACTGATTTCTCCTTTAACCAGAAGCATACTGCCGGTAACTGCCACGGTTCCGATTCCCAGTTTCAGTATCATCTGTGCAGAGCAGACAAATGCCGCATTGGTAAATTCAGAAACCAGCGCATATCTTTCCACATCTTTGATTTTTTTATTTAATCCTTTTCTGTATGCGTCCGTCATATTGTTGGAACGCAAATCCCTTATGGTTTCCAGTCCTTCCTGTATGCCATCCAGACAGTTTAATTTGTAGCTGAGAGATTTTTCATGTATTTTATTCATTACACTTCTGGAATAAAATACCACCAGAAATGCAACCGGCATTGCCCATACGGCGGCAAGTGCCATTCTCCAGTCAAATGCAAACAGGCTGATGACAATAATTGTTGTGGATAAAAATGCACCGACAAGTTCCGGAATCCAGTGGGAACTGGCTGTTTCGAGCAATGCACAGTCGGACATAATAGTATTGGTCAGGTCGGATAAATCCTTCTTTCCAAAAAAGGACAGTGGTAATTTCCTTAATTTTTCTGCAAGTGTACGTCTTCTTACCCCGCTTTCCACATAAGTTGCCATAAAGGTGGAATTGTACTGGAAATAGGTCGTTACAATAATCAGGAGCAATGCCGCAATGATACCGATAATAAAAAACGGCAGTTTTTCTTTTGGCAGACTTCCATCCAGAAGGCAGGATGCCAGCACATACAGCAGACCTACCGGCACCATCAGGGCAAGGTTTGCCAGTGTCACCGCCACAAATGCCCGCACCATATCCTTTGCACCTTTTTCTGACAGGGCATATTTATGCTTTAATTTTTCAATCATACAGATTCACCTCTCCTTCCCACTTTCCAATTAACGGACTGATTGTATTCTTTCCACATATGGGTATAAATTCCATTCTGCTTTGTCAGTTCTTCGTGTGTGCCTTCCTCTGCGATTTTGCCATCTTTTAATACATAGATTCTGTCCGCACCTGTGATAGTGGACAGACGATGTGCAATCATAATGACTGTTTTATTTCTGGAAAGATTTTCAAATGCTTTCTGCACCAGCACTTCATTGTCCGGGTCTGCAAATGCCGTGGCTTCGTCCAGTATCAGAACCGGTGCATTTTTCAGAAATGCCCTTGCAATGGCAAGTCTCTGTGCCTCTCCGCCGGATACATAGATTCCTTTTGAACCGATAACTGTATTCACGCCGTCCGGAAATTTTTCCAGAATATCCATGCACTGTGCTTCTTTTAATGCCTGCAGGACTTCCTGTTCCGATGCGTCCGGTCTTCCCATGCGGACATTTTCCAGAATACTTGTTTTTAAAAGCTTACTGTCCTGAAATACATAAGAAACATGGTTCATCAGTTCTTTGCTGTCGATATTTTTTACATCCACACCACCGATTTTTACCGCACCGCTCTTTACATCCCAGAACCTCGCAATCAGGGAAGCAAGCGTTGTTTTTCCGCCTCCCGACGGACCGACCAGGGCAATATGTTCTCCGGTCCGGATATTTAATGAAATGCCATCAATCGCATTTCCCTTTGTGTCATCATAAGCAAATGCAACATCCTTTAATTCCACAGATGCATCTTTTGGCACTTCTTTTTTTCCTGCCTCAGCCAGAGGTGCAACATCCAGAATATCGTCCATTCTCTTTAACGCATCTTCCACAATCATCTGAGATTCCCCGGCATAGGCAATCTTCATCAGGGTAACTGTCAGGATAGAAGTAATTAATACATAAAAAATAATATTTAAAATCAGTGTGTCCGTAACACCTTTTCCTGCAAAAGCATAGGCTGCAAGAATCAATGCCGCAAAGATTCCGTTTGCCGCCGTGGTAAATGCAATCATCGGCTTCATCATGCTTTTGGTGTAATCCAGTGTCCATTTTTCATAATCATCAATGGCAGACTTAAATCTCTTAAAAGAAAATACCGTCTGACCGAATGTTTTTACCACTGGAATCCCCCTGACGTATTCAACTGCCTCTGAGGACATGGTTTCGAGGGCATTCTGGTACTGCTTCATATCCTCCGCCATCTTCGGTCCCATCATCAGCGTCCCCATCAGGACAAACGCCAGAACTGCCGGAATCAGACTGATAAGTCCCAGTCGCCAGTCAAATACAAGCATCATCGCCAGCAGTCCGACCGGAGTCGCATAGGAAACTGCTTTATCCGGAAGATTATGCGCCAGGTATGTTTCCGTTGCCGCGGTGGAATCTGTCACTATCTTCCGGATTTTTCCTGTTCCCTCCGCCTCCACATAACCAAGCGGAAGCTTCATGATATGTTCCATCATTTTGATTCTCAGGTTTGCCTGAACCCGGAACGCCGCCTTATGCGAACACATCAGTGCCACAATATAAAACACCATGGACAGCAGGGCAAATCCCACCGCCTGCCAGCCGTAAGATGTAATATGTACCGCCCGGTCAAAATCCGGCCGGACCTCCAGAATTTCTTTTATGATGCAGAACACATCATAAAACGGAATCAGCGCAATCCATGCACTGACTGCTGCCAGAACACAGGACAGATAAGACAGGTACTTATGATTTCCCGCAATGTCCATTAGTCTTGACAGCGCACTTTGCTTTTTTTCCTTCATAATTAACCTCCTTTAAAGCTTTCATGAATTAGTTTCAACTAACCCATATGTATTTATTAAGGCAGTATTCTATTACTGCCCAAATATTCATTCCATATTTCATTCTGCGTTCCTGTTCAGAAATTCCGCCATCGCGTTCCATCCTGCATTGTGAAATACCCTGACATTCTGCATAAAATGCTTTGCTTCCTCATAAGTTTTTTCATGAGTCACAAGTTCGTAAATATACTGCCAGCCCATCCGGCAATACACATGGATAAAAAAATCATCCGGCTGATTTGGATTTTTGGTAAACTGCCCGGCAAATTTTTTATAATAGCTCTCCTCAATCTCTGTCAGTCGGTCAAAATAATTTTCATATTCCGTTCCCTGAGATTCACAGAAAATCAATCGAAATTCATCCAGATTCTGATAAATATATTCCAGAACCCGGTCCGTTCCCTCATTTCCTTCTTCTAAAGCAAGTGATATACTTTCCTTACCCTCTGCAGTACGGATACTTTCCAGATAAATATCCATCAGCCCGTCCGCCGCCGGCTTCACAATCGCAGCAAACAATCCTGCTTTATCGCCAAATCTTGTATAAATCGAATTGGTACTCACTCCGCTGTCGGCCGATATCTTTCTGAGGCTTGCCCCGCGAAAACCACATTTCAAAAATTCCTTCCTTGCCGTCTCCAGCAAAGTCTCCGTCACGCCTTTGGTTTCCCTGCGCATTTCCTTCCTCCTTTTAATAACACTGTTATTATAACAGTGTTATTTTATACTGTCAATTCTGCTTATTGATTCGTTTTTTCATTTATGGTATATTCTCCGCTTCCAAACGTAAACTTTCTCTTGTACGCACTCTGATGCCAGACTTTCCCGCAGTCTTTGACCATTTCGTCCACATCATATTCTCCATCCGGCAGATAAAGCACCGCACTTGTGTTCGCCGGGATTTCCACATGATATTCCAGCATTTTTTCTCTTTTCCACAAAACCCGCACCGGACCATACACACTGTCATACTCCCCACGCACCATGCGAATCGCATTTTCCGTTTCTTCCATATCAATGCATGGCTGCAAAATGATGTGTTTAAAACCGTCCTCGGAAGAAATTCCTGCCATATAGCGGTACATCCATTCTGCCACTGCGCCATAGGAGAAATGATTGTAAGAATTCATCTCACTGTCGCCAAATCCTTTTTCCGGATGATAGGAATCCCAGCGTTCCCAGATGGTGGTTGCACCGGCATTTACTTCAAACAGCCAGGACGGGCAGGATTCGTTCAACAGTACACGGTAGGCAAGTGTTCCCTCACCGATTTCCGTCAGCACCGGAAGTATCACAGGCACTCCGAGGAATCCGACTGCCAGCGAATTTTTCGTATATCCCGCGCGTACACTTTCCTTATCCGGATGATCGTTTCTGACATTTTCCACGAGAAGTTTCTTTAGTTCCTGCGTCATTTCCTCACCGTCTGTAATTCCTAATTTCAGCATCCAGAGAAGTGCTGTCTGGGAATTTTTCTCATTGACACCGCCCTTATTCTGCATGACCGGAGTTCCGCGGTCCGACCTTACCACAAGACCGTCCTTCTTCTCCACATGACTTCTGAGATACGTTTCTTTGATTTGTTCAAACCGTTTTTCATAGTACAGGCTCTTTTCTTTTTCGCCTATGAGGTCCGCCATTTTTTTCATTAATTTTGTCACATAGGCATACATCAAATCCGCCATCAGTTCATATCCGGTTCCCTGAAATGCCAGCCAGTCCCCATATCCTGTGGTGTCCTGATTCGGTGCCTGATGCCCTGCCCGCTCATGCTGTTTTAAATATTCCATGTACCGGTTCATTTCCTCCCAGTGCTTCCGAATCACCGCTGTATCGCCGGAATGTTCATACAGGCGGTAACAGATGATAATCAGCGCATCACTCCATCCGGATGCCCAGTTGGAAAAGAAATCCCAGAGTGATAATACTGCCGGTGCATATCCGTACTGCCTTGTCGCCGCTCCCAGTTTTTCCTCGTATTCTCGCATAAATGCCTGTGCATCAAAATTATATAACGCACTGTCTGCAAATACCTGTGCGTCCCCGGTCCATGCCTTGCGCTCGTCTCTCTGCGGGCAGTCCGTAATCATGGTAAAGAAATTACTCATCTGTCCGTACAGAATATTCTGAAACAGCCTGTTAATGCCCGGATGATTCGTCTCTATCTTTCCGTTCTGACGGTAGATGGAAGAAAGTGCCAGAGACTTTAATTCATAAATCTCGATATCGCAATCTGCCGTAACCTCGATATAACGATATCCGAAAAATGAGGTATGTGTCTGATAACATTCTTTCGCGCTGCTGCCAAACTGATAATTCACCGCAGAACGTGCATTCCTGAGGCTGTGTGTATACAGAGTTCCGCGCGGTCCGCTGGCATCCCTTGTACCGCTGACAAACTGCTCTGTCACTCTGCTTCCGTCATTTAACATTTCGCCAAAACGAAGCCTTGCACTGCCGCCCTTTTTTCCTTTCCAGACAAGGTATGGTATCGCCGTCATGTTCTGCCCCATATCCGCAATCAATGTCTGCCCTTTCTTTAGATGAACCGGATGATTTTCTTCCCAATTATCCAGATAAAAATCTTCCGCTATCTCTCCGCCCGGATACTCTGATTTTTTTCGATACCCGGAATATGCCGTAAGACTTTTCGGTGTGTGGGAATATTCCGGATTGATTCTGCCATTTCCTGCCGGTTCTCCCTTGATTTTTCCCACATACTCAAACTGTATCAGACTGTCCCCGGAAAGAATGGTTCTGTCCTCCATACTTCCAGTCTGCAACATATTTTTAAGACTGATATATTTCCCCTGATGATAGTCCTCGCCATAATAAATACCGCTTTTCTCCACCGGTCCGTCCGGAACTGCCACCCAGTCCTGTTCCCCGGAGGTAATGTCCTGCCTTGTCCCATCTGCATATTCGATGCGAAGAAGCATTTTGATGCCGGTCTGATTGGCTGTCTCCGCCATCTTATCTGCACCGTCTTTGTCATGCCAGCCCGTTCCTATCAGAAATGCAATGGTAAATCTACCGTCCTTTAAAAACTGTTCCACCGGAAATGTCTGACTGGAAATCGAACGTGCACCATCTCCATATCCCGGTTTCATATGATATTCACTGCCGACTTCCCTGCCGCCGAGAAATACCTGATAAGTACCGATTGCCGTCGCATAAAGTCTGGCTCTTACCACCCGTTCTTTTTTCAATTCTTTTGTGAGCACCAAAACCGGGAGTGTAATGTCCTTTGCACCCAGAAACGGTGCTTTCTCCCATGCAGCATCTCCGGAAATGGCAGTTTCAAAACAGGTCTCTGCCGACGTTACACACGCGCCGTCTTTCATCCAGACTGTTACCTGCCAGGTATATCTTGTCCCCGCTTTCAAAGAAATCTCGCCTGATGCTATCCCTACGGAACGCGTGGAAATCACTTTTCCGCTGTTCCATATTTCCTCTCCCGCACATTTTAAAGAAATCTGATATGCCTCCTGCTCCACGCACTTTTTTCCGGCACACATTTTCCACGAAAAACAAATTCGGTCCTTCTCCACTCCCATCGGAGTCTGCATGAAATTTACCGTCAGATGGTAAAGCTGTGGCTGTTCTTCCAGCTCTTTATAACAGAAACACTCTTTGCTGTGCGAATTTATCACACCAACCGCCTGAAAATAAGAGAAAATTGACACAGAACCCGCATATTTCGCACCCCTGCGCTTTAAATCCTCCGACATGGCATCACTGTACTGATTTGTCACTGTACCGAGCGGCTCGTAAACCGTCCTTCCCCCGGTAAAGCTCCACACATACGCATCCCAGGAACCATATTCCGGCAGAATCTCATCCCGGATAATTCTGCTGTTTATAATACTGCCCCTGATTTTTGGCAGACTCCGGATAATTCCCTCGTCCTGCATCAGGGCCTCTATCTTTTCTTCCCCATATTCGGCGACTTTTTCAAGGTCAAACCCATCATACGCCGCCTCAAAATTTTTCCTCTTGTGAAGCAGTGTCCGCCAGGAAAGCCCTGCCTGAAACAACTCAATCACAAACATTTCATACAGCATCTTCTCATCATGCAGCGGCCTGCCCCACTCCTCATCATGATACTTTAAATACAGCGGGTCCTCTGCATATTTCCCGGCACACCGTATCTTTGGAAACTGATTCTCTGACTGTACTTTATCCATTCTTTGTACCTCCATGTGCATCTTTATTTTCTTCTATTATACACATATCAATAACGGATTCAAATATTTCTTATCCAAATATGTAATCCGTTATCCGGGTCAAGCAAATCAGTGCTTGTAAATCCACAATTTTTCCAAAATTCTTCACTTCCCGGCACAGATGTCAGATATATATTTTCACAGCCAACTTTCTTTAACCTCTCACAGATACGTCTTACACAGTCCGTTCCAATCCCTTTTCTTCTCCAGGTTTCTTCCACATAGAACTCCATAATATATCCATAGCCCGGCGGAATTACCCCTTTAATACCACCATCCACGGAATAAAAGGCAAATCCTGCGGCATGATTATCCTTCCATATTACATCAAAAGAAACATCTTCATTTGCATCTGCAATATTGATACGCGAAATCAGCCCTTTTAACAGTTCTTCGTCGGTTTCTTTCTCTCCTATCTCATTCATATACTTCTTCCACATAGGAAGCAGCATTTCAACTTTTTGTTCATAATATTAATCTCCTTAAAATATAAAAAACATGTTTCCAAACCGAAAACATGTTATATTTACCATATTATAAACTTAAAGTTTTACAAACTGCACGATAGCAGATGAATGATAGATGTTTTCAGCTTTATTTGTTAAATTGTTCATATCATTCACCTGCCTTTCTTTAAGGCTTATTATAACTCTTATCTAAGATTTGTCAAGCAGATATGTAACAGACAAATTCAGCATTGCAGGAAAGATGTTTTGGTGGTATGATTTAGTTAGAAATAACTAACAACCGAAAGGAGTCTGCCTATGACAGTAACAGCTATAAAAATTATGTTTGTACTGGGAATCCTTGGTCATGCATTGAATATGTATTGCGACCGCATACTTAGCATATTTCCGAATGGAACTATCAAATTCGATAATATAGCAGAAATCAAAAAGGATGGTGTACTGGCAAAGATGATGGAAGGGGTATCCCCGGAAGTTCCCCTGCGGTCTGCGGTATTAGGCGTATTTGCACTGGTATTGGAATTTCTCAGCTATGTTTCACTCGGAATTTACACTTATGAAAAATCACAGGTATTTGGTGCGATTATGTTTGTCACAGCCGCCTTTTTCTGCATTGTTGGTTCTGGTTTTCATGTCAAAACCGCACTGGCAGAGTATGTATTTCTAAAACTGGATGGCGACAGCAGGGCAAAGGATATCATGCTGGATTTAAAAGACAATGCACTAATCCTGCGCATCTGCATGGCAGGTATGGTCGTTTATATCATTACACTGATTGCTGCGATTGTAACCGGTGTGATTGGCTTTCCGGTATGGTCAGTAATTTTTACCATCTTACCGGTTGCCATTCTTTTATTTCCGCTTAAAATCATCGGAACATTACATATTGCGGCTATGGTATCCATGTTTGCATGGATTTTCCTGATATAGTTTTTCATGAGATTAAAAAAAATTATCAGGATGATTTGGAGAAAGATTTATGAATAGAAAGAAGTGACATAAATGAAGATAAAACAGCAAAAACAAATCAAAGCATTTTTAATCGAAGAATTTGGAGAAAGTAAGGCAAACACTCTGTTTCACAGTCAGGAAAAAACGCTGGACACATTGATTGAAAATACGAAAAACAAGTCCGAAAATCAAATGAAAACCCTTGTCCAGACGGTTCTTCCCCACATAGCACTCTATAAAACCCTGTCAAAAGACAGTCTTTCTAAAGAAGATGTCTATGCGTATATGCGGAAATATATGCTTGATAAAGTCGCGGCAAAAAAGCATGCATCTACGGCAAAAATGGAATTAGTACCTGGATTTTACTCTATTTACAGCCACATTTTTCTTAAAATCATGCGCACCACGGACTTGCAGGAAAGTGTTCAAAGTCATACCAAAGATTCCTATGATGTGACAATCACAAAATGTCTCTGGCATACAGCCTGCCAGGAAAACGGCTGTGAGGAACTGTGCCGCCTGTTTTGCGATGTTGATGATGTGACATACGGCGGTCTGAAAAAGATAGGCTTTACCCGTACCCAAACTCTGGGGTATGGCGGGGACTGCTGTGATTTTCATTTTTTCAGGAAATAGCTGATATTTCATGACACAGCTGACAACTACGAGGAGGAACGAAAATAACAGCGAAAACTAAAATGATTATTTTTCCTATACAGCTAAAAAAGATTATTGTCGGAATTTATTGAATATGATATACTTCTTTTACTGTCACTCCCCAAACAGACAGGGAAGGGAGGTGTGCCATTTGGAAACTTTATGCTCTTTTATTCTCTCTGTTGTTGCAAGCATTGTTGCCTATTACATATGTAAGTATATAGACAAAGAGGATTAGTGACAGTAATCATATAGGCAAAAAGAGACACCCATCAACTTGACCGGTTCTGGGTGTCTTTTTTGTGTGCCATCACACTTTATACTCTTTTATCTGGCACGTTCTGCGCCTGACTTTATTATAATATGTACCAATTAAAAAATCAAGACCAATAGAAATTATTTTTTTCTTTTTCTGCTACTTTTACAGTACTGTATCTACATAATGCATACAAATCGAAAAAGGTTAGCTGTTATATATAACTAACTAAAAATTGACAGAACAACGTCAAATGCTTAAAATATAATTTGAAATACATAGGAACATACAGAAAGGATTTACATTATGGAATACATTGAATTATCCCCTGAAGATAAAGCAGGCATTTGTGAAATGTCTAAAATGGCAACCGCTATTGTAAGAGAACACTTTGACCCTTTAATCGGCAAAGAACAGAATGACTATATGCTGGAAAAATTCCAGACAGAACAGGCGATAGCAGAACAGCTCAAAAGTGGATATCATTATTTTTTTGTCCGCGAGGAAAATAGAAATCTTGGATTTCTGGCATTTTATCCCAAAAAAGATGTTCTGTATTTAAGCAAATTTTATTTATACAAATCTGAGCGCGGCAAAGGATATTCCCACGATATGATGACATTTGTTATTACCAATGCAAAGGAATTAAAATTAAACGGCATTGAATTAAATGTAAACAAACATAACAGTGCCTGCCGTGCATATGAAAGCCTCGGATTTAAAATTGTCCGTTCTGAAAAAAATGATATCGGAAACGGCTTTTATATGGATGATTATGTGTACCGTCTGGATTTCTAACTACTCCTGCTTACAGTCCATATCAGAGGAAACATAAAATTCCTCCCCGCTATCCAGACAGATTGCTGCGAGTCTTCCTCCCGGAAGACATGCACCGCAGTCAATCGCAATATGGTTGTTTTTCCGGTAAATATATCCGGGGTTCGGATTTCCTGCAATATGCTGTGTTGGTGTATGCCCTGTCACTACATAGGTATCCGGGAAATACTGTGTATCATAATCTGCACGGTCCCACAGCATTTCTTTCAGGGTATAATCATCGATATCCTTTTCCGGCGAATAATTTCCCAATCCGGCATGTACCAGAAAATATTTTTTTCCCGCGACCTGCAGTTCCTCGCAAACAGAAAAGTCTTTCATAAAATCAAGAACATCTTCCTGTTCTTCCCTGTTCAATGTCCGAAACTCCTGCATGGTTGTGCTGCTTCCATTCATCTGCCACTCAGAAATCCCCTGTATCATTCCTTCGTTCATATGTTCAATGGAATCCTCTGTAATTTCCTGCATCAGAAATTCAAGGCACCGGATTGCCATAAGCTCATGATTTCCCACCAGGCAGAATGCATTCGGCATTTCCATCAGCTTATGTAAAACTTTGATGGGATGCGGTCCTCTGTCCACAACATCGCCCAGAACATAAAGTGTGTCTTTTTCACTGAATTTTATTTTTTTCAGTAATTCCATAAACAAATCATAATTTCCATGAATATCCGATATCACATATACAGCCATCCAAATACCTCCGTTATTTATCCTGCATCATTTGTTACTGATATTTATATCGGACAAATTTTCATCTTATCCATGACATTCGCAAAGATTTTATCAACTTTTATTTTTAGAATCTGATGGTAAAAATTCATTCTACTTCTGCTCTCTTTGCATCCTCTCTCTTCTCATCTCCAGCTCTTTTAAAACTGCTTTTTCCTGTTTTTCAAAGCGGATATAGAAAAGCATTACGATTGCACCGGTAATAAAGAAAATGGCTGGCAGATATGAAAATCCAAATTTCATTGCAGTCAGTGCACTGGCTGTCTGTTCCTGATTTGCTACATATCCAAAATGCTGCAGCAGCTTTAATGGAATAAAATCACCCATTCCGGTTCCAATCTGAAGGCCTGCTGCACTTCCAACTGCGGTTAAAAATCCACTTGCACGGATTCCGTTTTTATATTCTCCATAATCCACTGTATCTGACAGCATTGCAAATGGCATCGAAACAGCAATTCCTGTTCCAATACTTGTAATCACCCATGCAACGAGAATAAACACAAAATGTTTTCCCGATATTCCAAGCATAATCTGCCCACCCGATGCAATTAAAAATCCAAGAATCATTGTTACTGTTTTTGATAATTTTTTTGTAAGGAATGGAATAGCCACTACACCTATCATCTGCGTCAAAACCAGGGCATTTAAGATAGAAACATAACTTTCATTTTTCAGATAGTAACGGGAGTAATAAATCAGGGATGATGTTCTTGTGGAATTACCCAGCCAGTAGAACATACTTCCTATTACAACGATAACCCATGGCCAGTTCGATTTTAATGCCTTGAAACAATCCTTAATCGGCAAGCTCTTGTCAGCATCTTCCATATTCACTTCTTTTGTATTTTTAAATGCAAAGAAAAACATAGCTGCTGAGACTACTGCATAAATCAGTACGGTACAAAAGAATCCTCTCTGTCTGTTTCCCTGTCCAAGAACGGATACCAATGTTAATGTGAAAGTTGCTGTAATAAAATATCCGACATTGCCGCCAATCATACGAAATGAATTAAGCTTTGTTCTTTCATAGGAATCATTACTCAGATTTGGCAAAATAGATGTAATCGGTGTCGAAATGCCGGTATATAAAATGCTTGCTGTCAAATAGGTAAATCCGGCATATATCACTTTTGACGTACCTCTCAGTCCCGGTGTAAAAAATGTCAATGCCATAAATACTGCAAATGGTATCGCAAGTCTGGCAAACCATGGACGACTTTTCCCATATTTGGATTTTGTCTTATCAATGGTAATTCCCCATAACGGAACTGTTGCTGTATTAATAATTCTTACCAATAATGCTATCACTGCCGCAGTCCCGATGGAAATTCCAAAAACATCCGTATGATAATAATTAATAAAACTTGTCAATGTACAATACAATAAGTTTCCAGCAGCATCTGTACCTGCATATGCCACTCTGTTTTTTAATGATAAACCACTTTGATTTTTACTCATATGTTATACCTATCCTTTCTCATATTTTTGTCTGTAATGTCTTGGAGATATTCCCATATATTTTTTAAAACAGTTTGAAAAATAGATATCCGAACTAAATCCTGTAATTTTTGCAATCTTCTGAATGCTGAAATCTGTCCTTATTAAATATTGTTTTGCATAATTCATCCGCATTTCCAGTAATATTTCCAGCGGTGTTTTTCCGAAAGTTGTCTTCATTGCCTTTGCCAGATAGTTTTTATGCAGATGAAATACATCTTCCAAAACCTCATTTGTAATCGGTTGATCCAGGTTCTTTTCCAGGTATATCTGAATCTGTTCTGCCAATGAAGTAAGCCTGTCTTTGTGGATTCCCGCAGCTTCTATAAATCTCAGAAATTTCAGAAATAACCGTTCTGTCTTCCAGATATCATTCTGCAAGGTACTGTCCAGTATTTCCTGAAATAATTCAAACATAAGTTCCGGCTCTTTGATTGATGTATACTTCGATAAATGCAAGGTATAGGAACACTGATGAAAATGCAGTTCCGGTATTGGAAGCTTTGAAACAAATATTGTTCCGGTATTGCTCTGTTTCCATTCCGAAGTTGTATAAAAATGCAACCAGTAAAATCCGGTATCTTCTTCGCACGGTTTCCATCCATAATGGTGTCTGTCAGGTAATAATATAAACATTTCATTTTCCCTGATTTCATATTGTTGTTCTTCTTCTGCCAGAAACAGACAGCCTTTCTTTACAACAATCAAATCAAAATATCCCAGATTTCTTCGTTCTACATGACTCTGTCCTTTTTTCATAATTCTGTAATTTCCTTCTATAAAATCTGGAAAAGGTGGAACTGAAATCGATATAATATTACCTGCCATACTATTACCTCCATAAATATCTTAAGTTTATGCTTCAAATTGTTCTATTAAATTATTTGTCAGAATGAAATGATTCTGACCTTTTTCGCTCTTTAATCTGATTATATCATGCCCTGAAACATAATAAAACTGATTTATATACGGTGCATAGCTTGTAATTATATAACCCTTTTCATCTTCTTCATAGCTTCCATTTATGACTGCGATAGTATCTCCACGATGGATAATAAATGTCTTATCTCCAAAATTTTCAAGATATGCAACCATTTCTTCTCCCATATCCCAGTCCGGTGTCTGACTGTCATTTTCAAATAATTTAGCAAAAATGCCTCCATCCCTGTAAAATGTGGATTGTCCAAACCGGTCTCTGGAAAGATCCGGCCGGTTGATATGAGGTCCGGCCACTGCATAAGTGGATGCC
>FR900143.1:54378-60699 GCA_000437755.1 Roseburia sp. CAG:303
CATAAGTGGATGCCGCCATACCTTTCTTTAATGGTGAGGCTGCTGTTGCATGTGTATCATAACAATAAAGAACTGCTGCTGTTGCCCTGTAACTTGCCTCCAGATAATCAATATCTTTTAACAGACGATATACTTTATATGCCGAAGCAGCCGTAACACCTCCCCAGAGTGAATGTATCATATAGGTAAGTGCTTCCCACCATCTGTCCGGATTCTGTGCCCGGAAATCATTGGAATATCCGATATTTGCAAGTAATAATTTTCCATATCTTTCTGCCGCCTCAGTTCTTCCACACTCTGCCAATGCTCCCGCGGTTGGTCCAAATCCGGCATTATCATAAAAATGTTCTGTAATTGCTGCTTTATAATGAACAGCTTCCTTCTCCACACGGTCTATGACTGTCTGCCAAAGGTCATTAATTCTTTCATATTCATCCGTAAGACCTTTCTCCTTTAATTTCTTTAACAGGTCATTAAAATATAGAAAATATACTCCGAGCATCTGGGATTCTTCTTTCCCGCGTTCCTCCTCATGCAGCTGTGGGTTTACTCTCAGTTCAAACACTTCAGCCGCCCACCTTAGATAAGTATCAGCCGGATTTAATGCAAGTACAGAATCCTCAAATTCTGATAACAGATAGAACAAATGTGCAATATATTCAAAGTCCATACAGCGATAAAAATCGCCATACAGTTTTTCCGGTTTCCGGAAATCGCCCTGATAAAACCATTTTGGACGGACATAATTCACTGCACACTTTTCTACTTTTTGAACCTGTGTGACATCCAGTGTACCAAGCAGATTTTTCTTAAGTACCAGATTTGCTTTTCCGAGTGATTCTCCCTGATTGGAAACCGGTGCAAATGCACATGCCGGATTTCCATCTTCTCCAGTATACAACTCATTACAGATATATTGGACACGTTCCTCAATCACTTTATCCAGACGATCCATGACATTTAAAACAGTAAAATCTTCTGTACCATTTGTAAATGTAAATACTATCTTATGTTCTCCCATATGCTGTGGCCGGAATGAAAAACCATAAGAACCATTTGTTTCTTCATTAACGGTTACTTCACCATTTACCACCTTATTATCTGACTGATATTCCGCCCTGACTTTTAAAAGTTTTAAACCATCCGGTAATTTAATTCTGCCTCTTACTGTTTCCCCGATAATATTTAATGGGGTATATTCTATGAATGGATGCCTTAATAACAATCCATTTTCATAAAATTCATCTTTTGTCTTATTTGTATTGATGACATATTCCCACGTTTTTATTTCGTTTGCTCCAAGTGCAAATCCATTTTTTTCGTAAATCCAGTCATGATTCTGAAAATTTTTTTCATAACCTCCTGAAAGATATAATTTATGAAAAAGCATACCATCCAGTGACGGCGATACATTTTCAAAAAACAAATTCCGGTATGCACAATAGGTGCCTATGGATTTTGTTTCTCCCACTGTCTGGTACATACCAAGGCTTTCACTGGTTCCATCTCTTCTGGCAATACTTAACTTTGTATAATTCTTTGATACGGATGTAAACACAGCCGCTGAATTATGAATATTCTTTTCTACATTTTTATCGCGAAACATTACATATGCAAATGAAATCCAGATACCAAACTCATCAATACTGATTTCCTCATTCGTATTATTTGTTACTCGCACTTCCCAACACAATCCATCTTTTCTTTTTTGCAAATCATAAATGAACTCAACCGATAATTTTTCAAAATTATATTTTATATCTGCTTTTGCGTCTCCTTTCTTTATTTGCGGAATTGTCTCATTACTGCTTATTTTCGTTCCATCAGCAATGATATCGAACTCTCCGAATAATTTATCCTGTTCCTTATAACCTGCCTCTTTTAAATATCCCTCATCCATGACCCAGTTCATTTTGTATGCATCATCCTTTATCACAAGCTCTGATACATATCCACGATTACTGATTTTCATTTTTAGTTTTTCATTTTCTATCATCTATGCCTTACCTCCTTTTACCTAATCTTAACACATCGCAATCAAAACAACTATATACTATCGCAATTAAAACTTAACAGATTTCACACTAAAAATCCGGGGCGATATTTTTTTCTATGCATTACTAACAAAAGGAGAATACCTTTTTTGTGCAACTTTTCTTATGAATTTTTATAAATATAATTTAAAAGAATTCACACACATATTATTTTTATTTTCTTCTCAGGATTTTTCATAAATTTAACACTCTGAAAGAGAAAAAAAGACTCAATCTAAATTGAGTCTTTTTTCCTATTTCAACATACCATATATACATTCTACCAGGGTCAGGGCAAGTACTACATTCACAATCCGGTAATGCTTCAAATAAAATTTTTGAATCAGCATTCCCGTACCAATCCATGTAGTCGTTGCAATTGTTCCAATTGTTGCTATGACTATTTCAAAAAACAAAAGTACCGGAAATGTTGTTGTAAATTTCACAATATATCCGGTCAGTACCGTAATCCCAAACATATAAATTTTTATATTCACGAATTGAAGCAGAAAACCTTTCCAGAAAGATGCCGATTTCCCGGTATCTTCTGCATCCGGAGTACTGACTGCTATATGTATTGCGAGCCATAAAATATAGGCAGCTCCAATATATTTCATATAACCCATTACATTGGGCAGAAATGCATTTACACCATATACAAAAACAGCACATAATATCTGAACCACATAGTATCCCGTAAAAATTCCGAAAAATAATGGTTTTCCTTTTTTGTATCCATAATTTGTCACTGTATTCAGGGCCAGTATATTTCCCGGTCCTGGTGTAAAAGCATTTACGATGCAATAAATAAAAAAATTACCAAGTACATAAAATGACATAGTTCTACCACCTTTCTACCTGAAATTATATCAGATGGGAAGGTGGTATACATAACACTTATTTTATATGTTTATATATAGTTTTAAACTATGGATTTCCAGGTGCATATTTCTTCAATTCTTCCAGATATATTTTTCCAAGTTCACTAAGTTCCTGCTTCTCATGCAGGATATATCCAATCCTTATGCATCCATCTTCAGCCAGAGGAACTGAAACTATCTTATCCCCATTCAGATATTTGGGAAAAATACCACTGGATATTGTGTATGCATTCAATCCCAGCATAAAATTAACAATGGCTCCCCTGTCATTAATCCGTATTTCTTTATCCGCAGGTAATGAACTGAATAATTCTTCTGCATAATAGACAGATTCATATTCATCCTGTACAAAATTCAGTCTCGGATATGATTCCAGCTCTTTCAGCGAAATCTTTTTCTGCTTTGCCAGTGGGTGATTTTTCTGTAAAAAAACATGTGGCTTTGCTTCAAACAGTTCTGTAAATACAATACGATATTCTTCCAGCACTTTCCGGATAACCGTCTCGTTTTCATCTGACAGATAGATGATGCCCAAATCGCAGACTCTGTTTTTTACATTATCCAGAATCTGATGTGTTCCGGTCTCGCTGTAATAAAATTCATACCTCTCCTGCCCAAAACGTTTCACAAGCTCTACAAATGCATTTTCCGTAAATGTATAATGATGGGCAGAAACCCCAAACTTTATTTTGGGAGGTAATTCCGTAATATACCTGTCCTCCAGCAGTTCCATCTGCTGAATTACCTGCCTGGCATATCCAAGAAATTCCATTCCTTCCTTTGTCAGGGTGATTCCGGTTCTGCTCCTGCTAAAAATGCTTATTCCCGCTTCTTTTTCTATTTCCCTGATGGCATTGGAAAGACTGGGCTGTGATATAAAAAGCTTCTTTGCTGCTTCTGTAATAGAGCCTGCCTCCGACACCATCAGAACATATTTTAATTGCTGAATTGTCATATATTAAATTCCTCATCCGTATTTATGCAGAATGCCGCAATATTTCCTGTTATCATAGGCAAAACAATTCCACTTGCTGTAAACATAGCAGACAATGTTAATTTTTTTATTTGTTTTTCCATCTTATTTTCTCCTTCTTTCATAATATTGACTAATCAACAAATATTTTTATTACAACCGGCAATTCGGTGTGGATTCCCGCTGCCTGTACATTCGAACTGAAATGCATCATGCTTATAATTAATTACAACATCTTTTCCCCACTCATGTCCCCGGTTATAATAATATGCTGCAAATTCCTTTCCATGCCCCATGAAAAACCAGTGTTCTATCCGGTGGGAGTCTGATAACAGAATAAAAGGCGGGTGTCCCCGCCTTTCTCATCTTTTCCTTTAGTCTGCCGGAATAAATGGAAGCTCTATCGTATCCGAACTTTTCTTGTTGGAATCCGATTTATCTGATTCACTATCTTTCTGACTTTCCTGTTTTTTGTTGTTATCCGTTGTCTGATCTGACCTTGTACTGGAATCTTTGCCATTGTCATCATTGCTTTGATCACGGTCTGTATTCTCTGCCTGATCCTTCTGTCCTGCTGTATTCGCTTTAGAATCCGATGATTCCTGACTGTCCGAATGTGAAGGCTTTTTATCTGCCTGCACTTCGCTGTCTGCACCGGATGTATTCTTTGTGTCAGACGATTTCGGATCATCCTTTTCCACTGTGGACTCCGTCTGCTCCTTTGAATCAGATTTTCCATCCGTACCAATCGGCAGAACCGGAAGTTCCATGTCATTTTCCTTACTCTCTGTTGTCTGACCGGATACAGCCTGAATACTATTCTTCTCCGAACCCGGATTACTTATTGCAGCTGCCACACCAATAGCAACTGCTGCAATGGCAATTCCGATTCCTGATACGATCATTATCTTTCTCTTATTCTTCGTTTTCATTAATTTCCTGAATTTGGTGCAAACAATGTTCCCTGATAATCACTTGTATCTGAAAACGGTACAAACGGTGTCTCCGGAACACCACTTGTTGTAATAATGTCCCTCGTTTTAAACTCTACAATCTCCATCTCCGGTGTTTCGTATCTCTTTTTCATAATCTGATATTCCTTTCATTCTTTTTATTAATTCTGTGTTAATGTCCATGTTCCTGTTGCCCGGTTACTTTGATAGTTCGCCTGTTAATTGGACTGGCATACAGAGCGTGCGGTATATGCATAATTACTGAACGCTTTTACCAATGTTACCAAATCATCCTTATAGGTCCCTTCCGCAGCATTTAATACCTGATAGCAGTACATCATCGCACAGTAATCTCCGCTCAATGTGTTAGTGCCATCGGTTACGGTAAATGTTTTTGAGTTTCCTAACTCATTCGCTCCGATATTTTCCAGAGACAGAATATAATACTGACCTCGCTTTATCGGTGTGATTTCTTTTCCATCTACTGAAAATATCAGCTTTGACACATCAATTCCTTCCTTTGGTTCATAGAAGAGATTCAATGTGGTTTCCGATTTTAACACCATACTAAGTCCGGCAAATTGTCCAAGCACATCATTTTCAGCCTTTTTAGCAACAAAACCATCAATATAACCATCAAACCGATCCGGTATTTCCTGCCCATCATCATTTAAATACTTATTTGCCAGTTCTTCCACTGCCTGATTAAAATACTTCTGTGAGCAGGCACCATAATTCAACATAGCCACTGCAAAGGGATAAGTATCCACATACAAATCAACATGGTTAAGTATGTATTGCGCATAATCTCTGACCGTATAGGTATATTCTTTGCCGCAGTTTCCATTTCCGTCAAACATCTGCGCTTTGATATCCTGTGTCATCTCATAGGATGATACCTCACATGGAAATCTGTAATAGGTTGTCCCCTCTTTGATTGTGGTGTTCGTCTGTGCCTCGGAAACAGGCACTTTCGTAACGGTTCCATTCGGAAGGGTAAACTGCATATATGCATTCTCGTCTGCAATGATTTTATCTGACAACTCCATATAGAAATTAACACCAATATTACCCGTAAGACTTAAGGAATAACCCGCAAGCTTCGCACCAATACCATCAATGATTGCATCGCAGTCATCACATTTTCCATCATTATCCGCATCAATATGTTCGCCATAAGTATTCTTCTCTGTATTGGAATATTCATAGGATACGGCATCCCCCGGCTTGCCTTCACATCCGTTATAGGTAGCATTTTTGTAAACTTTAGCTCCACCTAAGGTTGGATAGGTGTCTGTTCCGATAGTCTGTCCCCAAACCTCTTCGGTCTGGTCAAGCTGTAAGAGATACGCAACCTCACCGGTTTTATACTGCTCTGTCGTTTTACCTTCAACCTTTTCAGTGGTTCCGTCATTCGCACCTATCGCATTTCCTGTATAAATGGTACTGTCATAATGTTGTGGTCAAGCATTTTTGTAACA
>FR900144.1:0-2358 GCA_000437755.1 Roseburia sp. CAG:303
TGTTACAACTATATTTTACCACAACATACTCGATTATTTACTCATATTCAGTTACCTCTCTCCACCGGCTTTAAAGTTGTAGACCGGCCTGATTATTTTCTCAATATTCACAGTATCTCCAATTACTTCTGCAATTTCGTCTATCCTTCTGTAAGCAAAAGGTGCTTCGTCTAAAGTTTCCTTTCCGATACAGCTGGAATAAATCCCTTTCATTTCGGATTTAAAGGATGAAACAGTAAAACTGTTTTTTACATCTTCACGTTTCATGATTCTTCCGGAACCGTGTGGAGCAGAGCAGTTCCAGTCGATATTGCCAAGTCCTGTTCCGAGAATGATTCCGTCTCTCATATTGATGGGAATAATTACCTTTTCTCCGGATTTGGCGGATATTGCACCTTTGCGGAGCATTGGCGAACCAAATACATGAATGGTATCGTCTGAATTGTCTACATAGTTGTGGATACATTCGCAGGAATTAAGAACTTTCCATTTCATTCCTTTTACAAGTTCGTCCAGAATAATTTCTCTGTTTAAGGATGCAAACTGCTGAATTATCTGCAGGTCGTGCAGATAATCAGCCATAAGCGAACCTTCGAGCCATGTAACTTCATATGGAACGGTGAGTCCTTTTTCTTTGAGCTGTTTCTGACCTTCTTTCAGATAGTATTCTGTAACTTCTTTTCCGAGATGTCTGCTTCCGGAATGGATTACGATAAAAAGATTCCCTTCTTCGTCTTTGTCTGCTTCAATAAAATGATTTCCGGAGCCAAGACTGCCGAGACTCAGGATTGCTTTATCGGTCCGGATGTGCTCGCTGCATTTCAGTGTATGGAAGTCAAATTCATCGGCAAAGCGGTGTGCTTTGGTGCGTATTGCAAATCCGGATGGGACAGATTCTCTTATTACGGAATCAAGCTTTTGACATTCGATTTTTTTGCCCTTAATCCGGGCAAGTGTCATTCCGCAGCCGATGTCTATGCCAATAAGATTTGGAATGATTTTTTGGCCAATTGTCATAGTCAGACCGATAGTTCCGACTTTTCCCGGATGAACGTCGGGCATTACCCGGATTCGGCAGCCGCAGGAACTTTCCTGGTCACAAATCATCTGAAGCTGGGAGAGGGCATATTGGTCAACTGCTGTTGCAGTGTTTTTGGTTGTATAAATCTTGGCCGAAGTATAGGCACCATTGATAATTTCCATAATTTCAAATTCCTTTTCATTCATAATTTTCATTTCTTTGGACTCCAGTATATCATAAATTTGAAGAAAAATCATTGAATTTGTGGTTTAAACTTTGAATCCCCGGAAAATTTTACTTTGGCATTTGCTGTAAGAGAATAAATATAGTATAATAAAAATTAAGTACAGAATTTTGCAGATGAGTGGATGGAGGCTATCTTATGGATAAATCAACCGTTACAATGATGAACTGGGAGTTGTATGTATACAGGGGCAGGTATCGTCTGTCCGGGACTGCGGACCATCATCCGGTTTTGGGAAGAAATGTGTATATTGCACAGACATCGGATTTGGTCAGCAGTAAATGGGAGAACGATGTTTTATTTTATGAAACGCGCAACACGATATATCAATGTCCATTGAAGTATATGAGTACAAATCCGTATGGGAATGTTATGGACAGTTATAAGGAGAAACTGAGTCATCTGGATGAAGAATCTGATTCGGTACTGGATAAAATAATAGCGGCGGCGGCAAAAATTGCGACCGGTAAGACGGATGAATTTGCAGAGGATATCCTGAGAATGGCAGAGGAAGGGAAAAAGGAACTGGAGCAACGGGAAGAAGCGGATAATCAGAGGATGTTTGCTGTCATCAGGGATGTCCCGGACTGTGTGTTTCTGGAAGTCAATCAGGTGGAGTTTGGGGATAAACTGGCGTACCATATCGGGGAAAGGTTTGGCACAGTAGAACCAGTATTACATTCCGGAATGTTTCAGGATAGTATTCTGTATACAAAATATGAGATGGAAGAGGATGATGTAAGCCTGGATTTCCGCTATTTTCCAAGGGGATATGGCAATGTAATGAAAACTTACAGCTGGTCCGATAACATTAAATGTGCGGTGATTAAAAACGAAAAAGAGTATGAAATCATGTTTAATAATGAAAAAGTAGAACCCGGAGAGACAAAGATATTTTATCAGGAGATGCACAGAGAAGGTCTGGGCAGTCTGGATTGTGACGATGAAAACAGTTAGAAAATTAGATAATTGCGAACACTTAAAGTTTTGTAAGTGTATCTGCAAATGAGACAATACACGAAGGCACGCTCTCGCTACATTCGGCTGGTAGCGGTACTAAGATGCGAAAATACCGCATCAAGTACCGACCGCC
>FR900144.1:2411-12120 GCA_000437755.1 Roseburia sp. CAG:303
TCAATTTGCAGATACAAGAAAGATAAATGATAAGTTTCGCAATTAACTGGTTAGAAAATACAGAACAGGAGAGCAGGTGAAGGAATGCAGGGAGAAAAGTTTACGTTGATGCAGTATTCTGTGAGTGCCATACTGGGGCTGATAGAGGCGGGGCAGTTTGTGATTCCGGAGATACAGAGACCGTTTGTGTGGAAGAAAGCACAGGTGAGGGATTTGATTGATTCCCTTTACAATGGTTATCCGACTGGTTATATTATTACCTGGAAAAATCCGGATGTACATACAAAGGACGGTGCGGTGGCAAACGGCAGGCACGTTCTGATTGACGGGCAGCAAAGAATTACGGCACTTATGGCGGCAGTGTCCGGAATGGAAGTACTGGATGTGGATTTCAATAAAGACAGAATTAAAATAGCATTCAATCCGTTGGCAACGGAGGCGGACAAGCGGTTTGCGGTTCAGGATGCTTCGCATTTACGGGATAAGAAGTGGATTCCGGATATTTCAGAATTATTTAAAGCGGATTTTAAACAGCGGGCATTTGAAAATGAGTATGCGAAAAATAATGAATCGGTTGATTTGGATGAGCTGTCGGAGACGATTCTGAAATTAAAGGGAATTGCAAATCGCCAGATTGGTGTGATTGAACTGGACCACACATTGGATATAGAAGAGGTTACAGAGATATTTATCCGTATCAATTCCAAGGGGACACCGCTCGGACAGGCAGATTTTGTCATGTCCAAGATGGCGGCGGACCTTGTACATGGCGGCAATACCTTGCGTAAGGTGGTGGATTATTTCTGCCATCTGGCGGTAAAACCGGATTTTTATCCGCAGATGATAAAGGATGTGGAGTTTAAAGAAACGGAGTATGCGGCTAAGATTAAATGGATTGCCGGGTATGGAGAAGAGATTTATATTCCGGAATACAATGATATGCTCCGGGTTGCATTTATGTATCGGTTTGACCGGGCAAAGATTTCCGATTTGGTCAGCCTGCTTTCCGGCAGGGATTTTGAAACCCGTGAATTTAAAGAGGAAATAGTGGAAGATTCCTATCAGAAACTCCGGGAAGGGATTCTGGCATTTATCAATGAATATCATTTTGAACAGTTTGTGCTGGCGATAAAAGGGGCAGGATTTCAGGCAGAAAAACTGTTGAATTCCCAGATGACGCTTGATTTTGCATACATGCTGTATCTCAGACTGTCCGGGGATTCGGAAGTGCCGCATGACCAGGTAAAGCATTATGTGCAGAAATGGTTTGTATTATCGACATTGACCGGCAGATATGTGAGTTCTCCGGAATCCGTGATGGGCAGGGATATCCGTATGATAAATGAGAGAGGATTTCTGAATTTCTTCCGGGAAATAGAATTTTCCGTTCTTTCGGATACATTCTGGAAGATTACACTGCCACAGAACCTTGAGACTACATCGGCGAACAGTCCGGCATTCCATGTATTTCTTGCGGCACAGATTTATGAAAACTGCAGTTCTCTGTTTATGCATGGAACGATGATTTCTGACCTGATTTGCATATCCGGCGATGTACATCATATTTTTCCAAAGGCATATTTAAAGAACAATGGCATAGACTCCAGGGGAAAGTATAATCAGGTGGCGAATTTTACTTATCTGGACACACAGGTAAATAAGGCAATAAGCGATGACGCACCGGTTGTATATTTCGGAAAAGCAGTGAAGCAGTGCCGGAAAGGAAAAATTGCATTTGGCAATATTTCAGACAGTGACAGATTAAAGAAGAATCTGGAGGAAAATGCCATTCCGGAGGATATCGTGGATATGACGGTGGAGAATTATGAGCAGTTTCTTGCAGAGAGAAGGCGGCTGATGGCGGAAAAGATAGAAGCATATTATAAAAATTTATAGGCGGGATAGAAAGCGGATATTTCAGGAAGAAAAAGGTAGTTCCGATTTTTACAATTAATATCCGGCAGAATTGAATAAAATTGTATCAGAAGTTAAGCAAAGGTGCTTATTTCAGTTTACGGACTGAAGTAGGTGCCTTTTTCTTTACACATTTGATTATCGTCGGAGCAGGCCCGGAAGGATTATCCGCAGCGATTGAAGCGGCGGAAAAAGGATTGGAGGTTGTGGTTTTTGATGAAAATGCAAAACCGGGCGGACAGCTTTTTAAACAGATACATAAATTTTTTGGTTCAAAAGAACACAAGGCAAAAATCAGAGGATTTAAGATAGGCGAGGACCTTTTAAAAGAAGCGGATAAGGCCGGTGTTAAGGTAGTGCTTAACGCTACAGTCTGTGGAATGTGCCATGTTTGGAAATTCCATCAACAGTGTTTTTGATACCGGAATTCCTTCAAGTGTATTAAGCATTGCTATGGTAGTGATTCTTCTGATGCAGATATTCCTTGTGACCGGAATGCAACACCGTACCGATTCCGGCCGTCCATGTGGAAGACTTAATTGCGGAAGGAAAGATGAAAGCAGAGCAGGTGGATGACCTGGGCGATGTTCTGATGGGAAATATTCCGGTACACAGANNNNTGGGAAATATTCCGGTACACAGAAAAGAAGGAGAAATTGTCATCTATTCCGTGGGCGGTATGCCGGTGGAAGATGTTGCAAGGGGAACGATTGTTTACAGAAATGCACTGGAAAGATGTTCCTCCGGTCTATTTGTGTTAAAAAAGAAAATATCATTGAGAGTAGAATCAAATTATGCTATACTTAGCATGGATTTTTTGCATTTGCATATAATAAGAAGAAAATGCTGATTCACTTAGAACCAGTTCTGATATATTGAGTATACAGGAAAAAGGTGATGATTTGGTTGAACAAGTCCTGATAGAACAAAACGAAGATTATACCTGTATCAAAGGCAGTCTTGTTTCGGAACAATGTAAACAGGAAGATAAAATATATTTAAAAACGGAGGATGGAATCTATGAACTAACACCACAGAAAATCGATGGCAATGAGTACGGTTTTTGTGGATATTTTGCACAGGAAATAGATTGGTCGAAGGCATATATTGAAGTTTTCAGGTGATAGCAAAACTCCTGAGTTCATTATTTCCGGAAAGGGGAAGGCATGACGTTACAAAATAAACTGGGAATCACGGATTCTGTGGAACTGGCAAGAATCGAAGAAAAAATAAGCAAGAAAAAAGCAGTGGAATTATTTGAAAGTGATGAATTAAAAAAGTATCGGGCGGGAACTTTTGAGATGCTGGCATTTATTCACAGGTATTTATTTTCCGAAATCTATGATTTTGCAGGAAAAATGAGAGAGGTCAATCTTGCAAAAGGCAATTTCCGTTTTGCACCGGTCATGTATCTGAAGGCAGCAGTTGAAAATGTGGAAAAAATGCCGCAGTCCACGTTTGATGAAATCATTGAAAAATATGTGGAAATGAACATTGCACATCCTTTCCGGGAAGGAAACGGAAGAAGTACAAGAATCTGGCTGGATTTGATTCTGAAAAAAGAATTGAACCGGGTAATTGACTGGAGTTTTGTGGATAAAGATGACTATCTGCTGGCAATGGAGAGAAGTCCGATAAGGGATATTGAAATAAAACATGTTTTAAGACAGGCCTTAACAGATAAAACGGATGACAGGGAGATATATATAAAAGGGATTGACCACAGCTATTATTATGAAGGATATATCGTCTATAAGGCAGAGGAATTGTAAAAGAAAAGAGGAAATAAAATGAGTACATTAATTAAGGATACAACAAAGGAAGAAAGAATTGCACTGATTAAATCGTGGATACCGGATGATGACGGACTGAACGACTGCGAGATCGATTTGTGGGATATGTATGCGGATTACATCAACGGCATCCGTGAGATTTCAGAGATTAATATGGATTTCACACCGGAGTATATCACAAAGTTTTAAAGTGTCTGGGAAATCTGGCAAAAGAAAATGAGGAGTATTGATATGAAAAAGACTAAGATTGGTTTAAAAGATATTGCGGATGCACATCCGGAGATGGATTATTTACAGTTATATGAATATATTATGCAGATGGTGGATAATGGGGAATTTCTCCCGGTAAAACGGGCAAAGACAAATGGAAGAAAACCTGCATTGCCGCTTAGTTTCTGGAAAATCCGTGAAGAACAGGATGATTATGCTGAGGTTTATGAAGAATTGGATTATAGATTGAATCCGCAGCTACATACAGAATATTACAGAAAGAATCCGCAGGCTTATTTAAAGGACAGGGATAAAATTCTGTTGCTGAGTAATTATCTGGACTGTCATTCGGAACTGTTAAAGATTCCGGAAACGATGAATGAGCGGAGTTTTGAAATTTTTCACCGGGAGAAATTTTTTCAGGAAGAAGGGGGATTAAACTTTTGTAAAAGACTTGGAATCAGTCGGGAAATGCTGGGATTTTATGAAACTTCCGAACCGCTTTCTTACTATTCCCGTTCAAAGAAAACTCCACAAAATATTCTGATCATTGAAAATAAAGATACCTTTTATGATATCCGCAGATATATCAGCCAGACCGGAAGCATATTAGGCAAAGAGTTTGATACTGTAATTTATGGTGCCGGAAAAGGAATCTGGAGTACATTTGCCGATTATGTAAATCAGGCGGAGGAGTACTTTGGTGCAGATAACAGACTATATTATTTTGGTGATCTGGATTATGAGGGTATTTTGATTTATGAACACCTTGTGAAAGGAAACCAGATACAGATTGCGTTATTTAAAAGAGCATATGAGAAAATGATAGAAAAGGCACAGAGTTCAGGAATTGAAAATCTGCCGGATACAAAGCAGGGACAGAATACCGGTATAGAAAATATATTTATGGACAGTTTTTGTGAAAAAACACAGAGTGAGATATGGAACATCCTGAAATCCGGTAAATATATTCCGCAGGAAATATTAAATGAACACGATTGGGGATAATGTATGGTTAAGATAGATTTTTTAAATGATTTTGATAAAAGAATGAAGTTTATAGCAAGGTTTTCTGTATTATGCAGTAATAGTTTTGATAAGAAAAAGTGGAAAGATTATGGTGTTGAAAACAGAGATGTACAGATGAATTATCTGTTTACACTGCTGCTCTGCATTATGGAATACTCTCTGAAAGAAGAGGATTGTACCATGGATGACATGGCGGCATTTCTTTCGGATATCAGTTTTGAGTATTATCATCAGAATTTCAGTTATGAGAAAAGTATGGATTTTGCAAGGTTTATCGTAGAGGAAATATTGGGTAATTCCGGCATGACCATGTATTTTCAGGCATTTGACTATGAGAGCAAGACATATAAAAAGATAAATATCCGGTATATTGATAATAAAGTGGTATATCAGGATGGCGGAGTGAAAAGAACATCCTATTATCTGACGGAAGAAGGATATAATATGATACTGGCAACGATGGAAATGGAAAATAACCTGAGGTTATCCATACATGAGATGTTGTTTAAGCTGCATCTGGAAAAGGCAGATTATCATAAAGCAGTAGATGATATACGAAATATATTCAGTCAGCTGAAAAAACAGAGCCAGAAGATTATGGAAGCTATGCATTTGATAAAAAGAAATGCATTGTCATACACAGTAGAAGAGTATCGTCAGCTTGTGGAAGATAATATCAGTACGATTGCAGATACGCGTGAAAAATTCCGGATGCATAGGGAATTTATTGAAGAAAAAATAGAAGAATTTGAGGAAAAAGAAATAAGTGCGGATAACTTCAGTGAAAAGGAAAAAGAAAATCTGGAGAATTTGAGAAAGATAGGTGGTTATCTTTCAAAGACACTGGACGAGCATCAGAAAATACTTGGACAGCATTTTGATTTGAAAAAATTGTATGATTATGAACTGGAAAATTATTCGAATATGACGCTGGTTCAAAGATTTCCTTTTCGGAAAGATGTGTATGATGAAGTTTTAAAAGATGTGAATCTGTTAAAAAATATGGATCGGATTTTTAATCCGCTACTGAATGTAAAATCAGATAAAATTTTTAATCCGGAAAAAATGTTTGAATATCAGAAAAGAATACGGAGGGAAAAAGAAGGAGAAGAAGATTTTGAACTGGATTTTAACAGTGAGGAATATCAGAAGGAAAAGGAACAGAAAAGACAGGAACGTTTAAGAAAATACGAAAGAAGTATAAGAATAGTTCTTGATAAATTACTGGAATATGGTGAATTGGACCTTGCAAAATTAAGCATGGAATGTGGAATGGAAGAGCAGCAGGATTTGATTCCGTCGGTTGAAATATTCCGGGAGATTATGATAGAATTTTTGACAGCAGGAACGGTAAGCGTGGAAGATTTAAGAAAAGAGCAGGCAGGATATCTCATGGAAGCATCGGACAGTTTTGTACTGAATGAAATGCTGCTTACCATATTAGAGGATAAGAAGTATGGAACAATAGGAATGATACAGGTATACCCGGCTAAGGAAGAAAAAGCGGTGTACTTTAAAAATCTAAAAGATGAAGCCGGTAATTTCAGAAATCTGAAATGTTCAAATATAAAATTTATATACGAAAAGAGGTAGTATATGGCATACGAAATAGAAAATATTACATACAGCCAGAAAATTTTTTATTATCTGCTGTGCCATGGAGCATTGAATGATACAGATATGGGTGTAGATGATCTGTACCGGGCATATGTGGAACGGGAAGAGGTTATGAATCTTGTTAAAAATCAGGCAGAAATTGCAGGATGCAGTGTAGAACGCTATGGAAGTAGTATTTATCTGATGCCTGATATGGAAAATAAATATCTGGGATATACAAAAGCAGATTTGAAAAAAGAAATCTGTAAGTCAGGTGCAACAGACCGGGATTATTATCTTTCGCAGTTTGTTATTTTAACTCTGATTGCTGAATTCTTTGATGGACAGGGAAGTACTGCAAAATCCAGGGAATTTCTGAAACTTGGAGAACTTCAGAATATTGTGGCGGAGAAATTAAAAGCAGGATATGAGATGGAGCAGCAGCGGGAAGAGAATGGTGATCAGGAAAACATTCTGGATTATAAAAGCATGACTGAAGCATATCAGGCATTAAAGAGTGTAGAGGAAGGAACAAGAGCAAAATATACAAAAGAGGGGTTTGTCAGTATTATCTGTGATTTTCTGGACAGGCAGGGACTGATTGTGTTTGTGCAGGAGGATGAGATGATAAAAACAACACCAAAACTGGACAATATTATGGAATATAAAATATTGAATAAAGATAATTATACAGCAATTATGGAAGTGTTGAGGGCAGAAGATGAGCAGGATAGAGAAAATAAGAATTTTAAATCTGAATTATAATGGAAATACAATACGGATAGATGATGAAATATTTGACCTTGCAGGGGAAAGTACACTGATATCGCTCAGGAATGGAGGAGGAAAAAGTGTACTGGTGCAGATGATTGTAAGTCTGTTTGTGAATAAATCTTATCGTGATTTTGGAGACCGGCCATTTAAGAGTTATTTTACTACAAACAGACCAACTTTTATTATAACGGAGTGGAAACTGGATCAGAATCAGGAAAAATTCATGGCTGGAATGATGGTGAGAAAGAGCCAGAAGGAAGATAACGATACGGAAGAACTGGAAATATATACATTTACAGGAAGTTATACGGATGCATGCAGTTATGCTCTGGAACAGCTCCCTGTCGTAAAAAAAGACGGAGACAGAAAGATACTAAGAGGATTTGCGGAATGCAGAAGTATTCTGGAGGAGATAAGCAGGGAGAAAGACGGAGATTTTCGCTTATATGATATGTCCTCACGGTATGGAAGAAGCCAGTATTTTAACACTCTGAAACAATATCAGATAAATAACCATGAATGGGAAAGTATTATAAGAAAAGTAAATCAGAAGGAATCCGGTTTATCCGAATTATTCCAGAATGCCAGAGATGAAAGGAATCTTGTAGAGAACTGGTTTTTAAGACCGGTAGAGGATAAGCTCAATCAGGAGAAAGATAAGATAGAAGAATTTCGTAAACTCACAATGCAGTTCGTAGAACAGTACAGAAGTAACCAGTCGCGTGTGGAACGGAAAAAAATAATAGAACAGTATTTTGCAGATACAGCACAGCTGAAAACAGAGATTGAGGATTATGTTCAAAAATATCAGGATGGAGAAGAACTGAAGAGCGAACTGATATTGTATACAGATGCATTAAATGATGGAATCCGGCACTTGTCAGATCTGATAAAGAAAAAAGAGGAAGTATTAAGAGAGATTGACGAGGAAATCAGACATATCCGTTATGAAAAAATATCATATGAAATATATGGATATGAAACAGAGAAAGAAAAGCTGGTGGCAGAGCGCAGTGAACAGGAAATAGAAATTACCAGACTTACTCTGGCGAAAGAAAATTTACTCAGAGAAATAAATAAGTATGATCTTAATAAGGTTGATACTGAAATCCTGGAACTGGAAGTAGAAAAAGCAGAGGTGGATGAAAAAGTCAGGGTGCTTTTACAGGAAAATGCACAAAATAAAGACCGAATAGAAGAACTTGGAACTATATTGTATCTGTATTATGAAAATGAAATGGAAAAGCAGAAATCAGAATATGCTACACATAAAGAACTGTTAGAAAAGTCCCTGGACAAAATGAAGAAAGAAAAAGAAGAGTATAACTGTAAGGAAGAAAAAATCAGACAGCTCAGTACACAGACGGGAGGTCTGGAACGGACAATACAAAATTATACGGAAACAGAAGAAACGTTCTGCAGGGAAACAGGGTATGTCATGAAAAGAAATCTGCTTGGATTTTATGAGGATGGATTTTTGGAGTTAAAACAGAAGGAAATTCAGGAAGAATGGCAGGAAAAAGAAAATAAGCTGGCGGAGTATTCAAAGAAGAAAAATACTTTATCCATCAGAGATAAAAAACTGGAGCAGGAATATACGAATGAAGCGGTTCAGATAAGCCGGCTGGAAAACAGTATTGAAGGTTATCAGAAAAAAATCGTTGATTTAAAAGAACAGAGAAATACCCGCTTAAAAATAATGAAATATATAGAACTTCCGGAAGATAATCTGAATCGAAAGGAACAGATTCTGGATCGTCTGGAAGGAAAAATCAGGGAACTGGATCTGATCAAAAACGAATGGATTGGAAAAAAGTCAGACGAGGAGAAGGAATTTGTCCGGTTAAGAGAAGGAAAAACCATAGAACTTCCGGCAGCATTCAGGGAATATCTGGAACAGAATGGAATTGACATTATATATGGCATGGAATGGCTGACAAAAAATGGACGATCTGTGGAAGAGAACAGGAAACTGACAGAACAGAATCCGTTTTTGCCATATGCAGTTATTATGGAACAGGGAGCATATGAGAAATTTGAAAAACTGGACAAAGAAAATTATACAAAATTTCCTGTCCCGATTATAAAAAAAGATGAACTGGAAAAGTTGTCCGGAAGTACAGTAAATCATATTACATCCATGGAACATATCAGATTTTATATTTTCTTTAATCATCATCTTCTGGATCGGAGTGAGCTGGAGAAAATGCTGGAAGAAATAAAAAGCAGAATAAAAACTTTGCAAAAATCAATAGATGAGAAAGAAAAGGAACTGGATACATACCGGAATTATAAAAACTGCATAGAATACCAGAGTTATTCAGAAGAACTGTACCAGCAGACAGAAAGAGAACTTCAGTACACCATGGGGCAAAAGACGGGATCGGAAGAAA
>FR900144.1:12135-19104 GCA_000437755.1 Roseburia sp. CAG:303
TCGGAAGAAAAGAGATTGAAAATCCGGAATGAAAGAGCTGATATAGAAGAAGTGTGCAGAAAGACAGAGATGCAGATTAATCAGTTAAGAAAGAATATAACCGAATACGAAAACAGGCAGCGGGAGTTTGAAAAGCTTTGCAGGAAGTATGAAGTATATGGAAAGGCAGTTATGAGTCTGAAAAGAATCCGGAATGAAAAAGAGGAACTGTTAAAAGTGCAGAAACAGCTGACGGATTCGATGAAAGAAACGGAATTTGCAGTTCATACAATCACCGATAAGTTAAAACGGATTCAGGAGCAGGAGAAATATCTGCGGAAAAAGAGAACAGAATATGAGACCTATGCAAAAATGGCAGAAAGTCAGAAAGCACAAAAGGGAATGGATACGGAAATTGCAAAAACAGAGGCAGCATATCTGGCACTGACAAGGGAAATATCGGATTCTATAGAAGAATTGAAGAAAAGACAGGAATGGTTTTCAAGTCATATTGTACAGAAAAAAAGAGAACTGGAGAAAAAGAACAGATATAAGATAGAAGAAAAGGAATATAAAAATCTTCTGTACTCAGAAGAACAGTATGACCATCTGGAAAACCGGAAAGAACAGATTGAAAGAACACTGAATGATGCAAATGAAAATAATAACACACTTACGGGTAAGATAGAGATGATAAAGAATGAACTGAAACATGTTTATCAGAACCTGAAAGAAAGTACAGGATATGAAGAGCCTGTTCCACGGAAAAATATTACAGATACGGAATTTGAAAAACGCATAAATTTTCGGAAACATGATTATACCCAGATGCAGACGGAAATAAAATCCATGCAGGAAAGAAAGCAGCAGTTATCTGTTTTTGCAGAGGGAATGACGGAATATGAGGATGAAAGCATTGAAACGGAAAATAAGCATGTAGAAGAAGTAAAACAGAGAATACCGGACATCGCAACGGTAGCATTGGATATTCTGGCAGCATATCAGAAAGAAAAAAAGAAGAAGAAAAATCAGATTTCAAAAGAAATGGTAAATATGCAGATACAGATATATGATAAGATACATGGAATCGCATCAAAAAGAGAGTATGCGGATGAATACTTTAAGAAAACATTTGACAGCCTGCTTGTGCAGACGAAACAGCCGCTCTATCTGTCGCAGCAGTTTGAAATAAACAGGATTTCCTATGAAAATCAGCTGGAGAAGCTGAAAATTGATCTGGCAGAAATGGATCAGGAGCAAAAAAATATCGAAGTTATGCTGGCTGAATATATCAGGCAGGTAAATAATAATATTGCCATGATTGATAAAAATTCTACAATCACCATCAGAAACAGGACGGTTAAGATGTTAAAAATCCAGGTGCCAGACTGGGAAAGCGAGAAAGAACATTTCAGGCTCAGACTGCATGATTATTTTGAAAATGTTTTAAAATCTGCGATTTATGTTGTTGAAAAAAATGAAAATCTCGGTGAGTACATAGGTAAGGCAATACTTACAAAGAGACTGTACGATGAGGTGGTCGGAATTGGGAATATCAGGATAAAACTTTATAAAATCGAGGAAGAACGGGAAGTGCCAATAACATGGGCACAGGTATCGGCAAATTCCGGAGGCGAAGGATTCTTATCGGCATTTGTTGTGCTTAGCTGCCTGTTAAGTTATATGCGAAGGGACGAAACAGATTTGTTCTCAAATGGAGAGGAAGGAAAAGTACTAATTATGGACAATCCATTTGCACAGACAAATGCGGAACATCTTTTAAAACCATTGATGGAAATGGCAAAAAAGACAAATACACAGTTAATTTGTCTGTCAGGTCTTGGTGGTGATTCGATATATAACCGGTTTGATAATATCTATGTATTAAAACTGGTAGATTCCGGTATACGCAAAGGAGTACAGCGGATAGAAAGCAGACATATTAAAGGCGATGGAATAAGAGAAGTAGTGCCGTCTGAATTCAGGGTGGAACAGATATAAAAAATATATAAACTCCTTGAAATTGACGGAGGGTTGCAGTATAGTACTCAATACTTTGAAGAAACAGGAGGAAAATTAAGATGACATTTTATCAGGAACTACAGTTAAGTTCAACAGGTTCAAAGCAGTTGATAAAGAGAACAACGGATCCGAAAGAGAAGAGGCGGCATATACTGATTTACAATTTCAAAGTATATCTGGTGATGGCTTTTTGCGTGGCGGTTGTTACTTTGTACAGCAAACTTACGGGAAATGCAAACAGTGTAGTGGGAGTAACGGTTCTTCTGGCATTGCTGGTGCTGCGCCAGGCTGATTTTGGAATCCGGACGAGTCACGGCCTGTTCTGCATTGCTGGCATTTTTGGAATATTGATGACAGGACCGGCATTGGCAAACAGGGTGTCACCATTTGGTGCATTGCTGGTAAATCTGGTCTGTATTATGCTGTTAATGATTCTGGGATGCCACAATGTCATTATGTACAATCACTCAACCTTTGTGCTGGGATATCTGCTGCTTTTCGGATATGATGTGACGGGAAAGGACTATCTGTACCGGGTTCTGGGGCTGGCAGCAGGAATGGTTATCTGTATGGCAGTTTTTTACAAAAACCAGAAGAAACGTCCATATCGCAGGACATTTTTGGATTTGTTCCGGGAATTTAATTTGCACTCGGCAAGAAACCTGTGGTATATCAAACTGACAGTTATTGTTTCCAGTGCAATGTTTCTGGTATCTGCACTGGGACTGCCAAGAGCCATGTGGGCAGGAATTGCCTGTATGTCGATATGCCTGCCGTTTACGGAAGACTGTGGCACAAGAGCAGAGGACAGAGGGCTGTTTAACCTTGTAGGATGTGCATTGTTTCTGGTATTATACCTGATTCTTCCGGAATCCATGTATAGTCTGATAGGCATTATCGGAGGAATCGGTGTTGGTTATTCGGCAGGTTACCGCTGGCAGACTGCATTTAATACATTCGGGGCGTTGGCGATTGCATCTTCGCTTTTTGGAATGCCGTTTGCGTTGGCGCTCCGTGCAGGGATAAATATTACAGCATCTTTGTATACCATGGTATGCAATCGTGTCATTGATACATTGCACCTGTATGTACAGAAAATATGTGAAGAATAGGGAGAATGGATGAAGAAAAAGAGAAATTATGTTATAGTACTCATTTTCACATTGCTGCTATGTGGCTGTGGAAAAAGTACTATAAAAGAAACAGAAGATAACAGTACAGGGACAGAAAATCCTGTCACGCAGGAAACGACAGTGCAGGAAAATCAGGCGGAAGAAAGTACGGAGCCGGATAGCGAAGTGGTGCAGGAAGTTATGGCAGAGCCGGAGCCACAGGAACTGTCACTGATTATGGTGGGCGATGTATTGCTGCATGACAGGGTGGAGGAATCCGCACAGCAGGAAGACGGCAGCTATGATTTTACGGCATTGTTTTCCAATACCGGGGGAATGATAAGCGCCGCGGATCTGGCGATTGTAAACCAGGAGGTAATCATAGGCGGAGAGGGGCTGGGAATATCAGGTTATCCCGCCTTTAATGCCCCATATGCCATAGGAGATGCACTGGCTGCGGCAGGATTCGATATTATCGCGGCAGGATTCGATATTATCTGCCATGGAACAAATCATGCCTTGGATAAGGGAAAAACCGGACTGTTAAACTGTATACAGTTCTGGAGAACAAATTATCCGCAGATAGGAATACTGGGAATTCACGACAGTCAGGAGGACAGGGACAGCCTGTATATATATGAGAAAAACGGAATCCGTGTGGCAGTATTAAATTATACTTATGGAACAAATGGAATCAGCCTGCCGGCAGGTATGCCGTATGCGGTGGATTTGCTGGAGGAAGAACAGGTCGTGGAGGATATCCGCAGGGCGGAGGAAGCAGCTGACTTTACAATTGTGTGTCCGCACTGGGGAACGGAATATGAATTAACTCCTTCGGAGGAACAGGAAGCATGGACTGAGATTTTTCTGCGGGAAGGTGTGGATCTGGTACTTGGCACACATCCCCATGTGATCGAACCGGTGGAATGGGTTACAGACGAAGAAACAGGACATAAAATGTTAGTTTATTATTCGATTGGGAATTATGTCAACTGGACTTCTGGAATGGGGAATGGTGTTTCCGACCGTATGGTCGGCGGAATGGCAGAGGTTACCCTGACGAAACAGGAAGCAGAGACGGAAAATTCCGTGGAAATCACGGACTATCATGTCACTGCACTTGTCAGCCATGTGCAGTCCGGCAGAAACCAGGTCACTGTATATCCGCTGGCAGGGTATTCGCAGGAGCTTGCAGACCGGAACGAGATTACAGAGCAGGACAGCAGTTTTTCTTATGAATACTGTGTGAATCTCTGTAATCGTGTATGGGGAAACCTGTGGAGATAGAAGATAGGCAAAGGAAGGAATATCCATGAAAGAGAAGGAAAAAAAACAATATACACACATCATCCACCCATTTCCACCTTTATATGACAGCGAATCAGAGATATTGATTCTTGGCAGTTTCCCTTCTGTGAAGTCAAGAGAACAAAAGTTCTTTTATGGACATAAGCAGAACCGATTCTGGAAGGTAATGGCGGCGGTGCTTGAAACCGCTGTGCCGGAGACCATAGAAGAGAAAAAAAAGATGCTGTACAGACATCATATCGCATTATGGGATAGTATATACAGCTGTGACATTATCGGTTCAAGCGACAGCAGTATTAAAAATGCTGTGCCAACTGATCTCGGACAGATCATAACGGGATCAAAGATAAGAAAGATATTCTGTAACGGTGCCGCATCCGGCATCTGTTTTAAAAAATATCAGGAAAAGGAACTGCAGATTACGGCAGATATACTGCCCTCCACAAGTCCGGCAAATGCTGCATATTCCCTGGAAAAACTGATTTCCATATGGAGAAAGATAAAGGAGGAATCATGAAAGAAAAGTCGCGGGTCAGCAGTCAGCTCTATGAAATTATGCTGCAGAGAGGTTATCCGGAAGAATTCTGTGATCTTATTACCCAAAATCTGAATACAGATTTTACGGCACAGAGGATGATTGGATATTTATATCATTACGAGCATCCGCCGGCAGAGGAAATCGCAGATGAAATGATTAGCATTTTAAGTGACAGAAACCGAATCATGGAGAAAAAAGAGTTAGAGGAGACAAACCGCAGATGGAATGAATTCCTGATGCATGGGTTTGATGAGGAAAATTAAAAAAAGTCAGTGGTATGGTAAGAAAGTCCGAAAAATTACTTGACAGTGAAAAGGATATGGTTTATTTATATTCTGAACAGAAAAAGAATGTTTATCAGAACAATAGTGGAAGTCCGTGAAAAAGAGAAAACAGGAATGAGAATCCGCTTACGATATGCTGGTCTGATAATAAGGAAAGAAGGTTAGACTTTTGAACAAGAATAAATATGAAATAGATATGTGCAATGGAAGTATCATGGACAAACTTATTTCATTTGCCCTGCCGCTGATGCTGTCAGGAATATTGCAGCTGATGTTCAATGCCGTGGATATTATTGTGGTCGGACATTTCAGCAACAGTCAGGCACTGGCGGCGGTTGGCTCTACGACGGCACTGATCAACGTGTTCGTCAATCTGTTTATCGGTGTTTCTCTTGGAACAAACGTCCTTGCGGCAAGGTGCTATGCCGCCGGAAAGGACAAAGAGATGTCAGAGGTTGTGCATACCTCCATCTTATTTGCACTGATAAGCGGTATTGTGATGGCGATAATAGGAGTGCTTCTGGCAAAGCCGGCATTGCAGCTTATGCAGACACCTGCGGATGTGATTGATCAGTCCGCATTGTATATGAGGATTTATTTTCTGGGGATGCCGTTTTTTATGCTCTATAATTATGGGGCGGCAGTATTAAGGGCGGTAGGTGACACAAAGAGACCGCTTATGTATCTGATTCTGTCGGGAATTGTGAATACATTGCTGAATCTGTTCCTTGTAATTGTATTTCGGCTTGCGGTGGCAGGAGTTGCCATTTCGACCATTATTGCACAATGCATGTCCTGTATTCTCATTCTGAATTGTCTGCGGAAATCGGAAAGCTCTTATAAGCTGACTTTTTCTGGATTAAGCATTAAATGGGTTTATTTAAGGCAGATTTTCCAGGTCGGAATACCGGCGGGAATCCAGAGTACGGTAATTAATTTTTCAAATGCATTGCTGCAGTCCTCCGTAAATTCCTTCGGATCTACTGCGATGGCAGGCTATACGGCAGCAAATAATATTCTGGGGTTTCTGTATGCGTCAGTCAATGCAGTAACCCAGGCATGTATGAGTTTTACCAGCCAGAATTTTGGGGTTGGGAAATATAAAAGAGTCGATTTGGTTTTAAGGGACTGTATGATTCTGACGGTCGGGGTATCCCTTGTGTTAGGCGGGGGAGCATACCTGTTTGGAAATGAGGTATTAAGGATTTATACCAATGACAGCGAGGTAGTACGGTGCGGAGTTGAGATACTGTCCATTACTACTGTACCGTATTTTCTGTGTGGAATCATGGATTTATTCCCGGGATCTCTCAGAGGTATGGGATATTCCACTGTACCAATGATTTTATCCGTAGTTGGAACCGTTGGAATGAGAATATTCTGGATTTACAGGGTATTTCCGTTTCATCGTTCATTATATGTTTTATTTATTTCATATCCGGCATCATGGACATTTACAATTATTATGCAGGTTATATGCTTCATATGCGTGAGGAAAATTGTCAACAGGAGGTAGAATTATGTGGAAAATAGAGCATATTTTTGATGGGGAATATGGGTGTGAGGAACGGGTACAGCCTGTGGTAGTGGTTACATTAAAAAATGAAGAGGGTGAAAAGCAGCAGGTTACGGTCAGTGATGAATGGCTGACAGAGCGTAATCTTGATACAGGATCGGTTTGGCCTGAAAAATATAGTGTACTAGGTAATTGCGAAACGCTTAAATT
>FR900145.1:0-9369 GCA_000437755.1 Roseburia sp. CAG:303
AAAGCAAAATGCCCGTAGAGCCGATAAAATAAGGCTTTGCGGACATTTAAGAAGATATAAAAAGATAGTCAAAAAGACATATATAATTTGTTTTAAATTATATGTAGAATAGCAAAGCATGTGCTGATTGGGTAGAAATATTTGTAGAAATATCACTTGTACAAATGAATAATTCGTGGTAAAATAAATAAAAATTTAACAAATGGCATGCAATGGGGCGTGATAAGAACGGGAAGCCGGGATTATTGCGCCCTTTTTTCGCAGAAAAGAGGTTATAAATGTATACAAAAAATGATGTATTGAATCTTGTGGAAGAAGAAGATGTGGAATTTATCCGTCTGCAGTTTACGGATGTATTTGGAACGATGAAAAATATGGCAGTTACCAGAAGCCAGCTGGAATCGGTGATTGACCATGGCTGTATGTTTGATGGGGCAGCGATTGACGGATTTGTAAAACTGGAAGAATCTGATCTGTATCTTAAGCCGGATCTTGACACCTTGGAGATATTTCCGTGGAGACCACAGCAGGGAAAAGTTGCAAGACTGATTTGTGATGTGTATAAACCGGACGGAACACCGTTTGAAGGAGATTCCAGATATATTTTGAAGAAAGTGGTAAAAGAAGCAGAAGAAATGGGGTATACCTTTAATGTCGGACCGGAGTGTGAATTTTTCCTGTTTCATACGGATGATAACGGACTGCCGACCACCATTACCCATGAGCATGCCGGTTACTTTGATTTAAGTCCGCTGGATCTGGGAGAAAATGCAAGACGTGACATGATACTGAATCTGGAAGAGATGGGATTTGAAATTGAATCCTCCCATCATGAGATGGCACCGGCACAGCACGAAATCGACTTCAAGTATGCGGATGCAATGAGTACGGCGGACAATATCATGACATTTAAGCTGACCGTCAAGACGATTGCAAAAAGACACGGGCTGCATGCGTCCTTTATGGCAAAGCCGAAGGCAGGGGTAAATGGTTCCGGAATGCATACGAATATGTCATTGTCGAAAGATGGTGTCAATATATTTGCCGATCAGGAGAATGGACTCAGCAAAGAGGCATATTATTTTATTGCGGGTATTATGAAACATATCAAGGGAATGTCGCTGGTTCTCAATCCTACGGTCAATTCCTACAAACGTCTGGTACCGGGATTTGAAGCACCTGTGTACATTTCATGGTCGGAAACAAACCGTACGCCGCTGATTCGCATTCCGGCAGCAAGAGGACAGGGAACAAGAGTGGAATTAAGAAGTCCGGATCCTTCGTGCAATCCATACCTGACCCTGGCTGTCTGCCTGGCAGCAGGACTTGATGGAATTAAGAATAAACTGGAGTGTCCGAAGCCGGTTAATAAAAATAATTATAAAATTACGGAAGAAGAAGTGGAAGAGTTAGGAATTGAAAGACTGCCGCGGAATCTCTACCAGGCAGTGGAAGAATTCAGGAAAGATGATTTTGTCAGACAGGTTCTTGGAAAACATATTTCCGATGAGTATGCACAGCTCAAGCTGAAAGAATGGCAGGATTACGAGGAACGGATTACCGACTGGGAAATCGAGCAGTATTTATATAAAATTTAAGCGTAAAGAAGGTTTACTATGGCGAATATCGTAATAGCATTTCCAAAGATGGAGGATGCCATCGGCATTAAGAATTTACTCGTCCGGAACGGATATCCGGTCACGGCGGTCTGTACATCCGGTGCAAACGTGTTAAGTACCATAGATGATTATAATGATGGAATCGTTGTGTGCGGATATAAGCTGACAGATATGCTTTTTTCTGAATTAAGGGCAAATATGGCAGGTGACTTTGAGATGATTCTGTTAGCCTCCGCAGGAAAAATAAGCGATGCGGACTGTGAAGGGGTTGTGCCTGTACTGATGCCGTTAAAAGCAGCAGATTTTGTCAATACGGTAGCCATGTTATCCATGAATATTGCCAGAAAAAAGAAGAAACGGAAAAATATACCAAAGACGCGGTCGGACGAGGATCGCAGAGAGATTGACCGGGCAAAAAAGATACTTATGGAGAAAAATAACATGACGGAGCAGGAAGCTCACAGATATATCCAGAAAATCAGTATGGACAGCGGAACAGGGATGGCGGAAACCGCACAGATGGTTATCCGGATTATGCTTGGTTAGACAAAACTACCTTAATGAGAAAAGATGTAGTTGCAAATAATTAAATTTGAGGGTAAAATAAAAGATATGAGAAAATCAAATGCGATATAAGGAGAGAAAGATGTTTAAAGTTAACGATAATTATTTAAAACTTCCGGGAAGCTATCTGTTTTCCACAATCGGAAAGAAAGTAGCAGCTTATAAGGCAGAAAATCCGGACAGACAGGTTATCAGCCTTGGAATCGGCGATGTGACACAGCCGCTTGCACCAGCAGTTATCAAGGCAATGCATAGTGCCGTAGATGAAATGGCAGATGCAGCGACTTTCCATGGTTATGCACCGGATCTCGGATATGAATTTTTAAGAAAAGCGATTGCCGAGAATGATTATAAGGCAAGAGGTGTAGAGATTGCACTCGATGAAATCTTCATCAGTGACGGAGCAAAGAGCGACAGCGGAAATATCGGGGATATCTTCTCCGTAGACAACAAGATCGCTGTATGTGATCCTGTTTATCCGGTATATGTGGACACCAATGCCATGGAAGGAAGAACCGGTACATATGATAAAGCAACTGAAAAATGGACAAATGTTATCTATATGCCATGTACCGCAGAGACAAACTTTGCACCGGAACTTCCACAGGAAACACCGGATATCATCTATCTGTGCTTCCCGAACAATCCGACCGGTTCTACCATCAACAAGGCAGAACTCCAGAAATGGGTTGATTACGCATTAAAAGTGGGTGCGGTAATCATCTACGATGCAGCTTATGAAGCATATATTTCAGAAGAGGATGTTCCACACAGCATTTACGAATGTGAAGGAGCAAAGGCATGTGCCATCGAAATCAGAAGTTTCTCAAAGAACGCAGGATTTACTGGTACACGTCTCGGATTTACGGTTATTCCAAAGGAATTAAAGAGCGGTGATGTGACTCTGAACAGCTTATGGGCAAGAAGACACGGAACTAAATTCAACGGTGCTCCGTACATCATCCAGAGAGCCGGTGAAGCTGTATATTCAGAAGAAGGAAAGAAGCAGACAAAAGAACAGGTTGCTTACTACATGAACAATGCAAAAGTAATCCGCGAAGGTCTTGCAGCAGCAGGATATACGGTATCAGGCGGTATCAATGCACCATACATCTGGCTGCAGACACCGGACAAGATGACCTCATGGGAATTCTTTGACCTGCTCCTGACAAAAGCAAACGTAGTAGGAACTCCGGGTTCAGGATTCGGACCAAGCGGAGAAGGCTACTTCAGACTGACTGCATTCGGTTCCTATGAAAACACCTTAAAGGCACTCGAAAGAATTAAAGCATTATAGAAAGATTACCTCCGGGCAGATGGATGCTTCCTCTGTTCCGGAGTTTTTTGATTTATGGAAATCTATCCGGAGATTATATGAAAAACATCTCACATTTTGCTATTGAAAAAATCTTTTCCAGCATATATAGTAATGTCAAAGGTACAAAGGTCAGAAAGCCGTTCATGCTTGCATGATAAGGCTTTTGAACTTGGGACCTGCCAAATATGAGGAAGAAGTGATTTGAGCAGCAAATCAGCGGATTCCAAATATTTGCAGAATTGCGAAAGCAGATTTCTGCGGAGCAATTCGTTGACATTGATTCAGGGGCAAAAATACTGCCCAATATTATAAAATATAGGAGGTCATACGATGACGGCAAATGAAATCAGTAAGAATGTATTTGATATGATAGGAAAGCAGTGGATGTTAGTCGGTGCAGCAAAGAATGGAAAGGTAAATGCCATGACGGCTTCCTGGGGCGGCCTGGGCATTATGTGGGGCAAAAATGTTGCCTTTGTATTTATCCGTCAGACAAGATATACAAAGGAATTTGTGGATAACGGGGACACATTTTCACTTTCTTTCTTTGGTGATGACCAGAGAAAAATGCTCAATTATATGGGGACAGTTTCCGGCAGGGATGCGGATAAGGTGTCAGAATGTGGACTGCATGTATCACTGGAAGAAAATGCACCGGTATTTGAAGAAGCTGAGCTTACCCTGGTCTGCCGCAAGATGTTTGCGCAGGAAATGGCAAAGGAAAGTTTCATTGATAAAGAAGCACTGGCAAAATGGTATGGGGATGAAAACTATCACACCATGTATGTGGCTGAGATTGTGGACGTAAAGAAGAAATAAACAATATTGGAGGAAAAAACTATGAGTATCTGGGTGGATGAGGAACAGAAGATATTTCATCTTCAGTCAAAGGACACAAGTTATATTATGAGAGTGGTAAAGGGCAGATATCTGGCACATGTGTACTGGGGAAAGAAGATACATACCCCGGATGTGGAGAATGCCCAGTTAAACCGCTGGATTTCTTTCGGGGCTGCACCGGATGGCAGTGACAAGTCGTATTCACTGGACTATATCCGGCAGGAATATCCGACGGGATGTCAGACCGATTACCGGATGCCGGCAGTGCAGGCAGTATTTGAGGATGGCAGCAGGGCAGTCGAACTGGTCTATGAGAGTTACCGAATTCTTCCGGGCAAGCCGGGATTACAGGGACTGCCGGCAACTTATGTGGAGAATGAAGAAGAAGCCGATACACTGGAAATCACGCTGTCAGACACTCTGAAACACATGAAAGTAATATTAATGTATACTGTATACAAAGAAATGGATGTGATTACCAGAAGTGTGAAAATCCGAAATGAGAGTGCGGATCGTATCCGGCTGGAAAAGGCAGTCAGTGCCAGTGTGGATTTTGAGACTTCCGACTATGAACTGGTGGATTTGCCAGGAGCATGGGGCAGGGAACGCCATATTGAAAAGACGAAGCTGCGCAGCGGAATACAGGAACTGCAGAGCCGCAGAGGGGCTTCCAGCCATCAGATGAATCCATTCTTTGCACTGGCAGAGCCGGGAGCCGGGGAAGACAGAGGAAAAGTTTATGGATTTGCACTGGTGTACAGCGGTAACTTTACGGCTGGAGCAGAAGTGGACCAGATTTTCCAGACAAGAGCATGGATTGGTCTGAATGGCTATGATTTTTCCTGGCTGTTAGAGAGCGGCGAAACCTTCCAGACACCGGAAGCAGTTATGGTATACTCATCTGAGGGCTTTGGCAAAATGTCCAGAACCTTTCATCAGTTATTCAGAAGCAGACTTGTGCGCGGCAGATACCGTGACGAAGTACGGCCGATTCTGGCAAATAACTGGGAGGCAACTTATTTTGACTTTGATGAGGAGAAGATTCTCGGACTGGCAAGGACGGCAAAAGAACTGGGCATTGAACTTCTGGTGCTGGATGATGGCTGGTTTGGAAAGAGAAACAGTGATACCTGTTCGCTGGGTGACTGGTATGTCAACAAAGAAAAACTTCCGGACGGCATAGCTGCGCTGGCAGAGAAAGTCAATGAAGCAGGTGTAAAATTCGGACTCTGGTTTGAACCGGAAATGGTTTCCCCGGACAGCGATTTATACCGGGCACATCCGGACTGGTGCATCCATATCCCGGGCAGGGAGCGGACCGAGTGCAGAAACCAGCTGACACTGGATTTGAGCAGAAAAGAAGTCTGCGATTATCTGATCAAAACCATTGGAGGTATTCTGGATCAGGCAGAGATTAGCTATGTCAAATGGGATATGAACCGTCATATGACAGAACTGGGATCAGCAGGTCTTCCACCGGAGAGACAGAAAGAAATGCCGCACCGCTATATGCTGGGACTGTACCGGGTACTGGAAGAAATCGTATCCTCCCATCCGGAGGTACTGTTTGAGAGCTGTTCCGGCGGTGGCGGAAGATTTGATGCAGGTATGCTTTATTACATGCCGCAGACATGGACCAGCGATGACACCGATGCCGTGGAACGACTCTATATCCAGTATGGAACAAGTCTGTGCTATCCGGTCAGTGCCATGGGCGCACATGTGTCTGCAGTGCCAAACCATCAGGCAAACCGTGTGACATCTTTAAAAATGCGCGGTGATGTGGCAATGAGTGGAAACTTCGGCTATGAACTGGATCTGATGAAATTCACGGAAGAAGAAAAAGAAGAAGTGAAAAAACAGGTTGCCGTATACAAGGAACTGAGAGAATTTCTCCCATCGGCACAGATGTATCGCCTGGAAAATCCATTTGAGGGAAATACGGCGGCATGGCAGTTTATTTCAGAGGATGGAAACCAGATTTTTGCGGCGTATTTCCGAATCCTCTGTGAGGTAAATCCGGGAATCTCCAGAATGAAATTTACGGCACTTGACCCGGATGCCAGATATGAAATCATCGGGGAAGATCAGACATATTATGGAGATGAACTGATGGAGATCGGCCTGGTCGCAGACTTCTGGGGAGATTTTCAGAGCCGCACCTGGAGACTGAAAAAGTTATAAATCCCGGTTATTCAAAAAAAATTTATAGATTAGCAAAATGAAATAGTTGAATAAAGTCCATACAAGTGGTAAAATAAATAGGTATGATGCAAACAATGGGTGCATCATACCTATTTTCCCATAGGAAATGTATAGACCTGATAAGACAGGTAATAACAGATGTAAAAGTATATTGGAGGATTACGATGGGACTATTTTCGAAAGTATTTGGTACATATAGTGAAAAGGAGATCAAAAGAATAACCCCGATTGTGGACAAGATATGTTCCTATAGGGATGAGATGACAGCCTTATCAGATGAGGAGCTTCGCGGAAAAACACAGGAGTTTAAGGATCGTCTGGAAGAAGGAAAAACACTGGATGATATTCTGCCGGAAGCATATGCGGTTGTGCGTGAAGCTGCCCGAAGAGTATTAAATACAGAACATTACAGAGTGCAGCTCATGGGTGGTATTATTCTCCACCAGGGACGTATTGCAGAGATGCGTACCGGTGAAGGTAAAACGCAGACATGTCTTCTGCCTGCATATTTAAATGCACTGGAAGGCAAGGGTGTGCATGTTGTTACCGTAAACGATTATCTTGCAAAACGAGATGCGGAATGGATGGGACAGGTTCACAGATTCCTGGGACTGACTGTCGGATGTATTCTGAACAGCATGGATAATGATGAAAGAAAAGCCGCTTATGACTGTGATATTACATATATTACAAATAATGAACTTGGTTTTGATTATCTGAGAGATAACATGGTTATCTACAAAGAACAGATGGTACAGAGAGGTCTGCACTATGCGATCGTCGATGAGGTCGATTCCGTATTAATCGATGAAGCAAGAACCCCTCTTATTATTTCCGGACAGAGCGGAAAGTCTACAAAGTTATACGAACTGTGTGATGTATTTGCAAGACAGCTGACACAGGGCGAGTACCATGAACTTACGAAAATGGATGCCATCATGGGTGAAACCTATGAAGAAACTGGAGATTTCGTGGTAAACGAAAAGGATAAATTTGTCAACCTGACTGCGCAGGGTGTGGAAAAGGCAGAGAAATATTTCCATGTTGACAATTATGCAGATCCGGAAAATCTGGAACTGCAGCATAATATGTCCCTTGCACTGAAGGCAAATTATTTAATGTTTAAAGACAAGGATTACGTTGTAAGTCCGGAAGGCGAAGTATTAATCGTTGATGAATTTACCGGACGTATCATGCCGGGAAGAAGATTCTCCGACGGACTTCATCAGGCAATCGAAGCAAAGGAACATGTAAAGATTAAGAGGGAAAGCAAGACACTTGCAACCATTACATTCCAGAACTTCTTCAACAAATATGATAAAAAAGCAGGTATGACAGGTACTGCCATTACCGAAGAACAGGAATTCCGTAATATCTACGGTATGGACGTTGTTACAATTCCGACCAATAAACCAGTTGCGAGAATCGACCGGGATGATGCCGTTTATAAGACAAAGAAGGGCAAGTTAAATGCCGTCGTAGAAGAAATCAAGAAGAGCCAGGAGAAAGGACAGCCTGTTCTGGTAGGTACAATTACCATTGAGGCATCCGAAGAATTAAGCAAACTTCTGACAAAAGCAGGCATCAAGCACAGAGTCCTGAATGCAAAATATCATGAACTCGAAGCTGAGATCGTAGCAGAAGCCGGAATCCACGGAAATGTAACGATTGCGACAAACATGGCAGGCCGTGGTACGGATATCAAGCTTGACGAAGAAGCAAGAGCCGCAGGCGGTCTTAAGATTATCGGTACGGAGCGTCATGAATCAAGACGTATTGACAACCAGCTGCGTGGACGTGCCGGCCGTCAGGGCGATCCGGGTGAATCCATATTCTTCATCTCACTCGAAGATGACATCATGAGATTATTCGGTTCAGAGAAAATGATGGCAGTATTCAATGCAACCGGTATTGGAGAAAATGACAGAATTGAGCATAAGATGTTATCCAATGCCATTGAAAATGCCCAGAAGAAGATCGAAAACAACAACTACGGAATCCGTAAGAATCTGTTAGATTACGATGCCGTAAACAACGACCAGAGAGAAATCATCTACAAAGAAAGACGGCGTGTACTCGACGGCGAAAATATGCGTGACGTAATCTACAAGATGATTGGCGATGTTGTAGAACAGAAGATTGATATGGTTGCAACTGATGACCAGCCGGCAGCCGAATGGAATATGGCGGAATTAAATGAAATCCTGCTTCCGGTTGTTCCGATTGATCCGATTGTAATCAAAGAAGAAGATGCTGCCGGCATGACTGCAGCCAAATTAAAACAGCAGGTAAAAGAAGCAGCAGCTGCAAAATACGAAGAAAAAGAAGCAGAATTTCCGGAAGCAGAGCAGATTCGAGAAGTTGAGCGAATCATTCTGTTAAAGGTAATTGACAGAAAATGGATGGATCATATCGATGATATGGATCAGCTGCGTCAGGGAATCGGTCTGCGTGCATTGGGACAGAGAGATCCGGTATCCGAATATAGAATATCCGGATTTGAAATGTTTGAAGACATGGAACAGGGAATCATGGAAGATACCGTAAAAGCTCTTATGCATGTACAGCTTGAACAGAAGATCGAAAGAGAGCAGGTAGCAAAAGTAACCGGTACAAACAAAGACGAATCCGCAGTCAGAGCACCTAAAGTCCGCGAAGAAAAGAAAATCTATCCAAACGACCCATGCCCATGCGGATCTGGAAAAAAATACAAACAGTGCTGCATGCACCGGGCATAAGGAGAGACCCGGCTACGCCGGGAAGATTCCTTATGCCAAATAGAGCCTAAGAAGGAAGGTCATAAGGAGGGACCCGGCTCCGCTG
>FR900145.1:9408-19231 GCA_000437755.1 Roseburia sp. CAG:303
CAAAGCCCGCTTGCCGAAGGCAAGTGGGAAGATGGTCTTAGGTCAAATAAGCCTAAGAAGATGGTCTTAGGCTAAAGTCTTTCGCCCACTTATGAGCGAGCTTAAGTGGTCTTAGACCTTAGCACCCTGGCATCAGTATATTATAGAAAAAAGGAAGTGATTAAGTGGTAGAATTAGATCAGTTTAAATATATTTTGAACGGATATGAAGGACCATTAGAAGAACTGAGGGATTCACTTTGACCTTGATAATAAGCAGATGAGAATCGAAGAATTATCAAGAAAGATGGAAGAACCGGATTTTTGGGACGATCCACAGAAAGCGAGTCATCAGACAAGAGAATTAAATGGATTAAAAGATACGGTGCATCATTTTAAAGAACTGCAGGAATGTTTTGATGATGCAAAAACACTTCTGGAGATGGGAAATGAGACAGAAGATGAGTCACTCATTCCGGAAGTGAAAGAAGCAGTAGATAATTTTATCAGCAGATACGAAGAACTAAGGATTACAACATTACTGTCCGGGGAATATGACAAGGACGATGCCATATTGACATTACATGCCGGAGCCGGCGGAACAGAAAGCTGTGACTGGGCATCCATGCTGTTCAGGATGTATACCAGATGGGCAGAAAGAAAAGGTTTTGACTATGAAGTCATTGATTTCCTGGAAGGCGATGAAGCCGGATATAAGTCAGTAACCATAGAGATTCGTGGCGAAAATGCATACGGATATCTGAAAAGCGAAGCCGGAGTACACAGACTGGTCAGAATATCTCCGTTTAATGCGGCAGGCAAACGTCAGACCTCTTTTGTTTCCTGTGATGTTATGCCTGATATTGACGAAGATATTGAGATAGAGATAAATGAAGATGACCTTAAGATAGATACCTACCGTTCCAGTGGTGCAGGTGGACAGCATATCAATAAGACATCCTCTGCGGTGCGAATTACGCATATACCTACCGGAATAGTAGTACAGTGTCAGAATGAGCGTTCCCAGTTCCAGAATAAAGACCGTTGCATGAAGATGTTAAAGGCGCAGCTTTATCTCAGAGCACAGAAAGAAAATGAAGAGAAAATCTCCGGAATCCGTGGAGAAGTATCGGACAATGGATGGGGCAGCCAGATTCGTTCTTATGTCATGCAGCCTTATACCATGGTAAAGGATCACCGGACAAACCAGGAGATCGGAAATGTACAGAGTGTTCTGGATGGAAATATTGATCCGTTCATTAATGCATATTTAAAGTATTCACAAAAGCAGTAAAAGATAAAACAGGACAGACCTGTAGGAGATGGAGGGATAAATCTATTATGGAAGAAATGAAACCGGTAGTATTTAAGCTGGACAGTGAAAACTATGGTGTGGATATCGGCAGAGTGCTTGGAATTGAAAGAGAACAGCAGATTGTCAGGGTACCGAATACCGTCAGTTATATCAAAGGAATTATGAATCTTCGTGGGGAAATTATACCGGTGTATGATTTGAGAAAGAAATTCGGTCTTCCGGCAGTACAGAATCAGGATATCCAGTTCATTATTGTCCGGGTAAAGGATTCAAAGATTGCGTTGGAAGTAGATGGTGTAAAGGAAATTCATGATGTGGCACAGGAGAATAAATTTCCGGTACCGCCAATCTGTATCAATGAAAATACAAGATATTTTGAAAGTGTAATCAAGAGTGATAATACATTAATTGTACTTATAAATGTGGATTATCTTCTTTCAGACGAAGAAATGAAGAGAATCGATGAACTGGTAAACAGTGAAAGCACACAGGAATAGGGCTTCATTTCAAGGAGCAGAATATGGGACAAAAGGAAAACAATAAATATTATCTGATTAAACAAAAGGCAGTACCTGAAGTTCTGTTAAAAGTGATAGAGGCAAAAAGGCTGTTGGAAACAGAAAAGGTAATGACCATACAGGAAGCTGCCGAAAAGGTAGGACTGAGCAGAAGTTCATTTTATAAATATAAAGATGATATTTTCCCATTTCATGAGAATGTTAAGGGCAGAACCGTTACCTTTGTGTTGCAGATGGACGATCAGCCGGGAATGTTGTCCGAAGTGTTAAAGATAATTGCACATTATTCGGCAAATATTCTGACGATTCATCAGACCATACCGATTAATGGTGTGGCATCTCTGACTATGAGTATGGAGATTCCTCCAATGCTTGATATGTCATTGATGATGACCGAGTTGGAACAAAAGGACGGCATACAATATGTAAAGATACTGGCAATGGAATAATTAGACAATTACGAAACTTTGAAGTGTATATAGAGTGTATGCAAATGAAGCAATTACATGAAGGCACGCTCTCGCTACATTCGGCTGTGGCACTAGGGAATCTTCCCGGTTTACCGGGTCCCTCCCTAGTGCGTGGGTAGCGGTACTAAATATCGACCGTACCAAGGTATCCTCCCAATAGATTGGGTCCCTCCTTGGTACCTTCCTCATAGTACCTTCTTAGTAATTGTTTGATTTGCATACATAATAAATACAACTTATAAGCTTCGTAATTGACTAATGGAATAACAGGAAAAAGGAGACAAAGACATGATAAATATAGCAGTATTAGGATATGGCACAGTAGGTTCAGGAGTAGTTGAAGTTATCAGCACAAACAAAGAGAGTATCGCAAAGAGAATCGGCGATGATATTAATATCAAGTATGTTCTTGATTTGAGAGAGTTTCCGGGTTCTTCGATTGAGAATATTCTTGTGCATGATTTTGATACGATTGTAAATGATGAGGAAGTAGATATTGTCGTAGAGGCGATGGGTGGTATTAATCCTGCATATTCTTTTGCGAAAGCTTCTCTGGAACATGGAAAGAGCTATTGTACTTCCAATAAGGAGCTGGTAGCAAAATATGGACCGGAATTATTAAAGCTTTCCGAGAAGATGAACAAGAATTTCCTCTTTGAGGCAAGTGTTGGTGGCGGTATTCCGATTATCAGACCTTTAAACCAGTCCCTTACTGCTGATGAAATCATGGAAATTACTGGAATTTTAAATGGTACAACCAATTATATCCTTACCAAGATGAGCAAGGAAGGTCTTGATTTTGATACCGTATTAAAAGAAGCACAGGAACTTGGTTATGCAGAGAGAAATCCGGAAGCTGACGTGGAAGGTTATGATGCATGCAGAAAGATTGCCATTCTTACTTCACTTGCATACGGACAGCATGTGGATTATGAAGATATCTATACCGAAGGAATCACAGCGATTACGGACGTAGATTTTAAATATGCATCAAAGATGGGAAGAGTTATCAAATTATTTGGTAAGAGCAAACGTGTGGGAGATAAATTCTTTGCCATGGTTGCACCATTCATGATCGATGACAATGATCCGCTGTACAGTGTAAATGGCGTATTGAACGGAATCCTCGTAAAAGGAAATGTACTTGGAGACGTTATGTTCTATGGAAGCGGAGCCGGAAAACTTCCGACTGCCAGTGCCGTTGTATCCGATGTTGTAGATGCCGCAAAGCATAAAAATACACATATCATGCAGCTCTGGAGCAGTAAAAAGCTGGAACTTTCCGATATCAAATCCGCAGAGAGCAGATTTTTTGTAAGAGTAAGCGGAACTGCTGATGCCAGACTGGAAGATGTTACAGCTGTATTTGGTGATGTAGAAGTAATCAGTGTGGATGGGGTAACCGGAGAATTTGGATTTGTTACAAAATTAATGACAGAAGCTGATTATGAGAAAGCTGCTGCCCAGGTAGAAGGAATCATCACAAGAATCCGTGTGGAGTAATCCGTAAGGCTTTTTTGGCCCCCAACATTATAGTATCTTAGAAAACTGCCGCAGAGCCTGTGGCAGTTTTTTTCGTCCTGTATGCAAGGCATAATTATATCATTTCGTTCATAGAATAGCATATCGAAACCAGAAATCATGCATTATGTGGAGGAGTGATAAGATTGAATGACAGAGGGATACAGGTACTTGAACAGTACGATCTGGATGTAAAGCGGGTAATAAAAGGGCGGGGAGCGATGCTTGCAGAGTGCAGTGAGGGATATTACCGGCTGCTGGAATATACGGGAAGTGCTGCAAGACTGATTTATGAATCAGAACTGCTCAGTTATATTATCGGGCATGGATTTCCGCTGGTAAGCAATATCCTGAGAAATAAAGAAAATGCATTATTTTCCGCGGACAGTGCGGGTATCCGCTATATTCTGGTACAGCATTACCAGGGGGCGGAATGTGATGTGAGAAACAGGGAAGATATCAACCGGGCGGCACGAACGATGGCAGCATTACATAAAGTACTGGATTCTGTAAAAATAAAGGATGCGCAGTACATACCGGAACTTCCGGATCAGCTCGACGAAATGCGCAAGCATAATACGGAACTGAAAAGAATCCGCAGTTACATGAGGGAAAAGACAAGAAAAACAGAGTTTGAATATGCGGTGCTGGCAAGGTTTGAAGAATTCTATGTGCTGGGACAGCTGGCGGAGCAAAAACTTGCACAGTCCGGTTACCGGGAATTAAACGAGCAGGCAAAGGAACGGGGATGTGTCTGCCATGGAAATTTTAATTATCACAATCTCATCCGGCAGGAAGATGAAATGGCAGTAATTAATTTTGAACACAGTGGAAAAGGAATGTTTGTCCGGGATCTGTATTTTTTTATGAGAAAAGTTATGGAAAAACATGACTGGAGCAGACGTTATGGGGCGGAACTGCTGGAAAATTATGATAAAGTCAGGAGTCTGTCCGCAGAAGAAAAAGAGATTTTAAGAATATGCCTGGGTTATCCGGAAAAATTCTGGAAAGTATTGAATCATTATTACAATGGGAACAAGGCATATCTTCCGGATCAGATGAAGGATAAGATGCGTAAAGTGTGCCAGCAGCAGGCAAATAAAAAGAAATTTGTAGAATGTACGGATTTGTTCTGAACCATGCTTCCTGCATTTTCGCACTTGTATTTTTTATGTATTTGGTATACAATAAATGTATTAACATAAGTACAAGAGGAAATCCGGAATGTATAAGAAAAGACTATTACAGTCACTGCTTCTTCTGCTTCTGACGGCTGCATTGTGCGGCTGTGTAAAGCGTACCACCGGGAGCGGAGGGCTGGCAGGATTAATTGATGAACAGAATCAGACAAATTCAGAGACTACGGCAACCGATGCACAGAGTAATCCGGGAGAACTGGTAGTTGTAACGAACCTTGATTTAACGCAGTCACAGATAACCGTAAAGGGAATTACGGATGGCAGGCTGTTTACCTTGAATTATACGGGCGGTACAAGTGTTCAGAACCGTTATGGAACAGAGCTGCTTATGCAGGATATTCTGCCGGGTGAGATTGCACAAGTCGTATATATGGGTGGTACACAGAAGCTGCTCTCATTAAAAGAAGCGGACAGTGCCTGGGAGAATACAACGGTGAGCAAATGGAGCGTAGACTACGATAAACGGCTCTTTACCATTGGCAGCGACAAGTATTATTACGATGATAACCTGGTGGTTGTTTCCGGAGACAGACAGATAGATATTCATGAATTAAATTCCGTGGATACCCTGATTGCAAAGGGGATTGACAATAAGATATGTTCCATTAATGTCAGCAGGGGACATGGATACATAAGGCTTACTGATGAGACTAATCTGGTTGGCGGACTGGTGGAGGTAGGAAATAAGATCGTATCAGTAATTACGGATGATATGATTATCGTTGCACCGGAAGGAACTTATACCCTGACGGCATCGAAGAGCGGAGTTGGCGGTTCCAAAGAAGTGACTGTGGTGCGTGATGATGAAACCATTGTCAGCCTGAGTGAATTCCAGGGACCGGTGGAACGGCAGGGAAGCGTAAAGTTCAATATCCAGCCGGCAGGTACGGAATATAATGTATTTATCGATGATGCAGCCGTAGATGTTGCACAACCGGTTACATTATCTTATGGTACGCATAAAGTAGTTATCACATCCAATAAATATACGGATTATACGGAAGAAATCGTCATAAGCAGTATTTACATGAATAAGACCATTGATTTATCTGCACAGGAAACAACGGAGGCGGAGACGACCACGGCATCTTCTTCCGAAACCACAACAACCAAAGCATCCGGGGAAACCAAGGCGGGAGAAACCACGACGGCATCTTCTGAGAGCGAAACCACTACAAAACGGGAGGACGGTGTAATTTCAGCCGATGCAAAGACCGCGAATAAAGAAGTCGTTGTCAGCGGGCCTTCCGGAGCAGAGATTTATATGGATGGCATTTACAAAGGAAAAGCACCTGTGACTTTTGCAAAGAGTGCAGGAGATCATATATTTGTACTGAGGGCGGATGGTTATGTTACCACTGCATACAGTTATACATTCGACAGCACAGACACAGATGTATACATAAAATTCCCGGATCTGAAAGAACAGCAGTAAGGGATAAAACAGCGATCTACAGATGAAAATCTGTAAAAATATATATTACAGGAGGTATTTATAATGAGTTACATGGAACTTTATAAGGAATGGCTGGACAACCCATATTTTGACGAGGCTACAAAGAAAGAATTAAAAGAAATTGAGGGAAATGAAAAAGAGATAGAAGACAGATTCTATACAGAACTCGAATTTGGTACGGCGGGTTTAAGAGGTGTCATCGGAGCAGGTGTGAACCGTATGAACATCTATACAGTCAGAAAAGCAACACAGGGACTGGCAAATTATATTATTGCACAGAAGGCACAGGCAAAAGGTGTTGCGATTGCGTTTGACTCACGTCATATGTCGCCGGAATTTGCAGATGAGGCAGCACTCTGCCTGGCAGCAAACGGAATCAAGGCATATCGTTTTGAATCTTTAAGACCGACACCGGAACTTTCTTTCGCAGTCAGAGAATTAGGCTGTATCGCAGGCATTAACATTACCGCAAGCCACAATCCGCCGGAATACAACGGATACAAGGTATACTGGGAGGACGGCGCACAGATCACACCGCCTCATGATACAGGTATTATGGCTGAGGTAAAGGCAGTCACAGATTACGCAACCGTTAAGACCATGAGCATGGAAGATGCAAAGGCACAGGGCTTATATGAAATAATCGGTGCTGCAGTGGATGACAAATACATTGCGGAATTAAAGAAACAGGTCAAGAATCCGGAATTAATCAAAGAATATCAGAAGGATATCAAGATTGTATACACACCGCTTCACGGCACAGGTAATCTTCCTGCAAGAAGAATCCTCAAAGAATTAGGATTTGAAAATGTATATGTAGTACCGGAACAGGAACTTCCAAATGGTGATTTCCCTACCGTAAGTTATCCGAATCCGGAAGCAGCAGAAGCATTTGAACTGGCATTAAAGCTTGCAAAAGAAAAAGATGCAGACCTTGTTCTTGCAACCGATCCGGATGCAGATAGACTGGGTGTATATGTAAAAGATACAAAGACAGGAGAATACATTACTTTAACCGGTAATATGTCAGGCTGCCTGATTGGAGAATATGAATTAAGCCAGATTAAGGCAAAACAGGGTATTCCGGATGACGGTATCTTTGTAAAGACCATTGTTTCTACAAACATGGCAGATGCAATCGCAAAATATTACAATGTAAGACTGATTGAATGCCTGACCGGCTTCAAGTATATCGGACAGCAGATTTTAAAGACAGAGCAGACCGGAAAAGGAACATATCTCTTTGGATTTGAGGAGAGCTATGGCTGTCTGGTAGGAACACACGCAAGAGATAAGGATGCTATCGTGGCAACCATGGCATTGTGTGAAGCTGCTGCATATTATAAATCCAAGAATATGACACTCTGGGATGCCATGATCGAAATGTATGAGAGATACGGATATTACAGAGATGATGTAAAAGCTATTACCATGAAGGGTATCGAGGGACTCCAGAAGATTAAGGGCATCATGGAAACATTGAGAAAAGATGCACCACAGGCAATCGGAGATTATAAGGTATTATCTGCAAGAGATTATAAGGAAGATACCATTAAGAACCTTGAAACAGGTGAAATCACATCTACCGGACTTCCTGCGTCCAATGTTCTCTACTATGATTTGAACGATGATGCATGGGTATGCGTAAGACCATCCGGTACAGAACCGAAGATTAAGCTTTATTACGGTGTAAAAGGCACGAGCTTTGAAGATGCAGAGAAGAAATCAGCAGAACTCGGCGCAAAAGTGCTGGAAATGATTGATGCAATGATGTAAGAATCAGAAAGGATGGAACAATGGCAAAAACAACAGTATCCTATAAATGGAGCGACAGAAAGAGAATTATTTTTGGACTGCCATGGACTTTTACAAAGTATGCGGCTACCGATGAAAAATTACTGATAAGAACAGGAGTTCTGAATGTAAAAGAGGACGAGGTGCGTTTGTACAGGATTCTGGATTTGACCCTGAAAAGGACATTGTTCCAGCGATTATGGGGGCTCGGAACAATTCATGTCTGCTCAGCGGATAAATCTACACCGGAATTTGAGATTCTGAATATCAAGAATCCGGAAATTGTAAAAAATATGCTTTCAGATATGGTAGAAGAAGAGCGAAGGAAAAAACGCGTGTCCGGCAGAGAATTTATGAGTAGCGAAGAAGATGAAATATATTAGAATTGAAACTGAGGAAATAAATGGAAGACAGAGGATATGATTTTGTACGAGTCAAAGCCAGAGGAAAGATCAATCTGGGCCTTGATGTAATAAGAAAAAGAGATGACGGATACCATGAAGTGCGCATGATTATGCAGCAGGTAGGTCTGTATGACGGAATCGATATTAAGCGGCTCGGGCTGTGTACCGATGGCAACCGCTACATCGACATTGAGACAAACCTGAAGTATCTTCCGGTAAATGAGAATAATCTTGCCTATAAGGCAGCGGCATTGCTGATGGATGAATACGGAATACAGGAAAGTATTTTTATCAAGATACGCAAACTGATTCCGGTGGCTGCAGGCATGGCAGGCGGAAGTGCGGATGCGGCAGCAGTCATGAAAGGACTGAATAAGATGTTTGGTCTGGGACTCAGCACGAAAGAGCTGATGGAACGTGGTGTCAGGCTGGGTGCGGATGTACCGTATTGTATTATGGGCGGAACTGCGCTGGCAGAAGGAATTGGCGATGTACTGACACCGCTGAAAGATATGCCGCCATGTTATATCGTACTGGCAAAGCCGGGAATCAATGTTTCGACCAAATTTGTTTATGGAAGTCTGAAGCTGGACGAGATAAAGAAGCATCCGGACATTGACGGTCTGGTTCAGGATATCGAATCACAGGATCTGGAAGGTATGTCAGCAAAGCTTGGGAATGTGCTGGAAGAGGTGACGGAAGGCATGCATCCGGTGATTACGGAGATTAAGCAGAAGATGATGAAGCATGGTGCATTAAATGCCATGATGAGCGGAAGCGGTCCTACCGTATTTGGAATATTTGCAGAAAAGAAAAAAGCCATGAAGGCATATAATGTACTGAAAGCGGATGAAAAATGCAAACAGGTTTATATTACAGATGGAGGATTAACGGATGAAAGATATTAGTTTAAATACAAATGAATATCTTCCACTTAGAGAAGTTGTCTTTAATACTTTGCGTGAAGCCATTCTGACCGGAGAACTCGAACCGGGTGAGCACCTGATGGAGGTAAAGCTGGCGAACAAACTGGGCGTCAGCAGAACCCCGATCCGGGAAGCGATCCGTAAGCTGGAACTGGAAGGACTGGTAGTAATGACGCCGAGAAGAAGTGCAGAGGTGGCAAAGATTACGAAAGAGGATCTTGTTGATGTTCTGGAAGTAAGAC
>FR900145.1:19250-45411 GCA_000437755.1 Roseburia sp. CAG:303
AAGACGTGTGCTGGAAGCACTTTCCATAGAATTATGCTGTAAGAACAGAACCAAAGAAGAGATTGTGCTGTTAAAGGAGAATCTCGGAAAATTTAAAAAAAGTGTGGAATCCGGAGATTTGACGGAGATTGCAAAAACAGATGTGCAGTTTCATGAAATTATCTATAATGCAACCGGTAACAGGAGATTGAACCAGATCCTGTATAATCTGCGGGAGCAGATGTACCGTTACCGTCTGGAATATATCAAGGATCGCCAGACTAGAAATACCCTGATTCAGGAACATCAGGAAATCATAGATTCCATCGAGAAAAAAGATATTGAAAGAGCCAAGAAGGCTATTCTGGTTCATATTGATAATCAGGAACGGACTATTTTGGAAAATATGGACAAGGCCGGTAATTAACGGAATCATTCCTGCCGATATAATAAATAGCACGAAGCAGTGCAGATTTATTAACAATATCATTAACGCATGGAAGCGGGAAAAGAGGTTAGATTATGAGTGTAAATGGAGTTACCGGATATTCAGCTGATTACAGTAATTATGACAGTACGGCAAAGTCTGCAAAATCAGAAGAACAGGCAAAGAACAGCCAGAAGAACAGTTCAGGAGTGACTTATTCATCAAAGATGACAGACAGCGAACGTGCAGAAGTCGTTGCAAAATTAAAATCGGACAGCCAGCGTCAGGTTGACAGTTTCAAGAGTATGGTTCAGGATATGTTCCAGAAACAGGGACTGGCAATGAAGAATTCGGACGATATATGGTCAATGCTTGCAAGTGGAAATTATACTGTAGACCAGGCAACTGCCGATAAAGCAAAGAGCCTGATTTCCGAAGATGGATACTGGGGTGTGGATCAGACTTCCGATAGAATCTTTGAGATGGCAAAGGCATTGTCAGGCGGCGATGAAGAAGGCATGAACAAGATGTTTGCAGCATTCGAGAAAGGCTATAAGCAGGCAACAAAGAGCTGGGGAAGAGAACTGCCTGACATCTCGAAGCAGACTTATGATGCAGTACAACAGAAGTTTAAAGATTACCAGAATTCCTTAAAATCTGGTGAGACAGAAGCATAACAGAATAGCACACAGATGAGAATCCCGCAGAAATTTTCTGCGGGATTTTATCATATTTCCGGAAATTCCGGATAGAATGGTAATAATAAAACAGAACTGGTGATATGTTTGAAAAGAGCAGTAATTATCTTTCTGATATGCGGAGTGATACTGAATACGGCATGTGGCAGGGAATATGACAGGGAAAAGCAGAATGATATAGAATATACGATTGTATCCGAAGAAGAGATGCCGCAGGAAATACGACAACTGATTCAGGAATCGGAGAAAGAACCGTTCCGGAAAACCTATGCGGATAAAGATTATTTATATATCATTGTTGGATATGGGGCACAGCCGACCAGCAGCTACAGCATAGAAGTGGAAGAAATGTATGAATCATCCGATGCCATCTATGTAACCACGATGTTAAAAGGACCGTCAAAGACGGAGAAAGTTCTCGAGGTTGAAACCTATCCTGTAATTACGATAAAAATTCCATATGAAGAGAAGCCGGTTGTATTTCAATAAACCGGCATAGAATTCCGGTTTTTTCATATAAATAAATAGAACTGTAAATCTGGCAATGTAGAGCAGGGAGGAAGTTATGGAATTATCCAGGTCTTTAATACATATGAATAATCTGAAAGGACGGATTGTCACGCAGGTTACACTGGACGATGACTTTAATGTTCCGGATGTGAATGCGGATATTGATAAATATATCACAAGGGATGCACTGGTGCATATTGAAAATGTCAAGGGCAGCGAGGGAAGAGTCAATGTCCGGGGACATATGGATTTTAAGATTCTGTATGGAAGCAGTACGGACAAAAGAAAGATACACAGTATGGAAAACAGCATTCCATTTGACGAAATGATTAATGGTGACAAGATCGGAAGTAATGATATCATCAATGTAAAATGTAATATTGATGATTTGAACATTGGCATTATAAACACGAGAAAAATCAGTGTAAAAGCAGTGCTGACATTTTCCATATCCATTCAGGAGAACTGTGATATGGAAGCGGTCAGTGAGGTGATGGATGACCCATCTGTGAATTATTTAAGGCGCAGGGAGCAGATTCTGCAGCTTCTGGTAAATAAGAAGGACACCTACCGTATCAGGGAAGATATCGAGCTTCCGGCAAACAAGCCGAATATATCGGAAATTCTGTGGAGTACCATTACATTGAATAACATCTCTACAAGACTGTATCAGGAGAAAGTAGAAGTCAGAGGGGAACTGGTATTATTCATGCTGTATGAAGATGAAGATGAAAACAGCCCGGTCCAATGGCTGGAATCTTCGGTTCCGTTTGACGGCAGTGTTGATGTTGCGGGCTGTGAAGAGGATATGATTGGCGATATTGAATCCGATTTATCCAATATCAGTATCAATATCAAACCAGATTATGATGGGGAACAGCGGATGTTAGAGCTGGAAGTTGTGTTGGAACTGACCATGAGAATCTACCGGGAAGATGAACTGGACATTTTAAGTGATGTGTATTCCCTGAAAAATGAGATTACTCCGGTATACCAGGAACTGACCTACAGCAGTCTGTGTATGAAAAATATATCAAAGTGTAAGATCAATGACAAACTGAAAATAAACCGCGATGCCGGAAGTGTGCTTCAGATCCTTGCAGCACAGGGAACGGCATCGATAGAAGAAATTGTCGTAGAGAAAAAAGGGCTGCGGGCGGAGGGCATTGTCCAGATGAAGATTATGTATATTTCTTCCGATGACAATATGCCATTTAATATCGCAGACGAAATCGTCCCGTTTTCCCATCTGATCGAAGCAGAAGGAGTAAAAGAAGAATCCAGTGCATTCATCCGTCCGTCCCTGGAGCAGATATCCGTCACCATGTCGGGAAATAACGAGATGGAAGTAAAATGTTCGGTCGTTCTCGATACCCTTGTGCTGAATGCAAGCAGCTCATCCTTCATCACGGAAGCCCAGAGCAAACCCTTCGACCTGGCAAAGCTCCAGAACATTCCAAGCATGGCAGGGCATGTCGTAAAAACGGGGGAAAGCCTGTGGGACATAGCAAAACATTACTGCACCACCATGGCATCCATCATGAAAATGAATGAATTAAAAAATGAGACATTGCACTGCGGCGATATGCTGGTGATCATAAAAGAAACACCATAATTGTTTATGTCTAATGTATATGCAATGACACAATTACTAAGAATGCAGCGAGAGCGTGCCTTCGTGTCATTGTTTCATTTGCATATACATTAATAAACATTATGGTGTTTCGTAATTATTTTATATTATGAATACCAGACAGTGGGGGGTTATTCTTTGTTTGCACAGAGTTCATTGTTTTCCAGTGAGATTACGATGGTATCTCCCTGTGAAATCTCACCGCCGAGAATAACTTTGGCAGCAAGTGTTTCCACATATTTCTGTACATATCTCTTCAATGGTCTTGCACCATACATCGGATCATATCCGTGTTCGGTAATAAAGTGTTTTGCTTCGTCGGTCAGTCTGATACTGATATCCCGGTCGGCAAGACGTTTATTAATATCTTTCAGAATCAGATCGATAATCTTTCCGATATTATCCCTGGTCAGAGGCTTAAACATAATGATTTCATCCAGACGGTTTAAGAATTCCGGACGGAAGTGGGAACGTAAGTCATTCATAACCAGAGTTTCACTCTCCGGACGGATATTACCGTTTTCATCAATGCCTTCCAGAAGATAGGAAGAACCGATATTGGAGGTCAGGATGATGATGGTATTCTTAAAGTCCACCGTCCGTCCCTGGGAATCCGTAATACGGCCGTCATCGAGTACCTGAAGGAGAATGTTGAATACATCCGGATGAGCCTTTTCAATCTCATCGAACAGGACAACCGAGTAAGGTTTTCTTCTGACTGCCTCGGTCAGCTGACCGCCCTCATCATATCCGACATATCCCGGAGGCGCTCCGATTAAACGGGATACCGAATGTTTCTCCATGTACTCCGACATATCGATACGCACGATATTCTGTTCGTTGTCAAAGAGATTCTCTGCCAGTGCCTTTGCAAGCTCTGTTTTACCGACACCGGTAGGACCGAGGAACAGGAAAGAACCAATCGGTTTGGTCGGATCTTTGATGCCTGCTTTGGAACGGATAATTGCTTCGGTTACTTTGGTAACACCTTCATCCTGACCTACGACACGCTTATGCAGTGCATCTGCCAGATGAAGTGTTTTATTCCGTTCGGATTCGGTCAGTTTTGCAACCGGAATACCGGTCCAGCGGGAAATAATCCGGGCAATTTCTTCATCCGTTACACTTTCACGGACAAGGGATAAATCCTGATTCTTTACTTTTTCCTCTTCCACCTCTAACTGTTTGGTCAGGGCAGGGAGTTTGCCATACTGGATTTCAGCTACTTTCTCCAGGTCATAATTTCTCTGTGCAATCTTAATCTCATTATTTGCGGCTTCGATTTCCTCACGGAGTTTCCGGAGTTTGTCAACGGAGGCCTTTTCATTTTCCAGCTGTGCCTTCTGGGTATTAAATTTATCACGAAGTTCTGCCAGTTCCTTCTGCAGGGTGGCGAGTCTTTCCTGACTTAACTTATCCGTTTCTTTCTTTAATGCTGTTTCCTCGATTTCCATCTGCATTACCTTACGGCGGAGTTCATCGAGTTCGGTCGGCATGGAATCCATCTCTGTCTTAATCAGTGCACAGGCTTCGTCCACAAGGTCAATCGCCTTATCCGGAAGGAAACGGTCCGTAATGTAACGGTTTGACAGGACTGCAGCACTGACAAGGGCAGAATCCGTAATCTTTACACCGTGGAAGACTTCGTAGCGGTCTTTTAGTCCACGCAGGATGGAAATCGTATCTTCCACGGTTGGTTCATCCACCATAACAGGCTGGAAACGACGTTCCAGTGCAGGGTCTTTTTCAATGTATTTGCGGTATTCATCCAGTGTGGTCGCACCGATACAGTGCAATTCACCTCTGGCAAGCATTGGTTTTAACATATTTCCGGCATCCATTGAGCCTTCTGTCTTACCTGCACCAACAATTGTATGCAGTTCATCGATAAACAGGATAATCTGTCCGTCGCTCTTCTTTACTTCCTCTAATACCGCCTTTAAACGTTCCTCGAATTCGCCACGGTATTTCGCACCTGCGACAAGCGCACCCATGTCAAGAGCAAAGATTTTCTTATCTTTTAAGCCTTCCGGAACATCTCCCTGCACAATTCGCTGGGCAAGGCCTTCGACAGCTGCGGTTTTACCGACCCCTGGTTCTCCGATTAATACCGGATTATTCTTTGTCTTACGGGAAAGAATACGGATGACATTACGAATCTCCGCATCTCTGCCGATGACAGGGTCAAGCTTCTGGCTTCTGGCTTTCTCCACCAGGTCCGTGCCGTATTTCTGAAGGGTGTCATAGGTTGCTTCCGGATTGTCACTGGTTACCCGCTGGTTTCCACGGACCGTGGACAGTGCGGTAAGAAAACGATCCCTGGTAATGCCGTATTCCTTAAAGAGTTCCTTCATTGCTTTGTTCGGGTATTTCAACAGGGATAAAAACAAATGTTCAACGGATACATATTCATCTCCCATTGCTTTTGCTTCATCCTCTGCGGTAATCAGCACTTTATTCAAATCATTGCTGATACGGAGATCTCCGCCCTGTACCTTTACCTTCTTATTCAGATCTTCCGTCACACGGTTGGAAAAGTGAGCGGTATTTATTTCCATCTTTTCAATAAGTTTTAAAATCAGACCATCTTCCTGATCGATCAGTGACTTCAGAAGATGCTCCTGGTCAATTTCCTGATTTCCAAATTCATAGGCAAGCTTTTCACAATTCTGTACGGCTTCCATGGATTTCTGTGTAAATTTGTTAATATTCATAGGATTTCCTCCTCTCTATGAAACAATTATTTCCTCTTACATAACGTATCATATAACAAATTGTTAGCACTGTCAAGAGGTGAGTGCTAATTTTTTGAAAAAATTTTATGATGTCAGAAATAATTGAAAATAGTAAAAGGAGAAGTAAGAAAATGCTAGACATTAGGATATAATTCTTTTATAATAAAAAGTAAGTGTTGCGTAAAGTAAGGTTGGGATGAAGCATATCAGAGGAGAAACAGATGAGTGCAGGAGATATTATGACAATGAAACAGGCAAAAGAAAAAATGGAGTATTATAGAGAAATTTTTGATGTAGTACGTCTGATTGATGAAGAATCATTGTCGGAATCGGAAACCGAATGGAAGTGTGATACGGCAGATACGGACAAATGCTATCATATTTGGGGCAAAAATAAAAGATGTAAGAATTGCATTTCCAGGAAGGCTTTTTGTGAAAAGGGCCAGAAAACCAAACTTGAATTCAGGGATACATCTATTTATTATGTTATTGCAAAGTATGTGGAAATCGATGGAAAACCATATGTACTGGAACTGGCAGAGAAAATGGATGAGAGCAGTCTGCTGGATGCGGACGGATATAAGAAACTAAGTGGGAAGATTTCCGGATATGCGGATAAATTGTATACAGATGTGCTTACCGGAGTCTATAACCGCAGATATTTTGAAGAGGAGATAAAGAAGAAAGTAAAATGTGCCGGCATTGCAATGATCGACCTGGACGATTTTAAATTATATAATGATACTTATGGACATAATGCCGGGGATATGGCATTGATTACCGTAACAAACCAGATCCGCCAGTGTGTGGATGGGAAGGGGATCTTAATACGTTACGGCGGGGATGAATTCCTTCTGGTTATGCCGGATGTTCCGGAAGATGAGTTTGAAGAGTATTTAAGGATTGCAGGGGAAAAGATTCATCAGGCAGGAGTTCCGGGTTATGCGGGAATGGGGCTGTCCGTCAGTATAGGCGGGGTAATGACAAGAAACCAGCCGTTTGAAGATGCATTAAGGCGTGCGGATAAGCTTATGTATCAGGCGAAGAACCATAAAAATATGGTAGTAACGGAGAAAGATCTTCTGGAAAACGGAGCAGAAAGTGGGCAAAAAGAAATGAACCAGCAGATTCTGGTTATCGATGATTCGGAAATTAACAGAGATCTGCTTACGGAAATTCTTCAGGATGATTTCAGGATATTAGAAGCGGAAAACGGGGAAGAAGGATTGCAAATAATCCGGCAGCAGGGAAAGGGTATTTCTCTGATATTGCTGGATATCATTATGCCGGTTATGGACGGATTTGATCTTCTGATAGAGATGAACCGGGAACACTGGCTGGAAGATATTCCTGTTATTATGATTTCCAGTGAATATTCAGAATCTTATATCAGACGTGCTTATGAACTGGGGGCATCCGATTATATCAGTAGACCGTTTGATGCAAAGATTGTATATCAGAGGGTATATAATATGATCAAACTGTATGCAAGACAGCACAGGCTCGCGGAACTTGTAGCAAGCCAGTTATATGAGCGTGAGAAGAACAGCCGGATGATGGTGGAAATGTTAAGCCAGATTATAGAATTTCGTACCGGTGACAGCGATTGCCATACCAGGAATATCAGTATTTTTACCGGTCTGATGATTGACAGCCTGTTGCAAAAAACAGATCGGTACAGTTTTTCCCTGATGGAACGCGAATTAATTGTGACAGCTTCTGCATTACATGACATAGGAAAAATAGGGATTGATGAGTGTATCCTGAATAAACCGGGAAAACTGACAAAGGAAGAGTTTGACATCATTAAGACGCACACAATGACTGGTGCAGATATTCTGGAGAGAATGATGCCATATCAGGATGAAGCACTGATAAAGACTGCATATGAAATCTGCAGATGGCATCATGAACGGTATGATGGCAATGGATATCCGGACGGGATATCCGGGGAAGAGATTCCGATTTCTGCACAGATTGTATCCCTGGCAGATGTATATGTCGCACTGACCAGTGACCGTGTTTATCAGACCAAAGTGTCACATGAAAGAGCAGTGGAGATGATTCGGAATAGAGAGTGCGGGGTATTTAATCCGCTTCTGCTGGAGTGCTTTGCAGATATTGAGAAAAAAATAAAAGAAAGTCTGACCTTTTAAGGCTGGGATGAATGGGGAAAGGAATACAGATGAGTAAGAAAGTTTTTGTGATATGGCTGTGCATCTGTTTCTTGTGCTGTGGATGCAGCGCAATGGGAGAAACAGGGAAAACACAGCTGGAGGAATCAGGAAACAGCCAGCCACAGTTAATTATAGGAAGTGATATATACCGCCCTTTTTTCTTTCAGGATGATAATGGCAGATATGTGGGGATTGATGTGGAACTTGCCAGAGAAGCCTGCCGCCGGCTGGGATATTCCCCCATATTTAAGTGGATCGACTGGGATAATAAGGAAGAGGTACTTGAGAGCGGGGTGGTTGACTGTCTCTGGGGCAGTTTTACCATGACCGGACGGGAAGAAGAGTACCTGTGGGCAGGCCCATATCTGTATACCCGGCAGGTTGTTATGGTGAAAAATACAGGTGGAATTTTAAATCTCAGTGATCTGGAAGGGAAAAAAGTGGCAGTGCAGATAGGAAGCAAGCCGGAAGGCTATTTTCTGAACCCGGCAGCAGCATGTAAAGTGAGCCGGGTAATTACATTTTCCACACTGGACGAAGTAGTGACTGCATTAAAGCATAATTATGCCGATGCGGCGGCAGGACATGAAAGTGCTTTGGCGGAATATATGCAGGAAGAGCCGGGAATGTACCGGATTTTGGAAGAAGGTCTGATGTCAGTACAGCTCGGAGTGGCTTTTGTAAAAGATGGAGATCAGGAGATGGCAGATGTACTGACAGAAGCACTGGATGAGATGTGCGAAGACGGAACGACAGAAAAGATAGTAGAAAAATATGGACTGAATCCGCAGGCACTTGTATGGGGAGGAGAAGCGAAAGGACATGATTAAAAAAGGGCATAAATATATGAAGAAAATTTTGAACTGGATTTCAATTATCATAGCGGTTCTGGCAATATTTCTGGTATATCTTATTTTTACACAGAAGGACAGGAAGGGTGCAATAAATGTGGCAGAAGAAACTTTGCAATATTTAAAAAATGGCTGTATCATGTATGATAATTACAGTCTGGGACGGGAGAGCAAAGATTTGATGACAATCCGCAGTGCAGCCGGGGTTCTGACAGACTATTTTGGGAAAACGGAACTGACGGATGAAGCATGGCTGACCGGCTATGCAGAGAATCAGAATCTGACCGGAATTATACTGACGGATCAGAACGGGGAACTGCTGGCTGGGTCCGAGGCTGCGGAGTATGGAATCTGGACAGATATTTTAAAAAAGAAAAACATACTGGATATTGCACAAAATGCAAGAAAGACTTATGCAGAACATATCAAACTGGAAGATTCCTCTTATGATTATGCGATTGCCTCGGCACCACAGATATCAGGACTGATACTTGTTTACCGTGATACGGTAAGCTCCGGAGAAGATGATAATGATATTACTTTAAATATGCTGGTATCCGGGTATAATTTTGATATGGATGCAGCTGTCATTATTACGGATGAGGATATAATACGAAGTTCCAATATTCCAGAACTGCCGGAAGGACTTGCATTAACAGAATGTCCGGTAAAGGAGTTCGATACATCTTCCTGGGGTCAGGGGCATCTGATTCGGTTGGAATATAATGGAAATTTATGGTATGGGGGCTGCTGCGCCTATAAGAACTACCAGTTGTACGCATTTTTTCCACAGAACAGGGTATTTAATGAGCGGACAGCTATGATGGGATATACGGCCACATTTATTATTTTCTTCTGGTTTCTTCTGGTCATGATACGTTTTCGGATGGCAAGGGCAGATATGAATAAGATACAGAGCCAGGTCAGGACCATTCGGGCAATCAGCAGTATTTATACTTCTAATATTCTTATTCAGATAGACAAAAGAGAGTGGGAACCGATTAAATTGTCAGAGGATATGCAGATCTATCTGAAAGAATCCTATGATGCAGAGGAAATGTTACAAGCAGTGGTAAAAAACAGCATTGCACCGAAATTTTGGGAAAACTACAGGAAATTTGCAGATCTGACCACAATGAGGGAACGGCTGGGACAGAAAAACAGTCTGGAATATGATTTCATGCTAAAGGACGGAAAGTGGTATTCTTCCATGATTATTCCACAGACCAGGGATGAGAGCGGCAATGTGGTTACGATATTGCTTGTAAACCGGGATATCAGTGAAGAGAAGAAGAGAGAACTTGACGGCAGGCAGAGACTGCGTTATGCCATGGAGCAGGAACAGCGGGCCAATGCCGTAAAGACGGACTTCCTGAGAAGAATGAGCCATGATATCAGAACTCCGATCAATGGAATACGGGGTATGGTTTCCATCAGTAATCATCATCTTGGAAATATGCAGAAGCAGAGAGAATGTAATGAAAAGATACTTCGGGCTTCTGGATTTTTACTGGATCTGGTAAATGATGTGCTGGATATGAATAAACTGGAATCCGGCGAGATTAAACTGGAAAACAGACTGTTCAATATGACGGAACTGCTGCAGGAAACGGCGGATATCATTGATACGCAGGCGGTGGAAGCCGGTGTGGCATTTGTATTGAATCCATATCAGGGCATACATGACTGGTTTGTGGGCAGCCCATTGCATTTCAGACAGATTATACAGAATATTATGAGCAATGCCGTAAAATATAACAGAGAAAAAGGTTTTGTAGAGGTGTCCTGTCAGGAGCTTTCCAATGACGGCATATGGAGTGAGATAAAGTTTACCTGCGTCGATACCGGTATCGGAATGAGCCGTGAATTCCAGAAGCATGTATTTGATCCGTTTGCCCAGGAGCAGTCGGAGGCACGAACCAGATATGCCGGTACGGGGCTTGGACTTGCCATCGTAAAAGAACTCGTGGAGCAGATGGGTGGAAAAATAGAATTTTCCAGTGAAAAAGGAATCGGCACCGTCTTTATCGTAACGATGAAGTTAAAAATATCCTCGACCATACCGGAACAAGAGAAAAAGGAAAAAACACCTGAAAAATCTATCGCCGGTACAAGAGTTCTCCTTGTCGAGGATAATGACCTGAATATGGAAATTGCGGAATTTATGCTGGCAAATGCAAATGTACAGGTGGTATGTGCATGGAATGGGCAGCAGGCAGTGGAACTGTTTGAACAATCCCAGCAGGGTGAATTTGATCTGATTCTTATGGATATTATGATGCCGGTGATGAACGGACTGATTGCGGCGAAAACCATCCGCGGCATGGAAAGAAAAGATGCGGCAGAGATACCGATTATCGCCATGACGGCAAATGCATTTTCAGATGATATCGAACAAAGCCGGGAAGCAGGAATGAATGAACATCTGTCAAAGCCGTTAGACGAGCAGAAACTGGTAGAAGTAATAAGAAAATACATTTGTTAATGATAAAGAAGAAAGAGGTAGGACAATGACTGTAAAAGAATGTTATGAGAAAATGGGTTCGGATTATACAGCTGTTCTGGGGAGACTTGGAAGTGATGTGATGATTCAGAAGTTTGCATTAAAGTTTCTGAATGATACAAGTTATCAGAAACTCGAAGATGCGATGGGGAGAAATGACGGACAGGAAGCTTTCCGGGCAGCGCATACCTTAAAAGGGGTGTGTCTGAATCTCGGTTTTGATGAACTCTGCGAGGTCAGTGTAGCACTTACGGAGGAGCTGCGAGGTCAGGAGCAGACAGAAGGAAAAGAAGTACAGTTTGAAAAAGTAAAGGAGAAATACCATCTTACCATTGAGGCGATCAAAGGATTGGAATAGGATGTGATTTTCGTTGAAAACAGACAGGTAGTATGATATGATACAAGAGTTGAATTATAATAGGTAATTGCGAAACACTTAAATATTTGCATATACAGTAGGCATAGATTGTGAGTTTCGCAATTAGTTATGAATTTATACCAACAGGAGGTTGAAATGGCAAATATTATATCAGATGAAACGATAGAATATGTAGGTATTCTTGCAAAACTTGAATTAAGTGAAGAAGAGAAAGAGAAAGCAAAGAAGGATATGGGCAGCATGCTGGACTATATTGATAAATTAAATGAACTTGATACAACAGGTGTAGAGCCGATGTCGCATGTATTTCCGGTACAGAATGTATTTCGTGAGGATGTGGTTGTAAATGGCGATGACAGGGAGAATATCCTGAAGAATGCACCGGAAGAAAAAGACGGAAGCTTTGTAGTTCCGAAGACGGTAGACTAGAAAAGAGAGGTATGGCATGAGTTTAATGAGTCTTACAGCGGTAGAGCTGGGAAAAGAAATTAAGGCAAAAAAAGTAACGGTAAGGGAAGCCGTGATGGCAGCACTGGATCAGATCGAGAGCCTGGACGGAACATATAACAGTTATGTAACTGTGGACAGGGAAGGTGCGTTAAAACGTGCGGATGAAGTACAGAAGCTGATTGATGCAGGCGAACTGGACAGCCCGCTGGCAGGTGTGCCTGTGGCAATTAAGGATAATATGTGTACCAAAGATATGCTGACCACATGCAGTTCAAAGATCCTTGGGAATTTTTATCCGGTTTATACGGCGGAAGCTGTTATAAATCTGGAAAAGGCAGGCGCAGTTATCATCGGAAAGACTAACATGGACGAATTCGCCATGGGAAGTACAACGGAGACTTCTGCCTATGGAGTGACCAGAAATCCATGGAATGAGAATCATGTTCCGGGAGGTTCTTCCGGTGGCTCCTGTGCAGCCGTGGCAGCAGAGGAATGCAGCTACGCACTGGGGTCTGATACCGGCGGTTCGATCCGTCAGCCGAGTTCTTTCTGCGGTGTAACCGGAATCAAACCGACTTACGGAACGGTCAGCAGATACGGCCTGATCGCCTATGGTTCATCCCTCGATCAGATCGGACCGGTTGCAAAAGATGTAACGGACTGTGCAACCATTCTGGAAACCATAGCATCTTACGATCCGAAGGATTCCACCTCCGTTAAGAGAGAAGATTATGATTTTACCTCTGCATTAAAAGATGATGTAAAGGGAATGAGAATTGGCATTCCAAAGACCTATCTGGGCGAAGGACTTGACCATGAAGTAAAGGAAGCAGTACTTGCGGCAGCAAAAGTGCTGGAAGAAAAAGGTGCGCTCGTAGAGGAATTCGACCTGGGGCTGGTGGATTATGCAATTCCGGCATATTACGTTATCGCGTCTGCGGAAGCCAGCTCAAATCTTGCCCGGTTCGACGGTGTAAAATACGGCTACAGAACACCGGATTATGACGGATTGCACAATATGTACAAAAAGACACGTTCCGAAGGCTTCGGGGCAGAAGTAAAGAGAAGAATCATGCTTGGTTCTTTCGTACTCAGCAGCGGATACTATGATGCATATTATTTGAAAGCACTCCGTACCAAAGCACTGATCAAGAAGGAATTTGACAAAGCATTTGAGAAATACGATGTTATCCTTGGACCGGCAGCACCGACAACAGCACCTGAGATAGGAAAGAGTCTTCAGGATCCGATCAAAATGTATCTGGGAGATATCTATACAATATCCGTGAATCTTGCAGGACTTCCGGGAATATCCGTACCATGCGGAACAGACCGTAAAGGACTTCCGATTGGACTGCAGTTAATCGGGGACTGCTTTAAAGAAAAGAATATTATTCGTGCAGCATATGCCTTTGAACAGACCAGAACCTACGAAAGAAGTACGGCTGCAAAGGCAAGAGATTAATCAGCGAAGAAATGGAGATATAAGATGAAACAGTACGAAACAGTCATTGGTCTTGAAGTTCATGTAGAACTTGCCACAAAAACTAAAATATTCTGCTCCTGCTCAACTGAATTTGGAGGAGCTCCGAATACACATACCTGTCCGGTCTGCACCGGTATGCCGGGTTCCCTTCCTGTCTTAAACAAGCAGGTTGTGGAATATGCCATGGCAGTCGGACTCGCTACAAACTGTAAGATAACCCAGTATTGCAAATTTGACCGTAAGAATTATTTCTATCCGGATAACCCGCAGAACTACCAGATTTCACAGTTATATCTGCCAATCTGCCGGGATGGAAAGGTAGAGATCGAGACAGAGAACGGAAAGAAAAGCATCGGAATCCATGAGATTCATATGGAAGAAGATGCCGGAAAACTCGTGCATGATGAATGGTCCGACTGTTCCCTGGTAGATTTCAACCGTTCCGGTGTACCTCTCATCGAGATCGTATCCGAGCCGGATATGCGTTCCGCAGAAGAAGTTATCGCATATCTTGAAAAATTAAGAATGATCATTCAGTATCTTGGTGCTTCCGACTGTAAGCTCAACGAAGGTTCAATGAGAGCCGATGTAAATCTTTCCGTAAGGGAAGTCGGAGCAGAGAAGTTCGGAACAAGAACAGAGATGAAGAACTTAAATTCATTCAAGGCGATTGCAAGAGCGATTGAAAACGAAAGAGAGCGTCAGATAGACCTTATCGAAGAAGGAAAAGAAGTCATCCAGGAAACCAGAAGATGGGATGATAACAAGGAATATTCCTATGCAATGCGTTCCAAAGAAGATGCACAGGATTACCGTTACTTCCCGGAACCGGATCTTGTACCGATCGTCATCAGCGATGAATGGCTTGAAGCCGTAAAGGAAAGACAGCCGGAATTCCGTGATGAAAAGAAGGCAAGATATATAGAAGAATACAAGCTTCCGGAATACGATGCCGATATCATCACCCAGTATAAAAAGATGGCAGATATTTTTGAAAAGGCAAGCGAGATCTGTAAGAATCCAAAGAAGGTAAGTAATTACCTGATGGGAGAAACCATGCGTCTGTTAAAGGACAAGGGCATGGATCCGGATGAAATCAGCTTCTCTCCGGAAAATCTTGCCGGTGTCATCACATTGGTAGAAAAAGGCGTGATCAACGGAAATGTGGCAAAAGAAGTATTTGCCCATGTATTTGAAGAGGATGTAAATCCGGAGAAATATGTGGAGGAACACGGCTTAAAGATGGAAAGCAATGAAGATGAGATCCAGAAGATTGTAGAAGAAGTCGTGGCAGCAAACCCACAGTCCGTAGAAGATTATAAGAATGGTAAGGAAAAGGCAATCGGATTTCTGGTAGGCCAGACCATGAAGGCAGCAAAAGGAAAAGCAAATCCTGGAATTGTCAACCAGTTGTTAAAGGATATTTTATCAAGATAAAACATGAAAAAAAAATTATGTATTATTTTTATTCTCAGTGCAGTTACAGGCTCCATACTGCTGTTTCTCATTTTTTGTGCACAGACTATGCGTGGACCGGAACTGACACTGCACAGTGTCACGGTTGAACTGAATGAAGAAGTCAACGCATGGACGTTTGTCACGGAATGTTCGGCGCAGAATGCAAGTGTGCATTATTTAACCCCTCCTGATTTTTCCACACCCGGAGGACAGGAAGTAGAGATCGAGGCGGTCGATTCGCAGGGCAGAAAGACAGTCAAAAAGGCACTTCTGCGGGTAAGTATTATAAAAAATAACCTGAAGCTGGATGCGACAGGGCAGGAAATTCAGTTATCCCAGATTCTGGTCAATGGAATCGATGCTTCGCAGGTATCATTCAAATACAAACCGATTGTATTAAACCATGTCGGGGAATATGACATCCGCCTTCTGTATCAGAATGTGGAATATGAGGGGACGATCACTGTGGTCGATGTACAGCCACCCGAGGTTGTGCTGAAAGACAATATAGTGGTATATCAGAAACATACCTTTGACCCGGCATCCGCCGCACAGACCATTATCGATACCACGGATGTAACGGCAGGCCTCAAGGGGATTCTTGATACCGGTACACTGGGTACTTATCCGGTGATACTGACTTTTACGGATGAGGGAGAGAATGTCACGGAGCTGACCACACAGGTGCAGGTAATCGAAGATACCGATCCGCCGCAGATTTCAGGTGCATTGGATCAGGAATACTATATCGGCGAAAATATTTCCTATTTGGAAGGAGTTACCGCATGGGACGAAGTGGATGGTGACTGTGAAGTCTATGTTGACAATCATGCCGTCCAGACCGATGTGCCGGGAAGCTATGAAGTAACTTACAGTGCAAATGACCAGTCAGGAAACCAGTCCGTCCAGACCGTAGTATTTACCCTGAAGAAAATGAGTGCAACAGAGGAACGGTTGAATGAGAAAGCCGATGAAGTGCTTGCAGCGATTACAGATGACAGCATGAGTCTGTCCAGAAAGGCATATGCCGTATATAATTATGCCTACAGTAATATACAGTATACCGGAACTTCTGATAAATCAGACTGGGAAGCAGAGGCATACCGCGGACTTCAGGATTTAAAGGGCGACTGTTTTACCTATTTTTCCGTATGCAAGATACTGCTTAACCGGCTCGGAATCCAGACCATGGACGTACAAAGGCTTGGAGGCAGTGCGGAGCATTACTGGCTGATGGTCAATACCGGAAGCGGCTGGTATCATTTTGATGCTACAAGACGTAAAGTATATTTTGACGGATTTATGGCGAGGGATACCGATATCGAGGCTTACACCGCACAGGTCGGGGACAGCTATTATACCTTTGACCATACCGGATATCCTGCCACCCCGCAGGAAAAATACATAATGCAATAGGAGCATTTTCATGACGAATTTACTCGGATATTTAGAGGAAACCATAAAGACACATGCCGATAAAACGGCATTTGCCGGGGAAAACGGCAGTATGACATTTGGCAGCATCTATGAACAGGCAAGAAGAATCGGATCTTTTCTGGCGGAAAAAGAAGTCAGGCGGAAACCGGTCATTGTATACATGCAGAAGAGTCCGGAAGAAATAACTGCTTTTCTTGGAGTTTTGTATGCCGGGGGATATTATGTTCCGGTGGACAAAGAGATGCCCGAGGAAAGAAGAAAGAATATCTTCCGGATGATGCCGGATGCCTGGTGCATCTGTGAGAAAGATACGAAAGAAACCGGACACGTTCTGGAATATCAACGGCTCTGCCGGGCTGAGGAAAAGCCGGGACTGCTTACCGCAATCAGAGAACAGCATGTGGATACTGATCCGGCATACACCGTGTTTACCTCCGGTTCTACCGGAGTTCCCAAAGGTGTTGTCGCAAATCACCGGTCGGTCATCGATTATATTGAACAGTTGTCAGAGATACTTCATATTTCCGGAGATACGGTATTTGGAAACCAGGCCCCCTTCTATGTGGATGCGTGTCTGAAAGAAATCTATCCAACCTTAAAATATGGAGCAAAGACGGTGCTGATACCGAGGAAGAAGTTCCGCTTTCCGGTGGAACTGGTAAATTTCCTGAATGAGCAGAAGATCAATACCATATGCTGGGTAACACCTGCACTGACCATGATTTCCGCACTCAATACTTTTGAGGCTGTAAAACCGGGATATTTGCGGACCATTGCATTTGGAAGTGAAGTGTTTCAGACGGCACAGTTTCGAATCTGGGCGGAAAATGTACCGGCAGAGTACATTAATCTGTACGGACCGACGGAATGTACCGGAATGTCTGCGTATTATCGTGTCAGCCGGGAAATCAGGGAAGATGAAGTCATTCCCATCGGCAGGGCATTTCCGAATACCGGGATATTTCTGCTTGGAGAGAAGGAGAACGGCGAATACCTGATTTCTCCGGAGAACGAAGAGGAGCAGGGGGAAATCATTATCCGCGGAACTTGTGTTACCATGGGGTATTATGCGGACCAGGAAAAAAGCAGCACTGTGTTTGTGCAGAATCCTCTGCAGAAGCACTATCCGGAGATGGTATACAGAACCGGAGATATCGGCAGATATCAGAATGGTGAACTGGTGTTTGTGTCGCGGAAAGACAATCAGATCAAACACATGGGACACCGGATTGAACTCGGCGAAATCGAAACAGTAACGGGAAGAATCGAAAATGTATTCAGCTGTGCCTGCATTTATAGCGAAAAAGACCGGAAAATTGTATTATATTACACAGGTCTGTTGCAGCCAGGGGAATTGAAGAAAAAGTTAAAGGAAAAGCTTCCGTCCTATATGCTTCCGTCCGGGATTTACAGACTGGAAGAACTTCCGCTTACTTTAAATGGAAAGACGGACAGAAAGCGGTTAAAAGAGTTATACTAAGTTAATAGTTAATTGCGAAACACTTAAATTTTTGTAAATGCATATGCAAATGAAACATTATACGAAGGCACGCTCCCGCTACATTCGGCTGGTAGCGGTACTAAGATGCTAAAATACAGCATCTAAGTGCCGACCGCCTCATAGTACCTTCTTAGTAATTGTTTGATTTGCATATACAATAAAGATAAATTATGAGTTTTGTAATTAACTATACTAAGTTAAGAAAGTAAGGTAGAAAATATGGAAGAATTATTAGAAATTTTACAGGGCATGCATCCTGAAATTGACTTTGAAAGCTGTGAAACTCTGATAGACGATGATATACTCGATTCATTTGATATTGTTTCACTGATCAGTGATATCTCGGATGCTTACGATATTACAATACCGGCGGACTGTATTACTCCGGAGAACTTTAATAGTGCATCCTCGCTTTATGCATTGGTTGAAAGACTGCAGAACGGGGAATAAGAAATGTTATTTACATCGTTTGAATTTCCTGTACTGTTGTTTTTTCTGGGATTGATATATTATCTGGTTCCGGGCAGGGTGCAGTGGATCGTTTTACTGGTATGTAATGTACTGTTTTTGAGTGGAAATGGAAAAGCAGCAGTTCTGCTGTTCTTTATGACAGGTATAACATGGATATTTTCAGCGGTAATAAACAGATGTCAGAATAAGAAGCAGAGGCGGCAGATTTTTCTGTTGTCTCTGTTTTTTCAGGTTGGAATTATATTATATTTCAAGCTGTTCTGTGACAATATGCCGTTCGGACTGGCATATTATGGATTGATGACGATTTCTTACCAGACAGAAATATACCGGAAACATACAAAATGGATCGCTAATCCGCTGCAGCTGGTTACGGCGGTTTCCTTCTTTCCCCTGCTGGTGCAGGGACCGGTTACCCTGTACGATAATATGGAGAAAATTCTGCAGACACATCGCTTTCAGATGAACCGGGCCTGTTTTGCCATCCAGAGAATCCTGTGGGGATATTTTAAGAAACTCGCCGTGGCAGACCGCATCGTTCCCGTGGTACAGGTAATTATCGACAATCCCGCAGAATATACCGGACTGTGGGTGCTTCTTGGTATGTTGTTTTATGCCGTACAGCTCTATGCGGATTTTACCGGTGGAATTGATATAACACTGGGAATTGCACAGTTTCTCGGAATGGAATTTCCGGAAAATTTTAATGTTCCGTTTACCTCGAAAAATCTTGGTGAATACTGGAGAAGATGGCATATTTCCCTCGGAGAATGGATTAAAAACTATATCTTCTATCCGTTGTCCGTGAGCCGTCTGACCTGCAGACTGGCAAAAACAGTAAAAAAGAAATCACCATCAGCCGGAAAAAGAGTTCCCGTGTATCTGGCTTCTTTTGCCGCATGGTTTGTAACCGGACTGTGGCATGGCAGGCAGCTTCATTTTATTGTATGGGGGCTTGCAAACTGTGCGGTCATACTGGCTTCGAGGGAATTAAAAGAGGTCTATGATCATTTTCACAAAAGATATCCGGGATTGAAGGAAAATATGTTATACGGATATTTTCAGGCGGTACGGACATTTCTGCTGGTCTGTGTATTAAGAATGACGGACTGTTATAAAGATGTCGGACTTACCATAAAGATGTTTATCCGTATGTTTACAGATCCGGTTCGTATCCTGCCATCCGATCTGCTCGTGTCCGGTATGACACTGGCAGATTATATCGTACTGGCTGTCGGAATATTGCTGATGTATCTTGTTGGAAAAAGAAAAAAGAAAGAAAATCTGCAGCAGTGGTATGACGGTTTTTCTCCTGTGCGAAAATGTACCCTCTGTATTCTTACGTTATTTGCAGTACTGATCTTTGGCAGCTATGGAATCGGTTACGATGCCAGACAGTTTATTTATAATGAGGTATAAAAATGAGTCATAGAAAGAAAGCGGTGGTGCTGCTTTTGGGAATCTTTGTAACTATAGTCCTGTTTCTGTTTTTTCAGGCATTGTTTATGCCGAAATACATGGAAAGTATGAAAGAGGGAGCTTTGATTGCGGAATACGATAAGGACTCCTTAAACCATGAAGTGGTATTTATCGGGGACTGTGAAGTATATGAGAATTTTTCCCCTGTAACCCTGTGGGAAAACTATGGAATCACCAGCTTTATCAGGGGAAGTGCCAGCCAGACCATCTGGCAGTCCTATTATCTGCTGAAGGACACGTTAAGAAAAGAAAAGCCGGAAGTGGTTGTGTTCAATGTCTTATCCATGCAGTACGATCAGGCAGTAAGCGAAGCATATAACAGGATGACCTTAGACGGTATGGAATGGTCAGAGGTAAAGGTGGAGGCGGTAAAGGCATCCATGACGGAAGAGGAAAGCATGATTACCTATCTTCTGCCGTTTTTCCGGTATCATTCCAGATGGAGTGAACTGACAAAAGAAGATTTCAGATACCTTTTTCGTAAAAATAGTATTTCTTATAACGGGTATCTTATGCAGACGGGGGTAAAGCCGGCAGAGGTTGTTCCGGAAGGCAGACCGATGGCGGACTACCGATTTTCTGACCGCTGTTATGAATATCTGGATGGGATAAGACAGTTATGCAGGGAAGAAGGCATTACACTTATTTTAATCAAAGCACCGAGCCTGTATCCGTACTGGTATCCGCAGTGGGACAGCCAGATTCAGGAATATGCACAGAAGTATGGTCTTGCGTATTATAATATGTTAGAATATACGGAAGAAGCCGGAATTGATTATCGGACGGACACCTATGATGCCGGATTACATCTGAATGTCAGTGGTGCGGAAAAGCTATCCGTCTGGTTTGGAAAAGAACTGACAGAGCATTACGGACTGACCGATTACAGGACAGATCCGGAGTATGCCCGATATTATGATGAGATGAAACAGAGATATGACAGGGAAAAGGAGGAATAGTCGGAATGAAGCACAGAAAAATACCGGTTCTATTTTTATTAGTGCTGCTGGCCATGTGTTTTATGGCATGTGCGGCGGAAAAAACACAGAAGAAGGATTCAGTGGGAAATACAACACAGGAAGAACCGTATTATTACGAAGCAGATGGAAAGAAAATATACATCGGGCAGGAAATAGAGGATGCGGTGGCAATTCTGGGAGAAGATTACGAATATTTTGAAGCAGCAAGCTGTGCGGTCGAAGGCCTGGATATGTTTTATTATTACCACAACCTTACACTGACTGCAAATGAGATTGACGGTAAAAAAATAATTACGGACATTTATTTCAAAAATGATGCCGTGGCAACCACAGAGGGAATCCGGATCAATATGGAGTATGCAAAGGTTATGGATGTATACGGATCGGATTATGAAATGAGCGGAACCATGATGGAATATATCCGTGGAAATACCATTTTACGCATTGATATCCGGGATAAAAAGGTGGCTGCCATTGAGTATAAAATGAAATAAAATCAGGGCGATTTTTCAGAATAGTCTTGTTTTTTAGATATTCTTATGATAAGATTAACTGGTTTTAATTGTTGAATCATATACACATTTCTGCCCACAGACGGCAGAAGGCATAAAGACATGGAGGTTCACATGGAAAGCATACATGTACAGGAAGAATTTGATGACAGCTTACACGAAGAATGTGGTGTGTTTGGTGTCTATGATTTTGACGGAAACGATGTTGCGTCAACAATCTATTACGGTCTGTTTGCATTACAGCACAGAGGCCAGGAAAGTTGTGGAATCGCAGTAAGCGATACAAACGGACCAAAGGGAAAGGCAAGTCTGTTAAAAGGCATGGGACTTGTAAATGAAGTTTTCACACAGGAAGATCTGGAGAAATTAAAAGGAAATATCGGGATCGGACATGTAAGGTATTCTACCGCAGGAAGCAGTACAAGGGAAAATGCCCAGCCATTGCTGTTAAATTATATAAAGGGTACACTGGGACTTGCACACAACGGAAACCTGATTAACGCACTGGAACTTCGCAGAGAACTGGAAAGAACAGGAGCTATTTTCCAGACAACCATCGACTCGGAAGTTATTGCATACCATATTGCAAGAGAAAGAGTGAATACCCACAGTGTGGAGGAAGCAGTCCGCCTTGCCATGCACAAGATCAAAGGTGCGTACTCTCTGATTGTCATGAGTCCGAGAAAATTAATCGGTGCGAGAGATCCGTTCGGATTTAAGCCATTATGTATTGGAAAGAGAGATAATGCCTATATCCTTGCATCGGAATCCTGTGCATTAGATACTGTGGATGCAGAGTTTGTGCGGGATGTAGAGCCGGGAGAGATCGTTACGATTACGGAAAACGGCATCGCATCCGATAAGTCTTTGTGTCTTCCGAAAGAACAGGAAGCAAGATGTGTGTTTGAATATATTTATTTTGCAAGACCGGACAGCATTATAGATGGTACATCCGTGTATCATTCAAGAATCATGGCAGGAAGATATCTGGCAAAAGACTGTCCGGTAGAGGCAGATGTGGTGGTCGGTGTTCCGGAATCCGGAAATGCGGCAGCACTCGGCTATTCCCTGGAATCCGGTATTCCATATGGAACGGCATTTGTAAAGAACGGATATGTAGGACGTACTTTTATTAAGCCAAAGCAGAGCAACAGGGAATCCAGTGTCCGTGTGAAGTTAAATGTACTTCAGGAAGCGGTAAAAGGAAAAAGAGTCATTATGATAGATGATTCCATCGTCCGTGGAACAACCAGCGGAAGAATCGTAAACATGCTCAGGGAAGCCGGAGCGACAGAAGTACATGTAAGGATTTCTTCCCCACCATTTTTGAGTGAATGTTACTTTGGAACGGATATTCCATCCAGAGAGCAGCTGATAGCACACAACCGTACCATTGAAGAAATCCGGGAAGTAATCGGAGCAGATTCCCTCGGATATCTGAAGATAGAGCGTTTAAAAGAGATGGTGAACGGACTGGATATCTGTACCGGATGTTTCAACGGAAAATATCCGATGGAACCGCCGACAGAGGACATCCGCGGAGAATATCAGAAATAACAGCAGCCGGAAAACAGAACAATAGAGAAAATTAATTGCGTGAAATAATGATTGCGCGGAAATGAGGTAGAAATGTACGATAAATATGTAAGTCCATTATCAGAAAGATATGCAAGTAAGGAGATGCAGTATATCTTCTCTCCTGATATGAAATTTCGCACATGGAGAAGATTATGGATTGCACTTGCAGAGACAGAAAAAGAACTCGGACTGGATATAACAGAAGAGCAGATTGAGGAACTGAAAGCACATAAAGATGATATCAATTATGATGTGGCAAAGGAAAGAGAAAAACTGGTGCGTCATGATGTTATGAGTCATGTGTATGCCTATGGTGTGCAGTGTCCGAAAGCAAAGGGAATCATCCATCTGGGTGCAACCAGCTGTTATGTAGGTGATAATACTGATATCATCGTTATGACAGAAGCCTTAAAGCTGGTAAAGAAGAAACTGGTCAATGTCATCAATGAATTATCAAAATTTGCTGACAAATACAAGGCACAGCCAACCCTTGCATTTACACATTTCCAGCCGGCACAGCCGACAACCGTTGGAAAGAGGGCAACCCTCTGGCTGATGGAACTGAAGATGGACTATGAAGATTTATGCTATATCCTGGACGGCATGATGCTTCTCGGCTGTAAAGGAACAACTGGTACACAGGCAAGCTTTATGGAACTCTTTGAGGGAGACCAGGATAGAGTAAGAAAAGTAGATGAGAAGATCGCTGAGAAAATGGGCTTTAAGAAATGCTTCCCGGTATCCGGACAGACCTATTCCAGAAAGATGGATACCAGAGTGGCAAACCTGCTGGCAGGCATAGCTGCAAGTGCACATAAGTTCTCAAACGATATCCGTTTATTGCAGCATTTAAAAGAAATCGAAGAACCATTTGAGAAAAACCAGATTGGATCTTCTGCAATGGCATACAAGAGAAATCCGATGAGAAGTGAAAGAATCGCTTCCCTCGCAAGATATGTCATGATCGATGCGTTAAATCCGGCCATCACATCCGCAACACAGTGGTTTGAGAGAACCCTGGATGACTCCGCAAACAAGCGTTTAAGTATTCCGGAAGCGTTCCTTGCCATCGACGGAATCCTTGATTTATATTTGAATGTCGTAGACGGACTTGTCGTATATGACAAAGTTATCACAAAGCGTCTGATGAGCGAACTCCCATTCATGGCGACCGAAAACATCATGATGGATGCCGTAAAAGCCGGTGGAGATCGTCAGGAGCTGCATGAAAAGATCAGACAGCTTTCCATGGAAGCAGGAAAGAATGTAAAACAGAACGGTCTTGACAATAACCTCTTAGAGTTAATCGCAAATGATGAATCCTTCGGACTTAGTCTGGAAGATCTTCAGAAGACCATGAATCCTGCAAACTATGTGGGACGTTCCAAAGAACAGGTGGAAGAATTCCTTGCAGGGGAAATCGCACCGATTCTGGAAGAAAACAAAGATGTTCTGGGACTTACTGCAGAAATTAATGTATAAGATATAATACGAAAATAAAAATGACGGATGGAAACCTGTGTTTTCCATCCGTCATTTTTTAGTGGTGGTCCATAAGATATACAAAGAACAAATCTTCTGCAGAAGCCTCCGGGCAATAACGTTTCAGACTTCCTGAATCCGTATCCTGTCTACAGAGACGAAGTGTGATGTAATTCTTCTGGCGGATGCCAGTATCTCCTTTCGTATGTTTCGCAATTACCTGGTTTTGTAGTTACTTATTAAAATTATGATATCAAAGTATACATTTGTTGTCAATATTTCACCCCTTGACAGCACAAAATGAATGTGATAATGTGAAACATAAGGTTAACTGCCTGAAAAATTTCATAATAATGGGGGTATTCCAATGGCACTGGATAAACATGATTATGCAAAAGACAGCCTGAAAATGCACTATGAAGCGAAGGGGAAAATAGAGGTTGTGTCCGCAGTTCCGGTCAGGAACAGCGAAGATTTGTCACTTGCGTACACACCGGGGGTGGCAGCACCCTGCCTGGAGATACAGAAAGATATCCGTAAATCGTATGAGCTTACCAGAAGATGGAATCTCTGCCTGGTGGTAACAGACGGAACGGCAGTGCTGGGACTGGGAGATATCGGTCCGGAGGCCGCTATGCCGGTTATGGAGGGCAAATGTGTACTGTTCAAATCTTTTGGCGGTGTGGATGCATTTCCACTCTGTATCCGCAGCAAAGATGTGGATGAGATTGTAAATACCATAACTCTGATATCCGGCAGTTTTGGAGGAATTAATCTGGAGGATATTTCTGCACCGAGATGCTTTGAAATTGAGAAAAAACTGAAGGAGCGCTGCGATATCCCGGTCTTTCACGATGACCAGCATGGGACAGCCGTGGTAACGCTGGCAGGACTCATCAATGCACTGAAACTGGTAAAGAAACGGGCAGAAGATATCCGGGTGACAGTAAATGGGGCAGGGGCTGCTGCCATTGCCATCACAAAGCTTCTGTTCCGCTATGGAGTGGGCGATATTATTCTCTGCGACCGGGCAGGTGCAATCTACAAAGGCCGTGCAGAAAACATGAATCCGGTAAAAGAAGAAATCGCAGAGATTACCAATCGTTCCGGAAAAAGAGGAAAACTGGAAGATGTCATAAAGCAGGCAGATGTATTTATCGGTGTCAGTGCGCCGGATGTCCTGACAAAAGAAATGGCGGAGACCATGGCGGAAAATGCGGTTGTGTTCGCGTGTGCAAACCCGGTGCCGGAGATAAATCCGGAAACAGCAAAAGCGGCGGGGGGAAGAGTTGTTGCAACCGGGCGGAGCGATTATCCGAACCAGATTAACAATGTGCTGGCATTTCCGGGGATCTTCCGCGGAGTGTTCGATGTGCATGCCAGAGAAATAAATGATGAGATGAAGATTGCGGCGGCTGAGGCGATAGCAGGTCTC
>FR900145.1:45427-115870 GCA_000437755.1 Roseburia sp. CAG:303
AGGTCTCATACCGGAGAGCGGGTTAAGGGAAGATTATGTAATTCCGGCGGCATTTGATGAACGGGTAGGAAAGACAGTTGCTGCGGCAGTTGCAGAAGCGGCACGAAAAAGCGGTGTGATAAAGGAATAAAAAACGGAAAGAAGACAAAGCAATGAGATTTAAGAAAATAACAAAAAAAGAAGAAGGCAAATTCATTACAAGATATGATTTGACCTATGAAACCGTGGATAAAAAAGAAAAAGTCTATGAGATGATAAGCAGAAACAATCACCTGACGAATTATGAGGAACTTCATGGGGACAGCCCGGATGCAGTCGTTATTATTGCATTGGATGAGACCGGGGATAAAATCCTCTTAAACAAAGAATTTCGTCTTGCCCCCGGCTGTTTTGTATACAATTTTCCGGCAGGACTCATAGACGAAGGAGAACAACCGGAAGAAAGTGCAAAGCGGGAATTGTGGGAAGAAACAGGTCTCGAACTGTATGAGATAGAAGACAAAATCGGATTGAGTTACAGTGCTGTGGGATTCTCCAATGAATTAAACGTATGCATTACAGGAAGGGCAAGAGGAGAATTTCATGCAAGCACATCCACGGTAGAAGAAATCGAGGCGGCATGGTACACCAGGGAAGAAGTCCGGGAACTTTTAAAGACACAGAGATTTGCAGCCAGAACACAGGCATACTGCTACCTGTGGAGTAAAGAAAAATAGAGAAAAAGAAAAGAGAACAGAAGGAGAAAGCATTATGGTAAAGTGGCAGAGAGCATTGTATCAGCCGGGTGTTCCGCTCGGAGAAAACGGAACAAGAGTAACAGCATCGAAGGAACATAGGGCGTTGTCGAAGGAAGCGGCGAAGGAAGGTATGGTTCTGCTGAAAAATGAGCAGAATCTGCTGCCGCTGGAGAAAGGCAGCAAGGTGGCACTGTTTGGCAAGGCAACGTTTGACTATGTCAAAGGTGGCGGCGGAAGCGGAGATGTGACCGTATCCTATGTAAAGAATCTCTATGAGGGATTTCTGGAGTTAAAGGACAGAGTGAGTGTCTGTGAGGAACTTGCTTCCTTTTACCGGAAAAATGTGGAAGAACAGTATGAAAATAAAATAGCACCGGGAATGACTGTAGAGCCGGAACTTCCGGATGAACTCTGTCAGACGGCAAGAAATTATACGGACACGGCAATCATTTCCATCTGCCGTTTTTCCGGGGAAGGATGGGACCGCAAAGGAAAGAGTGATTTCTATCTGACAGAGGAAGAAAAAGCCATGATGGAGCAGGTAACATCCTGTTTCCCGAAAGTAATCGCCGTACTCAATGTCGGCGGAATGGTGGATTCCTGCTGGTTTGCGGAGAATGACAGGATATCCTCCGTACTGATGGCATGGCAGGGCGGTATGGAAGGCGGAAGTGCAGCGGCAGAGCTTCTCTGCGGCATCGGCAATCCGTCCGGAAAACTTGCAGATACCTTTGCAAAGTCCCTGGAAGATTATCCATCTACCGAATCGTTCCATGAATCTGACGATTATGTAGATTACACGGAAGATATCTATGTGGGATACCGTTATTTTGAAACCATACCACAGGCCAGGTCGAAGGTAAACTACTGCTTCGGATTTGGACTGTCCTACACCCGTTTTGCGTGGGAGATACGCAGTATCTCGGAGAAGGGAGGACTGGTATCCATACAGGTAAACGTAGTCAATACCGGAAAATATGCGGGAAAAGAAGTGGTACAGATTTATCTGCATGCACCGCAGGGACTGCTTGGCAAAGCAGACAAAAGTCTCTGTGCCTTTGAGAAGACAAGGCTTCTGCAGCCGGGAGAAACACAGCTGCTTTCCTTTGAGATTGCCATGGATAAGCAGGCTTCCTATGATGACCTCGGAAAAATAAAAAAATCCGCCTATGTACTGGAAAAAGGCGATTATACTTTCTATGTGGGAACATCTGTGGAACAGACCATGCAGGCAGATTTTGTATACACACTGGAAGAAGACAAAATCGTAGAACAGCTCACATCAAAACTTGCTCCGTCCGTGTTAAAGCGACGTATGTTATCTGACGGCACATTTGAGGAACTGCCGCAGACAGAGCCGGTCGATACCGATGCCTGTGCCATTCCGTTCGAGGCGAAAGAACCGCTTGACGGACTGACACCAAAGACGAGAGTAATAGAGCCTGTCTGCCTGTGGAAGTGGAGATACAAAGAGGGAATCCGTCCGTTTACGGAAGTGGCGGAAGGAAAAATGAGTCTCGATGAATTTCTGGCACAGATGACCGACGAGGAACTGGCACATCTGCTCGGTGGACAGCCAAATACCGGAGTGTCCAACACCTTTGGGATCGGAAATATGCCGGAATATGCCATTCCGACCATCACTACGGCGGACGGACCGGCGGGATTGCGTATCGAACCGCAGTGCGGTGTCAATACAACGGCATGGCCATGTGCTACACTGCTGGCATCCACCTGGAATCCGGACCTTGTTTACCGGGTAGGCGAAGCCGGAGGAAAAGAAGTAGAAGAAAACAATATTTCCGTATGGCTGACACCGGCTGTCAACATTCACCGAAGCCCTCTCTGTGGCCGTAACTTTGAGTATTATTCCGAAGACCCGCTCCTGACAGGAAAACTGGCGGGTGCTATGGTAAAGGGAATCCAGTCCCGGCATATCGCGGCCACGGTCAAACATTTTGCGTTAAATAATAAAGAGACAAACCGCAAAAACAGCGATTCGAGAGTTTCCGAGAGAGCGGTAAGGGAAATTTACCTAAAAGCATTTGAAATCATTGTAAAAGAGGCACATCCGTGGTGCATCATGACCGCCTACAACATTGTAAACGGACACCGGGCATCCGAAAACAAAGAACTCATTGATGGAATCCTGCGCGGAGAATGGAAGTTTGACGGTATGGTAACCACAGACTGGTGGACCTTCGGGGAACATTACAAAGAGGTAAAAGCCGGAAACGACCTGAAGATGGCATGCGGATATCCGGACAGACTGATGCAGGCAAAAGAGGCGGGGGCATTATCCAGAGAAGAAATGGAAACCTGTGCGAAACGTATCCTGCAGCTTATTTTGAAAATAGACTAAGATATGTTTTACAATTAATTAATTAAAAAATAAAAAAACAGGAGAGTTATTCTCTCCTGTTTTTTTAAACATCCGGATAATGTGCCTGCTTGTGCATGATATTGCAGATACCGGATAACTCTTCGTAATCTTCATTAAAGGTATTAATATTAAATTCGATTAACGTGTTGCTGAATAATTCCACATAATATTTAAAATGATGCTGCGGAAGTCTTGAAAGATTAAGGTAACACCGTTTGGAATAATCTTCCCCATCGTATTTTTCAGCAAAAATCCATGTGATGATGATGGCAAGGTTTACATCATAAAAGGCAGATACATCACCCTTCAGATTGACGAAAGTATCAAGATAACTTCGCATCAAGACCATGTCATCCCGGCTTAACGGAATTTTTTCTGTAACATTGATTGCCGTACCATCATTTTTACAGTATTGTTCTAAAAGACGTTCCATCTCAGGAAGCGTCATATTTTGTTTAAACAGATTACTCATATCCAATCACCTCGTTTCCAGAAACTGTTAAAATTAACACGGACAAATCTTTAAAAATATTATAGTATAATTTTCTGTAAAAATCAATATTAAAACAATTTACTTCTAACTAAAAATGTGGTAATATGAAAGCGATGTTTCGTGGAAGGCTTAAACTAAAGAAAGGGAAAATGCATGCGCACACTTTTCTTCCACATTTGTGCGGACGTTTTACGTCATGCGTCATGCATAGGTAAAGTAATGGTAAGAGCAGTAGTAGGAGCTAACTGGGGTGACGAAGGAAAAGGTAAGATTACAGACATGCTTGCTGAAACATCTGATATTATTGTCAGATTTCAGGGCGGAAGTAATGCAGGTCATACCATTGTAAATAATTATGGAAAATTTGCACTTCATATTCTGCCATCAGGAGTATTTTACAATCATACCACAAGCATTATTGGAAACGGAGTAGCATTCAGTGTTCCGGCTTTATTTAATGAGATTAATGAACTGGTTAAGAGGGGCGTTCCAAAACCAAAGATTCTGGTGTCTGACAGGGCACAGATTGTTATGCCATATCATATTCTGTTTGATGAATGTGAAGAAGAAAGACTGGGCAAGAAGTCATTTGGTTCAACAAAGTCAGGAATCGCACCGTTCTATTCAGATAAATATTCAAAAGTAGGTTTTCAGGTTTCTGAACTCTTCGATGAAGAATCTTTACAGGAACATGTGGAAAGGGTTCTTGAATCCAAGAATATCATACTGGAACATATGTATCACAAAGAACCGCTCAAGGTAGAAGATATTATGAGTACACTGCACGAATACAGGGATATGGTAGAACCATATGTATGTGATACGGCAGCATTTATCCAGCAGGCAATCAAAGAAGGTAAGAATGTTCTGTTAGAGGGACAGCTCGGAACATTAAAAGATCCGGATTTCGGTATTTACCCGATGGTTACATCTTCCTCCACATTAGCAGCTTATGGTGCAATCGGAGCAGGTATTCCGCCGTATGAAATCAAGAATATTACTGCGGTTGTAAAAGCATACTCAAGTGCAGTAGGAGCAGGAGAATTTGTCAGCGAACTTCATGGAGAAGAGGCAGATGAACTCAGAAGACGCGGTGGTGATGGCGGAGAATTCGGTGCAACTACAGGCCGTCCGAGAAGAGTGGGCTGGCTGGATACCGTTGCTTCAAGATACGGGGTGAGAATGCAGAGTGCAACAGAAGTAGCACTTACCGTACTTGATGTACTCGGTTATCTGGATGAGATTCCGGTATGTACCGCATATGAAATCGACGGAGAGATCACAAAGGACTTCCCTGTAACTACAAAGCTTAAGAAAGCAAAACCTGTATTTACAAAGCTTCCGGGATGGAAATGCGATATCCGGGGAATTAAGAAGTACGAAGAACTTCCGGAAAACTGCAGAAAATACATTGAATTTGTAGAGAAAGAAATCGGAGTAAAGATCACTCTGGTATCCAATGGTCCGGAAAGACATGATATTATTCACAGATAACAGGTGAAACATGAAAAAAATGAAACAGATAGCAGCTATTATTGCGATTATACTACTGCTTGGTCTGTATGTGTGGTCCTTTATAGCTGCACTGCTTGCAAGACCGGAGTCAAACCAGGTATTCTGGGCAGCAGTGTTCTGTACCATATTTGTACCAATTATACTGTTTCTCTTCATCCGGATGAATGAATACAGAAAAGAAGGTACAACCATGGCAGACATACGCAGACAGAAAAAACAGATGAAAGCTGCAGAAAAAGCAAAAAATAAGAAAAAGAAAGAAGATTAAGGAGAATAAAATGGCAGATCAGGAAAACAGAGAATACACATTACTGGAGATTTGGAGAGGTAATGCTTATTCCGCACAGAAGACACAGAAAGAAGCAAATGAATTCTGGGCAAAATATTTCACAATCGAAAAAGGAATCTATGAGAAGATTCTTGCTGAGCCGGACGTAGTTGTAGAAGGTACGGTAAAGGAACTTGCAGAAAAATATGGTGTTGATCCGCTTGTTATGGTAGGATTCCTTGACGGAATCAATGACAGTCTGAAGAATCCGAATCCAATTGAGACAATGACAGAAGATACGGTTGTAAATCTTGGATATGATACAGAACTGTTATACAAGAACATGGTAGAAGCCAAAGCAGAATGGCTGTACACACTTGATGCATGGAACACACTGATTCCGAGCGAAGAAAGAAGAAAAGAACTGTATAAAGAACAGAAGAGTTCTCATACAATTGTAAAAGATAAAAAAGTAGGAAGAAATGATCCGTGTCCTTGCGGCAGTGGAAAGAAATATAAATATTGCTGCGGCAGATAGGAACACAGGAAATATCTGGAGGAACGCCTATGAAGAAGCTGTTATTTGTATATAATGCGAGGTCTGGGAAAGCAAGAATTAAAAGATATCTGTCAGATATCATAAATATATTTATCCAGTCAGGATATTATGTTGAGAGTTATCAGACACAGTCTGTCTGCGATGCGAAGAAACAGATTGCAGGAAGAGGACAGCATTTTGACCTGATCGTTGTAGCAGGAGGCGATGGCACATTGAATGAGGGTATCTCCGGAATGATGCATCTGGGAAGACGAATTCCGATTGGCTATATTCCGTCCGGTTCAACGAATGATTTTGCAACAAGTCTCAAACTTCCAAAGGATATGCTGCAGGCAGCGAAGCTAGCGGTGGATGGAAATCCGGCCTATGTTGATATAGGCGGATTTAACCGCAGTAATTTTGTTTATATTGCTGCATTTGGTGCATTTACGGATGTATCCTACAGTACGCCACAGGATTTGAAAAATCTTCTGGGACATTCTGCTTATATTATCGAGGCCCTGAAACAGTTTGGAAATATCATGACAAGTTACCATTTCAGAATTGAACGGGAAAATGGGCAGATTATAGAGGATGATTTTATTTATGGCATGGTGACTAACTCGGTTTCGGCAGGTGGGTTCAAAGGAATTACCGGAAGAAACATTATTCTAGATGATGGACTGTTTGAAGTCACATTACTTAAGAAGCCGAAGAATCCGCTGGAATTGCAGGATATGATTAGCAGCATTATTACGCAGAAGAAATGCAAGAATATCATCTCTTTTAAAGCATCGAAGCTGAAATTTTATTCTGAAGAAAAAGTAAAATGGGTTCTGGATGGAGAATATGGCGGATGCCTCAAAAAAGTAATTATCCGGAATTATAAATGTGCGGTAAAAGTGATGACCGGACTGGATATCAGTAGAAAAGATAAAGTCATTGATAAAGTGAAAATGACTCTAAATTTAGACAAATAGCACAGATAATGAAGCAATAATTTAATAGTTTTTCACAAAAATAGATTTTTTTCGACAGCCATGTTTACATGGCTGTTGTTTTCGGTTATAATAACAAAGATACATATAATAGCCTTACTATCGAAATGGGAGATACACTATGAATGATATAGCAATGAACGAAGAGAAAATATTTTTGGAAAGCCTGGAACAACTGGTAGAACTTGCGAAATCAAAAAAGAATATGCTTGAAATTTCGGACATTGACAAATTTTTAAAAGATAAAAGTATTAGTGCGGAACATATAGATTTGATCTATCAGTATCTGGAGGAGAAAAAGATAGATGTAGTTCCGAATACGGAAGAAGCTTTTTTGGAAGAAGATGATCTTCTTTTAGAGCCTACCGATGATGATTTTGAAGATGAAGAGAATATTGATTTAGATGCTATAAATCTTCTGGAAGGGATCGGAACGGAAGATCCGGTCAGAATGTATTTGAAAGAAATTGGTACTGTACCTCTTTTATCTGCGGATGAAGAGTTACGTCTTGCCAGAGAAAAAGCAGAAGGCGGACCAAGAGGACAGAGAGCGAAAGAAAAACTCATAGAGGCCAATTTACGACTGGTAGTAAGTATTGCAAAGCGTTATACAGGAAGAGGTATGAGTTTTCTGGATCTTGTCCAGGAAGGAAACCTGGGACTGATCAAAGGGGTTGAGAAATTTGATCCGGATAAGGGATTCAAACTCAGTACTTATGCAACATGGTGGATTCGCCAGTCCGTTACAAGGGCACTTGCCGATCAGGCACGTACGATCCGTGTACCGGTGCATATGGTGGAAACCATCAACAGAATGTCCAAGATGCAGAGAAAGCTGACATTGGAGCTGGGATACGAACCGTCCACGGCAGAACTGGCCAATGCACTGGATATGCCGGAAGAAAAAGTACTTGAGATTATGCAGATTGCAAGAGAACCAGCTTCTCTGGAAACACCTATCGGTGAAGAGGATGATTCCAATCTGGGAGATTTTGTTGCAGATAACAATACAGTCACACCGGAACAGAATGTGGAATCCGTTATGCTGAGAGAACATATAGATATCCTGCTGCAGGATTTAAAAGACAGGGAAAAACAGGTTATTGTACTGCGGTTCGGACTGGAAGACGGGCATCCGAGAACATTGGAAGAAGTAGGTAAGGAATTCAATGTTACAAGAGAAAGAATACGCCAGATTGAAGCAAAGGCATTGCGGAAATTAAGAAATCCGGTTAGAAGTAAAAAGATTAAGGACTTCCTCATGTAGGAGGTCCTTTTCCAGTTTATTAGGTAATTGCGAAACACTTAAATTTTTGTAAATGCATATGCAAATGAAACATTACCACGAAGGCACGCTCTCGCTACATTCGGCTGGTAGCGGTACTAAGATGCTAAAATACAGCATCTAAGTGCCGACCGCCTCATAGTACCTTCTTAGTAATTGTTTGATTTGCATATACAATAAAGATAAACTATGAGTTTCGCAATTACCTTTTCCAGTTTATAATAAAAAGGAGTAATTGCAAAACACTTAAATATTTATAAAAGACTGCAAAAGGAGATTAAAATGAAAGAATACAGCATAAAGTTCCATGATAACCGTCTGGTGGATACGGATGGTCTGAATGTGGAGCAGATAAGTGACCATTCATACCGCATCAGCATTGCTGACGGAAGATATAATGTCAGGGTTCTGGATGGGGATTTGAATGACAGAGGGGATGTGAATGTGTATACAACCTTAAACCACGTCCGTCAGAATCCGATCTGGGCGGGGGATAAGGTGATACGTTCCGGGTGTTATAAGACCGAAGTAAAAAACGGATGCATGGAAATCAGTTTCTCCGGAAAATATGTATGTATACAGGGGATTGATATTGCGGCAGAGATTGAGGACGAGATCGAATCGCTTTCTGCCGGGGTTCATGCATCGGAAGAAAAATCCTCGGTCAGATTATTCATCCGGAGAAACACGCAGTATGAAAAGGTTCATTTATACAGGAAAAAGTGTGGAAGCGGAATGGATCCGGAGATGATTGAACTGTGCGGGGAAGAATATGTGGATGAAGATGTCCTGCTGTGTGAAAGCTACGAATATTATGCCTGCATTGTGGACAACCTTGGATTCGAGGGAAAGATTTCGGATAAAATAACCGTAGAGATAGCAGATAAAACGGCCGCAAAACCGGAGATAAAAAACTATACGGTAAAAACAGTGAATGAGCATACCACGAAGCTGACCTGGGAGGGAAAAGCATGGAAATACCGCATTTACCGGAAAACAGCAGTCAGTAACTACAAATTTCTGGGAGAAACAGAGAACTGTAGTTTTACAGATGAAACCATGATTACCGATCGGAGTTATATTTATGCGGTACAGGCTCTTTCAACCGGCGGAAAAAGCAGACGGAAAGAAGCAGAGTCACAGATTTTTGCGCCACTTCGCAGGCGGCAGATGGAACAGCTTGACAGAGGTGCTGTGGCGATACGCACAAGGCGGGGAATGTATCTGACCTTCCGGCTCGCCGCCTGGGAATATGAAACGGCGGAGTTTCATATTTATGCGGACGGAAAACGGATTGCACAGATTGGAAAACACGATGCAACGAATTATCTGGATAAAAAAGGCGATCTCCATACCCGGTATGAGATAAAGAAGGTTACGAACGGAAAAGAAGAAGAACATGGATACATTGCAAAGAATCTGGCACATAACTATTTCGATTTGCCGATAAACAAACCGGCGGATTACAAAGCTCCGGATGGAGCGATCTATTCCTATACGGCAAATGATGCAAGTGTCGCAGATCTTGACGGAGATGGCGAGTACGAACTGATTTTGAAGTGGGACTGTGCAGGACGGGATAATTCCCATGCGGGATATTCCGGGCCGGTATTTCTCGATGCCTATAAACTGGATGGACGTATGCTGTGGAGAATCGATCTTGGAAGAAATATCCGGGCAGGAGCACATTATACCCAGTTCATGGTATATGATTTTGATGGGGACGGATATGCGGAAATGATCGTAAAGACGGCAGACGGAACCAGAGATGCCGCTGGAAATTATGTCGGGGACAAGACAAAAGATTACCGCAACCGGGAAGGATTCATTATCGAAGGACCAGAGTATCTGTCTTTGTTTGATGGAAGATACGGAACCCTGCTGGACACCATTCCATACGACCCGCCGCGTGGCAATATTGCCGATTGGGGTGACTCCTGGGGCAATCGTGTGGATCGCTTCCTCGCCTGCGTGGCATATCTTGACGGCATACATCCGAGCGCGGTTATGTGCCGCGGTTACTACGATCACGGCAGACCGGCACATCTGGCAGCCTGGGATGTAAAAGATAAAAAATTAGTAAAACGCTGGAAATTTGAGGCAAATCACAAGCAGAACATCGAGTATACCAACCAGGGCTTCCATAACCTGGCGGTGGCCGATGTGGACGATGACGGCTGTGACGAGATTATCTACGGAGCATGTGTCATTGACCATGACGGAACCGGGCTGTATTCGACCGATCTGGGACACGGAGATGCCATGCATGTGGGTAAATTCACGAAAGACTCACCGGGATTCGATTACTTTGGAATCCATGAAGATGCGGACTGCCCGTGGGGCATCGAGGCACACGATGCAGGAACCGGAAAACACCGGTTTGGGATTCGTACCGGAAAAGATACCGCAAGAGGGCTGACTGCCAAAATTGATCCGAGGTATGATGGAAACCAGATGTGGGCATACTATGGCGGTGGGTTATATAATTATGCGGACGGAAAGAAAATCACGGATACATTTCCGGAGCAGGTGAATTTTGCCATCTGGTGGGACGGCGATCTGCTGAGGGAACTTCTGGATCATGACTGGTATGGCTATGAAACGGGAGTTGGAATTCCGAAGATTTACAAGTGGAACTGGAGAACGGAGGAAACAGAAATCCTGCTTTCCACCGATCAGGTGCTATCCAATAACGGAACAAAAGGAAACCCGTGTATTCAGGCATGTCTGTTCGGGGATTGGCGGGAAGAAGCTGTATTCCGTGGAAAAAACAGTGAATTTCTGAGGATTTATACCACAACCGAACCGACAAAGTGCAGAATCTATACCCTGATGCATGATGCGGTTTACCGCATGGGGATTGCATGGCAGAATACGGCATACAACCAGCCGCCGCAGACAGGTTTCTATATCGGCCCGGATATGAAAGGAATCAAAGTTCCGCCGCAGGATTATATCAGCCCGGCAAAAATGGGAGAATAAGTGATGCAGTTATATTTTGAAATCATGGGACTAAGGATACCGGCATATTCTACGATGGCTTTGGCAGGCTTTCTCTGTGCGTTGGTTGTGGCGCGGAAACTGGCAAAGAATATCATGACATACGATTTCTGGTGTGCCATTAGTTATGGGGGAATCGCAATGATTGCGGGGGCAAAATTATTCTATGCCATTCCATTTCTTATACAGGGAAATACAGGGAATCTCCGGGAATTATTTGCCGGCTATGTGTTTTACGGCGGTATGCTTGGCATGACAGCGGGCATTGCCTTCTATGCCCGCATGAGAAAACAACCCGTCACGATGTATCTCGATATTCTGGCGGTTGTTATTCCTTTGTTTCACGGGTTTGGAAGGCTGGGCTGTTTTTTTGCCGGCTGCTGTTATGGCAGGGAATATCACGGTATCTTTGCCGTCCATTTTCCGGCGAATCCATACGAACCGGGCATAGAACTTGTACCGAGAGTTCCAGTTCAGATCATGGAAAGCCTGTGCAATTTCCTGCTGTTCTTTTTTCTGCTATGGTACAGGAAGAAGAAGCCGGCACCGGGAAGGATAATGGGACTGTATCTAACCATCTATCCGGCGGTTCGGTTTCTGCTGGAAATGCTGCGTGGAGATATGGTTCGTGGAGTATATCAGATCGCCGGCATAGCATTTTCCACGTCCCAGCTGATCAGTGTGGTATTATTTACAACTGGAATTGTTCTGATTCAACATAAAATTCCGGAAAATGACATGGAAAATAAAAAAAGTGAAAAAAAGTTTCAAAAAAATAGAAGGTAAATTGTTTCTAAAACGTGGAGTTCCAGATGAGAATTCCACGTTTTACTTTTAAATAAACAGACAATAAATAAATAAAAAAATAAATAGTCAAATTATCAGACAATACAACTAAAAAAACATATTTACAAATGAAAAAGATAGTAGTATATTATATACAGCTTAAGGAAAAAGACAAATGTCCTTGCGGTAAAGACACACAATAACTCAAGGGATAGATGGAGGATAAAGATGCAGCAGAAAGCGAATGGATTATACGATCCGAGATTTGAACATGATAACTGTGGTATCGGAGCAATTGTTAATATCAAAGGAAATAAAGATCACGAGGCAGTAGAAGGTGCGCTTGGTATCGTAGAGCATCTCGAACACAGAGCAGGAAAAGATGCGGAAGGAAAGACCGGTGATGGTGTCGGAATCCTTTTACAGATTTCCCATAAGTTTTTTAAGAAGGTGGCAGATTCCCTCGGCATTTCACTGGGAAATGAGAGAGAATACGGTGTCGGAATGTTTTTCTTCCCACAGGATGAATTACAGAGAAAACAGGCAATGAAGATGTTTGAAATCATTGTCAAGAAAGAAGGACTTGAGTTCCTCGGCTGGAGACAGGTTCCAACACATCCGGATGTACTGGGACATAAGGCAGTCGAAGTTATGCCGTGTATCATCCAGGCATTCATCCGCAAGCCGGCAAAAGTAAATGCAGGTATTGATTTTGACCGCAAACTGTATGTGGCAAGACGTGTATTTGAACAGTCTAACGAAGATACCTATGTTGTATCACTTTCGAGCAGAACGATTGTATACAAGGGTATGTTCCTGGTTGGACAGCTCCGTACCTTCTTCAGTGACTTACAGGATCCGGATTATGAATCAGCCATCGCCATTGTACATTCCAGATTCAGTACGAATACACAGCCGAGCTGGATGAGGGCACATCCGAACAGACTGCTGGTACATAACGGTGAGATTAACACCATCCGCGGAAATGTGGATAAGATGATTGCAAGGGAAGAAACCATGCATACTTCATGTCTTGCAGATGAGATTAACAAGGTAATACCGGTTATCAATGCAGAGGGTTCTGATTCCGCAAGACTGGATAATATGCTTGAATTCATGGTAATGAGTGGAATGGATCTCCCGCTTGCCGTAATGATAGCCATTCCGGAACCGTGGGACAATAACTTAAATATCAGCCAGGCAAAGAGAGATTTCTATCAGTATTATGCAACCATGATGGAACCATGGGACGGACCGGCATCCATTCTGTTTTCCGATGGTGATGTGATGGGTGCGGTACTTGACCGTAACGGATTAAGACCTTCCAGATATATGATTACCACGGACGATAAGCTCATTCTTTCTTCCGAAGTCGGAGTGCTTGACATTGATCCGGCAAAGATTGTTGTCAAAGAAAGATTAAGACCGGGCAAGATGCTCCTGGTAGATACCGTACAGGGCAGAGTCATCGATGATGAAGAATTAAAAGAAAAATATGCAAAAAGACAGCCATATGGTGAGTGGCTCGATGCAAATATCGTAAAACTTCAGGATTTGAAGATTCCGAATAAGAGAGTGGAAGAATATTCCAAGGAAGAACTCCAGAAACTGCAGAAATCTTTTGGTTATACTTATGAAGATGTAAAGACCAGCATTCTTCCGATGGCACTGACCGGAACAGAACAGATTTCAGCCATGGGAAATGATACCCCGTTAGCAGTTCTTTCCGACCGCAACCAGCCGCTGTTCAATTATTTCAAACAGTTGTTTGCACAGGTTACCAATCCGCCGATTGATGCGATCCGTGAGGAAGTCGTAACATCCACAACCGTTTATGTCGGCTCAGAAGGCAATATCCTCGAGGAATCACCGGAAAACTGCAAGGTATTGAGAGTTAATAACCCGATTCTTACCAGCACAGACCTGTTAAAGATTAAAAATATGAAGGTGGACGGCTTTAAAGTAGCAGTCATTCCGATTATTTATTATAAAAATACATCCTTAAAGAAAGCGATTGACCATGTATTCCTGGAAGCAGACAGGGCACACAAGGACGGTGCCAATATCCTGATTCTGTCAGACAGGGGTGTGGATGAAAATCATGTAGCCATTCCGTCACTGCTTGCGGTATCCGCACTGCATCAGCATCTGGTAGTGACAAAGAAGAGAACCTCACTTGCCATCATTCTGGAAAGCGGCGAACCGAGAGAAGTACATCACTTCGCAACATTGCTCGGCTATGGTGCATGTGCCATCAATCCATATCTGGCACAGGATTCCATCCGCGAACTGATTGATGAAAACTTATTGGATAAAGATTATTATGCAGCAGTCAATGATTATAACTCAGCGATTCTGCATGGTATCGTAAAGATTGCTTCCAAGATGGGAATTTCCACGATCCAGTCCTATCAGGGTTCACAGATTTTTGAAGCCATCGGTATTAATAAAGAAGTAATAGATACATATTTTACCAATACAGTCAGCAGAATCGGCGGTATTTCCTTAAAGGATATTGAGAGTGATGTTAATAAGCTTCATTCCAAAGCATTTGACCCGTTAGATCTCGGTGTGGACTATACCCTCGACAGCGAAGGAACACACAAGTTCCGGAGCGGAAAAACCGAACATTTATACAATCCAAAGACCATACATCTTCTTCAGGAGTCTACGAGAACAGGAAACTATGATCTGTTTAAGGAATATACGAAAGAAGTCGATGCGGAAGGCCAGGATGTAAACCTGAGAGGACTCATGGACTTCAATTATCCGAAGAAATCCATTCCGCTTGACCAGGTAGAAAGCATTGATTCCATCGTGCGCAGATTTAAGACAGGTGCAATGTCCTATGGTTCTATTTCAAAAGAAGCACATGAAACCCTTGCAATTGCCATGAATACCCTGCATGGACGTTCCAACAGTGGTGAAGGTGGCGAGGACCTCGAAAGACTGACCGTAGGACCGGATGGACTGAACAGATGTTCTGCCATCAAACAGGTAGCATCCGGAAGATTTGGTGTTACATCCAGATATCTTGTCAGCGCAAATGAAATCCAGATTAAGATGGCACAGGGAGCAAAACCGGGTGAAGGCGGTCATCTGCCAGGCAAGAAAGTTTATCCGTGGATTGCAAAGACCAGACATTCAACACCGGGTGTAAGCCTTATCTCCCCACCACCGCATCATGATATTTATTCGATCGAAGATTTGGCCCAGTTAATCTATGACTTGAAGAATGCCAATACTGCTGCCAGAATTTCTGTAAAACTGGTTTCGGAAGCTGGTGTCGGTACGGTAGCAGCCGGTGTTGCAAAAGCAGGTGCACAGGTTATCCTTATCTCCGGATATGATGGCGGTACGGGTGCTGCACCAAGAAACTCCATCTACAATGCAGGACTTCCATGGGAACTCGGACTTGCAGAAGCACACCAGACCCTGATTATGAATGATCTGAGAAATAAAGTCGTGCTTGAGACAGACGGAAAGCTGATGAGCGGTCGTGACGTTGTGATTGCGGCTATGCTCGGAGCAGAAGAATTCGGTTTTGCAACTGCTCCGCTTGTAACCATGGGATGTGTCATGATGAGAGTATGTAACCTGGATACCTGTCCGGTCGGCGTGGCAACACAGAATCCGGAGCTGCGTAAGAGATTCCGGGGAAAACCAGAGTATGTCATCAACTTTATGAAGTTTATCGCAGAAGAAGTAAGAGAATACATGGCAAAACTGGGTGTTAAGACCGTGGATGAACTGGTAGGACGTGCGGATCTCTTAAAGAGAAGGGATAATATTACCGGACGTGCTGCAAATGTAGATTTATCCAATATCTTAAATACCGATTTCTGTAAAGAAAAGATTTGCTATCATGAGAAGAATCTGTATAACTTTGAACTCGAGAAGACACTGGATGAAAAGGTACTGGTAAAGAAATTTGCGAAGGCACTGGACGACAGACAGAAGCGCAGTATAGAAGTGGATGTAACCAATACGGATCGTTCCTTCGGAACAATCTTTGGTTCAGAGATTACAAAGAAATATCCGGAAGGACTCGAAGAAGATACCTTTACCATTAAGGGTAATGGTGCCGGCGGACAGAGTTTCGGTGCATTTATCCCGAAAGGACTTACTCTGGAACTGGTCGGGGACAGCAACGATTACTTCGGAAAAGGACTTTCTGGCGGAAAACTGATTGTATATCCGCCAAAGGGCTCCACCTTCAAAGAAAGTGAGAATATCATTATCGGCAACGTGGCATTGTATGGTGCAACCAGCGGTAAAGCATTTATCAATGGTGTGGCAGGAGAGAGATTCTGTGTGCGTAACTCCGGTGCAACTGCGGTTGTAGAAGGGGTGGGTGAACACGGATGCGAGTACATGACAGGCGGATGTGTTGTAATCCTGGGTACAGTAGGAAAGAACTTTGCAGCCGGAATGAGCGGCGGTATCGCTTATGTGCTGGATGAACAGAGCGACCTGTATACAAAGATGAATAAAGAACTGGTATTTATGAGAGAAGTAACAGATAAATACGATGTATTAGAATTAAAGACCATGATTCAGGAACATGTGGCATATACCAATTCTGCAAGAGGAAAAGAAGTCCTTGATAATTTTGGGGAATATCTTCCAAAATTCAAGAAGATTATGTCTTACGATTATGCAACCATGTTAAAGAAGATTGTCCAGATGGAAGAAAAAGGACTCAGCAGTGAACAGGCAAAGATAGAAGCATTCTATGCAATCGCGAAATAAGGAGGAACTAAGATGGGAAAGCCAACCGGATTTTTAGAATATGAGCGTGAAACAAGTACAGCTGTTTCGCCATTAGAAAGAATTAAAAACTTTAACGAGTTCCATACTCCTTTATCACAGGAAGAACAGCAGATACAGGCTGCCAGATGTATGGAATGTGGGGTACCGTTCTGTCAGGCAGGTATGATGCTGCCGGGTGGTGCATCCGGATGTCCGCTGAACAACCTGGTGCCGGAATGGAATGACTTAATCTACAATGGAAACTGGGAAGAAGCCTACTACCGTCTGAAAAAGACGAATAACTTCCCGGAGTTTACTTCCAGAGTGTGTCCGGCGCTTTGCGAAGCAGCCTGCACCTGCGGGCTGAACGGACAATCCGTCACGACAAAGGAAAATGAACACGGCATTATTGAAAATGCTTATGAAAAAGGATATGCACGTGCCAAAGTGCCAGCAGTCAGAACCGGAAAGAAGATAGCGGTCATAGGTTCCGGTCCTTCCGGACTGGCGGCTGCAGATACTCTGAACCAGAGAGGACACAGTGTAACGGTATATGAGCGTTCCGACAGGATTGGCGGACTGCTTATGTATGGAATTCCGAATATGAAGCTGGAAAAATGGGTGATAGACCGTAAGGTTGCCATTATGAAAGAAGAAGGTGTGGAATTTGTCACGGGTGTTAATGTCGGAGAGGATAGGAAAGCAACAGAACTGCTGAAAAACTACGACCGTATTATCCTTGCCTGCGGTGCATCAAATCCGAGAGATATCAAAGCTCCGGGCAGAGAGGCAAAAGGAATTTATTTCGCTGTAGACTTCCTGAAATCCACAACCAAGGCATTGCTGGACAATGGTCTGAAAGATGGCACTTATATTTCTGCAAAGGGAAAGAAAGTCATGGTAATCGGCGGCGGTGATACCGGAAATGACTGTGTCGGAACATCCATCCGCCATGGCTGCACCAGTGTGGTACAGGTAGAAATGATGCCAAAACTTCCGACGGAGCGTGCAGAGAGCAATCCGTGGCCGCAGTGGCCGCGTGTCTTAAAGACCGATTATGGCCAGGAAGAAGCCATTGCAAAATTCGGCCATGACCCGAGAATTTACCAGACAACGGTCAAAGAGTTTATCGCAGACAAGAAGGGGAATCTGACCAAGGTAAAACTGGTAAAATTAGAGTCCAAAAAGGATGAAGCAACCGGAAGAATGACGATGGCAGAAGTTGCCGGAAGCGAATATGTGGTGGACTGCGACCTTGTCCTGATAGCAGCAGGATTTTTAGGAAGCCAGGATTATGTCACAAAGGCATTTAAAGTAGAAACAAATGAGCGTTCCAATGTAAAGACAGAGGCAGGAAAATACGAGACAAACGTAAAGAATGTATTTACTGCAGGCGATATGCACAGAGGACAGTCTCTTGTGGTATGGGCAATCAAAGAGGGCAGGGAAGCTGCAAAGGCAGTGGATATCAGTCTGATGGGTTATACCAATATCAATTAGAAAAACTGCGGGCAGATGGCGGAAAAAATCCGGCTGTCTGCCTTTTTCTATTATTATAATAGGAACAAAAATTCGCAGTTTAATTCATTATACGAAGAAAACAGTGCTATTATGGGAAAATTCTGCTGAAACTATAAGAGAGTTATTGACAGAACTACAAAGTTATATTATGATGATATAGTTAGAAAATAATAATAAGATGGGATGATTTTAGAAAATGTACAAGAGAGAATCAGGAAGCTGGTTAAAGCATGGTGATTTTATTATACTGGATATTCTGTGTATACAGATCGCCCTGCTGGTGGCATATATGTTCCGGAATGGATTTGAATTTCCGTGGAAAAATGACACCTATCAGCAGATGGCATTTATTTTGACCATTATGGATATTGTGGTCGTTTTTTTTATGCAAAGTTATAAAGGAATTCTGAGAAGGGGATATTTCCGGGAATTTAAAGAAACTTTACTTCATGTATCAGCAACCATCACGGGTTTTATATTGTTCAATTTTATAACAAAGTCGGGACAGCAGTATTCCAGAATGGTGGTTGTACTGATGTGGGAAATAGCCATTATCCTGTGTTATATGATAAGGGTATGGAGAAAGAAAGTTTTAAAAAGCCGGGCGGCTCTGACACAGAAGGGAAAAAAGGCTCTGGTAATTCTTTCAGACTATGCCATGGCGGAAACCTTTGCGGGCAGAATCAGTAAGAATAATTACAGTGACAGGAAGCTTGCAGGTATCATAGTAACGGACAGAGATTTGACAGGACAGACGATAAAGGGGATTCCTGTTGTAGCGGATCGGAAAAATGCCGTGAATTACCTCTGTCAGAACTGGGTGGATGAGGTCATTACCTGTTATAATAACAACGAAGATGTGATCAATCCGATTCTTGAGGATTGCAGGGAAATGGGAATTACCGTCCACATTGCACTGACAAAATGTGGAATAGAAGGTGCAAAGAGGAGAATAGAAAACGTGGGCGGATATACAGTGGTAACGAATTATATTACCTCGGCAAGCAACAGGCAGATCTTCCTCAAACGGCTGATGGATATCTGCGGTGGTATCGTCGGATGTCTTATTACCCTGATACTATTCCTGTTTGTTGCACCTGCAATCTACATCAAATCTCCCGGACCGATCTTCTTTTCCCAGATTCGTGTAGGAAAAAACGGAAAGAAATTCCGGATTTATAAATTCCGTAGTATGTATATGGATGCTGAAGAGCGCAAAAAAGAGCTGATGAAGCAGAACAAAGTAAAAGACGGTATGATGTTTAAAATGGATCATGACCCGCGCATTATCAAGGGAGTGGGGAATTTTATCCGGAAAACCTCGATCGATGAATTTCCACAGTTCTTCAATGTTTTAAAAGGTGATATGAGCCTTGTGGGAACAAGACCGCCGACGGTGGACGAATGGGAGAAATACAATAAGCATCACAGAAGAAGAATGGCGATTAAGCCGGGACTGACCGGTATGTGGCAGATCAGTGGCAGGAGCAGCATTACGGACTTTGATGAGGTTGTTGCACTGGATACAAAATACATAGCAGAATGGAATATCGGACTCGACATTAAGATCTTATTTAAGACGGTCGGAGTTATATTTACAGGAAAAGGATCGCAGTAATGCGGTCCTTTTGATATTGCAGACGATGTGAGGAGAGTATACAAGTCCAATGGCAGAATGTAAAAATGGAGTTTTGATGAAAAAATAGTAAGGCAGTGTGAAAAAATAATAAAATTACAGAAGAAAACCACCTGGAAACTTCCTGAAAGTGTAAGGATGGGTGACTGAAAATGCCACAAATACGGCATTTATACAAAGTGAACAAAAGAATATAAAAAAATGGCTGATATATGAAAAAAATGTGAATAAAAAGGTTGACAAAATTATCATTGAGAGTTATTATAATGCTTGTAAAAAATAAAGGTTACCCAAAAGGGGAACGAATATTTAAAATGGAGGTATTTCTTATTATGAAGAAGAAATTTTTTGCAGTAGCAATGGCTACAACAATGGCACTTTCAACAGCTATGTCAGCTTCAGCTGCAACAGTAGAAGGTGCTTGGTGGGCACAGTGGACAGAAGGATATGAGTTAGCTGATGGTGCAACTCTTGAATTTGATGTTACTGTTAAAGGTGGAGATGCAGTATGGAACAACGTTGCAGCTGTATTTGCAAATGCTAAGACAACAGGTACAAAGGCACCAGCTGATGAAGTTGGAAGCTCATACAAAGAATATGCTGTAGTCCGTGGTGATAACTGGGGCTGGGGCGGCGGAGATAACAAGTCCGTTGATGGTTCTGATATCACATACGAAGGCGGTATCGCTGATGAAGCTTTAGGCGGAGATGCTGGATTTGTCGCAATGATGAAAGATGCTAAGCTTGCTGTAACTATCACAAGAAGTGGTAATGATGTAACTTATACATATAAGGCAACAGGTGCAAACGGAAGTGCAACAACAAGAACAGCTAAATTCTCAGCAAATATGGGTAATGGATGCTATGTATTCTTTGTTCCTGATACATCAACAGTAACAGTTGACAAGAAGGCAGCAGCTGATGCAGGAACAACAGCAGCAGCTGATACAAAGAAAGATAATAATGCAACAACAGCAGCTGCACCAGCAGATAAGAAAGATAATGCAGCAACAACAGCTGCAGCAGCAGATAAGAAAGATAACACAGCTACAACAAAGGCAGCAACAAAGACATCTCCTAAGACAGGTGATGTAGCTCCTATCGCAGCATTAGGTGCAGTAGCAGTAGTAGCTTGCGCTGGTGTAGTAGTTTCTAGAAAGAAAGTTACAGAATAATTTAACATAGTATAGAAACAATACTTAAGCAATGATAATTGAAGAGAAGTACGCACTGTACTTCTCTTTAATTGCATATTGGAGAAAATTGGAAGATATTTTCACAATTCAGGAAAACCCGGGAGGTTTTTATATTAGAGTCATCAATATGGTGAAATATACATTGATTTTAGGAGGAAAGTTAAATGATGAAGAAGAAATTTTTTGCAGTAGCATTAGCTACAACAATGGCAGTTTCAACTGTTATGACAGCTTCAGCTGAAACTATTTCAGGTGCATGGTGGACATCATGGAGCCAGGGCTATGAAGTGGCAGATGGAGAAACTGTTGAGTTTGATATGGAACTCAAAGGTGGAGATGCAGTGTGGAACAATGTTGCGGCTGTATTTGTAAATGGTAAGACAACCGGTACAACAGCACCGGCAGATGAAGTAGCAGGATATAAGGAATACGCAGTAGTCCGTGGTGATAACTGGGGCTGGGGCGGTGGAGATAACAAAACCGTTGACGGCAATGACATTTCTTATCAGGGTGGAATCGCAGATTTAGGAGATGCAGATTTTATTGCAACAATGAAAGATGCACATCTTGAGGTAAGCGTTACCAGAGAAGGAAATGATATCGAATATACATACACAGCAATAGGTGCAAATGGAATTGAAACAACTAGAACAGTAAACTTTACATCAGATCTGAGTGAAGGATGCTATGTATTCTTTGTTTCTGATGGTTCAACTGTAGATATTTCTCTTGTTGAAGAAGATCCTTCAGAAGATCCAACAGATGATACAAAGAAGGATGATACAACAGAAGCAACCACAAAGAAAGATGATGCTGCAAAGGAAACAACTACAAAGAAGGAAGAATCTACCACAAAGAAGGAAGAATCTACTACAGCTGCAACAAGTGTAAAGACTGAAGCTACAGCTACAGATGCTGCTAAGGCTGGTGCAACTGTAACAGGAACAAATGTACCAACAGGTGCAACTGTAACAGTAAACACTGTAACAGACAAAGATACACTTGCTAAAGTAGACAAGGCTGTAAAAGATACTTTAAGCAGCAAAGTAGGCAAGTATGCAGTATTAGACATTACTATGCTGGATGCAGCAGGTGCAAAGATTCAGCCTTTAAACAATGGCAATGTTCTTGTAACTATCGATGTTCCTTCAACATTAGATGCAAACAAAGGACTTGTTGTATATCGTATGGAAGATAACGGAACTTTAACAGAGTTAAAGACATCTGTTGAAAATGGTAAAGTTTCTTTTGAAACAAATCATTTCAGCACATACATCGTAGCAGAGAAAGCAGCCGTAGCAGAAGAAACAACTACAGCAGCTGCTGCAAAAGAAACAACTACAGCAAAGACAAATTCACCAAAGACAGGTGATACAGCTCCAGTTGCAGCTCTTATGGTTGTAGCATTAGGTGCTTGCGGTGCAGTTATCGCATCTAAGAAAAAGAATGCTTAATCAGCAGGAATTCTGATTCTGAAAAAGATAAAGGATAAATAGAAGCGGGAGAGAATTGCAGGATTCTCTCCTGCTTATATGTTTGGGAAGTTCACAGAACTTTTTCTATCTTGTTGACGTTGCATAAAAAATGTGGTAGAATAAATGCAAATTTATGAAAGGTTACATAAATTTATCATATTTCAATAATATGTGAAAGGGAGGCTTTTTTATCATGAAGAAAAGATTATTAACAGTAGCAGGAGCTACAGTATTAGCACTCAGCATGAGTGTATCTGCATTCGCAGCAGATGTTGTAACAGAAGATAAGGATTATGGTACAGCTGGTAATGCAGTTGAAAACAAGACTGGCTGGGGTTCTAATCTGAACGGACAGTTTGCAATCGAAGATAATCAGAAGATTACATTTACTTTTGATTCCCAGAGCGCAGATACATCAAATGCAGTATTTGGATGGGTTGCAGAAATTACAGATAATGCAAGCTACTTTACAATTACACAGGGAGCTACCTGCTGGTTTGCACCGGACGGTTCACCTTGGAAGACGGGATATGATGCTGGTGATAATGGCTGGGATATTCAGAAGAGCTGGGCTGATGACGAAGCAAATGCATATGCAGAAGCTATGGCGGATGCAAAAGTAACTCTTGATGTTACAAGATCAGGAAACCAGATCATCTTTGAATCAAAAGCTACAGGATCTGATGGAAAAGAATATACACAGACAATTAAAGGAATCTTTAAGGAAGCGCCTACAGGAACATTATATCTTCAGGTTGGTTGTGACCATGGTTCCATGACATTATACAGTGCTAAATATTCAGAAGCCGGTAAGGTAGAACAGGCAACTGTAAAAGAAAAAGTAACCTTAAAACCAAACATGAATGCAAACAAAGGTGTTGCAGGAAGCAATGACAGCACAAGCGAATCAAATGACAGCGATTCAAGCACAACAGTTATCGTTGTAGTTGTAGCGGTAGTATTGGTTGTAGCTGTAGTAGCAGGTGTACTGGTAGCAACAAAGAAAAAGAATAACTAACTAGAATATAAGACAGAATTATTATTGAATTATGATAAGAAAAGAGGCAGGTGATGCCTCTTTTCTGGTTCTATGAGAAAATTAAAATATGAACAGATTTTGAATTTGTCTGGTTTTAATAGCATGGAAAATTTTCTATAGTAAAATTGCACAAAAACGGAAGCCTGATAAGAAAATGAGAAAAATGCAGAAAAAAGTAAAAAACGGGCTTTGATTATTGCGTGAAAGAACTGAAAAAAACATGAGAATTGAGGAAAAACAGAAGAATAGGGAGAAAAGTAAATGATAAATTGTGTCGCTATTTGGCAAAAAGTATCATTATTTTGCAAAAATTCAAAATAAGATAGTTGTAATATTTCAACAAAAAATAGAACATATCAGATTGACATATATGGCGAAATTGTATATAATATTAACATAGTATAAGTGCGACCAGGCCTGCCTTCTTGTGTAAAATGACTAGAGAAGAGGGGTTTATTGTGCTTAAATATCAAATTAAGAGGAGGCATGTTTTATGAAACGTCGAGGCCTGACAAGGGTTGTGGCATTAGCAACAGTTGTTACCATGATGTCTGCGGAATTATCTGCATATGCGACAGAGAACGTAGACACAGCTGCAGGTACATCAACTGAAGCCACAGCGGAATCAGACGAGGCAGTGACTACCGATTTATCGGATGGCGATGCGAAAGCAGTCACCGATGAAACAACGGGAACTGTCGAAAATGAAAGGCTTGAACACAATTATGAAATAGTCAGCAAGAGTTATAAGAATCCTGTCTATACTGGCGAATCGATTGTGTATTCTGCAGAAGATGTTTTTGATGCAGAATCAAGTTCAGCCTTATTGGTAACTGATAAAAAAGAAACACATGACTATGGTGCATCAGCCGTAGAATTGGGTTTGAATGATGAGGGAGCTGTTGATGAAAGTGGAAATGCGCTTCCGGGTAAAGTTGCTAAGTTAAAATTAAATGTAGAAAAAGCAGGTGTATATGCAGTCGCTTTTGATTATATTACAAATGACGAAGATTCCATACTTGTCCCGGAACTTTCATTATCATTAAATGGCGAGGTTCCATTTTATGAGTGTAACAGATTAATATATGAGAATTACTGGGCACCGGCAATTGATGAAGATACCGGAAAGGCGGTTAAGGAAACTGACCGTTATGGAAATCAGATCGTTGCAAGCCCGGAAAAAGTAATGAAATGGCAGAAGAAATATATTATGGATGCCAGCTACAGATACTCAACTCCATTAATGCTTGAGTTAAAACAGGGAGAGAATGAGATTGGACTTACCCTGACAGAAGGCTCACTTATGATTGGAAATGTTTATCTGGAAGCAGAACCGGAACTGAATGAAGTTAAGACAGGAACTTCAGCAGAAGGAAGTAACATAATTACAGCACAGGCCGCAGAACCAGATTACAAGAATGATTCTGCAATCAGAGCTACCTGTGAGTATGACCCTGACCTGGATCCTTATGATGCAAAGACAAAGGTGCTCAATATTATTGACAGTGCTTCATTCTCAGGAGCAGGACAGAGTCTTACATACAAGTTTAATGTAGAAAAAGAAGGATATTATTATCTTGCATATCATTACCGTCAGGCAGATAAGACCGATATGCCGGTATTTGCCAACATTGTTATAGATCAGCAGCTGTTTATAACAGACGATGATAATGCAGCAACAAATGATGCTTTAACATCTTATGCATTTGATTACACAAAGTCTTTCCAGAATGAAACCATTACGGACAAGGATGGAAAGAAGATGGCAATCTACTTCTCGGCAGGAGAACATACTATTACAACTACGATTTCAAATGACGTTCTTCGTCAGACACTTCAGGTTGTAGATCAGATTTCCAGCGAAGTAAGTGATTTGTCACTGGAAGTATCAAAAGTGTCAAGTACAACAGATAAGTACAGAAGTATTAAGATTACAGACTATGTACCGGATATCAATGACAGACTTGACAGATGGATGAAAGAACTGACTGAAGAATATGACAGACTTGCTGCTTATTCTCCGGAAGAGAATGTCGGAGCACTTTCTTCACTGAATCTTGCGATTGAGAAACTTAAGAGTCTTGCAGAAGAACCAAACAAGATTCCTTACCGTGTGAAAGAACTTAGTACAAGCTCCAGTTCAGTAAATCAGTATATTGCAAACTTTATTACAGATATTACAAAGAATGCGATTTCATTAGACAGAGTTTATCTCTATCAGGATGATACAGAACTTCCGGGTAAAGCAAGCATCTTTACCAAGATCTGGGGTTCTATTTTAAGATTCCTGGCATCTTTTGACAGTCAGGCATACTCGGTTGATAATTCAGATGATACCCATTTACAGGTATGGATTAACAGACCAAGACAGTATCTGGAAATTATTCAGAGAATGATTGATAATGAATTTACAGCAAAGACAGGTATTAAGGTAGACTTATCCATTATGCCTGATGCACAGAAACTGATTCTGTCAAATGCGGCGGGAAATGCGCCGGATGTGGCACAGGCAGTTGATTATGCACTCCCGATTGAATTTGCAATGAGAGATGCAGCAGTAGATTTAACACAGTTTGACGGAGCAAAAGAAGTTCTGGAACAGTTTTCACCAGGTTTATTCGTTCCTTCCACAATGAACGGAGGAATTTATTCATTGCCGGAAACATTCTACTTCTGGGTACTCTTCTACAGAACAGATATTTTAAACAAACTTGACATTGAAGTACCGGAGACAATCGAAGAAGTAGAAGAATTACTTCCGGAATTAAAGAACAGAGGTCTTGATTTCTTCTATCCGACAGCAGGTACAACAGGTACAAGAACATTTGCGATGACCACACCATTGATTTATCAGAATGGCGGTGCTTTATATGACAAGACAGCCGGTGATACAACACTTGACAGTGAGGCATCCATTAACGGATTTACAACATTAACAGAATTATTTACAATTTATGATATTCCACAGGAAATCACAAGTTTCTATCAGCATTTCAGAAACGGAGATATTCCGATTGGTGTTTCAGATTACTTCATGTACAGTACTTTGATTACAGCAGCTCCTGATATTGAAAACTCATGGCAGATTTCACTTGTTCCTGGTGTAAAAGATGAGGATGGAAACATTCAGCGTCAGACAGCCGGTGCAGCACAGTCATCCATGGTTCTTAAGAACTCAAGAAAAGCAAAAGTTGCATGTACAGAAGGTTATGGAAACAGCCAGAATGGTGAGATGGACAGACAGGAAGCTGCATGGGAGTACTTAAAGTGGTGGATGGATACAGATACTCAGGTTGAGTTCGGTACAACACTTCAGACAACATACGGTGAATCCTATATCTGGAACTCAGCAAATACAGAAGCATTCTCAAAACTTCCATGGAAGAGCCGTGATAAGCAGATTATTCTTGAACAGATGGATAATATTCAGGAAACACCGCGTATCCCTGGTACTTATATGTTAGAGAGAGAATTAAGTAATGCATATGTAGCAGTTGTAACAAATGGTGGTATACTTAGAACAGAGCTTGACTCCGCAATTAAGCGAATCGACAGAGAAACTGAGAGAAAACTGAAAGAATTTGGTTATCTTGATTCGGAAGGCAATGTAATCAAAGAGTACACCGTACCGGATGTGGACTATGTAAAAGACATTATTAGTAAATTGGATTAAGGATAGGAGGAAATTTATAAAATGAAAACTGGTAAAAAATATCCCTTTTTGTTCCTGCTTCCATATCTGTTAGTCTTTACGGTATTCATTATCCTGCCGATTTGCGTAGCAGTAGTATTATCATTTACGGACTTTAATACCGTACAGATGCCTAATTTTGTAGGCTTTAACAACTATATTAATCTGGCAACACAGGACTCCATCTTCATGCAGTATGTATTACCGAATACGGTTACATTTGCACTGATTGTAGGACCTGGCGGATATTGCTTGTCATTCCTGCTTGCATGGGCAATTGCACAGCTGACAAGAGTACCGAGAACAATATTAGCACTTATTTTCTATTCACCTTCACTGACAACTGGTGTTGCCATGAACGTACTTTGGAAAATCATTTTCTCAGGTGATGCAACAGGTTATTTAAATGCTATCTGTATTAATCTGGGAATTCTGAATGAGCCGAGAACATGGCTGATTTCAGACCTCCTTCCGATTATGATTATCATCGGACTGTGGAGTAGTGCGGGTGTTGGATTCCTTGCCATGTTAGCAGGTATTATGAATGCAGATGAGGAATTATATGAAGCGGGTGCAATCGATGGAATTAAGAACAGATTCCAGCAGATGATTTACATCACAATCCCGACAATGAAAGCACAGATGTTATTCGGTGCCGTTATGGCAATCGTAAATACATTTAATAACGGTGCAATCGGTGTTACCCTTTCAGGTACAAACCCGACGCCTGGATATGCAGGACAGTTAATTGTAAACCATATTGATGACTACGGATTTATCCGTTATGAAATGGGTTATGCAGCAGCAGTATCAGTTGTACTTCTTCTGATTATTACACTGTTCTCAAAGGTTGCAAGTTCATTATTCACAGAGAAAGAATAGAAAGGAGAGCGAAAAAATGGCCGGATATAAAGGAAATGGTATCAATCCATCAAAGTTTGACCGCAGTCAGATTAAAATCTATATAATTTTATTACCATTGGCAGTGTTTATGCTCTTCCCAATTGTATTTATTTTCTGTCATGCGTTTAAGCCACCAGCTGAGTTGTTTGCGTTCCCACCGAGATTCTATGTTGTAAACCCAACATTGGATAACTTTTCGGAACTGTTGAAATCAGCTCGTAATGCGGGTGTTCCATTGAGCCGATATGTAATGAACAGTGTGTTTGTTACAGCGGTTGTCTGCGTTGCAAATATTATTATGTCAACAATGGCAGCGTTTGCATTATCAAAGATGAAGTTTAAAACAAGAGGACTTATTTTCAATATCAATCAGAAGGCAATGATGTTCGTGCCTGCAGCAGTATTGATTCCTAGATACTTAATCATGAATGGTATGGGTATCCTGAATACATACTGGGCACATATCCTTCCACTGATTGCAATGCCTGTCAGCCTGTTCCTGATTAAACAGTTCGTTGACGGTGTACCGGATGCATTGATTGAAGCTGCATCCATTGATGGTGCTTCACCATTCAGAATTTACTGGTCGGTTATCCTTCCACTGGTAAAACCTGCGATTGCAACAGGTGTCATCCTTGCATTTAACCAGGCTTGGCCATATGTGGAAAGTTCAAACAACTTTGTAAATACAGATAGTATGAAGACACTTTCATTCTACATGACAACCCTTGCCAATGCAAACAATGTTGTACAGGGCCAGGGTGTTGCAGCAGCAGCCTCCTTAATCATGTTTGTACCTCAGTTAATTTTATTCATCTTCTGTCAGAGAGACGTTATGAATACAATGGCAAGTTCAGGTATCAAATAATAATATAAAGTTATTTAGAATATTGAAGGAGGTCAATATGAAGAAAATTTATAAAAGAGCCATAGCATTTCTGTTTGCTGTTTTATTTATTGCTTTTGAAGTGGCACAGCCGGTTATATCTTTTGCAAAAGTACCATATAAGACATATACGCAGAATGGATATGGAGAATTAGTGGAAACGCAGACAGCGTACACACCATATTCCACAATTACAAAGATTCAGTCCAATATCGAAGGGGAAGATGACTTTGAGTTAAAGAAACCGGAAGATATTAAGATTGACTCAAAAGGTAACTTATTTATCGCAGATACAGGCAACCACCGCGTGGTTGTCTGCGATTCAACCGGTACACTGATTACCATTATCGGTGAAGAGGATTTAACAGCTCCTACCGGAATCTTTGTCCGTGAAGAAGAAGACGGAACAGAACTCGTCTATGTAGCAGATCAGCAGTATGTTGGCAAAAAAGAAGGTGCTGTTGTTGTATACGATATGGACGGTAATCTGAAAGCAACTTATAAGAAACCGGATGATGTTCTGTACGGTAGCAGTACAAAGTATCAGCCACAGAAACTGGTTGTAGATAAAGGTGGAAATATGTATATTTCTGCAAAGGGTAATACAAATGGTGTTATCCAGATCTCTCCAAAGAACGGAGGAACTTTCCTCGGATACTTTGCAACAAATACAGCATCCGTAAATATTACAACAATCTTCTTAAACCTGATATTATCAGATGAACAGAAGGCAAGAAGATCCATCACACCGTCTTCCGTTACAAACATCGGAATTGATGAGAAAGGTCTTATCTATACAGTAACATCTTCTGACAGTGTGGCAACACCGGTAAAGAAGTTAAACATTGCAGGTGGTAACCTTTTACAGTGTGATGTATATCCAAGCAACAGCCTTGCAATATGCGTAGGAAAGCATGGAAGTATCTTTGTTGGTACAAAGAATGGTTATATTTATGAATATACCAGTGAAGGTTCACTGCTCTTTGCCTTAGGTGCAAAAGATGACGGTTCACAGTACAGAATTGGTCTTTTCCAGAGCCTTTCAGCAGTAGAAGTAGATCAGAATGATAATATGTATGTACTTGATACCGAAGTAAGTACGATTCATATCTTTAAGCCAACCGAATTTACAACTCTCGTACATGATTCCCTCGACTATTTTGAAGAAGGAAAGTACGAAGAAAGTAAAGCTCCATTGGAGCAGGTAATCCAGATGAACGGTCTGTTCGATTATGCAAACATGGCTATGGGACGTGCTTTATATAATGAAGAGAATTATTCAGATGCATTATCCTACTATCGTCTGGCAAAGAATAAAGACGGTTATTCTGACTCTTTCTGGGAACTCAGAAATATCTGGCTTAACAAGTACGTTATGCATATGATTATTGCAATCGTAGCAGTTGTAATTGTTGTTAAGATTTTAAAGAAACTTGACAGAAGCAAGGGAATCTTTAATCCAATCAGAAAAGCAACAGAAAGCTTCAGAAGCAAGCAGCTTGTAAAACAGATTTTCTACGGATTTAAGTATATGCGTCATCCGTTTGATGGTACCTATGGTGTTAAGAGAGAAGGAATGTGTTCTTATCTCGCAACATTCATTGTCGGTGTCATTGGCATACTGGTATTTGTAATCAATAAATACTTCTGCGGATTCCTTGTAAAATATGTCAGGGACGGAAGATACAACATTGCAACAGATATTATTGAAATCGTAGTAGTTATGCTGTTCGCAGCACTTGTAACATACTTGATTTGTACAATTAATGATGGTGAAGCAAGATTTAAGGAAATATTAGTTGGTTATGTATATTCATTCATGCCATACATTGTACTCCAGCCATTCATCTACTTATTCGGAATGGTAGTTACCTACAATGAAATGTTTGTTATTGAATTTGCAAATATCATCATGTTTACATGGATTGTCATACTTATTTTCCTGACAATCAAAGAAATTAACAACTATTCAGTCAAAGAAACGTTTAAGGTAATTGGTCTTACAATATTTGCAGCATTTGTGTTTGTATTAATGGCATTTGTTATTTACATTCTCTTTGCTCAGATTATCGGATTCTTTACCTCATTCGGCGGAGAGGTGGTGCATCGAATTGGCGGCAGGTAAACTTAAAAGATTGCTCAGCATGGGACTCGTGTGTTTAATGCTGACTCCGATTGTATCATTTGCAACAAATGATACAGCAGGAGATACCCAGGCAGAAGAAACAAATGCAGACGACACAGCTGCAAGTGATAATAAGACAACTGCAAATACAGCTGCAGCACCGGTTGAAAAGAATGGTGTTGTAAAGCAGACAACAGGGGTCAGCTTTATTGACAAGATCAATTCAGCCTCTATCACAGTGGGTGGAGAATTATCACAGGAAAAAGTGGATCAGGCATTAAATAACCTGATTGCTTCTTCCGCAGACAGACGGAAAGCTGCTTATAAATTAGTAACAAAGCAGCCGGAAGCAGATTCCACACAGACAGAGAAAGCATTTGATTCCAGCAAGGTCATTGATGGACATATGTATGTCTGCGAATCAGAAGATTATGAATTATATGTAAAACCGTCAAACTTATCAATCTTATTGAGAGATAAGAAGACAGGAACATTATTAAGATCAACGCTTGAAGATGAAGAAGCATATGTAAGAAGCAGCCAGACTCCTGCATTTAACCGAATTACTTCAGGAGTAACCATTATGCCGATTAAGTACGATCCGAAATCAGAATCACGTTCCGGTATGTACGATAAGACAAACAGCCAGGTTTCTTCCAGAGATGCAGAGATTACCTATGATAAGACAACAAATGGATTTACTGCACATCTGAACTTTAACAATAAGCAGAATGATGTATCATTAAAAGGACTTAATATTCAGTTTGATGTTGTAGTAACCCTGGATGATATGGGACTCCATGTATCTATTCCGGATGATACCATCAAAGAAAATCTGGAAGATGGTAAACTTGGTTACATGATGGGGGATGTATATCTTTTCCCATTATTAGGATATACCGATCGTGGTGACACAGACGGATATATGATTTTACCGGATGGAAATGGTATTATCGTAAATTTCCAGGATTTCTATCAGGATGGTACTGCAAAATATAAGAGCGGATATTCTGCAAGAGTTTACGGTGCAGATGTCAGCCTCGATACGATCACAACAGATGATTCCAGTAAGGAAAGAGAAGACTTTAACGATTCCGAAGATGTCATTGCTCCATATTTCGGTATGGTACATGATTATTCTGCATTCAATGACGGAAGTCATGAAAAGGATATCGCAGTACTCGGTTTTGTAACAAGCGGTGAATATGCATGCACAATCAAAGGTAACTTCAATGGTGTAAACTCATCCTTTGAAAACTATGTATTTGCCAATGCTACTTACAGAGAAGTATATCAGCAGCCGGTTGATAATGCTTCCAACAATGCCATGACAGAAGTAACGGATATTGCCCTTCAGAATTTACAGATTGATTTCCTGCTTGCAAGTGGCGACGAAGCAAATTATTCCGGGCTTGCCAATAAGACAAGGGAACTTCTGAAAGATAAGGGTATTATCACAGAGGCAAAAGATCTGGATTATGATGTAAGAATCGATTTCCTGGGTGTTGATAAAGAAAACTTCCTTCTTTTCAGAAGAAATGTTGTAGCAACAACCATTGAAAATATCGAAACAATTATATCAAAACTCCAGGAAAACGGTGTTGAAGATATCGCAGCTTATTATGACGGCTGGCAGAAAGATGGAATGTACAATCTGCCGAATACAGACTTCAAAGTAGACAGTGATCTCGGTGGAAACAGTGCATTAAAGAAGCTGGCAGATAAGTATGATGGTACATCCGTAAGCCTCTCCCTGATTCAGGATATGCTTACAATTAATGATACCACTTCAAATTCAACCTTTACAGCAATGAAGCTGATTAATAAGAGAACATACTCTTATACCGACAGATTCTTAAACGTGTATAAGACATTTAAGTATCTGACACCTTCCAAGACAAATGAATATCTTAAGACATTTGCAGATAATGTACAGAAGGGTGGAATTAGTAATATTTCCTTATCCGGATTTACAGATACTTTATCAAGTTATTCATTAAACAGCAAAAAGTATACAAGAAAAGATGCAATGGATTATTACACCAGTGCAATGGATGAAGTAATTGGCAAAGGAATGAATGTATCCATGGAAGAACCGTCCATGTATTTCTGGAAATATACAGATGAATATCTGGATATGCCAATCAGCTCATCCATGTATGTGTACACTTCCAGTGAAATTCCTTTCCTTACATCAGTACTCAAAGGAAGTATGAAGGTTTATTCCGAATATGTGAACTTTGAAGCTAATCAGACAGAATTCTTCTTGAAGTTAATTGAAACAGGTGTTTACCCATCTTTCTTATTAACTTATGAGAGTCCTACAGTCCTTCAGTATACAAACTCAAGCTGGGATTATTCCTCAGATTATGAGCAGTATATCAGTGTTATTTCAGAGTTCAACCAGGATTTGAAAGCAGTAAATGAGAAGACAGAAGGAGCCTCTATTGTAAAACACCAGATGAATTACGATGGTAATAACAATCTGACAAAGGTAACTTACAGTAACGGTACGGTTGTTTATGTGAACTACTCAGAAGACGCTGTTTCAGCTGATGGAGAAACTATCGATGGATTATCATATAAGGTAGGTGAAGAATAATGTCAACTAAAACAGAAGAAATTAAAGAAGAAATCAAAGAGCAGCCGAAAAAGGAAAAGGCTCCGAAGGAAGAAAAGAAAGATACAAAGAAGAAAAAGAAAACCTATACCGTAGACGAACTCTTGAGCCAGAATGAGAGAATGGAATTATTCGACGAGTATGGCAGAAGGAAGAAAATCAAGGTAAAGGTAAAAGAAGGCAAGTTAAAGAAGCGTGAAAACAGAATGGGTTATGTGTTCATGATTCCATATGTTGCCGGTGCATTAATCTGTCTGCTGTATCCGTTAATCATAGCGATTATCTACGCATTCAGTAATGTAGTTGTAAAAACAAATACCGTTACCTTTAATGGTATCCAGAACTTTGCAAGTGTACTTGATAAGAACCCTGAGCTGATTACCCAGCTCGGTACACTGGCATTCAAGATGCTTCTTGGTGTACCACTTATCGTAGTATTTGCACTGCTTATGGCAATGATGCTGAATATGAAACTGCCGGGAAAAGGTGTTTACAGAACGATCTTCTTCCTGCCGGTTATCGTAGTCAGCGGTCCGGTTATGACCATGATCAATTCCGAAAACAGTAGTATTCAGGCAGTTGATATGACAGTCATTGAATCGGTAATACAGAGTTTACTTCCAGCCTGGATTTCAGATTCTGTATTGTGGATTTTTAGCAATATCATCATGTTATTATGGTATTCCGGTGTACAGATCCTGATTTTCCTTGCAGCATTGCAGAAGATTGATACTTCACTTTATGAAGCTGCAAAGATCGACGGTGGTTCTAACTGGGAATGTTTCTGGAAGATTACACTTCCAACCATTAAGCCAATGCTTCTGTTAAATGCGATTTATACCGTTGTATTCCTGTCACAGGATGCAATCATCAGCCCGCTGATTGATACAATCAAGGCAGCATTACAGAGTGTCATGGGTTATGGATATGCCGCAGCATTTGCATGGATGTATGCAATCGTGGTACTGCTCTTCGTTGGTATTGTTGCTTTATGTTTCCTTCCAAAGAAGGATTTGTATGAGAAGCAGATCAAGAAGAACAAGCAGCTTGAAAAGAAGACTAGAAAGAAACTTGCAAAACATCAGAAGCAGTTAATCAAGAACCAGATTAAGCTTCAGAAAGCAATTCAGAAGGAAGAAAAGATGAAACTTGCAGGAAAAGACCTGGGAGGAGGTAATTACGATGGCTGATGCAGTAAAAGAAGTTAAACCAAAGAAGGAAAAAGCAGAAAAAGTTAAAGTAAAAAAAGCCAAGACTCCTATGTCGAAGGAAAAGCTTCACAAGATAATGTTTGGTACGAAAGATGACATGGGCCTCTTGAAAAAAATTGTGGTTTATGTTATACTTACCTGTGTTGGATTTGTGTTTGTATATCCATTATTAAAGGTATTAAGTACAAGTTTCATGTCATTGTCAGATTTGTTTGACTCATCCATCAACTGGATTCCGTCAAAGCTCAGATTTGAGAACTACAGGACAACCATGAAAGCCATGAATTACTGGAAATCATTAAAAGACAGCTTTATTATATCCGGTCTTCCTACTTTATGTCAGGTAGTTTCCTGTTCCATCGTAGGATACGGACTTGCAAGATATAATTTTAAAGGAAAGAACTTTATCATGGGATTGATTATCTTCTCATTTGTTCTTCCTAGTTCACTTTTAATGACAACACAGTATCAGATGTATACATCTTTTGGATGGACAGGTAAACTGATGACATTTATTTTCCCTGCTATTCTGGCAAATGGATTTAAGTCACAGTTGTTTATCCTGATCTGCTGGTCATTCTTCAAGCAGATTCCGCCGGTATTAAATGAAGCGGCTGCTATTGATGGTGCCGGACATTTTAAATCATTCTTTAAGATTGCACTTCCATCAGCAGCAGGAGCATTAATCGTAGTATTAATCTTCTCCTTCGTATGGTACTGGAATGAACAGTATTTATCACAGCTTTACTTATACAGTAAGGTTAAGGAAAACAATATTTATACACCGTTGATTAATCAGCTGTCAATCTTTGATTCGGCGTTCGACAGTGCATATAACAGTAATACTGGTTCTGGTTCGTCAAATTCAGCGACGATCAATGATGCTTACCGAATGGCAGCAACGATATTAACTATTTTACCGTTATTAATTATTTATGCAGTTTTACAGAAGCAGTTCGTAGAAAGTGTGGACAGAGCTGGTATCACTGGTGAATAATACCAATATATTATGCAGGAAATTCTCCGGAATTTCCTGTATGATTTGAATTTATCATATGGGTTTAAGTATGCCTGGCATACTGCCAATAAATAAAAAAAGGGAAAAATTAATAAAAAGGAGGATGTCTTATGTCAAAGAACATAAAGAAAGTGCTTTGCTTAACTCTTGCAGTAGCTATGACAGGAAGCCTGTTTACAGCATGTGGTAAGAAAGAAGAGAAGAAGCAGGTTGCAACTCTGTCACCAATGACCGAGGATGAAATCACTCTTACTTACCAGTTCTGGGAAGATGGTCCTATTGTAGACTCTCTGAATAAAGAATGGGCAAAGAAATACCCTAACATCACAGTAAAACCAAGTGAGGTACTTGTTACAGACAACAATACAAACTTAACGAACTATCTGGGAACAGATAACATGCCGGACGTATTCTGGGTACTTGGTACACCGGATTTCGCAATCACAAATGGTATGTTAACTAACATGGATGGTATGTGGAGTGCAGACCCTGATACAAAGAATGTTATCGGTGGTATCAATGAATTCCAGCTTGGATATCTTGGAACAGACGGCAAGTGGACAACACCTGTTAAGTTCTTCCCAACAGAAGCATGGTTAAACATGAACTACTTCACAACACATAATGCAGATATGCCATCTACAGACTGGACATTTGAAGATATGGAATCTTTAGCAGAAAGCCTTACAACTGGTGATGGCCAGGGATGGGGTGTATCTGAAGCTGTTACAGTTATCACATGGTATCCTATCGCATCTGATGCAGATTGTATCGGTGAGTTCGGTTGGAATGGTAAAGAATTTGACCTGACTAACTGGGCTGACGGTGTGGAAATTGAAAAAGGATGGATCGACAAAGGTTACAAAGCTCCTGCTGTTATCGAAGGAACAGACAACCAGTTTCCTCAGGATTTAGGTATGGTTGCTATGCGTCTTGATAACTGGTGGTGCTGGGAAAGATATTGGGACAAAGATGAAATGTATACACGTCATGTATACTGGGTTCCATATGTACTCCCTCATACCGAAGACAATTCAAGCAGTGATACATATCTTGCTACCATGGACTTTGGTGGTATTTATGCTGACTGTGCTTATCCTCGTGAAGCATACGAAGTTCTTAAATACTTTACATGGGGTCCGGAAGGATGGACATACAAACTTTCCAAATATGATGAAATCGTTGCTGTTGGTGCAGAAGGTGACGGAGCTTCCGTATCAGGTTTAGTTCCTGGACCTATCAATAACTGCCCAATCACAACAGATGATACTATCTGGGAAGAATACCAGAAGAAACATCCAACAACTCTTGCTGGTGGTGATACAGAAGGTAAAGATCAGTATGGTATTGATAGAGCTCCTTACTTTGATGCATTCTTTGAAACCGTTAAGAATTCTAAGTGGACATGCTATGGTTCCGCTCAGATTCCTGGATTCGATACATGGTTAGCTAACAACTACAACTCAGCTACTATGTACGATGGTTTCGAAGGTGTAGAAAAATGGGTATTTGAAGGTGGCGGAGATCCTGCAGATAAAGTTGCAGACTTAACAGAATCAGCTAACCAGACAAATCAGGACTACATCAACCAGATTAAGTCAGTATTAGAGTAATAAAAACAGATATAATGTAATCCCTTCCTCCCGCAGGTTTTCCGGCGGGAGGTTTTCTATATTATGGGAAATTCCTACATAAAAGGATAGATAAAAAGAAAAAAATATGATATACTGGACTCATGGAAAGCAGGCCGTACTGGATGGGAAACGGCAGAAAGTGAGGAAATATGGCAATAGAAGAAATATCACGGATTCCTGTCGGAGATATGATATTACGATATGAACAGGAAACCGATTATGCTACGGCTGGTTTTTCTGTTATTCCGGCAGATATGGATGGCCAAGACAATGCAGAGAAATTCTACAGAATCAATTCACTTGTGCAGATGAAACTGGTGGGTGATATGTATCCGAACTGTTACGGACACGGTTCGTCCATGCGTAACAGCGAATCTGCCAACAGGCTGGATTATAAGAGTCAGGTAGTGGAAGAAACAGAAGATGCCACCATCGTTAAGACATTCTTAGAAGATGCGAGAGGATACCGTGTCACGCATATTGTGACTTATTATCAGGGTGATGAAAGCTTTGAGATGAAGAACATCGTGGAAAATGTGTCCGGACAGGATATCACGATGGAGATGCTCTCCAGCTTTGAACTGGGGAATATATCCCCATTCTTAACAGGGGACGGACCAGAAAAACTGCTGGTGCATCGTCTGAGAAGTAAATGGAGCCATGAAGGAAGATTATCGACGGAAACTGTGGAAGATCTGCAATTAGAACCGTCCTGGTCCACATGGTCCGTGTCCAGTGAAAGATTTGGACAGACAGGTTCGATGCCGGTGAAGAAGTTCTTTCCTTTTGTAGCGATAGAAGATACCGAGAATGAAGTTCTCTGGGGTGTGCAGCTTGCGCACGAGGCATCCTGGCAGATGGAAGTGTACCGTCAGGACGATGCATTGCATATTTCCGGCGGCATCGCAGACCGTGAATTTGGACACTGGATGAAGGTGCTTCATCCTGGAGAATCATTTGAAACTCCGACTGCCATTGTCAGTGTATGCCATGGCGGCGGGATTGACAGAATCTGTCACAGACTGACACAGGCGGCAGAGAAATATCTGGATGATATTCCGGAGAGCGAACAACATCTTCCAATCATCTTTAATGAATATTGTACGACCTGGGGCTGCCCTTCCCATGAGAATATATCAGGAATTATAAATGCCATCAAGGATAGGGATTTTGAATATTTTGTCATCGACTGTGGCTGGTTCAAAGAGGACGGTGTGCCGTGGGATATCAGCATGGGAGATTATAATATATCCCCAACCCTGTTCCCGGAAGGTCTGAAGAAAACAGTGGATATGATAAAAGCTGCCGGTATGAAGCCGGGTATCTGGTTTGAGATTGATAATATCGGAAGTGCCGCAAAAGCTTATCATAATACGGAACATCAGTTAAAGAGGGATGGGTATCCGATTACAACATACAGCAGAAGATTCTGGGATATGACCGATCCGTGGGTAACTGAATATCTGACAGAGAAAGTAATCAAAACATTAAACACTTACGGATTTGAATATATGAAGATGGATTACAATGATACCATCGGCATCGGATGTGACGGAAGTGAGTCGTTAGGTGAAGGATTGCGTAAGAATATGGAAGCATCCGTTGATTTTGTGCGGAAAGTTCTTGCAGAAGTACCTGGAATCATTCTGGAGAATTGTGCATCCGGCGGACATAAGCTGGAGCCGCTGATGATGAGCTTATGCTCGATGGCATCATTTTCCGATGCACATGAATGTGAGGAGATCCCGGTAATTGCAGCAAATCTTCACCGGGCAATCCTGCCACGTCAGAGCCAGATCTGGGCTGTTATCAGAAAGACGGATAGTGTAAAGAGAATTGCCTATTCCATTGCAAATACCTTCCTTGGAAGAATGTGTCTGTCCGGCGATGTAACGGAACTGACGGAGGCACAGTGGAAAGCGATCGATGATGGTATGGCATTTTATAAGAAAATCGTCCCGATTATCAGGAAGGGATATACTTACCATGTAAGTCCGAAGATTGGCAGCGAACGTCATCTGAAGGGCTGGCAGGGTATTGTAAGAACCGGAGAGAATGGACAGGCATATGTCCTTATCCATACCTTCCACGGCGGCTATCCGGAAGTCATAGAGATACCGCTTCCGGATGACTGCCCGGATCAGATCATTGCACAGTATTCGGATGAAACGGCAGATGTGATCGTGGAAAACCGGGTATTAAAATTAAAGACGGCGGAAGATATGCGTGCAGTGGCAGTATTATTAGCTCCGCAGGAAAGGAAAGATAAAAGAAACATGAACAAGACAGGATTTTATATCAGACCATATACCGTAAACTGGAATAACGAAGAGTCAGACAGTTTACATCTGGAATACAGTTACGATAAGGAAGACTGGTATGCATTTAACGGAGATAACGGTATTCTCTTTGCACAGTCAGGATCTAAGAGAATGGCAAAGCCGCAGATCGTAAAGGACGGAGATTCCTTCCGTATCTATGCCATGGATGCAGTGGACAACGATAAGGTATTCTGCTATGAATCAAAGGATCTGATTACCTTCGGGGAAGAAAAAGTGGCTGAAAGAGCAGAAACACCGGAATATACGGCAGAATCAGCGATTGTAGAGATTACACAGGCACAGCTTGAAAACTTGCAGAAGAGATTCGGAAAGCCGGAAGAAGTGGTGATCGATCAGATCGAGGAAATCTGTGTGGAAGTAAAACAGGGAGAAACTCCGGAATTACCGGAAACCGTGCAGATTGTATATTCCAATGGTGAAAAAGATACAAAGAAGGTTACCTGGGGAGAAGTTGATACAGAATCCGCAGGAGAAAAGACAGTAACAGGAACAATTTACGAACATCAGTATACAAACCCGATCATTTATCACAGAGCCGATCCGTTTATCTATAAACATACGGACGGATATTACTATTTCACCGGTTCCCATACCGATATGGAGCATAATCTGGTCGGAAAATATCAGTACCGCAATATTACGCTCCGTCGTGCAAAGACACTCGAAGGACTGGCAGATAATTCCGGACTTTATGAGGAGAGAGTGGTATATCAGAGAGAGCCGCTTCCGGGCGATAACAGCCCTCATATCTGGGCACCTGAGATTCACTTCGTGCGGGGAAAATGGTACATCTACTTTACAACCGTAATCGATGAAAATGAGATGTGGTCCATCCGTCCACACGTTCTGGAATGTGCTGATGCCGATCCGTTTAAGGGAGAATGGGTAAATCTTGGAAGAGTACAGACAACCACGAATGACAGCATTGCATTTACTGATTTCTCACTTGACCATACCGTATTTGAGCATAACGGTGAATTATATATGTTCTGGCCGGAGAAACATCCTGCTGATTCCGTTATCTATGTAGCAAAGATGGTAAATCCGTGGACGATTGACTCTGACAGAATCTGTGCCGTAGTAGCACCGGAATACAACTGGGAAAGACATGGATTCCCGGTATGTGAAGGTCCGGCAGTATTGCAAAGAAATGGAAAAATCTTCCTGGTATATTCAGCAGCAGGAACGGATGCATTATACTGCCTGGGAATGTGTACCGCCGATGAGAATGCCGATTTACTGGATCCGGCATCCTGGACGAAATCAGAACATCCGGTATTCCAGAGTTCCAGAAAGAACGGACAGTTCGGACCGGGACACAACAGCTTCACAAAAGATGAAGAAGGTCATGATGTTATGGTATACCATGCACGTCAGGAAGAGAGATACCTTGTGGACGAAGGCTATCAGCCATTATATGATGCAGGAAGAAATGCAACACTTATGAGAATTTACTGGAATGAAGACGGTACACCGAACTTCTCCGTACCGATTCCGAGCGGAAAGGGTCACGACATTCCGACCGAATTCACAGCAAAAGTAATTGTAAAATAAACAAAAACTAACAAAAAGCAATAAAAAGTAATAAAAAGCAACAAGAAACAACAGAAAGTAACAAAAAGCAACAAGAAACAACAGAAAGTAACAAAAAGCAATAAAAAGCAACAGATAAAATGCCGGGGAACAGCTTCATACAGCCTGCTCTCCGGCATTTTGCCGTAAAATTACTGTTTCATTTTCGGTTTAAAAACCAGGGAAGCCAGATAACCGAAAATCAATGCACCGGATATTCCGACCGCACCCGCCTGAAAACCACCGGTAAAGACACCAATAAAGCCATTTTCATCTACCGCATCCTTTACCCCTTTCCAGAGAGAATTTCCAAAGCTGCAAAGCGGAACTCCGGCCCCGGCACCGGAAAAGTCAATCAGGGATTCATACCAGCCGAGTGCCCCCAGCAATGTGCCTATGACAACCAGTCCGACCATGATCCGTCCCGGCATCAGCTTTGTTTTATCAATAAAAATCTGTGTAAGTGCACAGATGACTCCGCCGACCAGAAATGCTTTCAGATAAATCATAAATCACTACCTCCTGTGGATTCAAGAACGATGGCATGTGCAATTCCCGGAATGGACTGTCCTTCATTTGTGGAAACCGGGGAAAATAATGCACCCGTAGGAACAAACAGTACACGGTTCCAGACTTTTGTGCTGATGTTTTTCAGAATCAGGCTGCACAGCACGGAAGCGGAACAGCCGCATCCGCTTGCCCCGGCATGGGTGTCCTGACGTTCGCAGTCGAAGATTTCCAGACCGCAGTCCATATGTTTTTCCGTGATATCAATGCCTTTTTCTTTTAAGAGATCCAGAAGAATCGTCTGACCGATATAGCCGAGATCTCCTGTAATAATTTTGTCATAATTCTGTGGGCTGCGTTCAAAATCCGTAAGGTGGGTATAGATGGTGTCTGCGGCGGCAGGTGCCATGCATGCCCCCATATTTTCCTTATCTTTACATCCAAAGTCCGTGATTTTGCCCGTGGTAACAGCGGAGATCTTTGCAACACCGCTATGCTTCCCTAATATGACACCGCCCCCTCCGGTGACAGTCCATGTTGCAGAAAATTTCCGCTGTGTACCATATCCGAGCGGGAAACGGAACGATTTCTCAGCACTTGCGAAATGGCTGGAAGTCAGACATAATATATGTTCCGCATATCCGGCTGCGATGAATGCAGAGCCGAGGGAAAGGGATTCGCCCATGGTTGAACATGCACCGTACAATCCAAATAACGGAATGTTTAATTCCTTTAGACCGAAAGAAGTTGCAATGAGCTGTCCTAACAGATCACCGGCAAAGATATACCGGATATCCTCCGGTTCCAGACCGGCATTTTTTATGGCAGTCTGTGCCGTCCGGAGCTGGAGCCTGCCTTCGGCATCTTCCCAGTTTTCCCCGCCAAACATAGGATCTTCCACGATTTCATCAAAAAGATCCGCAAGAGGTCCTTCCCCCTCTTTCTTCCCAACGACCGATGCATATCCCTGGATATATACCGGTTCTTCGTATGATAAACTTGCTTTTCCCAGATACATAATAACTCCTTCCTGTCATTTATTTTTCAAAAAATGTCTGAAAAATCCAGTAAATAATCCCAAGGATCCAGCTGGACAGAATGCCGTAGAGAACGACCGGGCCGGCGATGGAAAAGATACGGCAACCGACGCCGAATACCTGGCCTTCTTTCTGGAATTCGATGGCCGGAGATGCTACGGAATTGGCAAAACCCGTAATCGGAACAAGAGTTCCTGCACCCGCATATTTTGCCAGTTTGGAATATAGTCCGAGACCGGTCAGAATGACGGATAGAAGAATCAATACGAGCATTTCATAGTAACCCGCCGTTTCTTTCTTAAATCCCATGTTCTGGAAGAAATCCAGAAGAAACTGCCCAAGCAGACAGATCAGCCCGCCGATCCAGAAAGCGTTGAAAATATTTTTCCAGACATTCGTGACTGGTGTTACATTTTTTACATAGTTGTCATAATTATCCTTGATTTTTTTAGCCATTGTCAGTGTCCTTTCCTGAAATTAAAACCAGTGTTTATAGAAGAAGAGAAGTGAACCGAGTGCTTTTCCGACTGCAAAACAGAGAATCAGGACTCCAAGTCCGTAATGAAGTCTTGCCCTTCGTCCAAGAACGGCTGTGACATTAAGACTTTCCGCAATCGAAACGGCGAGGGTACCTATGGCTATTCCGGTAAAACTTCCGAATAATATCAGGGGAAGCGGGTAAAAGGAGCGAAAGGAAAGAGAGACATCATACTGTTGGAAAAAATAGATACTATTTCCAAACATTCCGCCCCAGAATACCCAGGTTTCATAGGTTCTCATGGCATAACCGGTATGTGTTTTGTCCGCCATTCGCGGAAGAAGGCTTAAAGATGTAACCAGGGCAAATACACCCGCAGATACACCGAATCCTGCACCGATCCCCGTAATAACCGATAATAAGAATGTCATACCTGCCTCCTACTGAACATCGATATGTTTGTTATTTCTTTTTACACCATCGATGAATGTGGTTTTAATATCATTTTCATATAAACGCATTTCAATTTCCAGAGGAGTCGGATCTCTCGACAGCTTCTTTTTTCCGAAATGATTGTAGAAGATGAGAATACCGCCGCCAAGACCAATCGAATAGCTGAATTCAAGCACGGTAAAGCCACTGCTCTCCTTTCCGGAGAAAAAGGTATAAATCTGTGAAAATACATTATGCACCTGGACATCATTATTAAATGCCATAATGGTGAAGGCAGAGCCGAAAAATGTAATCAGGCAGATCAGGACAGTTTTTACCCGGATCATAGCCATCGAAGGTTTCTTTGCATTCTTTTCGATGATAAAGTCACAGCTGCCGAGATGAATCAGATTCGTCTCCGGATATTCAGCGGATATAATTTCAAATACCTTCAGTGCAGTGAAAATAACCCGCTCATCTCTGTTTTTGCCGATATTTTTCCCCTTGAAAGAATATATTTTCAGGGCATTTATCTTACTCTGCAGGGTTTTATCCCGACACAGTACGGTTGCGACATCGCTGATAATAACCTTATCACTTTCCACTTTGGTACTGTCATCAAAAAAGAGATATACATTTTCCATGGTGTAAAATCCTTTCTCAAAATAAAATGTAAAAACCTTTCAAAACTATTATTTTCCAATCTTAAAATTTTATACAAAAATCGTATAAGAAAAAAAATATGAACCATAATTTAAAAGACCATGGATAATTGCGAAATGCTTAATTTATAAATATATATGCAAATTATGAATTTCGCAATTATTAAAGATTATGGTGCAGAAGCCAAAAAATAGAATTAATGCTTTAAAAACCGCGATGAATTTGGTATAATAATATGATGCCAGATGTTTGCGGAATTGCGAAGCAATTCGTAATTGTTCTGGGTTAAATGACAGAATTGCGAAAAGCAGGAAAGGATATAAACATGGATTACAGTAAGAATGGCATTGTAAAGAAACATAAATTACTGGTATCATCCGGCAGGAGAATTTCGACGAAGCTGGTCATCAATATTTTTCGGATTTTTATGCTTTTTCTGCTGCTGATAGGTGCAGCAGGAGTTTCTCTGGGGCTGGGTGTTGTCAGTGGAATACTGGAAGAGACGCCGGAAGTAGAACAGATAAGTATTGCACCGTCCGGTGTATCGACTACGGTATACGACAGTGAAGGAAATGAGATTGAGAAGCTTGTAGCGAGCGGTTCCAACCGAATTCCGGTTACATTGGATAAAGTACCGGACTGTCTGCAGAAAGCATTCGTCAGCATAGAGGACGAACGTTTTTATGAACATAACGGTATTGATACCAAAGGTATTTTAAGAGCGGGAGCTTCTTTCTTTATGAATGGGGATATGCAGGGTGCAAGTACCATTACCCAGCAGCTCTTAAAGAATAATGTATTTGCAAACGGAGGAAGCGAATCTTCCTTTGGCGAACTGGTTAAGCGAAAGGTGCAGGAGCAGTATCTTGCGGTGGAACTGGAGAAGAACCAGTCCAAAGCGGTTATTCTGGAAAATTACCTGAATACCATCAACCTCGGAGCAGGCTGTTATGGTGTACAGGCTGCTTCAAAGAGATACTTTAATAAAGATGTGTCAGAGCTGACGATTTCCGAAAGTGCGGTTATTGCGGCGATTACACAGAATCCGACCAAATATAATCCGATTAACCACCCGGAGGAGAATGTAAAGAGACGGGAAAAAGTACTTAATAATATGAAGAAAAACGGATATATCACGGAAGAGGAGTATCAGGAAGCAATAGCCGATGCGGTGTATGACAGAATACAGACTGTCAGTGTAGAGAGTGAACAGGACAGCACACCGTATTCCTATTTTGTAGATGAACTGATTTCACAGCTCCTTACGGATTTACAGAAGCAGAAAGGATATACTTACGAACAGGCATCCAACCTTTTATACAGTGGTGGGTTAAGTATTTATTCCACGCAGGATCCGCAGATTCAGGAGATCTGTGACAGGGAAACATCCGATCCGGACAATTATCCGGGAAATGTATATTATTCCTTCGACTGGAAATGGTCCGTACAGCGGGCAGACGGAACAACGGAGAACTATTCCAATGTGGATTTGACCTATTATTATAAGAATCTTCTGGGACAGTCGGATTTCAAGCTGATTTACTCGGAGAAAGAAGATATTCAGAACTGTATTGACGGCTTTAAGGCTGCGTACACAAAGGACGGCGATGTGAGTCTGGGAGAAACCATCATGTATTCCCTTCAGCCGCAGGTATCCTTTACGGTGATGGATCAGAAGACGGGATATATCAAAGCGATCGTAGGAGGAAGAGGTGAGAAGGAAACGAGTCTTTCCCTGAACCGTGCGACACATTCCCCAAGACAGCCGGGTTCCTGTTTCAAGGTGCTGGCAGCTTTTGCACCGGCACTGGATGCGTGTGATATGTCACTGGCGACTGTATACAACGATGCCCCGTTTAATTATTCCAACGGAAGACCGGTACAGAACTGGTACAAATCTTACTGGGGATTAAATACCATCAGGCATGCTATCGAGCAGTCCATGAACATCGTAGCGGTAAGAGCCATTACGGATGTGACACCGGAACTTGCCTATGAATATCTGCTGAATTTCGGATTTACCACACTGGTAGGTGAGGATGATGCGGACAATTACGGTGGTGCAAATGATGTGACACAGGCAACGGCACTCGGCGGTCTGACCAAAGGTGTATACAATGAAGAACTGACTGCCGCATATGCAGCCATTGCAAACGGTGGAACTTATATTGAGCCGGTGTACTATACCAAAGTAACGGACAGCAACGGAAGAGTAATTTTAGAGGCAAATCCGCAGACACGTCAGGTTCTTGACGAAGATACGGCATATCTTTTAACCAATGCCATGCATGATGTAGTAACCGAAGGTACTGGTAAACTGGCAAATATTGACAATCAGTATGTGTCAGGAAAGACAGGTACATCTTCCGACGATTATGATATCTGGTTCTCCGGATATACGAATTATCTGACGGCAAGTATCTGGTCAGGATTTGATGAGAATACGGATATTACAAAATATTGTGGAAATACAAGTTACCATAACAGACTCTGGAGTAAAATCATGAAGGAAATCCATGATGTTAAGGGATATACCTATGAAGAGCCGGAGAAACCGGATACGGTTGTGCAGGCGAATGTATGTACTTCCTGCGGATATCTGGCGATCGACGGTGTGTGCGATTCCGTAAAGACGGAATACTTCAGTTCAAAGACCATACCGACGGAAAGCTGTAAGTGCCATATTAAATACACGATCTGTACGGTATCCGGAAAGCTGGCAGGAGAGCATTGCCCACAGGATGTTCTGGAAACAAGAATTTATCAGACGACCTTCCAGGGTAAAAACAGTTATGACAAAGATGCGGTATACGCATTGCCGTCAGAAATTCAGAATGGAATTTGTATTATTCATACACAGTGATGAGGATAAAAAATGTACAGGATTTTATATGAAGAAACACAGGCTGAAATAGTGGAGAAAAAGTCCCGGTTCATTGCATATCTGAAACCGGTACATTCCGAAGAGGAAGCAGCTTCCTTTATTGAGGGCGTAAAGAAAAAGCACTGGGATGCCAGGCATAACTGTTCGGCGATCGTCATAGGACGTAATAATGAATTTACCAGATGCAGTGATGATGGCGAACCGGCCGGAACCGCCGGCAAGCCGATGCTCGATGTGCTGCTTAATGAGCAGGTGCATGACATGGCAGTGGTGGTTACGAGATATTTCGGCGGTGTCCTGCTCGGAACGGGTGGACTGGTCAGAGCCTACCAGGGAGCGGTCAAGGCAGCATTGGAACAGGCGAAAATACTGGAAAAATATGCTGGTTATCTACTGGTCATACGCACTGATTATAACGGACTCGGGAAGATCCAGTATCTTGCCGCAAAACAGGGAGCATTTATTCTGGATACAAGATATAGTGAAGATGTCATAATGCGAATTGTGGCAAAATCCGAGGATACGGATGGATTCTTAAAGAAGATACAGGAGGCGACTGGCGGCCAGGCATCGGTCGGAAAGTCGGAAGAACTGTTTTTTGGACTTCTCGACGGGGAAGTCATTATGTAAATTTGGTTATATTGTAGCTGAATGAAAAAATATTTTTTTCTGATTTGTGGAAAAAAAATATTGTAATTAAGTGAAAATGTGGTAAACTTGTCACGTTGACCTGAAGATTAAATTAGAATTAGAGGAAATCAAGATGAAGACAAAGAGAGAAGACATTAGAAATATTGCAATTATTGCCCATGTTGATCACGGTAAGACAACTCTGGTAGATGAATTGTTAAAACAGAGCGGTGTATTCAGAGAAAATCAGGAAGTGGCAGAACGAGTAATGGATTCCAATGACATTGAACGTGAAAGAGGAATTACAATTCTGTCAAAGAATACAGCAGTTCATTATAAGGGAACCAAGATTAATATTATCGACACACCGGGACATGCGGACTTCGGCGGAGAAGTAGAGCGTGTACTTAAGATGGTAAATGGTGTAGTACTTGTAGTAGATGCATTTGAAGGTGCAATGCCTCAGACAAAATTCGTGTTAAAGAAAGCCCTTGAATTAGATCTGCCGGTTATTGTCTGCATCAATAAAATCGATCGTCCGGAAGCAAGACCGACAGAAGTAATAGATGAAGTTCTTGAGTTATTCCTGGAACTTGATGCATCTGAAGAACAGTTAGATTGTCCGTTCGTATATGCATCCGCAAAATCAGGATATGCCATGGTAGAACTTGATGACGAGCATAAGGATATGCAGCCGTTATTTGAAACAATCGTAAATTATATCCCGGCACCGGAAGGAGATCCGGATGCAGATATACAGTTATTAATCAGTACCATTGATTATAACGAATATGTAGGACGTATCGGTATCGGTAAGATTGATAACGGTACACTCAAGGTAAACCAGGAAGTCATGATGGTAAATGCACATGATCCTGAGAAACAGAAGAGAGTAAAGATCAATAAGCTGTACGAATTTGACGGACTGGCAAAGGTAGAAGTAAACGAGGCAACCATCGGTGCAATCGTTGCGGTTTCCGGTATTGCAGATATTCATATTGGTGATACCATCTGTTCCGTGGACAATCCGGTTGCAATTCCGTTCCAGAAGATTTCAGAGCCGACCATTGCCATGCAGTTCATGGTAAATGACAGTCCGCTGGCAGGGCAGGAAGGTAAATTTGTTACTTCCAGACATCTGCGTGACCGTCTGTTCCGTGAATTAAATACGGATGTCAGCCTTCGTGTGGAAGAAACAGAGAATGCGGACAGCTTTAAGGTATCTGGAAGAGGAGAACTTCACTTATCCGTATTAATCGAGAACATGCGAAGAGAAGGATTTGAATTTGCAGTCAGCAAGGCAGAGGTTCTTTACAAGACAGATGAGAGAGGGGCAAAATTAGAGCCTATGGAACTGGCTTATATTGATGTGCCGGAAGAATTCTCAGGAAATGTTATCCAGAAGTTAACTCAGAGAAAGGGCGAACTCCAGGGGATGTCTATGTCAAATGGCGGATATACAAGACTTGAGTTTTCTATTCCATCCAGGGGATTAATCGGATACCGTGGTGAATTCATGACAGATACAAAGGGAAATGGTATCATCAATACTATTTTTGATGGATATGGTCCGTTCAAGGGAGAGATCCAGTACAGAAAACAGGGTTCCATCATTGCATTCGAGTCAGGCGAAAGTATTACTTACGGTCTGTTTAATGCACAGGAAAGAGGAACACTCTTTATCGGACCTGGCGAGAAGGTATATTCTGGAATGGTAATCGGACAGACAGGTAAGGCAGAAGACGTGGAAGTAAATGTATGTAAGAAGAAACAGCTTACCAATACAAGAGCATCCGGTTCGGATGATGCATTAAAGCTTGTTCCGCCTAAGGTAATGAGTCTGGAACAGTGCCTTGAATTTATCGACACAGATGAGCTTCTTGAGATTACACCAAAGACACTCAGAATCCGTAAGAAGATTCTTGATCCGACCATGAGAAAGAGAGCATTCATCAGAAAACAGCAGATGGCAAATAATTAATTTATATAAGGGCAGAGAGATCTGCCCTGTTTTAATATCAGAAAAGGAGATTTTATTATGAAATATCAGGCATATTTATTTGTACATTTTATTGGAGAAGGAGAAAACGGGGAACAGATTTATTTTTCAGTCAGCAGGGACGGACTGCACTGGAAGGATCTGAATAACGGAAAGCCGGTAATTGTAAGTCAGGTTGGGGAGAAAGGGCTGAGAGATCCTTTCATACTGAGAAACCGCCTGGACGGAAAATTCTATATCATAGCAACCGACCTTTGTATACACGCAGGCAAGGGATGGGGAATTGCACAGTACGAAGGCAGCAGAAATCTTATGGTCATGTCATCGGAGAACCTGACGGACTGGAGCAGTCCGGAAGCCGTAGAACTTGCGATTCCACAGGCGGGATGTCTGTGGGCACCGGAAGCTGTCTATGATGAAAAGACAGGAGATTATCTCACTTACTGGGCATCCATGGTAAAATGCGAAGGTGAGGAAGAGGCAAAGCAGAGAATCTATGCGGCAAGAACAAAGGATTTTAAGCAGTTTACAGAACCTTTTGTATATCTGGAGCGTAAAAACCATGTCATCGATACGACCATGATCGAAAATGACGGAGTTTATTACCGTTTTTCCAAAGATGAAACTACTAAAAACATCATAGCGGATAAGAGCCGGGATGTGGGAAGTCTCGATTTTGAAGAATTGCCTGTGCCGGAAGTGAATAAATTAAAAGGAGTGGAAGGACCGCTCTGCTTCCCGTTCAATGACAGGGAAGAATACTGCCTGATGGTGGATCAGTTTGCAACGGACGCAGGATATCTGCCGATCGTAACAAGTGATATGGCATCCGGAGTGTTCCGTGTGCTGGACAAATCCGAGTATGATATGGGACAGACAAAGAAAAGACATGGAAGTGTCCTGAATATCACGGAAGAAGAATACCAGAAGCTTTGTGAAAAATTTTTATAAAAATTTGAAAAAAGTTGTTCTAAAATTCATTTTTTATGCATATGATTATAAAGAGAAATAATTAAAACACCGGCCTGCTTAAACATTGATTGCAGAATTATGGTGAGAGAGTCAGGAAACCTGATATCCTGATGATAAGGGTCATATTAAGAAGGGAGAAAATACCAATGGTAGATAAGGTAATTGAGAACAACAGGGTCAGTATTGTAGGTGAGATTGTATCGGATTTCAGATATAGCCACCAGGTTTATGGAGAGGGTTTCTACATAGTAGATGTGGCAGTCAGCAGACTGAGCGAGTTATCCGATGTGATACCGCTTATGGTTTCTGAACGTCTGGTAGATGTGACGGAAAGCTGCATCGGCCGTCTGGTGGAAACATCCGGACAGTTCCGTTCCTATAACCGGCATGAGGGATTGAAGAATAAGCTTGTGCTGTCCGTATTCGTGCGGGAGTGGGAATTCGTCGATGAGAATCCGGAGGCTGGAAAGACGAACCAGATCTATCTGGACGGCTTCATCTGCAAAGAGCCTGTTTACAGGAAAACACCGCTTGGAAGGGAGATTGCCGATTTGCTGATCGCAGTCAACCGTCCATATGGAAAGAGTGATTATATTCCATGCATTGCATGGGGCAGAAATGCAAGATTTGCCTCCACCTTTGAAGTCGGCGGAAAGATTCAGGTGTGGGGACGGGTGCAGAGCCGGGAATATGTGAAAAAAATCAGCGAGGAAGAGATAGAAAAGCATATCGCATATGAAGTATCTGTGTCAAAGCTGGAATATGATATATAATTCCGGAAATCCGGTATAAAGTCTTGACAAAGGTATCTAATAGTGCTAACATAAATTTAATTAAAGAATAGAAATAGAGGTTGCATTTTTTAAGAGTAATATCCCGGATGTGGGCAGTGCAGAAGAAAGGATAAGAAAGGGAAAAATGCCGAAGGGATCAGATTTTCCTGCCGTTTTGTATCCCTGGGCATGCAGTGAAGAACTGTATGACTGTCATCTGATGGGAAATCCCTGGATGGAGAGCTATGAACATTTTATGAAATGCTGTTAGTATGTAATAAAAGGGCTGACCATCTGGTCAGCCTTTATGTTTTTATAGAAAATTCTTAAAAAGCAGCCAACAGCCAAAGGCAAAAAGGAGGATATCATGTCAATATTTACAGGAGCAGGTGTAGCGATTATTACACCAATGAAGGAAAATGGGGATGTAAACTTTGAAAAATTCGGAGAAATCGTAGAAGAGCAGATTGCCGGAAACACGGATGCCATCATTGTCTGCGGAACAACAGGAGAAGCTTCCACATTGACACACGAAGAACATTTAGCATGTATTAAGTTCGTGGTTGAGAAGGTAAATAAGAGAATCCCGGTCATTGCAGGAACCGGTTCAAACTGCACAAAGACAGCAGTATATTTATCACAGGAAGCTGAGAAATTAGGTGCGGACGGAGTCCTTCTGGTATCTCCATATTATAATAAAGCAACACAGAACGGACTGAAGAATCATTTTGTGACTATTGCAAAATCCATTCATATCCCTGTTATTTTATATAATATCCAGGGAAGAACCGGTGTAAATATTCTTCCGTCTACCATCGCAGCGATTGCAGAAGAAGCAGAGAATGTAGTAGCAGTAAAAGAAGCAAGCGGTAATATTTCCCAGGTAGCAGAGATTGCAAAACAGACAAAAGGAAAGCTCGATATTTATTCTGGAAATGATGATCAGATTATTCCGATCCTTTCCCTGGGTGGAAAAGGTGTTATCTCCGTATTATCCAATGTTGCACCAAAGCAGACACATCAGATGTGCGAGGAATACTTTAACGGAAATGTTGAAAAGGCAAAGGATATGCAGTTAGAGGCACTGGATTTAATCCATGCACTGTTCTGCGAGGTAAATCCGATTCCAGTTAAGGCTGCCATGAACCTTATGGGAAAAGAAGTTGGTTCTCTCCGTGCACCGCTTACCGAGATGGAAGATGCAAATAAGGAAAGATTAAGAAAAGCCATGCAGGAATATGGTATTCTTTAAGGATAAGCACACAGATTAGAAAAAGAGGTATAAGATGACAAGAATTATTATGGTCGGCTGCGGTGGAAAGATGGGTCAGGTTATTTCCGGCATTGTAGAAGCCGATGAAGATGCACAGATTGTAGCCGGGGTAGATATTGCAAAGGCAGAGTGCGGATATCCGGTATATCCGTCCATCGCAGAAGTAAAAGAAGAAGCAGATGCGATTATCGATTTCTCACATCCGTCACTCTTAGACGGAATCCTTTCCTATGCAGTGGAGAAGCAGGTTCCGGCGGTACTCTGTACGACAGGCTACAGCAATGAGGATATTGAGAAAATCAATCAGGCAGCAGAAAAAGTGGCTCTGCTCCGTTCTGCGAATATGTCACTGGGAATCAACACCATGATGAAGGTGCTTGAAACTGTGACAAAGACACTGGCAGATGCGGGATTCGATATTGAGATCGTGGAGAAGCATCACAACCAGAAGCTGGATGCACCGAGCGGAACAGCACTTGCACTGGCAGATACGATGAACAATGAACTGAATCAGGAATATGATTATAAATATGACAGAAGCACACTCAGAGAGAAACGCCCGAAGAAAGAGATTGGAATCAGTGCCGTAAGAGGTGGAACGATTGTCGGAGAACACGAGATTATCTTTGCAGGTACGGATGAAGTGATTGAATTTAAGCACACGGCTTATTCAAAAGCAATTTTTGGAAAAGGAGCAGTTTCCGCAGCAAAATTCCTCAAAGGGAAAGCGGCAGGACTCTATAATATGAAGCATGTAATCGGCTAGATTACAAAGAAGTGTGGAATCCCGGACATTTGCTCCGGGATTTTGTGATTTTATTGTGAAATACATGAAAAAAACATGGAAATGTGTAAAACTTTATGTTAGAATGTACAAGTTAGGCATAAAAGGTGTAATAAAGAATGGAGTATGACTTCATGGAATAAAGGAGGAAGTACCGTTGATAGAGGTAAAAAACTTAGTTAAGAAATATGGCGATCATCTTGCCGTAAATGATCTTAGCTTCACAATTGAACCGGGTAAGATCTATGGATTTCTTGGCCCGAATGGTGCAGGAAAATCAACCACGATGAATATTATAACAGGGTATCTTGCAGCGACAGAAGGACAGGTGCTGATTAATGGACATGATATCACCGAAGAGCCGGAAGAAGCAAAGAAATGCATCGGATACCTTCCGGAGATACCGCCATTGTATATGGATATGACGCCAAAGGAATATCTTGAGTTTGCATCCGATTTAAAAGGCATTCCGAAGGCGAAGAGGAAGGAAAGCATTGACCAGGTTGTAAAGATGGCAGGCATTGAAGATGTGTTCCTGCGTCTGATCAAGAACCTTTCCAAAGGTTATAAGCAGAGAGTCGGTCTTGCCCAGGCAATTCTCGGATTTCCGGAGATTATTATTCTCGACGAACCGACTGTCGGACTGGATCCGAAGCAGATCGTGGAAATCAGGGAAGTGATTAAGAAACTCGGAAAGCATCACACGGTTATCCTGAGTACCCATATCATGCAGGAGGTCAGTGCTGTCTGTGACGAAGTTCTGATTATTTCAAAGGGACAGTTAGTGGCGAAGGACACACCGGATAATCTCGGAAAACATGTGGAAGGTTCTAATAATCTCGAAGTGCTGGTTGCTGCACCGGATTACAAGGTAAAGGCGATCTTAAACAAGCTGGATAAGATTCATAAATTTGAAGTATTAAATGCAACCGAACAGGGCTGTACGCGTGCACTTATCACAACCGGAATGGAATATGACGTGCGCCAGGATTTGTTCTATGCGTGTGCAGCGGCAAAATGTCCGATTGTAGGAATGCAGAATTCCAATATGTCACTGGAAGATGTATTTATTAAAGTTACAGGAAATGACGGAAAGAAGAGCCGTTAATGGTGGGAAAGGAAAAAGAAGATGTTAGCGATTTATAAAAAAGAAGTAAAATCCTACTTTACGACAATGACAGGATATGTCTTTATAGCATTCCTTGCACTGGTCGTTGGGTATGTATTTTATATGATTAATGTAAAGAGCAGTTATGCATGGATCGGTAAAACATTGGAGTACTCCTATGTATCCATTGTCTTTATGATCCTCGTACCTGTTATGACAATGAAAGTATTTGCGGATGAAAGGCATACAAAGACAGACCAGATGCTGTTTACCGCACCGGTTACGGTCGGACAGATCGTGTGGGGCAAATATCTTGCCATACTTACTGTATTTCTGGTAAATGTCCTGATTATCTGCATGTATCCGCTGTTTATGGCAGATTATGGTGAGATTCCGTTCCTGGCATCCTACAGTGCCATTGGCGGATTCTTCCTGATGGGTGCGGTATATTTTGCCGTAGGACTATTCATATCATCCATTACAGAGAACCAGATTATCTCTGCAGTCGTTACATTTGCGGTAATCCTGCTGTCATTCATGATGCAGTATATGACCGGAATTGTGCCGAGCAAGCCTATGCCGACCGCAGTTGTGACCGCCGTATTTTTTGTTATTCTGGCAGTTCTCTACTATATATTGTTCCGAAACAATGTTCACAATGCATTGCTGATTTCTGGAATTATCGGAGTTATTGGAATAATTGGAGTTATTATAGCATATTTAATCAATTCATCCATGTTTGAAGGATTTTTAGAGCAGGTAATGCTTCATTTATCCGTCAGCTATATGTACAGCTATTTCTTTGAAACAGAAGTGCTGGATTTGAATGGAATTGTATATTTCGTGTCACTGATTGGATTATTCGTATTCCTTACTGTACAGTCAGTACAGAAGAGACGCTGGAGCTAAGGAGGTGTTACTGTGAGCGAAAAGGATAATAAAAAAGAAAAGAAAGCAAAGAAAAAAGCCAGAAGCCAGGCAAGCATGAGAAAAGCATCCAATGCAAATTACATGGCAGGAGTTACCGTACTTGCAGTAGTATTTGTCATTATCATCAACCTGATATCAAATGCACTCAGCACCAATATCACACAGATTGATTTAAGCAGAAAAGATATCTTTACCCTCACTGATACTTCAGTGAATTACCTGAAGAATCTGGATCAGGATATTACGATTATTACACTGGCAAGCTCAGGTTCCGAATATGCGGACTTGCAGCGGCTGCTGAACGACTATGCTGCACACAGCAGCCATATCAAGCTGGAAACAAAAGATCCTGCAAAAAGCCCTGACATTGTATCAAAGTACAATGCAAACATGACACAGGGAAGTATCGTCGTGGTATGTGGGGATAGATATAAGGCAATCGACCTGACAGACATGGTTATATCAACCTCTGTGGACAGTGAAGATACTTCATCGTCATCGTCATCCTCATCGTCATCGTCATCCTCATCCTCATCTTCCAGCGGATATGTATATTATCAGTACGACATGGAAGGTCAGATTACCAATGCCATCGATTATGTAACATCCGAGAAAACCATGAAAGCATATGTATTGACCGGTTCCGGAAAATCAGTGCTTGGAACGGTGGAATCCGATATTCAGAAACAGAACATCGACGTCGAGGATCTGAACCTGGAGAACGAAGGGGCAATTCCGGAAGATGCGGATTTCCTCATCATCAACAGCATGACCGGTGATTTTACCGACAAGGAATACCAGTGTATCTCCGATTATCTGGATAACGGCGGTTCTCTCTTTATAGCAGAAGAATATAAGATGGTAAAGACCGATGCGGTTCTTCCGAACTTTGATGCGATTCTGGAAAGATACGGGCTCAGTGTAAACCATGTGACCGTACTGGAACAGAACAATGCTTATTATTATACCAGTGATAATGGTGATTATAACTTTATGGTAAAACCGGTTTTGAGAAGCCATGAAATCACACAGGATCTTATTGATGCAGGGGCAAGTCTTCTGCTGATCGCTTCTGACAAAGTGGATATCGAAGAGAAAGATGGCGTTACGGTTGTACCATTGTTAGAATCATCCGGAACAGCATATTATAAATCAAAATCGGACAGCTCCTATGCGAAGTTAAATACAGATCCGTCCGGTACTTATACCTATGCGGTTGCAGCCACACAGACACTGGATGATGGAAAAGAATCAAAACTGGTTTACAGTGGTTCCTATTCCGTACTGGCAAGGGAAGGTGTCGCAAATATCAACGATACACTTGCCGAAGCAAATACAAAATTTGTAATCAACAGTATGAAGTGGATAACCGGACAGGAAGATACCGTATATGTGGATAAGAAGTCAAAATCTTATAATCGTCTGGTTTATGTGCATGATGTAGATGTAAAGATTGGTTATCTGACCGTAGGCATACCGGCAGCAATTCTGATTGTCGGAGGCATTATCTGGTACAGGAGAAGAAAGAAGTAATATATGAAAGCAAAGAGAACAAGAAATTTAATCATAATGGGTGTTGTACTGGTATTGCTCATCGGTGTTCTGGTTCTGATTCAGATTGGAAATAAAAAGGACAAAAAAGATGACGGTACGGATACCGTTACCTATACCGAAGCACTGACCTCGTTTAAGGAAAGTGAGATTTCAAAAGTATCTTATCAGTACCGTGATGGGGAAAAGCTGAATTATAAGCTGATTAAGGATATCTGGTATAATGCGGATGATGAAGATTTTCCATTATCCTCCACAGCTTTCTCCAATAATTTTGTAACAAAATTTGTGGCAGCCCGGACAAGCCGTGAAGTAGAAGATGCGGATAGTGATGACAAATACGGATTAGACGATCCTTACCTCACCCTCGAAGTAGAGAATCTTGGCGGTATAAAAGAAACTTTCTATATTGGTGATTATAATTCCATGCTTCAGGAATACTATCTGAAGATAGAAGGAAAAGATAAGATTTATACTGTGAACACGGATTTGCTCTACGTCTGCCGTGAAGATATGTACGATTATGCAAATGTGGAATCATTCCCGGCTTTTGCGACCGATACCCTCAACGATATCACCATCAATAATGATGGTCTTACCGTAAAAATGGTATACATGGAAAACGGATCGGAAACCGACCTGATCGGTACCTGTAAATGGTTCTTCAGTACCCCGTTTTTAACCTACCGTTCCGCAGAAACAAACAAGATTGATGATTTACAATCGGATACCCTTGATAAATTACAATTTTCAAAGCTGGTAAATTATAAGGCGACAAAGGAAGACCTCGATGCTTATGGACTGACGGATTCCAAGCGTCAGTATATCATCAATTACCGTGATACCGATGCCGATACCGGCGTGACCCAGAATGCGTCTAAAACCGTTGATTTCGGTGCATATGACGAAGCTACCGGCTGTTACTATGCACGAATCACAAAGACGGTGGGAAATGCCAAAGAAGTATCAGGGAATGTTTATCTGATTTCCAAAGCATCTGCCGAAGCAGTGCTGGGTATCGATCCGCTCGACTATATTTACAAACAGGTGATCTATATCAAACTTTCCGATATTGCTGCAAAACCTGCAACTTCCACCGAAGAAGCACATGATGCCGGAAGCATTGTATTTACCACTCCGGACGGCGAATATACCCTGTTAAACAAGACCACCTATGCTTCTGATGGAAAGACGGAGCAGAACCTGTATGAAATCAATGGAAAAGAAGTCGATGAAGAGGCTCTGGAAGATTTTTATTTTGATATTCTTTCCAAATGCGGTGTGGAGCGTATTATCTACGATCAGTCCACGGTTGTAACGGATCAGGATCCTGTATACACCATCGTTTATAACAGACAGCTCGATGATTACTATGGAAACGTAACTGTACAATATACAACCTACGATTCCAACTATTATCAGGCAACCGTCAATGGTAAAACAGATATTCTTGTGAATAAGCGTATTATGGATGAAACCATGGCACAGCTTGCTGAAATGACAAAATAAAATAAATGAATAAAATCAAATCTCCCGGTCATACTAAGAGGGAAACAACTTTTAGTATGAAGGGAGATTTTTTATGTGTAAAATGAGAAAAATCGCAATCTGTATGGTAACTCTTATGATGATGACAGGACTCGCAGCCTGCTCTGCCGATAATAACACGGACAGCAATGTAAACAGTGTGACCGATGAGAGCGGAAACAGCAGTAACAGTGATAACGGCAAAAACACGGATAACAGTCTGGAAAAAGATATGGATCATATTGGGGATGACATCAAAGACGGTGTGGAAGATGTCGGGGACGATATCAAAGACGGTGTGGATGATCTGGGCGGAAATGAGAAAAATGCCACAGGTTCATCAAATACTTCCGGCACGGCAAGATAATATGTCACACACCCGGGCGATGTTCATATAATAAATAAAACGCATTTTATCCTGTGACAGGATAGAAACGGGGATTATATGGCATACAGGATTGTGATCGATCCCGGTCATGGCGGAAGTGACTGGGGAGCAAGTTATGAGGGACGGAAGGAGAAGGATGATAATCTGAACCTTGCACTGGCAGTCGGACGGATTCTTCAGAATAATGGTGTGGATATTGAATACACAAGGACAGACGATGTATACAATACACCATTGGAGAAAGCAATGATGGGAAATAATGCCGATGCGGATTTCTTTATTTCTTTTCACAGAAATGCAACGGGTGTGCCTGAAAAATCAACCGGGATAGAAACACTGGTATTTCAGGACAGCGGAATAAAAGCGGAAATGGCACGCAACATAAACAGAGAGCTGGCAAATCTTGGTTTTGAAGACCGCGGAGTAATCGAACGACCGAATCTTGTGGTGCTGAAAAGGACCAAAATGCCGGCATTACTTATAGAGGCAGGATTTATTGATAATGAAAAGGACAACGCTAAATTTGATGCAGAATTTGATCAGATTGCAGAGGCTATCGCACAGGGCATACTCGAAACCCTTGACATGGGAACACTTACTGAGATGCCTCTGTATAAAGTTCAGGTCGGGGCTTATGAGGATAAAAATGATGCTGACCAATTGGTAAGCACCCTGCAGAACCGGGGATTTGATCCGTATGTCATTTTCCAGAACGGATTATATAAAGTACAAATAGGAGCATTTTCCAGACTGTCCAATGCGGCGGCGATGGAGAACAGGATAAGGGATGAGGGATTCCCGACCTTCATTACCACCTAAGAAAAAAAACAGCCTCGGCATGAGGCTGTTTTTTGAATTACATACGTTCCGGTGCACTGAATCCCAGTAAATCAATGCAAGTTTCCAGGGTATGCCTGGTCAGCTTCAGGAGAGCAATAAATCCTGACTGACGTACGGCATCACTTTCTCCCATGATATTATTCTCGTGGTAGAATTTGTTAAATGCATCGGATAAGTTGTAGATATAAGCACAAATCTTATGCGGGGCAAGTTCACAGTAAGCGGATTCAAATACGGAATTGAATCTGACTAATTCCGTCATAAGCTGTTTTTCTGTAGCACTCTGTGTCCGGTTCATCTCATTGCAGTTCTCACAGGAACCGAACTCCTGTGCGTATCTGGCAAGAATGGATTTGATGCGGACGATCGTGTACAGGATATATGGACCGGTATTTCCTTCAAAAGAGGAGAAACGGTCAATATCAAAGACATAGTCCTTGGATGCCTGGTTGGACAGATCACCATATTTTAAGGCGGAGAGTCCTACGATGGAAGCAACCTGTCTTGCCTCATCTTCTGGTAAAGTACGGTTGTCCATGATTTTTGCGTAGACCGCATCATTGATGGAAGCAATCAGGTTTTCCAGACGCATGACACCGCCTTCACGGGTTTTAAACGGTCGTCCGTCTTTTCCGTTCATCGTACCGAAGCCCTGGAAAGTAAGCTCTGTCTGCTCACAGAGTCCGGCCTTCTTTGCGGCACGGAATACCTGGGTAAAATGCATGGACTGACGGTTATCCGCAACATAGAGTATCTGATCCGGGTGGTAATCCTGCTCTCTCTGGATGATTGTGGCAAGATCGGAGGTCGCATACAATGCAGCACCATCTGATTTGCGGACAATACATGGAGGGATCTCTTTGGTATCCTCTTCGGTTGCAACGTCGATGACCAAAGCTCCCTGACTTTCGTGGGCAAGTCCTTTTTCCAGAAAACCATTAATCATATCCGGAATATAAGGATCGGCATCGCTTTCCCCTTTCCATACATCAAAAGAAACATTCAGGTTCTCATAATTTTTCTTTAAATCGGCAACAGAAACATTTAAGATATGGTGCCATAAAGCACGATATGCAGGATAACCTTCCTGCAGCTTTAAGGTAGCGGTGTGTGCCTGGTCCTTAAATGCCTCGTCCTTTTTGGATTTCTCACTGGCAGCCGGATAAATCTTCTCAAGCTCTGATATGGTAAATGGTGCTTCCGAAGGATATTCTCCCTGATAATTCTCATCAAAGTATACAAGATCCGGTTTTTCACAGCGGAGCTGTTCGATGATAAGTCCCATCTGAAGTCCCCAGTCACCGAGATGTACATCTGCAGTTACGGTATCGCCTGCAAAACGGAAAATCCGCTTCAGGCTTTCGCCGATAACGGCAGAACGGAGATGACCGACATGAAGCGGTTTTGCAACATTCGGTCCGCCATAATCAATGACAATGCGTTTTGTGGCATCGCTGCGTTCGTATCCGAGTTTTGCGTCCGCTGCCATCTGCTCTGCATAACCGGCAAGAAAGGCAGGACTAAGCACCAGATTGATAAATCCCGGTTTGACCATCTCAATCATGGAAAACATCTCTGTATTGCCGGATTCCTTTATATAACTGACAATCTCATCTGCAATCATGAAAGGAGCTTTTTTATACTCCTTTGCAGCTGCCATTGCACCATTACACTGGTATTCACACAGATCCGGGCGGTTCGATATGGAAACCTTTGCATATTTTCCGTCATATCCGCAGGATGCAAAAGCTTTTGCAAATTCTTCGGACATTAAATCAAGTAATTTTTTCATGTTAAAATCCCTTCCTGGTAATTATTCTGCACTTTCCGCAGTGGTTTCTTCTTCAGTCTGGTCTGCACCTTCGGCAGCAGTTGTGTCAGCAGAAGCATCGGAACTGCCGTCCGCTGAAGATGAAGCCTGGTTCAGAAGAGAAGAGAGCTGTTCAGCACTGAGTGTGATTGTGTTGGCAGAGGTTTCAGAAGATTTGCTTCCCAGTCTGCCGCTTAAGCTTGCTGCAGCAAGGCATACCACTGCAATAAAAGCAACGGTTACAAGTACAGAAAGAAAAATGTTAATAATTCTTTTCTGTTTTTTCTTTGCAAGCTGTTTTTTTCGGTTCGCTTTTTCTGCTTTTCTTTTATCAATTTTTTCCTGACTCATTCTTAAGTACCTTCCTCATAAAAATATATAACGATCCCATTATATACTATATTTCTATAGAAATAAAGCAGTTTTTACGAAAAATTAATCTAATTTCCTTGTAGTTTCATTCCGGATATGTTAAAATTATTTCTAATTATGTCATCAGAAAAGAAGACAAATACAACAAGGATGTGAAAGTGATGGAAACAGGAGATATTCAGATAAAAAACGCAATCGTGCATATCATGGACACCAGTCTTGGAATGGCCGTATATTCGGATGTGGAACTGGATTACGGTTCTGATTTTTCGGACTTTATGAAAAACCATATTGCCAGGGTGTACAATAGCGATGACCTGAAGAAGTGTCGGTTTGAGGAAGGCTCAGAGGTGGCAGAACTGATACAGGAGGTCATCGAGGAAAAGCGGGATTTCATTTCCATGAGCAGGGAGATGAGCGGAAAATTGTATGAAATTATGCAGGCGAATCCGGATATTCCGTCCGCAGATTTGCTGATTGCATATTTTGAAATTGGGACAAATCCGAATCTTGCTATATTGAAGATGAATTATAAAGAGAGTTACACACATTCCACGGCGGCGGGGGAGAATGGCAATGTAAACACCATTATCAGATACCGTTCCACACTGCCGGGAGGCACGCAGAAACTTACGGAAGCTGCGATTATCAATCTGTCGGATTTCGGAATCCGTCTGCTTGAGAAGAAATACGAGGTCAATGGGGCGAAGGAGAATTACTTCTCCGGAAGATATTTGCAATGTACCACGAAGATGTCACAGAAAGCAAAACTGGCGGTCGTAGAGAAGGCAGTCGAAGCGGTTCAGAGGGAATTCCTGAATGAATCTGAACAGTTTGAAGAACATATGAAGGCAAAGAGCATCATTCACCAGGAGATAGAAGAGCAGGGCAGTATCAGCATACCGGAAGTCACGGCAAAGGTATTCGGAAATCAGGAAGCCATGCAGGAAAAATTCCGTGAGAAGATTGAGAAATATAATATCTCGGAAGAAGAAGTGATCGAACCGAAGAATGAAACGACCGTAAAGAAGTTTGCAAAGCAGCATCTTACCACGGATACGGGAATCGAAATCAAGATACCGATGGAACAGTATAACAGTACCGATAACATTGAATTTATGACGAATGAGGACGGAACGATCTCCGTACTGATTAAAAATATCGGACATATTACATCAAAGTAAGGATAAAATATGAGAACACAGGACAGCTTTGAACTGAAAGTGCTGCGGGCACTATTGCCATTAATTATCTATTACGGAGTGCAGCTTGTCGTACAGGCAATATTTGGAATCTATGCCATGTGGTATAAATTCGTGGATATCGGGCAGAGTGATACCAGACATTATCTGCTTGGCTATCAGTATTTTGATAATATCCAGGAATATCTCCAGCAGCATAGTCTGGTCATTCTGTTCCTTGCGGCGGTGATTACCTGTCCGATCCTGCTTCTCATCAGCCGCAGAAGCAGTGAGGCGGATATGCACTGGGAGCCGGCGGGAATCCGTGCTTCGGGAATCATCCTGTTTTTCGGGATATTTACAAGCGGCGCACTGGGAAAAGCAGTAACACTTCTTCCGCTTGGCAGGGCTGGGGAAGAATACAGCACTGTATCAGAGAATTTTTTAAGCAATCCATTGCTTTTCCAGATTCTGACATTATGCATCGTGGCACCGGTCATCGAAGAAATCGTTTTTCGCGGCATGATGTACGACCGGCTGTGCGAATATACCAAAGAAGAAAATGCAATACTGCTCTCATCCCTGCTCTTTGGGATTTACCACGGAAATCTGACGCAGGGCATTTATGCGGGACTGCTTGGCATCTTCCTCTGCATAGCCAGAGAGCGCTGTCATACCATGACAGCACCGGTTCTGTTGCACATGAGCTGCAACACAACGGCATTCATTATGATGTATCTGCCGGTTTGTGAAAAAATAAACAATGTATTGCTGTCAAAAATTATTATTATGTTGCTGGAATTCATAGGAATGGGAGTGTTTGCATTTCTATTTATGCGTAATACGGACAAGGAACAGGAGGAAACGTAGGATGTACGACTGTATTATTATAGGAAGCGGATGTGCCGGGGCTGTAACAGCCAATATACTGGCACAGAAAGGAAAGAAAGTATTAGTAATTGAGAAACGTTCCCACATTGGCGGGAACTGTTATGATGAAAAAGAAGAGCACGGGATTCTGGTGCATAAATACGGCCCACATATTTTTCATACAAACAGCAGAAAAGTATATGATTATTTATCCAGGTATACCAGCTGGTATGATTATCGGCATGAAGTGGAAGGATATATACATGGACAGTATATACCGGTTCCGTTTAATCTGAATTCCCTGAAACTGGTATACGGGGAAGAAAAAGCAGCTGCTCTTACGGAGAAGCTGATCCGGGAATACGGGGAAGGAACGAAAGTACCGATCTTAAAACTGCGGGAAAATGAAGATCCGGATATCCGGGCGATTGCGGAATATGTTTATCAGAATATTTTCCTTAAATATACCATGAAACAGTGGGGACAGAAGCCGGAAGAGATCGATCCGGCGGTAACGGGAAGAGTCCCGGTTCTGATTTCTTATGATAACCGTTATTTCCAGGATGCATACCAGGGAATGCCGGCGGATGGTTATACCCCGATGTTTGAGCATATGCTGGCGGATGAGAATATCGATGTCCTTACCGGAACCGATGCACTCGGGCTGTTGGACTTTACAGGAGAAAAAATTCTGTATCAGGGAAAGGAATTTGAAGGCCCGGTTATTTATACCGGTCCGATCGATGAATTATTCGGATGCTGTTTTGGAAGACTTCCATACCGAAGTCTTAGATTTGCATCGGAATACTACGAAATAGACAGCTGGCAGCCGAAGGCGGTCATCAATTACACCGTAAGCGAGGAATACACCAGAATTACGGAATTTAAGAAACTCACGGGGCAGCAGTGCGATGGAACCGTGATTATGAGAGAATATCCGATGTCATATATGGCACAGCCGGGACAGATTCCGTATTATGCAATTATCAATGAAGAGAATAACCGGCTGTATGAGAAATACAGGCAGCAGGCAGGAAAGTATTCAAACCTTTACCTGCTGGGAAGATTGGCGGAATACAAATATTACAATATTGATGCAATCGTGGAAAAAGCACTGGAAATGGCAGAACGCATCGGAGAGGAATAGATATGAAGTTATTAAGTGTAGCAGTACCATGTTATAATTCACAGGACTATATGGAACATTGTGTGGAAACACTTGTCAGCGGCGGGGAAGAAGTGGAAGTGATCATTGTAAATGACGGATCAAAAGACGGAACGCATGATCTGGTAGTGAAATTAAGCGAAAAATATCCGTCCATCGTTACTTTCGTAGATCAGGAAAATGGCGGACATGGCGAAGCTGTCAATACCGGGCTTGCACATGCCAATGGTGTATTCTTTAAAGTGGTGGACAGCGATGACTGGGTGGATGAAGACGCATTGAAGAAAGTCTTAAATACCCTGCGCTATATGGTGGAACATGAAAAGAACCTGGATATGCTTCTGGCAAATTTTGTGTATGACAAGCAGGGGGCAAAGCATAAGAAAGTTATGAAGTATAAGAATATATTTCCAGTGAAGCACATTACCCACTGGGAAGGATATGTGCATTTTCGTAAATCGCAGTATATTTTGATGCATTCCGTGATTTACCGCACACAGATGCTCCGGGAATGTGGATTAACACTGCCCGCACATACATTCTATGTGGATAACATCTTTGTATTTCATCCACTGCCATATGTAAAAAAGATTTGTTATATCGATGTGGATCTGTATCATTATTTTATCGGCAGGGAAGATCAGTCCGTTAATGAGAGTGTAATGATATCAAGAATCGATCAGCATATCCGGGTTGCAAAAATCATGATACAGGATTATCTTGGCATGGAAGTGGAAAGCAGGAATCTGGACCGCTATATGCTTCAGTATCTTGATATGATGATGTGCATTGCATCCATTATGCTTATCCGGGATGGAAGTGAGGAAGCACTTAGGAAAAAGGAAGCACTCTGGAAATGGTTGGAAGATACGGATCAGAAACTTTATCACAGGCTGCGCCATTCCGTATTCGGTGTGTGGATGAATCTTCCGGGAAAGGTTGGAAGAGGACTTTCCGTGGCTGGTTACAAGGCTGCACAGAAGATATTCGGATTTAACTAGAATCGTCAAAAATGGGGATAAAAAAGATAAAATAAAAAAAATTGAAAAAATTGAAAAAAAGTTGTTGACAAATCCGGATTAAGAGTGTATACTACCAAAGTAGTCTGATGGAGGCGAACAAAGATGTGGGATCTTAGCTCAGCTGGGAGAGCATCTGCCTTACAAGCAGAGGGTCATAGGTTCGAGCCCTATAGGTCCCATCCTTTTAAGTTTTGATTAGGCGATATATGGCTAAGTAGCTCAGTTGGCTAGAGCACGCGGTTCATACCCGCGGTGTCAGGGGTTCGAATCCCTTCTTAGCCATTACGACATGGGAAGCTCCGGAACAGGGAATGTTCTGGAGCTTTTTGGTGTAATGGAAAAAATCCGTTACAGAAGAACTCTGATGATGGAAGAAAAGAGGTATATATGAGAATTGGAATGGGATATGATGTTCACAGACTGGAAGAGGGAAGAAAGCTGATACTTGGCGGTGTGGAAATTCCATATGAAAAAGGCCTGCTGGGACATTCTGATGCGGATGTCCTGGTGCATGCCATCATGGATGCACTGCTCGGTGCGGCTGCACTGGGCGATATCGGAAAACATTTTCCGGATACCGATCCAAAATACAAGGGAATTTCGAGTATTCTCCTTCTGGAGCATGTGGGGAAATTACTGGAAGAACACTGCTATATCATTGGCAATATTGATGCGACCATTATCGCACAGCATCCGAAACTTGCTCCTTACCGGGAAGAAATGACGGAGAACATTGCAAAGGCACTTAAAATCAGAAAAGACCAGATTTGTGTGAAAGCAACCACAGAAGAGGGTCTTGGTTTTACCGGGCGGGGAGAAGGCATTGCATCGCAGGCGATCGCGCTGATCGAAACTGTTGAAAATTATATCTATGGGGATGGAATAACAGCAGGAAATACAGGCGGGTGTGCCAGCTGCGGCGGCTGCATGAGATAGGTGAGAACAGGAGATTTTTCATGAGTAACTATGAATTAAAGGAAATGAAATATGAGGATTACTGGGAATTAAGAGCATTATTTTCTTTAAGATATGCGCAGACCTGTGAGAATATTATCACAAATAGTTATATCTGGAAGGATTATTACAAAGCGAGATACGTTACGGATGGAAAGGGGCTGTTCTGGATCTACAGGCTTCAGGACGAATACTTTACAGCTTCCCCGGTGTGTGCGGACAAAGATGTAAAAAAATACTTTGAAATGGCACAGGATTATTTTCATACAGAACGAAAGTGTAAGCTGGTGATGTATACCGTTGATGAAAAACTGATCCGGCAGCTTGAACTACTGATCCGGCAGCTTGACCTGCCGCAGGATCGCTATACGGTCGAAGAAGACAGAAGATATTTTGACTATGTCTACGATGCGGACGCATTAAGGCGGCTGGCAGGAAAGAAATACCATAAAAAGAAAAATCATGTAAATGCATTTTATAAAGAATATGAAGGCAGATATGAGTGCAGGGTAATGATGGCGGAGGATGCGGATATTATCAGTGAATACCTTGACAAATGGCATGCCATGAGAAATATTGAAGATGAGTATCACAGGGATGATTACGAACTGAAAGGAATAAAAGAGCTGATCCGGCATAGTAATGATATGAACCTTGATATGTTTGGAGTGTTTATTGATGGAAAATTAGAAGCATTTACACTGGGAACTTATCTGAAAAGAGAGGAAACAGCATATATTCATGTCGAGAAAGCAAATCCGGAGATCCGGGGGCTGTATCCGTTTATCAACCAGCAGTTTCTTATACACTGTTTCCCGACTGCAAAATGGGTTAACAGAGAAGATGATATGGGACTGGAAGGTCTGCGGAAAGCGAAAATGTCATACAACCCTGCATTTATGGCGAAAAAATATAATGTTTATGAAAAATAATACCGGAAAGTGAGGGCAGCATGAGAATAGAACAACTGGAAGGAAAAGAACTGTATCGTACCAGACCACTATATCAGAGTATTTTTCGTGATACAGAATTATTTACGGACTTCTTCTACAGGAAGGCAGAAAAGGACGGAAAAGCAATTGTGTGTATGGATGGGGAAGAAATTGTGTCTGAAGTTTTTCTTCTTCCGCGGCTGTTAAGCTGCAACGATTCCATGGCAGAAGCGGTTTATCTGTATGGTGTGGCAACAAAGGAAGAATACCGCGGCAGGGGCATGATGAAAATACTCATGGAAAAGGCACTGGCGGAGGCGAAATGTGCCAATGCGGATTTCGTCTATCTGATTCCGGAAAATCCTGAAATCTACAAAAGACTCGGATTCCGGCTGATAAAGGAAAGAAAAGAGAAAATTTATCAGTTAAGTGTAAAAGAAGCAAAGATGATGCTGAAATTTAATTTAGAACCGCTTACCGAAGCGAATTTTAAAGAAGATATTTATCAGGAAATCAATTCACTGGAAAATGAAATCCGTACCGGAAAAGAGCTGATGCCGTTCCGTGACCGGGAATACTTTAAGGAACGGATTGTCCAGGCAGGAATTGAAGGCGGCGGAGTGTATCTGCTGCGAAAGCGGAATGATTACAGCATTGCGGGCATCATTATGACCAGCGAAGAAACCGGCGAAATTGTGATTGAGGATATTGTCGGGGATGAAGAGAAGAAAGAGGGATTTATCAAGGATTTCATGCGGTGGAAGGGCATGGCAGGCATGAAAGAAGAGATTTTCCCGGTCATGATTGCAGAGATAAAAGAGGGGATCGGAATTACGGATGATATGGTTATACAGATAAATGACGTGTTATAATTTTTTCTTGAGATTTTTTCAGATTTGTCGTATACTATGAAAGTAAGTAAAACGAAAGATGAGGAGTGAGGAAAAGTGAGCAGAAAAAGTAATGTATTAATTGTTACAGGGGAAGAATCACAGAAAAAAGAATTGGAGGCAATACTGTACGATAAGTATGTAACGGAAGTGTGCAGCAATGGAAAAGAAGCCTTCGATTACTTAAATAATCATTTTCCGGATGTGGATCTGGTCATTACTGCCATCCCATTGGAATCGATAGACGGATTTGAACTGCTGCGTTTAATGAAGATATCAAAGGTATTAAATGTCGTTCCGGTTCTTGTACTGATAGAGAACGAAGACACCGAGGATATCAGGAAAGCGATGGGCTTTGGTGCGGAAGATATTATAGAACTTCCGGAGGTAAGCGAAGTCATAAGAAACAGGGTGGATACCATTATCCGGCTGACAAGAAAACCGGATTATAAGAATGTCATGGAAGAGCTGGTCATAGAGCAGATCGATAAGTATATTGATAAACTCGGAATTTGCAAGTGTCCGACCTGCCGATGCGATCTGGCGGCACTGGCATTGAACCATCTGAAACCGAAGTATGTAAACACAGAGAAAGGCAGGCTGATTTCGGTAACGGATAAGATGTCGTATGATAATATTCTTGAAATCGTGGGTGTCATTGCAGAATGTGCAGAATCTGTAAAAATGAATCCTCGCCATACACTGACACGCAATAATGAAGAATAATTTCTGGAAAGACAGCTTCGTTCCTTGAGATAGTGAATGTTCCGTTTTGGTGGAATGGAGCATATCGCGGGAGGGAACGGAGCTTAAATTTTTATTTATATATGAGGTAAAATCATGAAAT
>FR900145.1:115883-120122 GCA_000437755.1 Roseburia sp. CAG:303
TGAGGTAAAATCATGAAATTTTGGAAATATTTTAAAGAAGAGGCAGCCATTATAAGAGAAAGAGATCCGGCCATCAAATCCGACTGGGAAGTTTTGCTGTATCCGAGTTTTAAGGCGATCTGGAAATATAGAAAGGCGCATAAACTCTACGAAAAAGGGCATTATTTCAGAGCCAGATGGATCTCGCAGAGAGCAGCAAGAAAAACCGGTATCGAGATCCATCCTGGTGCGGTCATTGGAAAAGGCCTGTTCATTGATCACGGCCATGGCGTTGTTATCGGGGAAACCACGATCATTGGAGATAACGTTACATTGTATCAGGGAGTTACCCTTGGCGGTACGGGCAAGGAAACCGGCAAGCGTCATCCGACTCTGGAGGACAATGTCATGGTCAGTGTCGGCGCAAAGGTGCTTGGCTCTTTTACCATCGGGGAAAATTCCAAAATCGGTGCTGGTAGTGTTGTCTTAAAAGAAGTGCCGCCGAATTCAACTGTAGTAGGAGTTCCAGGATGTGTGGTAAAGCAGGATAACGTAAGGATTCCGAGAAACGATATGGATCAGGTACATCTTCCGGATCCTGTCATGAATGAAATCGAACATCTGAAACAGGAAATGCACAGACTGGAAGAGGAAAACCAGAGACTGCAGAAACTGGTCGATAAATATCAGAAAAAATAAATAGAAAGAGGATAAACATGGAAAATAGAATTAAATTTTATAATACACTTACCCGCAGCATAGAAACATTTGTTCCGAATGAAGATGGAAAAGTAAAGATGTATACCTGCGGACCGACTGTATATCATTTTGCCCATATTGGAAATCTCAGAAGTTATATTATGGAAGATGTTCTTGAAAAAACACTCCGTTATGCGGGTTACGATGTAAAACGTGTCATGAATATTACAGATGTCGGACATTTGTCAAGTGATGCGGATACCGGTGAGGATAAGATGTTAAAAGGTGCAAAAAGAGAGCATAAGACTGTCATGGAGATTGCAAAATTCTACACCGATGCATTTTTCTCGGATTGTGAAAAACTTAACATCAAACGTCCTGATGTGGTAGAACCGGCAACAAACTGTATTTCCGAGTTTATCCATATGGTAGAAGTATTGCTTGAGAAAGGCTATGCCTATATCGCAGGAGATAATGTTTATTTTGATACCTCAAAACTGGATGATTACTATGTATTTTCCAGTCAGAGTGAGAAAGAACTGATGGTCGGAGTGCGTGATGATGTAGATGAGGATACCAATAAGAAAAATAAAAGTGACTTCGTTCTGTGGTTTACAAAATCCAAATTTGACAATCAGGAATTAAAATGGGACAGTCCGTGGGGCATAGGATATCCGGGCTGGCATATCGAATGCTCCTGCATCAGCATGAAGCATCTGGGCGAATACATGGATATCCACTGCGGCGGTGTGGACAATATCTTCCCACATCATACGAATGAGATCGCGCAGAGTGAGGCGTACCTCGGACACAAATGGTGTAATTACTGGTTCCATGTACATCACTTAAATGATAAATCAGGAAAGATGAGCAAGTCAAAGGGCGAGTTCCTTACCGTATCCATTCTGGAAGAAAAAGGATATAATCCGCTGGTTTACCGTATGTTCTGCCTGCAGTCACATTACCGTAAACCGTTGGAATTTTCCTATGAAGTCATGGACAATGTAAAGACTGCATACGATAAATTACTGAAAGCGGTTGCAAAACTCAAAGATGAAGGCGAGATTGAGCAGGATAAATTTGATGGATACAAGAAAAAATTCCTGGATGTACTTGGAAATGATCTCAATACATCCATGGGAATTACTGTTTTATACGAATTATTAAAAGAAGATATGAATGATAAGACAAAACTCGAACTGGTCCGCAGTTTTGATGAGGTATTATCCCTGAATCTGACCTCTGGGGCAACAGAAGAGACAGATACCGTCAGTGAAGAGATGGAAGCATATATCCTTGAAAAAATCGAGGAAAGAAAGGCTGCAAAGAAAGAGAAGAATTTTGAGAAAGCGGACGCAATCCGTAATGAATTGCTGGAAAAAGGCATTGTTCTGGAAGATACACGCGAAGGAGTAAAATGGAAGAGAGTTTAGATTTATACAAAAGTATATTAGATCAATTTCAGATAAAGAAGCAGAATGTCTGCACGTATTCCCCGCTGACACTTGCTTATATCGGAGATGCCATTTACGAAATCATCATCCGCACCATTGTGGTAGGAGAGGGAAACCGTCAGGTAAACCAGCTCCATAAGAAAAGCAGCAACCTGGCAAAAGCCGGTACACAGGCGGAAATGGTGTTAAAGCTGCAGCCATTTTTAGAGGAAGAAGAAGAGCAGATTTATAAGAGAGGAAGAAATGCCAAATCTTATACTGCTGCAAAAAATGCAGATATTATCGATTACAGAAATGCGACAGGATTTGAAGCTCTGATGGGTTACCTGTATATGCAGGGAAAAACAGAACGTATGTTTGAACTTGTAAAAAAGGGTATGGAGCTGTTATAAGGAGAAAAAATGCGATACGAAGAATTTACAATAGAAGGAAGAAATGCCGTTCTGGAAGCATTCCGGGCAGGCAAAACGATAGATAAGCTGTTCGTGCAGGACGGCTGTCATGATGGTCCGGTATTAAGTATTACAAGGGAAGCGAGAAAAGCAAATGCGATTATCCAGTACGTTGACAAGGAACGTCTGGATGTCATGTCAAAAACCGGAAAACACCAGGGTGTGATTGCCTATGCGGCAGCCTATTCCTATGCGGAAGTAGAAGATATCCTGGCAGCAGCGAGAGAAAAGGGAGAAGATCCGTTTATCTTCATTCTGGATAACATCGAAGATCCGCATAATCTTGGAGCAATTATCAGAACTGCAAATCTGGCGGGGGCACACGGAGTAATCATTCCGAAGAGAAGAGCGGTCGGATTAACGGCAACCGTGGCAAGAACCTCGGCAGGTGCATTGAATTACACACCGGTGGCAAAAGTAACCAACATAGCAGCAACCATTGATGAACTCAAAAAAGAAGGTTTATGGTTTGTCTGTGCAGACATGGACGGAGAAATTATGTACCGGCAGAACCTCAAAGGACCGATAGGTCTTGTCATAGGAAACGAAGGTGAGGGAGTCGGAAGACTCATAAAAGAAAAATGCGACTTCACCGCATCCATACCAATGAAAGGCAATATTGATTCCCTAAATGCCTCCGTTGCAGCAGGAGTACTTGCATACGAGATCGTCAGACAGAGAATGATGTAAAAAAGAAGAAGTATCGTTTTTTGCGATACTCCTTCTTTTTTGCATCATGACAGATTATTCAATGTTAGTAAATACATTCACCTCTTTTTTCAGATTTTCTTCAATCTCTGTATTTTCTTCCATCTGTTCCGAGATCATCTGAAGTGCCTGAACCAGTTTCTGGGTATCATCGGCAGAAGCTGTGATTTTTCCGGCAGTTACACGAGTACTGTCAGCCAGTTCGCGGATCTGGGAAGTGACTACGGAAAATCCTCTGCCAGATTCGCCGGCTCTGGCAGCTTCGATCGATGCATTCAGGGCAAGCATATTCGTCTGGGAAGAGATCATAAGGATATCTTCTGTAAGATTCTGAATTTCATGGACAGATTTCATTTGAGAGCTCATCCATACCCGAGGAAATCTGATCAGCATTCAGATTGGAAATAGTAATCTGTTCGGAAACCTGTAAGACAGATGCTTCCAGTCTGGAAGATTCCAGTTTGATTTTCTTCATAATGGACTGTAATCCGTCTATAAAACCATTAATACCATTGACAAGATTTCCGGAGATCGCTGTAACGAACAAAACAAACACCAGACCAATAATTTTAATACCAATATTAAATTTGATTTTTTTCATAATTCGTACTGTTTACCTAATGGTAATCCTTTCTTTTATATTTATCATGATATACGATAACGATATTTCTAAGACTATAGGTATCGTTACAAACCTCATATAGTTATAATATAAAAAGCCTATGTGGGAGTAAAATGATAGAAATGTGTAGGCTTGATGAAAAAATGTAAAAAATTGAAGAAAAACAGTTGACAAATGTAAAATAATGTATTATTATATACAAGCTGTCAGATGACAACGGATAACAAACACTGGGTAGTGCAAAAATGTTATAAAAGTTGGATGGCAAAAAAATAAAAAAGTTGTTGACAACCGAAAATATACATGGTATCATATACGAGTTGTT
>FR900146.1:0-4897 GCA_000437755.1 Roseburia sp. CAG:303
GCGGTTTCATATCATTGTGGTCAGAATTTTCAAAATTTGTTTTTAGGGGATGGAATGGTTCTGTCGATATGAAAGGATATACGTTTCGGGATAGTGTATTTTATCGGTTGTAATTGTTTGGTTAAAAGTAATTATTGACAAAATTTTACGCAGTTATTATGGGAAAATTTTTTAAGAGTATTTTTAAAAAATTTTCCCGTGCGTATAAAAGGAGAAAAGAACAGATGAAGAAAAAGATTATTATAGCAGGAATAACAGCAGCCATTCTGATTGCAGGAGCAGGGATCTTCTGTATCAGTGCAGGAAACAGGGAAAATGATAAGAAAACAGAAATCACACAGATGACAGAAACAGAGTCAGAGACGGAGACAGAGCCTATAACAGAGGTAGAAACCACTACGGAATCTGTGACAGAGGTACAGACCGAAGCACCGACCGAACCGCAGACAGAACAGGTCACAGAGCCACAGACAGAGCAGGTAGTGGTAGATACTTTCTATGATGATACCATAGACACCTATTCCTACGAAGAAGAGGACGATACCGATGATTCTGCACCTGCCGATACACAGCCGGTTTATGAAGAATCAGAATCGGTATACACCGAGCCAGAACCGGTGTACATTGAGCCAGAGCCAGTATCAGAAGATACGGACAGTGGTAATACAGGTGTGGATAATAGTCAAGTAGAAAATAATGAAGAAATAGATTACGGTGATGAAGATATAGACGCTCTTAAAAATGCTTGTAAAGATAATATCCAACCGGAAGATTATGACAAGATAGACTGGTCACATAGGATTCATTAATAGTATTACCTATTTTTGTTGCAAACTTATTATACATCAGAAAGTCCCTGTACGATACTTTTTTATGAAAAAGTTGTAAAGTGGTGGAACAATAATATTAATATGCAAAATCATAAGCACAGTGGATAACTGAAAATTCAGTTCCACTGTGCTTTTTCTTCCAAAAATCTCCATACTCTAAAAAATATAACGAAAAAATGTTACGGAAGAAGGAATTTTATTTCCGCCAGAAATTCCCGCAGCATATTGTTCGGGAGATATAAAGGTGAGGAATCAGCGGCAATTCCACTGATGTTGGTAATTCCTTCTTTTTTTGCAGTCTGTAATGCCCGGAACAGATGAAAATTATTTGTTATAATTCCGATTGCGGCATCCTGCGGAATTAATTTCATGCTGTTTCTGATATTCTGGCTGGTTGTCTTTGAATCCGGTTCCAGAAGAATCCGGTCTTTTTCTATGCCCTGTTCTTCCAGATATGCTGCCATTCCTTCTGCTTCACTGCAGGGTTCGTTTTTTCCCTGTCCTCCGGATACGACACAGATGGTGTCCGGGTGTTCGTATAAGTATTGGACTGCCCGGTCAAGACGGTAACGCAGAACTCTGCTGGGACCATGTTCGCGCATCTGTGCACCGAGAACAATAATATATTCCGGATTATTATCCCCGGTATCATGAAAATGAGAAAATATCATTCCTTCCACAATAAGAAAAAATAATAGAAATAATGCAAGAACAATGCTGCCGGTACGAACTAGTATAACAGGAAGTTTCAGCCATAATTTCCAATGAATAAATATTCCGGAAAAAATAAATAAGCCTGCAATTCCAAACCAGACAGCAAAGAATAAAGTACCGGAACCTGCCATACGGATCAAAATCCCGTAACCGATACAGAGAATGGCGAGTAAGAAACATAAAATCATAAAGAACCTCCGGTAATAACGTCAGTATTAGTTTCTATAAGAACCTTTTTTCCTTCAAAAGCAAATCCGTAGTGGCGGATTTTTTCTTTTGGAATTCCAAGTAAGAGAAGCTCGGTATCATAACCTTTTTCTTCAATTTGTTTTAATGCAGCTTTTGCAGTTCCATGTAATCCGGTTTCTTCACTGGAATCAAATACCTTGAATTCCATAATAATAGCATCTTTGTCAGGATGTTTGGGAATCAGCATAACATCATATCTTCCATAACCGCTTTCGCGATTTGACTTTAATTGATAATCTTTACGTAATGCAACTAAAAGCCCCAGTACAAATCCATGATAGAAACGTTCTGGCTGGGTTCTTGCAGAGGCACGTCTTCCAGCATCAAAATTACTGAATGTTTCTAATGCAACATCATTCAGATAATTCGTCATATTTTTTACATTTCCGCCAAGAAGAGCTGTTATAAACTCGTTGTATTCTTTTCTTACAGTACGAAACCAGCCTTTAAACATTTTTGAAAACATGATGTGGGTTTCTTTGTTTGTGATCTTTAAATAATACCATGTTTCTAAATCTTCGTCTCGATATTCGACTTTTTCTGCTTTTAAATAGCCGCTTGCCATAAGAAGACTCCAGATGGCACTTTCGTCATCTGTTAGCTGATGAAATATAATTTGTTCGTCAAAATTTTCGACAATTTCATTATTTTGCAGAAGTTCCTCCATTTTTTCTTTTACTTCTGCGGAAGCTGTTTGTATTAATTTGCTTACCAGAGCATTAGAACTGGTATCGATCCAATAGGTTTGATATTCACGTTTACTTAAAAAATTGGTAATTGACCATGGATTATAAATATCTTTTTGAGAGCCGAATATAAATCCATCATACCATTGTTTTACCTGCTGTTTTTCTTTTGATAGTCCAAATAACTCTAAAGACTGAAAAACTTCTGATTCCGTAAATCCGAAACAGCTTTCGTATTCTTTTGCGGTTGTGGTGACTACGTTCAGATTATTTAAATCGCTAAACATAGATTCTTTTGAAATTCTTGTGATTCCGGTCATAACAGCTCGTTCCATATAAGGATTGGTTTTAAATGCTGAATTAAAAAAACTACGCATAAATCCTGTAAGTTCTTCCCAATATCCATAGGAATAGGCTTCCTGCAATGGAGTATCATATTCGTCCAAAAGAATAATAACCTTCTTCTGATAATGATTATTTAACAGTGCAGAGAGGTTTTTTAAAGCATCTTGAGCCATTACATCGTCCATATCATAACTGACAAGCTGATATGTTTTTTTTTCATGTTCATTAAAATATGCTTCAAGAGATACAAATTGTGCGTATAAATCAACCAGAATGTTTTTTATTTTTTGAATAGCATTTTTATAACTACGTTCTTTTACATCGGCAAAACTTAAAAATATAACGGGATAAGTTCCCTGGATTTTTTTATAATACTCGTATTTCCAGATATTTAATCCTTCAAAAAGCTCCTTTCTGCCAGCATACTTGTTTGAAAAGAAGCATTTAAGCATATCCATATTTAAAGTTTTTCCAAAACGTCTGGGTCTTGTAATCAGGGTTACAATATCCTTTGATTCCCACCATTCTCTGATGAATAGAGTTTTATCAATATAGAAGCAGTCATTTATTCGGATATCTTCAAACCCCTGATTGCCAATACTGATTGTTTTTGACATTTCTCCACCTGCTTTCTGTGAATTATCTTGTTCTGTTCAAATTGTATCATAGAAATATTTTAAAAACAATGCTACAATTCATCATTTGCTATTTTACCGAATATCTGCGGTAAATAAACATTGATATTACGGCAGTAATCGTTTCGGTAATCCAGAATGCGTGCCACACTCCGGCAGCACCGGATATTCTGCTTAAAATCCATGCCATTGGAATCATAAGGACAACATAACGGCATAGTGAGATAAACAGAGAAGGAATTCCTTTTCCGAGTCCCTCCAAAGCACCGCAGGCGGTTACGGACAGGGAAGAAATAACAAAGCCGATGCAGATAATTCTGAGAGCATGACTTCCGCTTGAGATGGAATCTGCATTGGAAGTAAAGAACCCAATGAGTGCATCAGGAAGAGCAAGGCAGAGGATTGTACCAATGATCATAATTATTGCGACAAATCCGGCGGCCTGTAAAAAGATCTGCTGCACTCGTTTCTTTTTCCCGGCACCATAATTATAGCCAATCAGTGGACGCATTCCCTGAATTACACCATTTGCCGGCAGATATAAGAATGTCTGCAGTTTATAGTAAACACCCAGAACAAAAACATAGGTCTGTGAAAATCCTGCAAGAATCATATTCAATGCCGAAATCAGCAGGGAAGGCAGAGCCATGTTCAAAGTCGCCGGAATCCCAATGGAATACATCTTTTTACATAATGTAGCGTCTAAAATGGCATCTTTTCTACGAAAATGGACAGAAACCGGTCTGGCAAGGTAGATAATCAGGTAAAAGGCGGCACTGATTGTCTGGCCAAGTCCGGTAGCCAGTGCAGCACCCTGTATGCCGAGTGCCGGGAATGGCCCGATGCCGAAAATCAGCAGCGGATCCAATATAATATTTGCAATACATCCGCTCATCATGCATACCATGGATACTGCCATTCGTCCCACCGCCTGGAAAGTCTTTTCAAAAACCAGTTCCCATGCAAGAATTACGGAAAATGAAAATACAATCACGGAATAACTGCTTCCCAGTTTTACAACCTGCTCCGAAGAGGTGAAAATTTTAAGAAAAGGTGTAATAAATAAAATGCATACTACAGTCAACACTACACCGTGTAAAGTTCCGAGCAGCATTCCCTGACTTGCTGCTTTGTCAACCATTTTCCTATCATTTGCTCCCATATAAAATGAAATCATGGCATTAATCCCGATGCCGAATCCTACCATAACGGCATTCACTAAATTTTGCATTGGAAATACCAGTGATAATGCAGTCATTGCGTCTTCACTGATTTTTGCCACAAAGAAACTGTCCACAATGTTGTAAAGTGAATTCACAAGCATTGAAATCATCATCGGAAGAGACATGGTAAGTAACAGTTTCATAACCGGGCGTTCTTTCATATAACTTTGATCCATAAAGTCCTCCTTAAAACAAAAAAATGCCACACAGCCTCC
>FR900146.1:4906-53415 GCA_000437755.1 Roseburia sp. CAG:303
AAAAAACGCCACACAGCCTCCTGTGTGGCGAAAAGATGAATCGAAACCTCATTCCGGAAAAATCCACAAAAATTTTCAAAAAGATTATAACAAAAGATGAGGAAGAAAGTCAAGACGAATGTTGATTTTGGGCGATGGAATGTGGTAGTATTATAGTAAGAAAATAATAACATTCTGCATAAGGAGAAATAATGAAAAAATACGAGGAATTAGAAAATGGATTACAGACAGCGTTTATTAATCATACAGTGAATTCTAATCTGGCATATCGTCCGGAATTTATTTCAAACGATTATAAACAGGGAAAGAAAGTGCTTGCTTCACTGGAATATGAATTAAATCAATGTGATGAATTTTGTATTAGTGTGGCATTTATCACACAGAGCGGAATACAGCCATTACTTATGATTTTAAAAGAATTGGAAAAGAAAAATGTCCCGGGTAAAATTCTTACCACAGATTACCTGACATTCAGTGAACCAAAGGCACTTATGCGACTTGCAGAATTAAAAAATATTAAAATAAAAATGTATCGGACCAATGATGAAACAGGCGGATTTCATACCAAAGGGTATATTTTTAAACAGGATGAAATTTATCGGATCATTATTGGAAGTTCCAATATGACATTAAGTGCAATTACAAAAAACAGAGAGTGGAATACCAAATTAGTATCCACAGAGCAGGGACAGATAGTGACAGATATCCTGCAGGAATTTGATGAGCTGTGGAACAGTGAAGTGACACAGGAATATCATGATTTTATAGAGGAATACGAGCAAAGATATTTACAGAATAAATTAATAGAAAGACAGAAGCAGAGAGCTTTGTCTGATGAAAAAGTTGTAGATTTTGCAACTTATACATTAAAGCCAAATAAAATGCAGGTGGAATTTGTAAATAAAATGCAGAGATTAAGAGAACAGGGACAAACAAAGGCATTGTTATTAAGTTCGACCGGTACTGGAAAAACTTATGCTTCTGCATTTGCCATGCGTGAACTGGGATTTAAAAAAGTATTATTTCTGGTGCATAGAGAGCAGATTTTAAAACAGGCACTGATATCTTATAAAAAAGTTTTACCGGGAAATATTTCAATGGGATTGCTTTCTGGTAATTATAAAGATACGGATGTGGATTATCTGTTTTCTACCGTTCAGACAATGAGCAGGAGCTATATATTGGAGAAATTTGAAAAAGACAGATTTGAATGTATTATCATCGATGAAACACATAAAGCCGGGGCAGAGAGTTACCATAGAATTATAAAGTATTTTACACCGGAATTTTTACTTGGTATGACAGCAAGTCCGGAACGGACAGATGGATTCGATATTTACAGTTTATTTGACCATAACATTGCAAGTGAGATAAGGCTTCAGGATGCATTAAGGGATAATCTTTTGTGTCCGTTTCATTATTATGGTATTTCAGATTTGGAAATAAATGGGCAGACAATAGATGATCATGCCGACTTCCGGCTGCTGGCAAATGAACAGAGAGTAAATCATATTCTGGAACAGGCGGAGTATTACGGATGTGATGGAGAAAGAGTAAAAGGATTGGTTTTCTGCAGTCGGAATGAAGAAGCAAAAGCTCTGTCAGAAGAGTTTAATAAAAGAGGCTACCGGACCATTGCACTTTCTGGTGCCAATTCGCAGGAAGAGAGGGAGCAGGCGGTAGAAAAACTCGAAGCAGATAACACGGATCAAAAGCTTGATTATATATTTACTGTAGATATATTCAATGAAGGTGTTGACATTCCGGCAGTAAACCAGGTTATTATGCTAAGACCGACACAGTCCGCTATCGTCTTTGTGCAGCAGCTTGGACGAGGACTTAGAAAAGCAGATGGCAAAGAATATGTTGTCGTACTGGATTTTGTCGGGAATTATAACCGGAATTTTCTGATTCCGATAGCGTTATCCGGAGACAGAACTTATAATAAAGATACCATTCGTAAATATGTCAGGGAAGGATCCAGGATTATTCCAGGCTGTTCTACGATCCATTTTGATGAAATTACAAAGAAGCGTATCTTTGCTTCCATTGACAAAATGACAACAACAAAGAAGATGCTCACAGACTGGTACAATCAGGTAAAATACATGATAGGTCATATTCCGACGATTTTGGATTTTTATAAATTAGGAGAAATAGATCCGATGCTGTTTATCAGTTATGCAAGAACGTATGATAATTTTGTCAGAATGGCAGATAAGGAATATCAGATGACATTTACTGAGAGAGAGGAGCAGATGCTGGCATTTATTTCGGCACTTATCGTAGATGGAAAGAGACCGCATGAATTATTGCTGCTTAAAATGCTTGTGGAAAACAGGGAGATAAATGAAAATATATTTGCAGAAGAACTTAAAAAAATGGGAGAAATTTACAGAGAAGCAGATTATTATTCGGCACAGAGAATTCTTAATATGGATTTTGTTGCGGGAAGTGATGCGAAAAAGTTTGCAGATATAGAGATTTTTTCTGATGAACAAATGGAAAAAGGCATTTTATTACGTTCGATAAGCTTTTTTGAAAAGCTCAGACGTTTGGAATTTAAAAAGGAGCTGGACAGGTTAATTGAGTATGGATTGCTCAGATATAAAGATATCTATGCCAGGCACGATGATAATAATATGGTATTATATGAAAAATATTCGAGAAAAGATGTATGCCGGCTGATGAACTGGGATAAGGATGAGAGTTCTACCATGTATGGATATAGGATTAAGCATAATACCTGTCCGATATTTGTAACATATGAAAAGAAAGAAGATATATCTGACAGTACAAAATATGAAGATACATTTATAGATAACCGTTTCTTCAGCTGGATGACAAGAAATGGTGTTTCGCTTGACAGCAGGGAAAGTGTTGATATTATAAATTATAAAAAAACCGGACTGAAAATATGTCTTTTTATAAAAAAGAGCGATGGAGAAGGAATGGATTTTTATTATATGGGAGAGGCAGAGCCAGTGCAGTGGAGAGAAACAACTATCCAGAATAATAAAGGAAAAATCCTTCCGATTGTAAATTTTGTATTCCGGCTGAAAAACAGTGTAAGAGAAGATATTTATGAGTATTTGACTAAATAGCAAAAGGCAGAAAGGATCACCACATGAAGACAATCAACGTAGCAGCAGCGATTATTAAATCACAGACCGAAGACGGAACTCCTGTTATCTTTGCAACCCAGAGAGGTTACGGGGAATTTAAGGACTGGTGGGAGTTCCCGGGAGGAAAGATGGAAGAGGGAGAAACTCCGCAGGAAGCACTGGTTCGTGAAATCAGGGAAGAACTGGATGCGGAAATAGAAGTTTTGGACCTGCTTGACACGGTAGAGTACGATTATCCGGCATTTCATTTATCCATGAAGTGTTACTGGTGCAGATTAAACGGCGGGGAACTCATTTTAAAAGAGCATGAAGATGCCAGATGGCTTGACAAAAAACACTTATCTGATGTAAACTGGTTACCGGCAGATATTGTACTAATTGAGAAAATAAAGGAAGAATTATGAAAACGAACAAAAAGTATGCGTTAATCATCAACGAGGCATTACGTTCGGCATTAGACTATGATACCCCGGAAGAACAGATAAACGAATTTATTCGTTTCTTTGGAAAACATATTGGTTCAGACAGAATCTATATATTTGAAGATGATTTGGAAAAAAGTATTACGAATAATAGCTATGAATGGTGTGCTGATGGTGTAGAACCACAGATAAATCTGCTGCAGGCGGTGGAAATGGAACAGATTGACTGGTGGTACGAGGCATTTGACAAGGAACAGAATATTATTATCAAAGATATGGAAACGATAAAAGACGAACATCCTGCGTCCTATGAACTTTTAAAGGAACAGAATATACAGAATCTCGTAGTAAGTCCGCTTCGTTATAAGGACTCCATACATGGATTCTTCGGAGTGGATAATCCGCCGGAAGGAGATTTGGACAGGCTGTCAGTCTTTTTGGAAATGATAGGGACATTACTGGTTTCACTTTTAAAATTGAGAAATTCGTTTCATAAATCGACGGAAGATGCCAGATTTTCCGGATATACAGCATTGTCACAGATTTATTTGTCCATGCATATGGTTAATATAAAAACGGGAATGCTTCAAACGATTAAATCTCCGAATTTTGTTGATGAAAACTTGGATTTGCAAAGTGGTCCATATTTTCCAGTGCAGATAAAAAATGTCATGGAACAGCTGGCAACGGAGAAATATAAGAGAAGTGTGTTTGAATTTACGGATATTGCGACACTGGCAGAAAGAATGAAAGGAAAAGAAACCATAGTGCATGAATTTCTGGGAACGGTTTCCGGCTGGTGTAAAGAACGTTTTATCAAAGTAGATGCGGATAATGTACTGTATTGTGTGGAAGTTATAGATGAGGAAAAGAAACGGGAGAACTGGCTGTTGTATCTGTCGGAAACTGACCGGATGACTGGAATTTGCAACCGTGGATGTGGGGAAAGGAAGATTTCAGAAATGCTGAATAAGCATATCGGAGGATTGTTGTGCCTGATTGACTGCGATAAATTCAAGGCAATCAATGATACTTATGGTCATGCGGTAGGAGACAGTGTTATCATAGCAGTTGCAGAAACTTTGCAGAATTCCTGCCGGGAAAATGATATTGTACTGAGACTTGGAGGGGACGAATTTGCCATGTATATTCCGGGATTATTGGACCGGCAGGCAGCAGATTTGTTTACAGAGAGAGTATTTGCAGCGATTTCTTCCATTCAGATTCCGGAGATGGGAACGAAGCAGATACATGTCAGTATGGGAGCTTCTTTTTGTCTTGAGGATGAGGAGATTAGTTTTGACCGCCTCTATAAAGAAGCTGATGAAGCAATGTATCAGAGCAAGAAGGTGGAAGGCTGCTGTGTAACGTTCTATAAGCATGAAAAAGAATAACACCCTTGACAGATGGCTGTAAAATGAGTATACTAGTAACTGTTGATTGTAAAAATCATGAAGTGTATAGGTTTGTTTTACAGAATAAAAGGAGATACAAATGCGAAATAAGAAAGTACCATCAATGGTTGCAGTTGGTGTATCATTGATGATGGTGGGTTACATTGGAGCAAAACAGATAGATTCCGTAGATCACAGCAAGAAGACAGAGAAAGTGACTGTGGCAGCTTATAACAGCGAGACACAGCCTATGATTGGAATTGAAAGAAGAGAACAGAGTATCGTTGCCATGGCAATGCAGGATCAGATGATGAAAGATGCGATGGGAATTACTACTCCGGAAACAGAAACCCAGATACAGCCGGAAACAGAGACACAGACGGAGACAGGAACACAGGCTGAGACACAGCCGGAAACAGAGACAGAGACAGCGACACAGGCTGAGACACAGCCGGAAACAGAGACACAGACAGAGACAGAAACACAGGCTGAAGCAAAGTCAGAATTCAGTGATATTGCGATTGCACAGGTAAATGATTATGTAAATGTAAGATCCATTGCAAGTACAGATGGAGAAGTGGTTGGAAAATTATACAATAATTCAGCTGCAACTATTTTAGGGGAAGAGAACGGATGGTATCAGATTTCTTCCGGAAATGTAGTTGGATATGTAAAATCAGAATATGTAGTAGTTGGTGATGAAAACCTTGCAAAGAGTGTTGCAACAAGATATGCAAAGGTAAATACAGAAACATTATTTGTAAGAAGTGAGCCGACAACGGAATCAAAGATTATCTATATGCTTCCGGAAGGCGAAGATCTGGTAGCAATTGATGAATCTAATCCAGGTTGGATTAAAGTAACTACAGAGGCAGGCGATGGTTATATTTCTGCTGATTATGTTGTAATGACTACAGATTTTGTTACGGCAGAGTCTACCGCAGAAGAACAGGCAAGACTGCAGAAAGAAGCAGAAGAGCGTAAGGCTGCAGAAGAAGCTGCAGAGAAAGCAATTGCGGAAGCAAATAAGGCCAATGCAAAGAAAGAAACAACTACAACAGTAAAAGAGACAACTACAGCGGCTAAGGAAACAACCACTGAAGCGGCGACAGAAGCAAAAACTTATACAGCTCCGACAAGTGCAACCGGACAGGCAGTAGTTGATTATGCATGCCAGTTTGTTGGAAATCCATATGTATATGGCGGATCCAGTCTGACAAATGGAACAGACTGCTCCGGATTTGTTATGAGTGTTTATGCAGAGTTTGGAATCAGTCTTCCTCATTCTTCTGCATCATTAAGAAGTGTGGGATATGAAGTAAGTCTTTCCGAAATCCAGCCGGGTGATATTGTATGTTACAGCGGTCATGTAGCCCTCTATGTAGGTAATAACACCATCGTACATGCAAGTACACCGGAAACAGGTATTAAATATACATCACCGGTTAATTATAAGAGCGTAATTACAGTTAGAAGAATTTTTTAATCAGAATCCATCAGGGAGATCTGATGAAAGATTTCAACAGAGAAACAGGAGAGAGCGACTATGAGATGCCGTTCTCTCCTGTTTGACTATAAAAAAATATATTTATAGATAGATGGAGAAATAGTATATGCTGTCTGATTTTGATTTAAGTATAATAGTAGAGCCTCTGCTTCAGTGGTTTCAGGAAAATGCAAGAGTCCTTCCGTGGAGGGAATCTCCGACTCCATATCGTGTGTGGGTATCTGAAATTATGCTTCAGCAGACAAGGGTAGAAGCGGTAAAACCTTATTTTGAACGCTTTATGAGAGAACTGCCCCGGATACAGGACCTGGCAGAATGTGAAGAAGAACGTCTGCTCAAACTCTGGGAGGGCCTTGGTTATTATAATCGTGTCAGAAATATGCAGGAAGCGGCAAAAACTGTCATGGAAGAATTTGCCGGAGAATTGCCGTCGGATTACGGTGAACTGCTGAAATTAAAAGGAATCGGCAGTTATACCGCAGGAGCGGTGGCATCGATTGCGTATCATCAGCCAGTTCCAGCAGTGGATGGAAATGTCCTGCGTGTCATTACAAGAGTGGCAGAGGATTCCTCGGACATTATGAAGCAGTCCGTGAAAACGGAGATAGAGAAAAGGCTTGCCGAAATCATACCCGCAGACCATGCAGGACAGTTCAATCAGGCATTAATGGAATTAGGAGCGATTGTGTGTCTGCCGAATGGTCAGCCACTCTGTGGGAAATGTCCGTGGCAGTCGTTCTGCAGGGCAAGATTCCATGATAAAATTTCTGAGATTCCGGTAAAGACGAAGGCAAAGGCGAGAAAAATACAGAACCGGACCGTATTTGTCATACGCCGCCAGGATAAGGTGATTCTGCATAAAAGACCGGCCAAGGGATTGTTGGCAGGTATGTATGAATTTCCGAATGTAGAAGGAACATTATCCGAAGAAGAAGCATTAAAATGGATAAAGCAGAAGAATCTGCAGCCGCTCAGAATAGAGAAGGCGGGAGAAGCAAAGCATATTTTTTCCCATATCGAATGGCATATGACCGGTTATGTTATATGGATCGATGAACTGGAGAAAGATGTCAGCGGAATGTTGTACCTTGATTTACAGGAAGTGAATGAAAAATATCCGATACCGGCAGCATTTGCTGCTTATATAAAGTACATTACAGAGAATGACGTGAGGTAGGCAGATGAGACAGGAAGAATTTAATTTTTTATCGGCGGACGGACATACCAGCATACATGGAGTTGAATGGATACCGGACGGAAAAGCCAGAGCAATTATCATTATTCTACATGGTGTAACGGAAAATATAATGCGTTATGAGAAATTTGCACAATACTTTACAGAGAAGAACTATGTGGTAGCGGGTGCGGAACATTTAGGGCATGGACGGTCTATTGGACAAAGCGGACTCTCCATGTATTTCGGACCAAAAGGAAGCTGGAACTGGATCGTAGAAGATGCTCATACCACATATAAATATATAAAAAAGAAATATTCGGAACGGAACATTCCAGTCATATTTTTTGGATTTTCGCTTGGCTCTTTTGTATTGTGGGATTATATGCTCCGCTATCCACAGGATTTGTCGACAGCTGTCATTGCCGGAACAGGACAGACGAATGCAGCCATTCTGACCATTATGCAGGGAATTGTAAAAATACAGGAGATACTGCATGGAGAAAAAACAGTAACTTCTTTGATCAAGGCACTTACATTTGGCACTTATAATAAACATTTTGCACCAAACCGGACAGAGTACGACTGGCTGTGTGCCAATGAGAGTGAACTCGATAAATATATTGCAGATCCATTAAGAGGCGAATATATGACGGTAGGACTGTTCCGGGAGCTACTGTATGGAATGAAACGAACGGGTTCTTTGGAAAATATAAAAAGAGGAAATATAGAGGTACCGGTACTGTTTCTTTCCGGATCCGAAGATGCCGTTGGAGATTTTACTAAAGGAGTACAGGCCGCAGAAAAATTATTTGAGAAAGCAGGATACAAGGATATCGGGTACAAAATATTTCCGGAAATGAGACATGACGTTCTGCATGAGAAAAATTCCAGCGACGTTCTGGATTATATCCGGAACTGGATAGAGAAATAAATAAGAAGATATTGCATAAGGTAATTTACAAATATAAGGTTTTGTGATACATTAATAACAGATTATACAGATGGAGAATGATAGATGAAAGATAATAATGATGAAATTGCAAAACTATACAACAAATTGATAGTACAAATTAAAAGTTATCATCCGTCTTCCGATTTCAGAATGGTAAGGAAGGCATATGAAGTAGCAAAAGAAGCACATAAGAACCAGTTCCGCAAGTCGGGAGAACCATTTTTCATACATCCGCTGAATGTTGCACTGATTCTGGCGGAGTTGAAGCTGGACAAAGAAACAATCATAGCGGCTATTCTGCATGATGTGGTGGAAGATACGGAGATTACGACAGAATATCTCGAACGGGAGTTTGGCGCAGAAGTTGCGTTTCTGGTAGACGGAGTGACAAAACTTGCGAATCTTCAGATGACGGTTGCACATGAATGCCTCTCCAAAGAAGCATTGAAGCAGGAAAGTTTTCGTAAGTTGATTATGGCAATGTCCGAAGATATCCGTGTTATCATCATAAAGCTTGCGGACCGGCTCCATAATATGCGGACGATGGAGTTCCAGAAGCCGGAGCGGCAGGTTGCGATATCGAAAGAAACCATGGACATTTACTGCCCGATTGCCAAAAGACTAGGAATATCCATTGTGCAGACGGAATTACAGGATCTGTCCATGCAGTATATTTATCCGGAAGCATATCGGAATATACGCATGAAGATAGAGGAAACCGAGCCTGATAGGCGTATCTTTGTCAACCGTATGTCTGCGGAGATTTACGCGGGACTGACCGAAGCTGACATAGGAGCAAAGGTGGAATATGCCCTGAAGCATTATTTCAGTATTTACCGCAAGATGATTAACAAGGGTAAGACACTGAATGAGATTTATGACAGCTACGCGCTGAAAGTCATTGTGGATTCTGTCAGGGACTGCTATGTTGCACTGGGGGTATTGCATGACCTGTACAAACCGGTGCCGGGAAGATTTAAAGATTTTATCGCACTCCCGAAGGTGAATATGTATCAGTCGCTGCATACAACACTGGTTGCGCCGGATGGAACATTATTTGAAGTACAGATAAAGACGAAAGAAATGCATGAAGTTGCCACGTATGGAATTCTTGCACACTGGAAGTACGGTATGCCGGGAAAGGATATCAAGACAGTATCAAACAGCCAGAAAGAGAAGGCAGAATGGCTGTCACAGATTCTGGAATGGCAGCAGGAAATCAGGGATACGGATGAATTTATCGACCTTGTAAAACAGGATTTTAATTTGTTTTCAGAAACGATCTATTGTTTTTCGCCAAAAGGAGATGCAAAATCCCTGCCAAAGGGTTCGACAGCGATCGATTTTGCCTATGCGATACACAGTGATATAGGCGATCATGCAACAAAATGTATAATTAACGGGAAGGTAAGTCCGATGGAAACTGTGTTAAATAATGGAGATCAGGTAGAGATAGTTACAGATGAGAAAAGAGAAGGTCCTGTGGCAGAATGGATTCATTTTGTAAAGACAGGGACGGCAAAGAATAAACTAAGACACTGGATGAATGAGAAGCATTAAGAAGGGAATTGGGAGGAATGAATCGAACAACGGCAAAAACGATATGGAAAGCAGTAATACTTATATTAATTCTGATGAGTGTTTCACTCGTAATGTTTCAGACAATACAGATTTCCGGCAGTCAGAGTGAGCATATAAATGATTTAAGCCGGGGCTGGTATTATATACAGGAAGGGGAAAAAACAGAAATAACACTTCCGGCAGAAATAAAAAGTACGGATAAGGTAATTCTTTATCATGAGAATGCCGAAAATTACCAGAAAGAATTTCTGATGTTCAAAGGTGCAGAATATCAGCCGGTTATTTATGCAGGAGATTGCGAAATTTACCGGTATGATGATGAAGGTGTGAAGAGAAATAACACGGTACTGAATAATATGATATGTATGGTGGAGATACCGGAAGGTATTACCGGACTTCTGGAAATGCATTTCAGTCCGGACGGCGAAGGCAGCTGCCGGATACCGGCGATAACTGCTGGCACATGGAAAGCCCAGATCCGAGCTCTTCTGGCCCGCAATATCTATTCTATTCTGATGAATGGCATCCTGTTATCCATGGGTATCTTATTACTTGGATTATCCCTGGTCATGTGCGTCATGAAGATGGATGGAAAAAGACTGCGGTATATATCAGGCTTTCTGATTGTCTGTAGTATGTGGGGATTAACGGATTCGCCGTTTATCCAATTTCTGTTTGTATATGATGAAGTGATTATAAATGCAAATTTCTATTTCTTCATGCTCATTGTAACACCGATGATGCGTTATATCCGCACGATACCGGAAATGCAGAAATACAGGACATTAAGTGTATTTATATATTTTGCATATTTTAATATTATCATGCAGTCCGTACTGGTTTATACGGAAAAATTTACATTTTTTGAATTGCTGCCAATTACGCATATATTTTATGTAGTTGGAATTATTACTATTATTATCCTGTTATTAAAAGAGAAGAGGAAAAGCCAAAACCGGGATTTGATTGTCTGTTTAAAAGCATTTGCAGCAGAAGGAATCACGGGTGCTGTTACAATTATATTGTATGCAATGGAATTTCCTCTCTATCAGAATCTGTTCCAGATTGGAATTCTGTTGTTTGTATTGATTTTATTATACAATCTGGCAAAAGAACTGGTTCAGAATATGAAATACAGGACAGAAGCGGATATATACCGCAGGCTGTCAGAAGAAGATAAACTTACAGGATTAAAGAACAGAAGAGCATTTGATTTGATGCTTCAGAATATAGAGAAGAACAGGAATGATTATAAAGAAGCAGTTATGATTTTTTCGGATCTGAATGGGTTGAAGTATGTAAACGATCACTTTGGACACGCACAGGGTGACAGACAGATTATTGGTGCGGCAGAGTGTATCAGAAAGGCATTTGGTGAACTTGGCTACTGTTACAGGATAGGCGGAGATGAGTTCTGTGTTATTATCACAAATGCAGTGGAAAAGGACGAATATGAAGCAAGATTGTGTGATGAGATACATAGATATAATAATGAAAATAAAAGTGTGCATGAATTATCCGTTGCATATGGAGTAAGTTCAATAAGCAGGGAGGATGGAACACTCAGAACCGTTGCCGAGTGGAAAAACGAGGCTGACAGGAAAATGTATCTGAACAAGCAAGAGGGTAAAGCAGGCAGGAGGTAGGAACTGTTATGAAAGCAAAAAAAGATGTGGACGTGAACAAATTAAATCAATGTCAGAATGAATTACAGAAGAAAGAATTGATGATAGAAGAACTCAATACCTTTGTTGCGGAATATAATTTTGAAATGGATGAAATCTACATAGACAGTGTCAAAGATAAGTATATTCTGATTTCATGGGAAGAAGAACTGCGAAAGAGGAATTTTGCGGCACTGGTATATCGCCCGGATATTCCGATGGCACAGGATTTGACGGCATTTTCTGAATATACACCGGAAAAAAATAAAAAGACAGCAGTACTCAGACTGTTTACGGAAAGGCATAAATATGACTGGTTCCGGGTAACTGCGATCTGTTTTTTTGACGGTAACAGAAACAGACAGAGTATCAGTTACCTTTTTACCAATATCAATGAAAGAGCAGAGATTGAGCAGAATCTGAAGTTTTACTCTGAAAAAGATACACTGACAGCATTGCCGAATATGCGGGCATTTTTGCAAAGTGCGCAGGTCCTGATTGAGGAACATCCGGAGGAAGAATATGAGATTGTAAGAATGGATATTGAGCGGTTCCGTATCATAAGTGAAATGTTTGGAATTGATGAAGGAGATAAGCTGTTAAAGTTTATTGCGGTTAAGATTCAGGAATATCTGGATGAAGAAGACGAAGTGGCATATTGCAGGATTGCATCGGATGTGTTTGCCATGTGTATTCCGGTTCATAGTTATTCTGTGGATACTATGATACAGAAACTGCAGAAGGCGGTTACGGAATATCCGAAAAATTATGAAGTAGTATTATCATTTGGAAGATATTATGTAACGAAAGAAGATCGGGAACAGAAAGTACCGGTCAGTAATCTGGTGGATCGTGCAGCTGCGGCACAGATTACCATAAAGGGAAACTATCTGCAGCATGTGGCAGTTTATGATGAAAGCATAAGGAAAAAAGAAGCTGATGAGGCCATGATTCTTTCGGAAATGAATCATGCACTGGAAAATGGGGAATTTCAGGTATATCTGCAGCCGAAGGTAAATATGCAGACAGGGAAAATTATCGGGTCGGAAGCACTGGTACGCTGGCAGCATCCAGGAAAGGGGCTGATTTCTCCGGCAGCTTTTGTTCCTGTTTTTGAAAAAAACGGATTTATTATAGAAATTGATAAATATATGATTCGCAATACCTGTGCAATTATCCGGCGTTGGATTGATTCCGGTATTCCGGTATATCCCGTGTCCGTCAATTTATCCAGACTGAATCTTTATAATAAGAGAATTATTCAGGATATCAGTGAATATGTGGAGGAATATCAGATTCCACGGGAGTATATCTCATTTGAAATTACGGAAAGTGCATTTTCCGGTGATAATTCCTATATCAAGATTTTAGCGGAGAAGCTGCAGAAAGAACATTTTAAAGTACTGATGGATGATTTTGGAAGCGGCTATTCATCCTTAAATACATTAAAAGAGATACCGGTTGATGTGCTGAAGATAGATTTAAAATTTCTTCCGGCAGGTGAAAATGATGAAAAGGCAAATCTCATTATCAAACATGTGGTAGAGATGGCAGTTGATTTGGATCTTATGATTATTGTAGAAGGTGTGGAACGGGAAGAACAGGTCGAATTCCTTACAAAGATAGGATGTAAGATAGCCCAGGGATTTTATTATTACCGGCCAATTTCCGTTCTGGAATATGAAGCGAAAGTTACACAGTCATAAATTGCAAAAAGCAGGAAAGAGGGAATAGAAATGGATGAACATATTTTGCTGGTTGATGATGCGAAATTTGCCAGAAAGGTGGCAATCAGGGCATTACATAATGGAGGATTTGATAATATCACGGAGGCGGTAACTGCAAAAGAGGCCCTTGAATTATTTGAAAAGGAGAAACCGGATCTGGTATTGTTAGATATTACCCTGCCGGATAATTCAGATCTGGCATTATTAAAGACGATGTTAGAAAAACAGCCGGATGCAAAGATCATCATGATATCGGCAATCGGACAGGAACTCATTATTATGGATGCATTAAAAGCTGGTGCGAAATCTTTTATTACAAAGCCATTTGAAGAAAAAGACTTTCTGAAGGAAATTTTTCGCATTTTAGAAGAGATATAGGGCGGAAAGGCTGGCAATATGAAGATTTATGATGAAAATGGACTGATAGATTCTGATGTTCAGGAGGTCTTATATGAACTGGGGAATGTAGGTCTGGGAATGGCGAGTGTTGCAATAGGGAAATTAATGGGATTAAGGCTGAATATCGGTGTTCCAAAGGTAATGACAGCCGAACAGCTTCTGGAGGATGACTGTGACGCAGAAGAGCGGATCGGAATTCTGCTTGATTTTGAACGTGATATGGGAGGTTCCATGATTTTTCTTCTGAAAGAAGAATTTGTGGATGAAGTAATAGAGAAAACCATCCAGTTCGAACACATGGAAAATGAAGTGCTGGATGAAGGAGAAAGAGAATCTGTACTTCAGGAATTTGCCAATATAACGACTGCAGCTTATCTGAAGGCGATTTCCGGCTATACCGGATTGAGGATATATGTGAGACCTGTGTGGATGAAGAGAGCTGATAAGAAAAGGCTGATACAGGATGTGTTTGACAGGGTAAAGGAGAACTGTTCCAGTGCAATCTGTGTGGATACGGGGTATACTGTTGTTTATGAAAACGGCAGTACCATGGAAGATGTCGGACGTGTTATTATGCTGCCGGATATTGAAACTGTGGAGAAGATGATAGGGCCGCTTATGGATGAGATGCAGGATTAATCTTAAGATATAGGTAATTGCGAAACACTTAAATTTTTGTAAATGCATATGCAAATGAAACATTACCACGAAGGTACGCTCCCGCTACATTCGGCTGGTAGCGGTACTAAGATGCTAAAATACAGCATCTAAGTGCCGACCGCCTCATAGTACCTTCTTAGTAATTGTTTGATTTGCATATACAATAAAGATAAATCAGGAGTTTCGCAATTAACTAATCTTAAGATAATTAGAAAGGATAAAAAGAAAGGAAGAATGTTATGAAGTATCGTAATGTGGGAAAGTCAGGATTAAAGGTAAGTGAAATTGCAATGGGAAGCTGGATGACGGACTTACAGGGCAGTGAGAAGGCAGCAGTAGCAGAAGAAACCATAAGAAAGGCATACGATGCCGGGGTAAATTTCTTTGACTGTGCAGACGCATACAGCGGCGGTGAGGCAGAGAAATTTCTGGGCAGAGTGCTAAAGGATTACAGCAGAAGTTCTTATGTGGTATCCAGCAAGGTATTTTTCCCGACCGGAAGAGGTGCAAATGAATGGGGATTATCCAGAAAGCATATTTTTGAGAATATTGACCGGACATTAAAAAATATGGATCTGGACTATATTGATATGTATTTCTGCCACAGATTTGATCCGACAACACCGATGGAAGAAACCCTGCGTGCCCTGAGCGACCTTGTATCACAGGGAAAAATCTTATACTATGGTGTCAGCGAAGAATGGAGTGCGGCAAGGCTGACAGAGGCACAGAAGATCATTAAAGAATATCATCTGTACCCGATGACCGTGGTACAGCCGCAGTATCATATGATGGATCGCTATATCGAACATGAAATCATGGATGTCTGCGAAAAATATGGCATGGGCATTACCCCATTTTCACCGCTGGCACAGGGACTCCTTACCGGCAAGTATAAAAAAGGACAGCCATATCCGGAAGGTTCAAGGGCCACACATCAGGCAGATAGGCAGGTCAATAATCTGCTGACCGATGAAAATCTGGACAGAGTAGAGAAAATGTCAAAGATTGCCGAAGAACTCGGCACAAATATGTCCGTACTGGCACTGGCATGGATTTTACGCAAACAGGTCATCAGCAGTGTTATCACCGGGGCAAGTAAGCCGCAGCAGCTGGAAAATAATATTGCAGCCAGCGGATTTGAGATTCCACAGGATGCATTGAAAGAAATTGACAAAATTCTGGGATTCCGCAAATTTGAAAGACATGTGGGATAGGTTTATCCGAAACATTAAAATTTATCAATTGACAGATGAAAAAATAAGTGTATAATAAAAATAACTTGTGAAACATTTAAACATATCAAGTGAATTGAATAGAGATCGAAACCGTTGAAGTGGAGATAAAAATAAAAGATGCGCTTACAGAGAGTGGGGATGGCTGAGAACCCACAGAGATGCAGTTTATTAAATGGACCACTGAGGGCATGGTCAAAGGAGTGTGACTCTGAGTATTCCATGACGCAGGACCGGCGTAACAGGTCAGGAATATGTTAGTATTCTGCGGAGAGTGTGGATTCCACAAATCAAGGTGGCACCGCGGTTATAAGATTAGTTACCGTCCTTGACAATAGTAAAAGACTGTTGTCATGGGCGGTTTTTTGATCTGAAAAATTGTGCCATTCCGTAGGGCTGACCTGATAAGGAGGAAGAGAGATGTTATCATTAGAAGAAGCAAAAGAGGCGGCAAAGGGATTTTGCATTGTGCCAATAAGCAGGGAAATCTTATCGGATATTAAGACTCCGATGGAAGTTCTGAGAATTTTGAAAAGAGTAAGTTCCCACTGTTATATACTGGAAAGTGTGGAAAATCAGGAAAAATGGGGAAGATATACCTTCCTCGGATTTGAGCCGACCATGGAAATCACCTGTACCAACGGAATGATGCGTGTGAGGAATGGGAAAGAAGTAGAAACACCGGTGGAGCATCCGGGAACTGTAATCCGCAACATTTTGAAAGATTACACCAGTCCGAAGATAGAAGGCCTGCCATCCTTTACCGGTGGTCTGGTAGGATATTTTTCCTATGATTATATGAAATACAGTGAGCCGGGATTGCATCTGGATGCAGCAGATGAAGAAGGTTTTAAAGATGTGGATCTGATGCTGTTTGATAAGGTAATTGCATTTGACAATTTAAAGCAGAAGATTATTGTGATTGTTAATGCAAAGACAGACAATTTAGAAGTAACCTATCCGCAGGCAGTAGAGGAAATCGACCGTATTATAAAACTGATTCGTGAGGGAGAACCGGTGGAAGCAGTGCCGGGAAAGATGACTTCTGACTTCCGCAGATTATTTGAAAAAGACGAATATTGTGCGATGGTAGAAAAGGCAAAGAAGCATATCTATGAGGGAGATATCTTCCAGGTCGTTCTGTCCAACCGTCTGGAGGCTGATTTTGAGGGAAGTCTGCTGAATACCTACCGTGTTCTGCGTACCACAAATCCATCGCCGTATATGTTTTACTTCAGTTCCGATGATATCGAGATTGCGGGTGCGTCACCGGAAACATTGGTAAAACTGGAAAATGGAGTGTTGCACACATTTCCGCTGGCAGGTACAAGACCGAGAGGAAAAAATCCGCAGGAAGATGAACAGCTGGAAAAAGAACTGCTCGCCGATGAGAAGGAACGTGCAGAGCATAATATGTTAGTGGATCTTGGAAGAAATGACCTGGGAAAAATCAGCAGATTCGGAAGTGTACAGGTAGAAAAATACATGTCCATTGAACGTTATTCCCATGTCATGCACATCGGTTCTACCGTCCGGGGAGAAATCAGAGAGGACAAAAATGCATTGGATGCGGTAGACGCGGTACTTCCGGCAGGAACACTCTCCGGAGCACCGAAGATTCGTGCCATGCAGATTATCAACGAACTGGAAAATAACAAGCGCGGTATTTACGGCGGGGCAATCGGCTACATCGATTTTACCGGAAACCTGGATACCTGCATTGCGATAAGAATTGCATTTAAGAAAAACGGCAAGGTATTTGTCCGTTCCGGAGCCGGTATCGTGGCAGATTCCATTCCGGAAAATGAATATCAGGAATGTATCAATAAGGCAAAGGCAGTGATGAATGCGTTAGAGGCAGGACAGGAGGAAATGTAAAATGGTACTTTTGATTGATAATTATGACAGCTTTTCCTATAACCTGTATCAGTTGGTGGGAGAGCTGAATCCGGACATCCGGGTAATACGAAACGATGAGATGACAGTGGAAGAAATTGAGCAGTTAAATCCCGATTCCATCATTCTTTCCCCTGGTCCTGGAAAGCCGGAGGATGCGGGCATCTGTGAGGAAGTGGTAGAAAAACTGGCAGGAAAGATTCCGATTCTCGGTGTGTGCCTGGGACATCAGGCAATCTGTGAAGTATATCATGCCACCGTAACCTATGCATCCCATCTGATGCATGGAAAGCAGTCCGTTGTGACACTGGATTTGGATAGCCGGATTTTTGAGGGACTGAAAAAAGAAGAAAAAGTGGCAAGATATCATTCACTTGCTGCAAAAAAAGATACAATTCCGGAAACTTTAAAAATTACAGCAATTTCTGAGGACGGTGAAGTCATGGCAGTGGAACACAGAGAATATCCGGTTTACGGCTTGCAATTTCATCCGGAATCGATTCTGACTCCGGAGGGCAGACAGATGATAGCCAATTTTTTAAGAATAAAAGCAGAGAAATAAATTGATATAAATTTGAAAAGGAGGCCCATTATGATTAAAGAGGCGATTGCAAAAGTAGTAAAAGGAGAAGATTTGGATGATGTCATGATGACAAAAGTCATGGATGAAATTATGGAGGGTGAGGCGACCGATGCACAGAAGGCATCTTTCCTTACCGCCATGAGCATGAAAGGGGAAACTATAGAAGAAATCACATCTGCAGCCAAAGTAATGAGAAGTCACTGTGAAAAATTCTTAAACAACATGGATGTACTGGAAATCGTAGGAACAGGCGGGGACGGTTCCAATACCTTTAACATTTCCACACTCGCATCCCTCGTGGTATCTTCTACCGGAATCAAAGTGGCAAAACACGGAAACCGTGCCGCATCTAGCAAGTGCGGAACTGCAGACTGTCTGGAGGCACTGGGCGTAAAGATAGACCTTGCACCGGCAGCCAGCGCACAGATTCTGAATGAATTAAATATCTGCTTCCTGTTTGCCCAGAAATATCATACGGCGATGCGTTTTGTCGGAGCAGTCAGAAAAGAAATGGGCATCCGTACTATTTTCAATATTTTAGGACCACTTGCGAATCCGGCAGGTGCAAATCTTCAGCTGTTGGGTGTATACAGTGAGGACCTGGTAGAGCCGCTTGCGAGAGTGCTTGTAAATCTCGGCGTGAAGCGTGCCATGGTTGTCTATGGACAGGACAGCATCGACGAGATTTCCATGAGTGCACCGACTACTGTATGCGAAGTCCGCAACGGAGAGTATAAATCCTATGTCATCCAGCCGGAAGATTTCGGATTTGAGCGTTGTGAAAAATCAGAGCTTGTCGGAGGGACACCACAGGAAAATGCAGCCATTGCAAGACAGATTCTGGGTGGTGAAAAAGGACCAAAGACAGATGCAGTTATTTTAAATGCAGGTGCGGCTATCCACATCGCAAAAGAAAACTGTACCATGGAAGAAGGCATACGCATTGCAAGACTTGCACTGGAAAGTGGACAGGCACTCAGACAGCTGGAACAGTTTATAGAATTAAGCAACAGATAAGAGAGGTTATATGGGCAATATATTAGAAGAAATTGCGGAAAAGAGAAAAGCAGATATTGCTGTAAGAAAACAGAAGATATCACCGGAAGAAATGCGGAAAAAGGCGGAGACCATTGCCGAAAAAGAACGGCAGGAAAAACACATGACATTTCCGTTCCGGCAGATGCTTGCAAGACCAGGGATAAGCTTTATCTGTGAAGTAAAAAAGGCTTCCCCATCCAAAGGAATTATCGCGGAGGATTTTCCTTACCTTGCAATTGCAAAAGAGTACGAAGCGGCAGGAGCGGCAGCCATCTCCGTGCTGACCGAGCCGGAATACTTTCTGGGCAGAGATGCATATCTGCAGGAAATAGCACAAAATGTCAGCATACCGGTGCTGCGCAAAGATTTTACCATAGATTCCTATCAGATATATGAGGCAAAAGTGCTGGGAGCATCCGCCGTACTGCTGATTTGTGCACTGCTCTCCGAAGAACAGCTGAAAGAATACCTGGAACTGGCAGAACAGCTCGGTTTATCAGCACTCGTCGAGGCACATGACGTGGAAGAAGTGCAGAAAGCACTGACGGCAGGAGCAGACATTATCGGAGTAAATAACCGGGATTTAAAGACATTTGAGGTCGATATCACAAACTCTGTCAGATTAAGGAAGCTTGTTCCGGAATCCAAAATATTTGTTTCCGAAAGCGGGATTAAAAATGCACAAAATGTTGCCGTGTTACGGGAAAATGGTACAAATGCAGTGCTTATTGGAGAAACCTTTATGCGGAGTGCGGACAAAAAGGCAATGTTAAGAGAACTGGCAGGTGATGCCATTGAGTAAAATCAAGATATGCGGACTCACAAGAGAGGAAGATATCTGTTATGTGAATGAATGTCTGCCGGATTATATCGGATTTGTCTTTGCAGAAAGCAGACGGCAGGTGGACAGGAAACAGGCTGGCAGAATGAGAGAAAAACTGGATGGCAGGATTTGCCCGGTGGGAGTGTTTGTCAATGAATCCGCTGATATTGTGGCTGAACTGCTGAATGAAGAAATCATAGATATCGCACAGCTTCATGGCGATGAGGGAGAAGATTATATCGGACTTCTGAAAGAAAAAATGAAGCGGGGCAGAATTATACAGGCGGTCCGGGTAAGGCAGAGAGAGGATATTCTGGAGAAGCTGCAAAGCAGTGCAGATTATCTGCTGTTTGATACCTATGCTGGGCAGGCTTACGGGGGAACCGGAAAAACGTTCCGCTGGGAACTGACACAGGGAGTAGAACGTGAGTTCTTCCTGGCGGGCGGTATTGATAGCACAAACATCGAGCAGGCGATTCGGGTGGCAGCACCATATGCCTTGGATTTGAGCAGTGCGGTGGAGACGGACGGAAAAAAGGACAGGGAAAAAATATTAGAGATTGTAAGCAAAGTAAGAACATATACATAGGCTGTACAGAATGGAGGAAATATGTCAAAAGGAAGATACGGGATTCATGGAGGACAGTATATACCGGAAACTCTGATGAATGAGGTAATTAAATTAGAAGAAGCATATGAATTTTATAAGAAGGATGAGGCATTTAACCAGGAACTGGATACCCTGCTGAGGGAATATGCCGGAAGACCATCGCTGTTATATTATGCAGAAAAGATGACAAAAGACCTGGGCGGTGCAAAGATTTACTTCAAGCGTGAAGATTTGAACCACACCGGTTCGCATAAGATTAACAATGTGCTTGGTCAGGCACTTCTGGCAAAGAAAATGGGAAAGACCAGAATCATCGCTGAGACGGGAGCCGGACAGCATGGTGTGGCAACGGCTACGGCAGCAGCATTGTTAGGACTGGAATGTGAAATCTTTATGGGAAAAGAAGATACCATCCGTCAGGCATTAAATGTATACCGTATGGAACTGCTTGGTGCAAAAGTCCATGCCGTAGAATCTGGTACCATGACATTAAAAGATGCGGTAAACGAGTGCATGAGAGAATGGACCAACCGTGTGGATGATACTTTATATGTGTTAGGTTCTGTTATGGGACCGCATCCATTCCCGATGATTGTCAGAGACTTCCAGAGTGTTATCAGCAAAGAAGCCAGACAGCAGATTCTGGAAAAAGAGGGAAGACTTCCCGATGTGGTAATGGCATGTGTCGGAGGCGGCAGCAATGCCATGGGTACATTCTATAACTTCATCAATGACAAGGGCGTGCGTCTGATTGGCTGTGAGGCAGCAGGACATGGTGTGGATACGGATAAAACGGCTGCTACAATGGCAACCGGAACACTTGGCATCTTCCACGGCATGAAATCCTACTTCTGCCAGAATGAATATGGACAGATTGCACCGGTATATTCCATTTCCGCCGGACTGGATTATCCGGGAGTCGGACCGGAACACGCCCATTTAAAAGATATCGGAAGAGCAGAATATGTACCGGTAACTGACGAAGAAGCAGTCAATGCATTTGAATATATTGCACGAACAGAAGGAATTATTGCAGCAATTGAGAGTTCCCATGCAGTAGCCCATTTAATGAAAATAGCTCCGACCATGAGCAAGGACCAGATTATCATCTGCTGTCTGTCCGGAAGAGGAGACAAAGACGTAGCAGCAATCGCAAGATATAGAGGAGTAGACTTACATGAGTAGAATAGAAGAAGCATTAAAAAACAAAAAGACATTTGTCGGGTTTCTGACAGCCGGAGATCCGGGACTCGATAAAACAGAAGAATTTATTCTGGAAATGGAAAAAGCAGGAGCAGGACTAATTGAAATCGGAATTCCGTTTTCCGATCCGATTGCAGAAGGACCGGTCATTCAGGACGCAAACGTAAGAGCCTTATCCGCTCCGGGTGGATGTACCACGGACATGGTATTTGACATGGTCGCAAGAGTCAGCAAAAAAGTAAGCGTACCGCTTGTATTTCTGACCTACTTAAATCCGGTATTTAAGTACGGATATGAGAAATTCTGTAAGAAATGTGCCGAGACAGGCATTGACGGAATCATTATTCCGGATATGCCTTATGAGGAAAAAGGAGAACTTGCCCCGATTGCAGCAGAACATGGCGTAGACCTTATTTCCCTGATTGCACCGACCAGCGCAGACCGAATCCAGATGATAGCCAAAGAAGCCACAGGTTACATTTATCTGGTATCCTCCATGGGTGTTACCGGTGTCCGCAGTGAGATTACCACGGATATTCCAACCATGGTTGCACATATCCGTGAAGTGACTGATACACCGGTTGCCGTTGGATTTGGAATCAGCACCCCGGAGCAGGCAGAGAAATACAGCCGGGAAGCAGACGGAGTCATCGTGGGAAGTGCCATTGTAAAAATTATTGCAAAATACGGCGAAGCCGCAGGCCCACACATCTACGAATATGTCAAATCCATGGCAGATGCCGTAAAATAGAAATACAGGAAAGAGGAGAAAACAGTCGGAAGTCTGTTTTCTTTTTTTGGACAAAAATTTTGCAAGCAAATGTAATGGCACACTTGGAAGAACTGAAAACCGGAGAAAGAAAATATATTTTGACCGGGACATAAATCTATGATAGAATAAAATACTGGGATTGTAGGAGTGTGTAGCACGGGACAATCCGCAGGCATTAAGCTGGGTGCTTTGACACCCTAATCAGAACAGATAGTAGAAAGAGGATTTTTATGTCAACGATAAAAGAAGAAATAGAAAGACGGCGTACATTTGCCATTATTTCCCACCCGGATGCAGGTAAGACAACTCTGACGGAGAAGTTTCTGCTGTACGGAGGAGCAATTAATACTGCAGGTTCGGTAAAAGGAAAGGCGAATGCCAAACATGCGGTATCGGACTGGATGGAGATTGAGAAGGAGAGAGGTATTTCCGTTACTTCTTCCATTCTGCAGTTTAATTTTGACGGATACTGTATCAACATTCTGGATACACCGGGACATCAGGACTTCTCGGAAGATACCTACCGTACTCTGATGGCGGCGGATTCCGCAGTCATGGTTATCGATGGTTCTAAGGGTGTGGAAGCACAGACCATTAAGTTATTTAAGGTATGTGCCATGAGACACATTCCGATTTTCACATTTATCAACAAGATGGACAGGGATGCCAGAGATACTTTTGAACTTTTGGAGGAAATTGAAAATGTCCTCGGTATCAAGACCTGTGCGGTTAACTGGCCGATTGGTTCGGGTAAGGAATTTAAGGGTGTATATGACAGGGAAACAAGGGAAGTAGCCATGTTCCAGGCAGTTTCTACCGGCGGATCCGCCGAGGCGGCAGAGACAGATATGTCTGTGGATGATGAGAAGTTAAAAGAAGCTGTGGGCGATATTCTCTATGAAAAGCTCATGGAAGAAGTTGAGATTCTCGATATCGCAGGGGAAGAACTGGATATGGAACTTGTGGCAAAGGGACAGATTTCACCGGTATTCTTCGGTTCAGCCCTCACAAACTTTGGAATAGAAACATTCCTGCATCATTTCTTAAAGATGACTTCCGCACCGCTTCCGCGCGAATCCGATCAGGGAGTGATCGATCCGGTTACCGGACCATTCTCAGGATTTATCTTTAAGATTCAGGCAAACATGAACAAGGCACACAGAGACAGAATTGCATTTATGCGTATCTGTTCCGGAAAATTTGAAGCGGGTATGGAAGTATACCATGTGCAGGGAAAGAGAAAGCAGAAATTACTGCAGCCGCAGCAGGTTATGGCACAGTCCAGAAGTGTCATTGATGAGGCTTATGCGGGAGACGTTATCGGTATCTTTGACCCGGGTACATTTTCCATCGGAGATACCATCTGTGCACCGGGAAAGAAATTCCAGTATGCCGGTATTCCAACCTTTGCACCGGAGCATTTCTGCAGGGTTGTGCAGACCGATACCATGAAGAGAAAACAGTTTGTTGCTGGTATTACACAGATTGCGCAGGAAGGTGCGATTCAGATTTTCAAGGACTACAACCTTGATTTGTCCGAGATTATCGTCGGCGTGGTCGGTGTCCTTCAGTTCGATGTATTGAAATACCGCATGGAAAACGAATACAACTGCGAAGTGCGTTTAGATCCGTTGCCGTATTCCCAGATGAGATGGGTAAAGGATAATGGATTTAACCTTGATAACCTGCGTCGTTCCAGCGAAATCAAGAAGGCGAAGGATATGAGGGACAATCCGCTGCTTCTGTTCCAGAATGAGTGGAATGTGCGTATGTGCCTGGAAAACAACGAAGGACTTGAATTAGAAGAAGTGAAGTAAAATGGAACTATTAGATATTGTAGATGAAAACGGAATACCGACCGGGGAGGTTGTCGAGCGGGAAAAAGCACACCGGGAAGGGGTGCGTCACCGAACCTCCCATGTGTGGATTGCCAGAAAAAGGGATGGCAGGGTGGAAATTCTGCTTCAGAAACGCAGTCAGGACAAGGATTCCCATCCGGGCTGTTACGACATATCCAGTGCCGGACATATTCCGGCGGGTGTAGATTTTATCCCATCCGCGTTAAGGGAATTAAAAGAAGAACTCGGGATAGAAGCAAATCCCGAAGAACTGATTTACTGCGGTGTCCGCAAGGGGATGTACGAAGATGTGTTTTACGGCAGACGTTTCGTGGATAACCAGATTAGCAATGTCTATCTTTTGTGGAAAAATGATTTGGAAATCGAAGAGTATACCATTCAGGAATCAGAAATCGAAAGTATCTGCTTTATGGAATTTGAAGCTTGTTATGAGGCGGTGGCGAAAAAGCAGATTCCAAACTGCATTGCCCTGATGGAATTAGATATGCTGAAAGCAAAGTTTTAGGTGAGTCAGATGGAAATAATTGCACATATTTATACAGATTTGCCTTCCAAATTCGGTGTGCCGAGACAGAGCGGTCTGGTACAAAATCTGACGGGAAGGATTGTGTTTGAGGAAAAATACCGTGTAAAAGAGGCCTTCAAAGGACTGGAAGATTTTTCTTATCTCTGGGTTCTGTGGCAGTTCTCCGGTGTCTGTAAAGACAGCGATGCGGAAGATTCCTGGTCCCCCTCCGTCAAACCGCCGCGTCTTGGAGGAAAGACGAAGATGGGAGTTTTTGCCACACGTTCCCCGTTCCGTCCCAATCACATCGGTCTGTCTTCCGTAAAGTTAGAGAAAATAGAATATGACAGAGAGCTTGGCCCGGTACTCCTGGTATCCGGCATTGATATGATGGACGGAACACCCGTTTATGATATCAAGCCATATCTGGAATATGTCGATTCCCATCCGGGTGCAGGAAACGGATTTGCACAGGAAACCGCAGATGCAGTTCTGCAGGTAGAATTTCCCAAAGCTCTGATGCGGAACATTCCACAGGAAAAAAGAGACGGTATTCTGGGAATACTGGAACAGGATCCCAGACCTGCCTATCACGACTTTCCAGAGCGTGTGTACGGCGTGGAATACGCAGGATTTGATGTGCGTTTCCGTGTACGGCAGGGAGTCCTGATGGTCTGTGAAGTGGAAAAATTAAACGGAAGGTTTCAGAAGTAACATTTTGCTTGAAAACAAAACGGATTTATTGTATACTAAAAATGATATGGTGTCAGAGAGAATACGGACAGTGTTCTTAAGATAAATTTCAGGAGGATTAAAAAATGAGTGACGTAAAGAATACGATTGCAGCTGGAAAAGCTGTACTCGGTATTGAATTTGGTTCAACAAGAATCAAAGCTGTATTAATTGATGAAAACAATGCACCGATTGCATCAGGCAGCCATGAGTGGGAAAACCAGTTAGTGGACAATATCTGGACATACAGTCTGGATGCAATCTGGGCAGGACTGCAGGATGCATATGCACAGATGGCAGCAGATGTAAAGAAGCAGTATGATGTAGAAGTAGAAAAGCTGGCAGGTCTTGGATTCAGTGCCATGATGCATGGTTACATGGTATTTGATGAAAATGACGAAATTCTTGTACCATTCCGTACATGGAGAAACAGCATCACAGGACCGGCTTCTGAGGAACTGACAAAGTTATTTAACTTCCATATTCCACAGAGATGGAGTATCGCACATCTGTACCAGGCTATTTTAAATGGTGAAGACCATGTATCAAAGATTAAGTTCCAGACAACTCTGGAGGGATACATCCACTGGAAACTGACAGGAGAAAAGGTTCTTGGTATCGGCGAAGCATCCGGTATGTTCCCGGTAGACATGAATACAAAGGATTACAACCAGACCATGGTTGATCAGTTTGATGCATTAATCGCAGACAGAAAGCTTCCATGGAAGTTAAGGGACATCTTCCCTAAGGTATTAGTAGCAGGCGAAAATGCAGGTACATTGACAGCAGAAGGTGCAAAGCTTCTTGATCCTACCGGCAAGCTTCAGGCAGGTGTTCCTGTATGCCCTCCGGAAGGTGATGCAGGTACCGGTATGGTAGCTACAAACAGTGTAAAGGTTCGTACCGGTAATGTTTCCGCAGGTACTTCCGTATTCGGTATGGTAGTTCTTGAGAAAGACTTATCCAAAGCATATGATGAGATCGATATCGTTACAACTCCGACCGGATATCCGGTAGCTATGGCTCACTGCAATAACTGTACTTCAGATCTGAATGCATGGGTTGGATTATTTAAAGAATTTGCAGAAGCATTCGGCATGGATGTAGATATGAACAAACTTTTTGGAACACTTTACAACAAGGCTCTGGAAGGTGATGCAGAATGTGGCGGATTACTGGCTTACAACTACTTCTCAGGTGAGCATATCACAGGATTTGAAGAAGGTCGTCCGATGTTTGTCCGCACACCGGAAAGCAAATTCAACCTTGCAAACTTCATGAGAGTAAACTTATTTGCAGCCCTCAGCGTATTAAAGACAGGTCTTGATATCCTCTTCAAGCAGGAAGGCGTACAGGCAGATAAGATTTACGGACATGGCGGATTATTCAAGACAAAAGGTGTTGGTCAGGGAATCCTTGCAGCAGCTTTAAATACTCCGGTTTCTGTTATGGAAACAGCAGGCGAAGGCGGTGCATGGGGTATCGCATTACTTGCATCCTATATGGTAAATAAGAAAGATGGAGAGACTCTGGATGACTTCCTTGCAGATGAAGTATTCCACGGAGAAACAGGTGTGGAAATGCAGCCGGATCCAAAGGATGTAGAAGGATTTGATGAATACTTAAAGAGATACAAAGCAGGACTTCCAATCGAAAGAGCTGCCGTAGATTCCTTAAAGTAATAACATTTTTGTAAAAAGATAAAACAGAATTTAAGTCCGATGTTACAAAGAAGTAACAAACTCCTTTGGACATCGGATTTTCTATGAGATAAGTGAAAAAGGAGAACACAAATGAGTTCATCAACGATTTTTATGCTGATATCAATTGTTGTATACATGATAGGTATCGTATGGATAGGAATCCTCTGTTCTAAAAAGAATAAGAATACAGATGATTTCTATCTTGGCGGTCGAAAATTAGGTCCATTTGTCACAGCCATGAGTGCGGAGGCATCGGACATGAGCAGCTGGCTTCTGATGGGACTTCCTGGAGTAGCACTTGTGACAGGACTGGCAGAGCCGGTCTGGACGGCAGTAGGACTTGCTATTGGAACCTATTTAAACTGGCTGATTGTAGCAAAGAGAATCCGTGTTTATACACAAATCTGTGGAAATTCGAGTACCATTCCGGCATTCTTTTCCAACCGTTACCGCGATGAAAAGAGAATCCTTTCCGTGATTGCCGCAGTGGTAATTGTGATTTTCTTCGTGCCTTATACGGCATCCGGTTTTTCGGCCTGTGGAAAATTATTCAATTCCTTATTTGGCATTGATTATCATGTTGCGATGGTGATTAGTGCACTGGTTATCGTGGCATATACGGCACTTGGCGGATTCCTTGCGGCAAGTACCACGGATTTTATCCAGAGTATTGTTATGACCCTGGCAATTTTTGTAGTTATTATTTATGGAACTACGACGGCAGGGGGCATTGATGTAGTGTTAGACAATGCAAAATCCATGGCGGGTTACTTTTCTGTTACCAGTATCTTTAATCCGGATACTGGTCTGGCAGAGCCTTACAGTTTGCTGACCATCGCATCCCTGCTTGCATGGGGACTTGGATATTTCGGTATGCCACATATCCTGCTTCGTTTTATGGCAGTGGAAAAACCGGAAAAAATTAAATTGTCAAGACGTGTGGCAACCATCTGGGTAGTCATTTCCATGGCAGTATCCATTTTTATCGGGGTAGCAGGTAATGCGATGATTCGTGCAGGAAGAATCGAGAGCCAGAACGATTCGGAAAGAATCCTGATTGCAATAGCAACGGCTATCAGCAAACATGGAGTTCTGGCAGCACTGATTGCGGGTATTATCCTTGCGGGACTTCTTGCGGCAATTATGTCCACGGCAGATTCCCAGATGCTCGCAGCCTCTTCAAGTGTATCGCAGAATATTGTAAGGGAAGTATTTGTAAAAGATCTGAGTGAAAAGAAATCCATGCTGATTGCCAGATGCACCCTGATTGGTATTGCATTTGTCGCAGTGATTCTTGCGTGGAATCAGAACAGCTCGGTATTCCGTATCGTATCCTTTGCATGGGCAGGATTTGGTGCGGCATTCGGACCAGTAGTGCTTCTGGCATTATTCTGGAAGCGTTCCAATATGTGGGGAACACTTGCCGGAATGCTCAGCGGCGGAATCATGGTATTCGTATGGAAATACGGAATTAGTACCTTAGGAGGAGTATTTGCCATTTATGAACTGCTTCCGGCATTTCTTGTCGCACTGGTAGTCAATATTCTGGTAAGTCTGGCGACCAAAGCACCATCACAGGAAATTGTTGATGAGTTTGAACTGGTAAATAAAACGGTAAAAGAAATCCGATAAGAAGAATAAAAACTGTTTTTTTTCAGAGATGAGAAGAAGCAGTTTTTTGATTAGATAAAAAAAGTCAATATAAATGATTAAAATTACTCATTGATTTTTTAACATAAAAATGTTATTATCTGAATATGTTAAATTAAGAATATAAAATTGATAAATATTATTATCGAAGATTAGGAGAAAGGAAACTATTACTATGATGAATTTTGAAAAATATCAGAGAGCATATTTTATGCCTCCGAAAGTGACTTACGACTGGGTGAAAAAGGAATATATTGACAAAGCACCGATCTGGTGCAGTGTGGATCTGAGAGATGGAAACCAGGCACTCGTCGAGCCAATGGATTTGGAAGAAAAGCTGGAATTTTTCAAAATGCTTGTAGAGATAGGATTCAAAGAAATAGAGGTTGGATTCCCGGCAGCATCTGAGACGGAATACAAATTTATGCGGGCATTAATTGAGAGAAATATGATTCCGGATGATGTAACGGTGCAGGTTCTGACGCAGGCAAGGGAACATATTATCAGGAAAACATTTGAGGCCGTCAAGGGAGCACCGCATGCCATCGTTCATCTGTACAATTCTACATCGGTAGCACAGAGAGAACAGGTATTCCGCAAAGATAAAGAAGAGATTAAGAAAATAGCAACGGATGGTGCAAAACTGTTAAAAGACCTTGCGGAGGAAACAGAAGGAAACTTTACTTTTGAATACAGTCCTGAGAGCTTTACCGGAACAGAGCCGGAATATGCATTGGAAGTCTGCAATGCGGTGCTTGATGTCTGGCAGCCGACGAAGGAAAGAAAAGCAATAATCAATCTGCCGGCAACCGTGGAACATTCCCTTCCGCATGTTTTTGCGACACAGATTGAGTATATGCATAAGAATCTGAAGTACAGGGAAAATACCATTATTTCCATTCATCCGCATAATGACAGGGGATGTGGTGTCAGTGATGCGGAACTCGGAGTGCTTGCCGGTGCGGACAGGGTGGAAGGAACTTTGTTTGGAAATGGCGAGAGAACAGGAAATGTAGATATTATCACACTTGCCATGAATCTGTTCTCACATGGAGTTAATCCGCAGCTTGATTTTAGCAATATGTCGGAGATCAGCAAAACATATGAAAGACTGACAAGGATGAAAGTATCTCCAAGACAGCCATATGCAGGAGAACTGGTGTTCACTGCATTCTCAGGCTCTCATCAGGATGCCATTGCAAAAGGCATGGCTTACCGGGAGGAGAAGAAAGAAGAAAGATGGACAGTGCCATATCTTCCAATCGATCCGAAAGATGTCGGAAGAACATATGATAAAGATGTTATCCGTATTAACAGCCAGTCCGGTAAAGGCGGAATCAGCTATGTATTAAAAGAAAAATACAGCATGACACTGCCGGATGCCATGAAGGAATCCGTAGGCTATATGATAAAGGATGTTTCCGATAAGGGACACAAAGAATTAGAGCCGGAAGAAATCTACCAGATCTTTGAGGACAAATACATTCATAATATGCCGGTATTCCAGATTGTGGAATGTCATTTCAAACAAACGGACGGTATCGTGGCAGAAGCAGCGATTAACTATAATAATGAAGTTACCAGGGTGAAAGCAAACGGAAACGGAAGACTGGATGCCGTAAGCAATGTAATCAAGCAGTTTTTCGGAATCAGCTATGAGTTATCCGTATACGAGGAACATTCCCTGGAACGGGGTTCTTCCTCAAAAGCAGTCGCATATGTCGGTATTCTGCATGAAGGAAAGCGTTTCTGGGGTGTCGGCATTGATGAGGATATTATCGGTGCGTCCATTCATGCACTTACTGTTGCGGTAAACCAGTTAGACTGCATTAAGAGCAAGAACCTTGATGCCAGAATGAATGAGATTCTCAACTTTATCCAGGAGAATTACACCTCTGTTACCTTAGAAGATTTATCCGGACATTTCCACTTGTCAAAACCGTATATGTCAAAATATATCAAAGAAAAATCAGGGGAAACTTTTGGGGATATTGTGAAAAATATAAGAATGAAAAAGGCAAAAACATTATTGAAAAATACCAGCATGACAGTGGAAAATGTTTCAAGGACACTGGGATATGACAATGTAGAGCATTTCAGTAGATCCTTTAAGAAAACATTCCAGATGACACCGATGCAGTATCGGAACATCAGATAGGAGGAAATATGTATTCATTTCAGGATAAAGTTCGATACAGTGAAGTTGACAGACATGGAAAATTAAGCATTCCGGCGGTTGTTAATTATTTGCAGGACTGCAGCACCTTTCAGTCCGAAGCACTGGGAGTCGGCATTGAACATCTAAAGAAAGTTCACAGGGCATGGCTGCTGACTTCCTGGCAGATAGATCTGCTGGAGGATATGCATATTGGAGAAGATATCAAGGTCGGAACCTGGTCATATTCTGCAAAAGGTGTGTATGGATACCGGAATTTTGTCATCCGCACATTAGAAGATCGTCCGCTGGTAAATGCCGATTCGTTATGGGTATTTGTGGACACGGAAAGCGGAAAACCGGTAAAAGTCACACCGGAAGATATCGATGTCTACGAACGTGAAGAGAAGATAGACATGGAATATCTCGGCAGGAAGATAAAAGTGCAGGGAGAAGGTGTGGAAAAAGATCCCGTATATATAAAAAAATATCATATTGATACAAACGGGCATGTGAATAACAGCTGGTACGTCTGGTTTGCAATGGAATTTGTGCCGGATGATGAGATGATTCACGGCAGGAAAATAAACAGACTGCGTGTGGAATACAAGAAATCCGCAATGTACCGTGATATTATCTATCCGGTGGTATATGAACAGGAAGATGCAATAACGGTTTCCTTAAATGATGAACAGGGAAGTCCTTATGCCATTGTACAGCTGTCCGTATACGAATAAGCCAATGGAAAAAATAACCGGTTTTAGTGAATAGACAATTTCATTAATATATGGTAAGATTAAGGTATGAGTGCGAAACGACACAGAAGCAAAAAGTATTATCGTTTCAGAATGGAGAATTTTATGAGCAAAGAATTACATTATAATAATCCGATCGTTTTACAGAGGGCAGATCCTTATGTATATCGTCATACCGACGGTTATTATTACTTTACCGGTTCCGTTCCGGCATATGACTGCATTGAGCTGAGAAGAGCAAAGACAATCGCAGAGCTGGCAGATGCTGAAACTTTCGTGGTGTGGAGAAAACATGAAAGCGGTGAGATGAGCCAGCATATCTGGGCACCGGAATTACACTATCTGGATGGAAAATGGTATTTATATTTTGCAGCAAGTAAGGTGGATGATATCTGGAGACTGAGGCCATATGTTCTGGAATGTCTCGGACAGGATCCACTGCATGATGAATGGGTGGAACGTGGAATGATGCAGCCGGCAGAGGGCGATAATAAGACCTTTATCGATTTCTCGCTTGATGCCACTGTATTTGAAGCAAATGGAAAGCGATATATGTGCTGGGCAGAGAAAACAGGCGGACAGTTCGCTGCATCTAACCTGTATCTGGCAGAGATGGAAAGTCCTGTAAAATTAAAAACAGCACAGTTTATGCTGACTACACCGGATTATGACTGGGAAAGAGTTGACTTCTGGGTAAATGAAGGTCCGGCTGTAATTAAAAATAACGGAAAGATTTATCTTACATTTTCAGCATCCGCTACAGGTGCATGCTATTGTATGGGACTGATGGAAGCAGATGAAGATGCGGATCTTCTCGATCGTAATTCCTGGAAAAAGTCCAGATATCCGGTCTGCTGTACGAACGAGGAGAAGAAGATCTTCGGACCGGGACATAACAGTTTCACGGTTGCAGAAGACGGGGAAACTCCATTATGCATTTATCATGCACGTCCATACGAAGAGATCACAGGAGATCCATTATACGATCCGAACCGTCATGCAATGGTTATGAAAGTAAAGTTTGATGAAGAGGGAAGACCGGTATTTGATTTTGATAATGTATAAGGTGAGTTTATTAAAATGAGTTCATGGAAGGAAAAAATACAAAGTTCAAAAAAGAAAATACAGAAAAGTATTCACAGTAAATCCTTTTGGAAGCATTTTTTTCTGATGGCAGTCATTGTACTGGCAGCAGGAATTGTCCTGAGTATGATTCCTGCGAAGGTCACGACCATTAATGATATGGCGATCCGTTATACGGAGCCACGGACAGAAGAACTGGAAACCGAAGGATTTGCGGAAGAAACCGAAGCAGAACAGTCTCAGGACGTACCGCAGGATTCCACAGCGGATGCTCCTGCGGCGGAAGAAACCGTGGCAGAACCGGCTCCGGAGGAAACTACTGGTATGGCATACATACCGGAAGCACAGGTAAAACTGCCGATGCTCAGCACCAACCACCGTCCATGGATATTATCTGACCTGTCAGATATGTTCCACAGTCTGTCACAGCAGAAATAAGCTGTGCAGCTTCGTCGGTAGAGGCGAGTCGTCCGGCTGGTATTTCAGAGATAAGGGAAAGACGTTCTTCTTCATTTAAAAATTTATTCATATCAGTATCTATGGCACCAAACGCAATTGCATTCACCTGTATATTGCTTGGTGCCAGTTCTTTTGCCAGTGCTTTTGTAAAACTGTTAATACCGCCTTTGGAAGCAGAATATGCGGTTTCGCACGAAGCACCGACATTTCCCCAGACAGAAGACACATTAATGATTTTTCCGTGTCCGTTCTTAAGCATATGCGGAATTACATGTTTGCACATCGTAAATACAGAACTGAGATTTACATCGATCACATTTTTCCACTCCTCATAGCTCATATCCTGCAGAAGTCCGATATAGGAGATGCCGGCATTATTAATCAGAAAATCAATCTTTAAATTCAGTTCCTCAATCTTTTTCCATATAGATTCCGTACATTCTTCATAATTTCCGATATTAACGCCCGGCGCAGTTACCACATGGACTCTGTATTTGCGGGCCTCCTCGGCAGTTTCTTCCAGTAAATCCGCATTTTTATAAGAAGTAAGAAAAAGTGAATATCCTTTTTTGGCAAATTCCAAAGCACAGGCTCTTCCGATTCCGCGGGAAGCACCGGTTATAATGACTGTATTCTTCATAAAGTAATCCTTTCTGCTGTATAAAAATCAATTGTCAGGTAAAATATAATTATTGACACGCATATCATTATATATGGAAAAATGATGTATGTAAAGAACCACTGCATGGAACAAAGATAGAAAAAAATGCCTCAGATTTCAAATGTTCTGAAATTAAATTTTTGCGAAAAAATGCTTGATTTTTCCGGAAAAGATGTTCCGTGGGAAAATGCGGAAAAGAAGAAAATTTAGTCCACATGTCAACCAAAAGATATCCACAAAAATAACACAGGCTCTAAAGAAATGAGAAAATATGTTCGAAATGTGAAAATGTGGATAAAAACGGTGGATTACTTGGGATTGAAAGAAGTCAGAGCGGAAAAATAAGGGTAATCCACAAAGTTATCCACATTATCCACATAAAACAGTAGGAAATAGTGGTGGATTGATGGTGTCATATAACAAAAAAATGTATTTGATATGTAACAAAAGATTAAAAAATAATAGATTTTTGAAAAAATGAGTTGTCAGATAATAAAGAAAGCGAAAGAGTAAAAATAGAAAAAAATTAGAATAAAATGAATATTTTTATTGAAAAAAAAAACAAAACGTGGTATAATAAGAACATAAATAAATGTCATAGATAAATGACAGCCACCTTATAAGCAGACCGTGAATAAGGAATAACTAGTTAAAGGAGTGGGCATCATGAAATTTACTATTTCAGGCAGAAACATCGAAGTTACTGAAGGATTAAAGACAGCTGTGGAGGATAAGATTGGAAAACTTGAGAAATATTTCTCTCCCGACACAGAAGCAATTGTGACATTATCTGTAGAAAAGGATAGACAGAAGATTGAAGTTACAATCCCGGTGAAAGGAAATATCATCAGAGCAGAACAGAGCAGCAGTGATATGTATGTATCAATTGATCTTGTAGAAGAGGTAATTGAGCGTCAGTTAAAGAAATATAAGAATAAACTGATTGATAAGAAACATGGCAGGGAAGGGTTCTCAGCAGAATATCTTGAGAAAGAATATGAAGAAGATGACAGTGTAAAGATTGTCAGAACCAAGAGATTTGCAGTAAAACCTATGGATCCGGAAGAAGCATGTGTTCAGATGGAACTTTTGGGACATAATTTCTTTGTATTCTTTAATTCAGAAACAGAAGAGGTCAATGTAGTATATAAACGTAAAGGTAATACATATGGTCTGATTGAACCGGAATTTTAAGAATTAATCTTTTTTAATAACGAGAGATATCGCTGCAGTTTAGCTGTGGCGATATTTTTTGCGTTCCGCAGGTTTTCTGAAAACCCCGGTCATGAGGCGGAGTAATTCATACTTGCAATATTTAAGTGTTAAAGGTATAATTTAGATAAATATTCTGATATTTTTTTGAATTAAAATCTTGAAAAATCAGAATAAGTATGATGAAAGAAACAGGGAAAAACATGAATATTACAAAGAAAATAAGCGAAGAATTAAAGATTCAGTTATGGCAGGCAGAAGCTGCAGTAAATCTGATTGACGAAGGAAATACCATTCCGTTTATTGCACGTTATCGTAAGGAAAAGACTGGCTCATTAAATGATGAAGTCCTGAGAAATCTTGATGAGAGATTAAAGTATCTGAGAAATCTCGAGGAACGAAAAGAAGCGGTGCTTGTTTCCATTGAAGAGCAGGGAAAACTGACTGATGAATTAAAGCAGCAGATTATGCAGGCGGAAACACTGGTGGCTGTGGAAGATTTATACCGTCCTTATAAACAGAAGAAGAGAACGAGGGCAACGATTGCTAAAGAAAAAGGACTGGATTCCCTTGCAAAAGATATTCTTGGGCAGAAGATAACAGGAACTGTATCAGAAGAGGCGGAAAAATATATTTCAGAAGAAAAAGGAGTGCTTTCCGCACAGGAGGCGGTACAGGGGGCGGAAGATATTATTGCAGAATATATCTCCGATCAGGCAGAGTACAGAACCTATATCCGGAAGAACGTCTGGAAGGACGGACTTGTCGTGGCGAAGGCAAAGGAAGAAAATACGGAATCCGTATATGAGATGTATTATGATTTTACAGAGCCGGTCAACCGGATTGCGGGGCATAGAATACTGGCGATTAACCGTGGAGAAAATGAAAAGATTCTCACTGTGAAAATAGAAGCAGATGAGGAAAAAATGCTGAACTATCTGTATAAGAAAGTCATTACCGGAAAAAATGCAGAAACAGAAACAGTGTTAAAAGAAGCCGTGGCAGACGGCTATAAAAGATTGATTTTCCCGGCGATTGAAAGAGAAATCAGGAATATGCTGACAGAAACAGCGGAAGATAATGCCATCAAGGTATTCGGAAAGAATCTGGAACAGTTACTGCTGCAGCCGCCGATTACCGGGCAGGTTGTGCTTGGCTGGGATCCGGCATTCCGTACCGGATGTAAACTGGCAGTTGTAGATCCGACCGGAAAAGTGCTTGACACCACGATTGTTTATGCAACGGCAGAATCCAAGAGCAAAGAAAAACAGTCCAAAGAAGTATTAAAGAAACTGATTAAGAAATATGGAATTACACTGATTTCACTTGGGAATGGAACGGCATCCAGGGAATCAGAGAAATTTATCGTAGAATTAATAAAAGAAATCGATGAAAATGTGCAATATGTCATTGTAAGCGAGGCGGGAGCATCCGTCTATTCGGCAAGTAAACTTGCAACCGAAGAATTTCCGGATTTTGATGTTGCACAGAGAAGTGCGGTTTCCATTGCAAGAAGACTTCAGGATCCGCTGGCAGAACTGGTAAAGATCGATCCAAAATCCATCGGTGTTGGTCAGTATCAGCATGATATGAACCAGAAAAAGCTGGGAGAAGCATTAACCTGCGTAGTAGAAGACTGTGTCAACCGGGTCGGTGTTGATCTGAATACGGCTTCGGCGAGCCTGTTGGAATATGTTTCCGGAATCAGTAAGACGGTCGCCAGAAATATCGTTGTATACAGAGAAGAAAACGGCCGGTTTACAAACAGAAAGCAATTATTGAAAGTTGCAAAATTAGGACCGAAAGCATATGAGCAGTGTGCCGGATTTTTACGGATTTCAGGAGGAGAAAATCCGCTTGATAATACAAGTGTTCATCCGGAAAGTTATGAAGCGGCACAGAAACTTCTGAAAAAACTCGGATTCGATGAAGAAGCAGTGAGGGAAGGCAATCTTGTCGGACTGTCATTCATGATCCGGAATAAAGAAAAGATGGCACAGGAACTTGGAATTGGGGAAATCACACTTTCTGATATTATAAAAGAACTGGAAAAGCCGGGAAGAGATCCGAGAGATGAGATGCCAAAACCGGTATTAAAATCAGATATTTTGGAAATCACTGATTTAAAACCGGGTATGCTCTTAAAGGGAACGGTAAGAAATGTAATAGATTTTGGTGCATTTGTGGATATCGGTGTACATCAGGACGGACTGGTCCATATATCCCAGATGACGGATAAATACATCAAACATCCGTTAGAAGCAGTTTCTGTGGGAGATATCGTCGATGTTGCGGTGCTGAGTGTTGATGTTGCCAAAAAACGGATACAGCTTACTATGAAAGGAATACACAAATAACATGGATTTAAAAATAGATACAAAGATAACAGAGAAAGAATTATTCCATTTCCTGATGTATCATACCTATTCTTCTGTCTGGGGATTTACCGGGATTATCATCAGTATCTGTGCAATGCTGGCATTTATCCAGCTGTGTTATATGCATGGCGACGGATTGTCCAAAACCTGTATGCTGATTACGGCATTATTATTTCTGGTAGTGCAGCCACTCCGGCTTAATATCCAGTCAAAAAGAATGATGGAGAATGACAGGGGATACCAGGAACCAGTGCAGTATGTTTTTTCGCAGCGAGGTATTTCAATCAGCCAGGGTGAAGACACGGCATTTTATGCATGGGCAGAAGTGCAGAAAGTGATTTCTACGAAAAAAATAATAGCCATATATGTTGGAAAAAAGAAAGTGTTTAAATTATCCTGCAGGGATGTCGCAGACAAATATGACGATTTAAAGGAAATAGTCCGGAATTATGCAGTTCAGGCGGCGATCCGGATGAAATAGGAGATGGATATGAAATCAGAAAGAGAAGTTCAGGTTTATGAAACAAATTCGCCGGACGAAACATATGAAATTGGAAAACAGATGGCGCAGAAGGCAGAGGCAGGGACGGTATTCTGTCTTGATGGAGATCTCGGTGTGGGAAAAACCGTATTTACACAGGGATTTGCAGCCGGACTTGGAATTGAAGAACCGGTAAACAGTCCTACGTTTACGATTGTACAGGTGTACACTCAGGGAAGACTTCCGTTCTATCATTTTGATGTATACAGAATCAGTGATATCGATGAAATGTATGAGATTGGGTGCGAAGAATATTTTTACGGGGAAGGTGTGTGCTTTGTTGAGTGGGCACAGCTGATTCGGGAAATGATACCGGAAAATGCAGTTACGATAACCATAGAGAAGGATCTGGAAAAAGGATTTGATTACCGGAAAATTACAATCTCCAAAGGCTGATTTGGGGAAAAGGAGGATTAAGAAATGACGATATTGGCAATAGAGTCGTCTTCCCTGGTTGCTTCCGTGGCAATTACAGAAGATGATGTTATGATTGCGGAGTATACCATAGATTATAAAAAGACACATTCCCAGACATTGCTTCCAATGATTGATGAAATGTGCCGGATGACGGACTTTCAACTGGAGAAAATTGATGCGATCGCAGTTTCGGCAGGTCCTGGTTCATTTACCGGGCTGAGAATAGGAAGTGCCACCGCAAAGGGACTTGGGCTTGCGTTAAAGAAACCTCTCATTCATGTTCCTACCGTGGAAGCTATGGCATATAATTTCTATGATACGGAAAAGTATATTGTACCAATTATGGATGCAAGAAGAAATCAGGTATATACCGGGATTTATACAAGCCATGAAGGAAATGTGGAAGAAGTGGTGGGGCAGTGTATTCTTCCAATGGATGAATTGATTGAAAAAATCAAACAATCTGAAAAAGAAGTAATATTCCTTGGAGACGGTGTCCCTGTATTTGCTGGAAAAATCAAAGAAGAACTCGGAGAGAAAGCATTTTTTGCACCAGCACAGATGAACAGGCAGAAGGCAGGTTCGGTGGCACAGGCGGGAAAAAGGTATTTTGAAGAAGGAAAAACAGAAACAGCAGCAGAACATGCACCGGATTATCTGAGACCATCCCAGGCAGAAAGAGAACGAAATCAGAAAAATGATGAAAGAAAATAGAAATCAGAAAAATGAAATACTGATCAGGAAAATGACAATGGAGGATATTCCGGCGGTACATGAAGTTGAGGTGCAGTCGTTTTCTATTCCCTGGTCGGAGAAAGCATTTGAAGAATCCCTGGGATATTCCCATGCGATATTTCTGGTTGCGGAATGGAATGGCAGCATTGCAGGATATGCCGGAATGTACCAGGTATTCCATGAAGGAGATATCATAAATGTTGCCGTTGCAGAGAAATACAGAAGAATGGGTGTTGGAAAAGCACTGATGCAGGGAATTATATCGGTAGCTGCCGAAAGAGATATTCAGGATTTGACACTGGAAGTGCGTGAAAGCAATCAGGCAGCGATTCATTTATACAGCAGCTTTGGATTTATCAGTGCGGGAATCCGGAAGAATTTTTACGAAAAACCGCGGGAAAATGCTGTTATCATGTGGAAAAAAGACGTAAAATAACATATATTGCCACTTCAAATACAATCGTAACTAATATATAATAAAGTATCAGAACCAAAGAGCTGAAGGATATACTTGAAAAGGAAGTGGCATTATGAGAGAATATGATGTAGATAAGACAGTGAAAAAAGTGATATGCAATATGTGCGGAAAGGAATTAAAAGTAGAAAACGGAGTTGTTGTGGAAGGAAGATATACCTGCGAATACCAGTGGGGATATTTTTCGGAAAAGGACGGGCAGATACATCGGTTTGATCTTTGCGAAGAATGTTATGATAAGATAACCGCCGGATTCATAATTCCACCGGATATAACAGAAAATCCGGAACTAATCTGATAAGAATGTAGGGCATATCGGAACGGAAGGTTAATAAAATGTTAGATATATGCTTACTTGGAACAGGAGGAATGATGCCGCTGCCCAAAAGATGGCTTACGGCATTAATGACAAGGTATAATGGGAGCAGCCTGCTGATAGACTGTGGGGAAGGAACACAGCTTGCGATAAAAGAGCAGGGATGGAGTTTTCACCCGATCGATGTGATTTGTTTTACACATTATCATGCGGACCATATCAGCGGACTGCCTGGACTTCTTCTTACAATGGGAAATGCGGACAGAACAGAGCCAGTCACCATGATTGGACCGAAAGGACTTGAAAAGGTTGTAAATGCACTCCGGGTTATTGCACCAGAACTGCCATTTGAAATAAAATTCATTGAACTTACCGAGAATGTCCAGACTGTATATTTAAACGGCTACCGGATAGAAGCATTTAAGGTAAACCATAAGGTAGTTTGTTATGGTTACAATATTGTAATTGAACGTGTCGGAAAATTCAGTGTAGAAAGGGCACAGGAGGCGGAAATTCCGCAGAAATTCTGGAATTGTCTGCAAAAAGGAAAAAGTGTGGAAGACAATGGAAGAGTATTTACTCCTGACATGGTGCTTGGAAGTGCACGAAAAGGACTCAAAGTAACATATTGTACAGATACCAGACCGATGGATATTATTGCTGAAAAAGCGGAGGCGGCGGATCTGTTTATCTGTGAAGGCATGTATGGTGAGAAAGAGAAGATAAAGAAGGCCAGGGAATATAAGCACATGACCTTTCAGGAGGCTGCAAAACTGGCACAGACTGCGCAGCCGAAACAGATGTGGCTCACACATTATAGTCCGTCTCTGGTCAAACCGGAAGAATATCTGGAAGAAGCAAGAAATATTTTTACAAGGACATATCCGGGGAAGGATGGAAAAAGCATTACCTTGAATTTCGAAGAAGAATAGGAAAAGGAGGGTAACATATGAAGCATATAAAAAAACTGGTTACAATTACACTAATCATCGTTTTGTGCGTATTAATCTATTACCGCTACGCAAATAAGGATAGCAGCAGAGATATTAACAAAGTGGAAAATGACAGTTTGTCAGAAGTTGAAAGAGTATTAACCAAGAATCTGGATGAATATTATCCGAAGACCCCGCTGGAAGTGGTAAAATTTTTTACAAGAATCCAGAAATGTTATTACAATGAGGATAATACAGATGAGATTGTCAATGAATTAGCGGATTTGGCAAAAAAACTGATGGATGAAGAACTTCTGAAGCAGAATCCGGAAGATGAATATCTGGAAGAATTGAAGGAAGAAATTGCAGCCTATAAGAAGAGCGAACGTACCATCAGCAATATTATTTTTGATAAAACGACAGATGTTGTTTATTCTACGGTGGAAGGAAAAAAGACTGCTTCTCTGAACTGTACATACTATCTTCAGACTGGGGATAATGTCACTACAAGTAAAGAAACCTATATTCTCAGAAAAAATGATGATGGACAGTGGAAAATATATGGATGGAAACTGGATGAACCATCTGAGCTGGAGAAATAACAGCGGATACAGGCCGTTTGAGAAAGAGTGAGAAAAAATGAGTGATAAAGATATACTGATATTGGGAATTGAAAGTTCCTGTGATGAGACGGCAGCAGCCGTTGTGAAAAATGGAAGAAATATTCTGTCAAATGTAATTTCTTCGCAGATAGATATCCATACATTGTATGGAGGAGTTGTACCTGAGATAGCTTCAAGGAAGCATATAGAAAGGATTAATTATGTAATAGAAGAAGCATTGGAGAAAGCAGAAGTAAAACTGGAAGATATTGATGCGATAGGGGTTACATACGGACCAGGACTGGTAGGAGCTTTGCTGGTAGGTGTTGCCGAAGCAAAGGCCATCGCCTATGCGGCGGGAAAACCGTTAGTCGGGGTTCACCATATAGAGGGACATATTTCAGCAAATTATATCGAAAACCTGGATTTGGAACCTCCGTTTATGTGCATGGTGGTGTCTGGAGGACATACGCATCTGGTGGTAGTAAGAGATTATGGAAAATATGAAGTAATTGGAAGAACCAGGGATGATGCGGCAGGCGAAGCTTTTGATAAAGTTGCAAGAGCGATTGGGCTTGGATATCCGGGAGGACCAAAGGTTGACCGGCTGGCAAAAGAAGGAAATGAAAATGCGATTAAATTTCCGAGGGCTTCCGTGGAAAATGCCCCGTTTGATTTTAGTTTCAGCGGTTTAAAATCAGCAGTATTAAATTATCTTAATATGTGTGAGATGAAAGGAATGGAAATCAATAAGGCGGATATTGCAGCATCATTCCAGAAAAGTATTGTGGATTCCCTTACTACAAGAGCGATGCTTGCCTGCAAAGAATATAATATGAATAAATTTGCCATCGCGGGCGGTGTTGCATCGAATTCAGCAATCAGAAGTGCGTTTGAACAGGAATGTGAAAAACATAACATACAATTCTATCATCCGTCTCCAATATTCTGTACCGACAATGCAGCAATGATAGGAGTGGCGGCTTATTATGAATATATGGCAGGGGTAAGACATGGATGGGATCTGAATGCGATACCCAATCTGAAACTGGGAGAAAGAGTGTAGTTTAGCATGATAGAAAACAGGAAAATTACTGCGATTGTACTGGCGGGCGGCAGCGGGAAAAGAATGAAAGCACAGGTCAGTAAACAGTATATTGAATTAAAAGGAAAACCAATACTATATTATACATTGAAAGCATTTGAAGACAGTATTGCAGACGAGATCATTCTGGTTACAGAACAGGGAGAAGAAGAATACTGCAGAAAGCAGATAGTGGAAAAGTATGGTTTGCATAAGATTAGTAAAATTGTACCGGGAGGCAGGGAAAGGTATCATTCGGTATATTGTGGTCTGTGTGCCATTGCGACAACGGATATCGTTATGATTCATGATGGAGCAAGACCTTTTGTTGACGAAAAGGACATAGAAAAAATAGCAGGGCAGACAATGCTGGATGAGGCATGTGTTCTGGCAGTCAGAACAAAAGATACGATTAAAATAGCAGATGGGGATAACTGGGTTGTAAAAACACCGGATCGAAAAAGTTTGTGGCAGGTGCAGACGCCACAATGTTTTCAGTTCCGGGAAATTTTTGATGCATACAAGTATATTATCGAAAAAGATGAGAATAATATTACTGATGATGCGATGGTTTGGGAAGCATATTTCAGCCAGCCGGTACGACTGGTTGAAGGAAATTATTATAATATAAAGATTACCACACCGGAGGATCTGATTTTTGCAGAAGCAATCCTGAACAACAGGTCGAAAGACAAATAAAACCGTAAAATGCAAAAAAAGTAAAAAAATGAAAAAAACAGTTGACATATGCTGTAATAAATGATAATATATCTTTCGTCGCTGAGCGAAAGCGATAAAAGATATATATGGAGAGATATCGAAGTGGTCATAACGAGGCGGTCTTGAAAACCGTTTGTCCGCAAGGGCGCATGGGTTCGAATCCCATTCTCTCCGCTCGTTTTGTTGAAAAACAAAATGAATTAATCATCATTATTATTCAGGTAATTGGAGAAGTACCCAAGAGGCTGAAGGGGCTCCCCTGGAAAGGGAGTAGGTCGTTAATAGCGGCGCGAGGGTTCAAATCCCTCCTTCTCCGTCCAATGGGAAAAGGCATGTATCATATGGTATATGCCTTTTTTCTTGTAAGAAAACCACTTTTTCGCTTGAAATAATTAAAGTAATCACTTATAATAAAGCGGTTCATATTATTTGGATAAATAGATGTAAAAGGAGATTTTATTGTGAAACAGAGAGAACAATTTGGTTCCCGGCTGGGCTTTGTGCTTGTATCTGCAGGGTGTGCGGTTGGACTGGGAAATGTCTGGAAATTTCCGTATGTCTGTGGGCAATACGGAGGAGCAGCATTTATTCTGATATATCTTATCTTTCTTGCACTTTTAGGTGCACCGATTATTGTGTGTGAAATTGCAGTGGGAAGAGGAAGTGGAAAAGGTATTGCAAAAGCTTACAATGAACTGGAACCAGAGGGAGAAAAATGGCATTTGCTGAAATGGACAGGTATTGCAGGAAATTATCTGCTGATGATGTTTTATGCCATGGTATGCGGCTGGATGTTTAATTACGCATATAAGATGCTGACAGGAAAGATGAGCGGAATGGACAGCAGTATGGTAGCCGGTAAATTTCAGGAAATGTTATCCTCATCAGGAGAATTGCTCATATGGACTTTGGTCGCAATTCTGGTTGCGTTTTCCGTATGTGCATTAGGACTCGAAGGCGGTATTGAAAAGATTACCAAAGGAATGATGGTAATTCTCATTGTACTTATGATTGTACTGGCAGGACATTCCCTTCTTCTTGATAATGCGATGGAAGGGGTGAAATTCTATCTCGTCCCGGATTTCAATACCGTATTGGAAAAAGGAATCGGAGAGGTTATTTTTGCAGCAATGATGCAGGCATTTTTTACATTAAGTGTCGGCATAGGTTCTATGGAGATTTTCGGAAGTTATATGTCAAAGAAAAGAGCCATTACCGGGGAAGCCGTCAGCATTATTGGAGTTGATACATTTGTGGCACTGATGGCTGGATTTATCATTATTCCGGCATGTTTTGCATACAATGTGGAACTGGATTCCGGTCCTTCCCTTCTGTTTATTACACTGCCGAATGTATTTAATAATATGGCAGGCGGAAGAATCTGGGGCTGTGCGTTCTTTATCTTCATGTCATTTGCAGCATTGTCAACCGTAATCGCGGTGTTTGAAAATATCCTGTCCTTCTTTATGGATGGTATGGGATGGAGCCGCAAAAAAGCCGTTCTGGTTAATATTGTTGCGATATCCATACTGTCATTGCCGGCGGTGCTGGGATATAATGTCTGGTCAGGAATTCATCCTGTCGGAAGTCAAAGCACAATCATGGATCTGGAAGATTTTCTGGTATCTTATAACCTGCTTCCGCTTGGAAGTCTGCTGTTTGTACTTTTCTGTACAAAGAAAAACGGATGGGGATTTGAGAATTTCCTTGCCGAGGTAAATACTGGCGAAGGTATGAAATTTCCAAAGAAAATCAGATTTTATATGACCTATATTCTTCCATGGATTATCGTGGTCATTTATCTAAAAGGCTATTATGATATGTTTTCACCAATGGGAACAAAAGTTCTGATTGGCTGGATGATCTTTGCCGCGATTCTTCTGGCTGGAATTTATCTGATATCATTTGGTATATTAAATAAGAAAAAGAAGAAAAATAAATAAAAAATATACAAAATGCATAAATACCTTTTAAAATTGGATTTCCTGTAGTATAATAAAGACAATATTTATAAGCTTTTATTATGGAGGAAAAAAATGAGCGAGAAGGAATTAATGTTAGATCCTGTACATGAATGTATGAGTCGGGATGAGATGGCAGTTTTGCAAGGAAAAAAGCTGGTGCGGACAGTGCAGAGATGTTATGATAATGTTCCGTTTTATCATAATAAGATGAAAGATATGGGACTCGAACCGGGAGATATCCGTGGAATTGAGGATATTGTCAAGCTGCCGTTTACCACAAAGGAAGATTTGCGAAATAATTATCCGTTCGGACTCCGGGCAGTACCACAGTCCGAGATTGTAAGAGTGCAGGGAACATCCGGTACGACAGGAAAGCTGACTGTAGTGCCTTATACCAGGCATGATGTCGATGTCTGGGCGGAAAGTGCGGGAAGATGTCTGACTATGGCAGGATTGACAAAAGAGGATATCATACATGTCTGCTATGGTTATGGATTGTTTACCGGCGGTCTTGGTGCTGATTTTGCGGCACAGCGGATTGGAGCAATGGCTGTACCAATGTCAGCGGGCAACACGGCAAGACAGATCATGTGTATGGAAGATTTTGGAGCGACAGCACTGGCATGTACACCGTCCTATGCACTTTATCTGGCAGAGTCCATTGCAGAAGCAGGAAAAGTAGATGCGATGAAACTCAGGGTAGGTATTCATGGAGCAGAGCCATGGACGGAAGAAATGCGTAAGAAGATACAGGATATTCTCCATATCGAATGTTTTGATATTTATGGATTGTGTGAAATCACCGGTCCGGGTGTTGCCATGGACTGCCGACAGCACAAAGGGTTACATATCAATCATGATTTCTTCTATCCAGAGATATTAGATCCGATTACCCATGAGCCGATGGATGACGGAGAACTCGGAGAACTGGTGTTTACAACACTCGAGAAGGAAGGTATGCCATTACTTCGATATCGGACAAAGGATCTGACCAGCATCGATTATTCGACCTGTGAATGTGGAAGAACACTTCCGAGAATATCAAAATTCAAAGGACGTACCGATGATATGAAGGTAATCAGGGGAGTAAATGTATTCCCGACCCAGGTAGAAACCGTTCTGTTATCCATGGGAGGCGATATTTCCAATCATTATCAGATGATCGTGGACAGAGAGAACAATGCGGACAGACTTACCGTCATGGTTGAGGTATGTGACAGTGTATTCTCGGACGAAATCGGAAAGCTGGATGCATTAAAACAGAAAGTGGCAGCCGGCTTAAAACAGGCACTCGGCATTTCTGTCGAAGTGAAGCTGGTAGAGCCAAAGACCATTCAGAGAAGTGAAGGCAAGGCAAAACGTGTGATCGACAACCGTAATCTGGTGTAGAAAGGGGAATGGAAATGAAGTTAAAACAGTTATCCGTATTTTTGGAAAACAGGGAAGGAAGATTAAGTGAAGTCTTAAGAATACTGGCAGAAAATAAAATCAATATCGTGGCAGTGAGTCTGGCAGATACCTCAGACTACGGACTGCTCAGAATGATTGTGTCAGAACCGTTAAAAGGCTGCAATGTACTGCGTGAGGAAGGAATGCAGGCGATGATAACAGAAGTCATCGGGATTCGTGTGCCTCATGCAACAGGTTCATTATGCAAGGCGATGGATTTGCTGCTTGCAAATAATGTAAATGTGGAATATATGTATGCATTTGCAAATGGGGAAGATGCGTCTGCCGTTGTAAAGACGGAGAATATGGACAAAGCGGTACAGGTATTAAAAGAGGGCGGATTCGACGTGTGGAGCGAGGAAGATGCCTATCATATTAACAATTAAATAAGGTATTTTTATAAATGCATTGTATTTACGAAAATACTGACAGGAAAGAACCGGTATGCTCTGCCGGTTCTTTGATTTTACACAAAATATGTTTTAAATTTAACATTATTATGATAAAATAATGTTGGGATTAAAAGATGAAAAGGTGTAAGGAAAAATACTGGGAAAAGAAAGGACGACAGAGAAAATGGATTTATTAGAAATCAGAGACAAAATCGATTCTGTTGATAAAGAACTTGTAAAATTATTTGAAGAACGGATGGATCTGTGTAAGAATGTTGCAAACTATAAAATAGAAAATCAGAAACAGGTACTCGATCCGGTACGGGAAAAAGAAAAAATTGCGGCAATCGAGGAATTTGCCCGCAGTGAATACCAGCAGGGTTCCGGTGAACTGTTCCGCCAGATTATGGCAATGAGTCGCAAGATGCAGTATAAAATGCTTGCGGAGCATGGACTTATGAAAGAAGTTGCATTTACGGAAGTAGAAAATATCGATAAGACAAATGTGAAAGTTGTATACCAGGGGGTGGAAGGTGCATATGCACACGAAGCGGCACTGCAGTATTTTGGCGAGGATGTGAATGCATATCATGTAGCATCCTGGCGTGATGCGATGGAAGAAGTAAAGCAGGGCAGGGCAGATTATGCAGTACTTCCGATCGAAAACTCAACGGCGGGATCGGTTACACAGGTATACGATTTGTTGATGGAGTATGATAATTATATTGTGGGAGAGACTTTTTTGAAAGTAGAACATGCACTGATTGGTCTGCCGGAGGCGGAAATTTCAGATATAAAGAGGGTATATTCCCATCCGCAGGCATTGATGCAGAGCGAAGGTTATTTATATCAGCATAAGGACTGGCAGCAAATCAGTGTGAGCAATACCGCAGCGAGTGCAAAGAAGATCCTGGAAGACGGGAATGTTTCAGAGGCGGCGATTGCAAGCAGGAGAGCAGCCG
>FR900146.1:53424-64955 GCA_000437755.1 Roseburia sp. CAG:303
AGGAGAGCAGCCGCCATTTATGGATTAAAGGTGTTAAAAGAAAGTATCCAGGATAATGATTTAAACACAACAAGGTTTGTTATTGTTGGAAAAGATAAAATATATGCGAAGGATGCATCAAAAATAAGCATCTGTTTTGAAATCGCACATGAAAGCGGTTCCTTATATGAGATGCTGTCGCATTTTATTTTTAATAATCTCAATATGACAAAGATAGAATCAAGACCGATTGAAAGCAGAAACTGGGAATACCGCTTTTTCATTGATTTTACCGGAAAACTGGGGGACGCAGCCGTAAAGAATGCGTTAAGGGGAATCGATGAGGAGGCTTGTTCGTTTAAAATATTAGGAAATTATTAATATATGGCAAAAGTGAGGTGTAACATATGGCAGTAAGCAGATTTGCAGCAATTAATGCAGGTTCTTATGAGCTGATGCTGAAAATATATGAAATATCGGCGGGAAAGAAAGTAAGGATACTGGATAATGTCAGATATGTAATGGAATTGGGAAGGGAAACCTATACGGAGAAGAAAGTCAGTTTTGAAACCATTGAAAAGATGTGTGATATTCTGGAGAAATTCACAAAAGTACTGGAAGAATATCAGGTAACGGATTATGTCGCGGTAGCAACAAGCGGAATAAGAGAAGCAGAGAATGCGGAGATTATTGTGGACCGGATAAAGGTAAGGACCGGATTAAATGTCCGGCTGATCAGCAATTCGGAACAGAGACTGTATACTTATAAGGCACTGGCGATGTATCCGGAAGAATATGAAGCATTCAGCAAGGGAAATACGGCAATTCTGGATGTCGGTGCGGGAAGTATCCAGATATCCATGATGGATAAGAAGAATATTGCATCGACACAGAATATCAAGATCGGTTCTATGCGTATCCGGGAATTGTTATTAAACCTCAGCGAGAATATGAAACATTTTGATACTCTGCTGGATGAACTGATTAACAATGATTTGCAGACCTTTAAGCGGATGTTTATCAAGGACAAGGCGATTGATAATATCATCGCAACCGGGGAACAAATAACCTTATTTACAAAGAATAAAAATACCGGGGATTTTGACCGCCTGATGACAACGGAAGATTTTATGGGAAGATATAAGCAGCTCAATACAAAGAGCCAGGATGAACTCGCAAAGGAACTTCAGGTGACCAGTGAGCAGGCAACCATATTGATTCCGTGTGCAAGAATTTATGGCAGGTTTATCGAGGTGGTAGGCTGTAAAAATCTCTGGGTTCCGGGAACCGATATCTGTGATGGTGTGGCGATGGATTATGCCATGAGCCGGAAAAAAATTATGGATAAGCACAATTTTGACGAGGATATTCTGAATGAAGTGCGCGGAATATCAAAGCGGTATAAGGGAAATACGGTGCATATCCAGTTCGTGCGCAGCCTTGCAGTGCAAATTTTTGATGTCACAAAGAAAATACATGGGCTTTCCAAGCGGGAGAGATTAATTCTGGAACTGGCAGCGATGCTTCATGACTGCGGAAAATATATCAGTATACACAATGCCGCAGAATGTTCCTATAATATTATCATGGCAACGGAGATTATAGGATTATCCCATAGAGAACGGGAAATGCTGGCACAGGTTGTAAAATACAACACAACACTGATGGAGCCGGAAACCGATCTGACTGTAATTAAATTAACGGCGATTTTGCGGGTTGCAAATGCACTGGATCGGAGTCATAAGCAGAAGATGCAGGACTGTAGATTTGAATTAAAAGACAGTGAACTTGTGATTTCCACAAAATCAAAGGAAGATATTGCACTGGAAAAAGGTCTGTTTGTGGATAAGGCGGAATTTTTTGAAGAGGTATACGGAATCAAACCGGTAATCAGGCAGAAAAAATTTAATGTATAAAACTGACAAAGTCAGGGATAAGGAGTTTTGTATGAATGAAAAGTATATGAACAGGGAATTAAGCTGGATCGGTTTTAATTACCGGATATTGTCCGAGGCAAGGGATAAGGCAAATCCTTTATTTGAACGTCTGAAATTTTTAAGTATTACATCCTCCAATCTGGATGAATTTTTCATGGTAAGGGTGGCATCCTTAAAGGATATGATTAATGCCGACTGTGATAAAAAAGATATTGCAGGAATGACCCCAAAAGAACAGATTGAAGCCATACTGAATGAAACACACGACTTTGTTAATCTGCAGTACTCTACTTATAACCGTTCATTAGTGCCGGCATTAAAAGGCGAAAATCTTATTATTATTGATAAGCATGAGCATCTGAACGAAGAACAGAAGAAATATGTGGACCGGTATTTTGATGAGAATATTTATCCGGTGCTTACGCCGATGGCGGTGGATTCATCCAGACCATTCCCGCTTATCCGGAATAAATCACTGAATATTGCCGCATTGCTGGAGGAAAAAGAAAGTCTTGCGGAAAAGGTGGAAGCAAGGAAGCAGGAGAAGGATGGAAAGAAGAAAGAAGAGAAGCAGGAAAAAGAACTGGAGTTCGCAACCGTACAGGTTCCGTCCGTACTGCCGAGAATTATCCGGATTCCGTCGGAAGAAGAGGGCCAGACGACCATTATTCTGCTGGAAGAAATTATTGAACGCCATATCCAGAAATTATTTATGAATTACAAGGTGGTATGTGCCCATCCGTACCGTGTCATGAGAAATGCGGATCTTTCCATTGATGAAGATGACGCAGAGGATTTATTGAAAGAGATTGAAAAGCAGTTAAAAAAGAGACAGTGGGGCGAGGCGATCCGTCTTGAGATTGAGGACAAAATGGATGACAGGCTTCTGAATATTTTAAAAGAGGAGCTGAATATCAGACAGAAAGATATTTTTCCGATCAATGGACCGCTGGACCTGACATTCCTGATGAAATTATATGGCATAGAAGGTTTTGACCAGCTGAAAACACCGAAATATATCCCGCAGCCGAATCCTGCGATTAATCCGGATGAAAATATTTTTGACCAGATTAGCAAAGGGGATATTTTACTGCATCATCCATATCAGACATTTGATCCGGTTGTGGATTTTGTCAGACAGGCGGCAACGGATAAAAAGGTGCTTGCAATCAAACAGACCCTGTATCGTGTCAGCGGAAATTCACCGATTATAGCATCGCTTGCACAGGCAGCAGAAAATGGCAAGCAGGTGTCGGTTCTGGTAGAATTAAAGGCAAGATTTGATGAGGAAAATAATATTATCTGGGCGAAAAAACTGGAAAAAGCCGGATGTCATGTTATTTACGGAATCAAGGGATTAAAAACACACAGCAAGATTACCATGGTGGTACGAAGCGAAGAAGAAGGAATCAAACGTTATGTTCACCTGGGTACGGGAAATTATAATGATTCCACGGCAAAACTGTATACAGATATGGGACTGTTTACCTGCAGTCAGGCGATCGGGGAAGATGCAACGGCAGTCTTTAATATGCTGTCCGGATATTCAGAGCCGGCAGGCTGGAATAAACTTGCACTTGCACCGCTCTGGCTCAGGGATAAATTTGAATATCTGATCCGCAGGGAAATTAATTTTGCAAAGGAAGGAAAGGAAGCCTTTATCGTGGCAAAAATGAATTCACTGTGTGACAGGGAAACCATCGATCTGCTTTATAAAGCGAGCGAGGCAGGGGTAAAGATTAACCTGATCGTAAGGGGAATCTGCTGTCTGCGTGCCGGTGTGCCGGGACTGAGCGAAAATATATCAGTGCGTTCCATTGTAGGTACATTCCTCGAACACAGCAGAATCTTCTATTTCCATAATGGCGGCTATGAGGAAGTCTATATGGGAAGTGCGGACTGGATGCCGAGAAATCTGGACAAGAGAGTGGAGATTCTATTCCCGGTAGAAGCACCGGAATTAAAGGAAGAGGTTATCCATATCCTGAATATCCAGCTTGCGGATACCTTAAAGGCACATATCATGAAGCCGGACGGCAATTATGATAAAGTGGATAAACGTGGAAAGACACCACTGGCATCACAGAAATATTTCTGTCAGGAAGCCATGGAACGTGCCAGGGCAATGAAGGATAAACATATAGAACATACATTTATTCCAATGGAGAATGAAACGGAAAGAAAAGAGGAAAAATGATCAATCTGAATGACAATGCGAGAGAATACATCGATCTGCACGTTCATTCCAATATATCGGACGGAACTTATACACCGGAGGAACTGGTTGATTATGCAGAACAGAAAGGGCTGTATGCCTTTGCACTGACCGATCATGATACCGTGGACGGGATTGAGCGTGCATTAAATGCGGCAGAAGGAAAGACGGTCAAAGTAATTCCGGGGATTGAGATATCGGCAGAGCATGATGCAAAAAGCGATTTGCATATTCTGGGACTTAATGTGGATTATAAGAGTGAAGGCTTTTTAGAGATCGTAAAACAGTGCAGGGAGAGCCGGGACAACAGAAACCGTAAGATGATAGAAAAGGTGCGGGAGCAGGGGATTCCTGTGACGCAGGAAATCATGGATGAGAGATTCGGCAGGGTATCCATTACAAGAGCACATTTTGCAAGATATATGCAGGATGAGGGATATGTCAAATCAAAGGATGAAGCCTTTGCCAGATATCTGAATCCGGGAAAACCATGCTATGTATCCAGGGAAAAAATATCCCCGAAGATGGCAGTTGAACTGATTTTAAAGGCAAAGGGACATCCTGTGCTAGCCCATCCGCTGGTATATAAGATGGGGCATGACAGGCTGTACAGTACGGTCAATGAACTGAAGAATATGGGGCTGCAGGGACTTGAGGCATTGTATTCCTTAAATACTCCTTCCGATGATGAAAAAATGCGTAAATTAGCGGAAAATTACGGACTCTTCCTTACGGGCGGATCGGATTTTCACGGAAGCAACAAACCGGATATCGATCTGGGAACCGGAAAAGGAAGACTGAAAGTGCCAAAGCGTATTCTTGCGAATATTTTATAAGCTGCCGGAAATACTATTCTTATCAGCAGGAGGTTATGAAATGGATGCAGAGATAAGAACAGATTTGGCACTGGAAGAGAAAGAACGTTACGAAGGTACTGATGTAGAGGTAAAAGGGGTTTCGCTGGAGGAAACGATGAGTCCGGCGGGCCTCTTTCCTGTTACTATGGTAAAGATACTGAATAAGGAAGGGGAACGGAATATGCACAAACCTGCCGGTAATTACATTACACTGGAGAATTGCAGGATTGATGCGTATGACGAGGTGTTGTATGAGGATATGTCGGAGGAGATCGCAAGGCAGCTTCTCTTTGTGATAGGGGAACTGGAGAAAAAGAAGAAAATCCGAAAGAAAAAGGTAATCGTGGCAGGGCTTGGAAATCGTGACGCAACGCCGGATGCACTCGGCCCGGTTGTGACGGATCATATTGAAGTCGGAAAATATATCTGTGCAGTAGCGCCCGGGGTTATGGCACAGACAGGGTGCGAGACTTCCAGGTATGTCCGGGGCATTGCAAAGGAGCTGGATGCCGGATTCATTATAGCGGTGGATTCGCTGGCAGCAAGAAATACGGGCAGACTCAACACCACGATTCAGATTACGGATACCGGAATCAATCCGGGATCCGGTGTGGGAAATCACAGACAGGCAATGAATGAAGAAACCATGGGAGTGCCGGTGATAGCGATAGGAGTCCCGACTGTAGTCGATGCGGCAACCATCGTAAACGATGTGATGGATAATCTTATGGCGGCATTTGAAAATGCCGGAATGATCCGGGGACTTTCGGATACCATGGAAGAATTTTCCGAGAAAGAAAAGAAACAGCTGGTAAAAGAACTGATGGATCAGAAGGCAAGGGATCTGTATGTGACACCGAAGGATATCGATGAGGATATCCGGATTCTGGGAGAAATCATTGCACAGGGAATCAATGAGGCAATGGACCGATATCATGCAGTCGCTTAAGTGTAAAGCTGCGTTTATTTATAAAGAAAAAAGCTTGTATCACACTTCGTATCGTGATACAATCAGAAACAAAGGAAAAAGGTATGCTGCAGAACAGCAGATAAGGAGGTTTTTATGGCAGTATTAGTAACCGGCGGAGCCGGATATATAGGAAGTCACACCTGCGTGGAATTATTAGAGGCAGGATATGAGGTAGTGGTAATTGATAATCTGTATAATGCAAGCAGAAAGTCGATCGATCGCATTAAGGAGATTACAGGAAAAGATCTTACCTTTTATGAAGGCGATATTTTAGACAGAGATATACTGAACCGTATTTTTGAGAACGAATCCATTGATTCCGTCATTCATTTTGCAGGATATAAGGCTGTCGGAGAATCTGTCAGAAAACCGATTGAATATTATTACAACAATATGACAGGAACATTGGTTTTGTGCGATGTTATGAGAAAACATGGCGTGAAGAATATTATTTTCAGTTCTTCCGCAACCGTATACGGCGATCCGGAGATGATTCCGATTACGGAAGAATGTAAGAAGGGAAGTCCGACGAATCCATACGGCTGGACCAAATCCATGTTAGAACAGGTGCTGATGGATATCCATACTTCTGATCCGGAATGGAATGTCACACTGTTACGTTATTTTAATCCGATTGGAGCACATAAATCAGGACTGATTGGAGAAGATCCGAAAGGAATTCCGAATAATCTTCTGCCATATGTGGCACAGGTTGCCATCGGAAAATTACAGTGTCTGGGTGTCTTTGGAAATGATTATGATACACCGGACGGAACCGGTGTCAGGGATTATATCCATGTCGTGGATCTGGCAAGAGGTCATGTGAAAGCCATTGAGAAATTCAGGGAAAACAAAGGTGTCCTGATTTATAACCTGGGAACGGGACATGGCTACAGTGTGTTGGAAGTGGTTCATGCATTTGAGAAAGCCTGTGGAAAGAAGATTCCATATGAAATCAAGCCGAGAAGAGAGGGCGATATTGCCACCTGTTACTGTAATCCACAGAAGGCAGCAGAGGAGCTGGGCTGGAAGGCAGAATACGGAATCGAGGAAATGTGTGCAGATTCATGGAAATGGCAGAGCATGAACCCGAATGGATATGGAGAGGATTAATATGGTTTCAAAATATATCGGAGCATTGGTGGATTACGGCACAGCATGCGGACTGCTTCCGGAGGAAGAGAAGATTTATGCGGTAAATCTGCTGTTGGATATGATGGGATGTGAAGAGTATGAAGAACAGCCGCATGAAAAATTATCACTGGAAGAGATTTTAAAGGGACTGACCGATATTGCGGTGGAAAAAGGTCTGATCGAGGACGGAATAACATACCGGGAATTATTTGATACAAAGCTGATGAATGCACTTGTTCCGAGACCAAAGCAGGTCATTGACCGGTTCTGGGATATCTATCACAGGGACGGTGCAGAGGCTGCCACACAGGAATATTACAAATTCAGCCAGGATACAAATTATATCCGGAGATACCGCATCTGCCGTGATTTAAAATGGACGGTGGACAGCGAATATGGTCCGATCGACATTACGATCAATTTATCAAAGCCAGAGAAAGATCCGAAGGCGATAGCGGCAGCAGGAAAAGCGAAACAGAGCGGATATCCGAAGTGTCTGCTGTGTATGGAGAATGAGGGTTACGCAGGACGCATCAATCATCCGGCGAGACAGAACCACAGAATCATACCGCTTACCCTTGCCGGAGATAAATTCGGATTGCAATATTCTCCTTATGTGTATTATAATGAACACTGCATCGTGTTTCATTCCAGCCATGTGCCAATGAAAATTGACGAGACTACTTTCCGCAGACTCTTTGATTTTGTGAAGCTTTTTCCTCATTATTTTCTTGGTTCCAATGCCGATCTGCCGATCGTAGGCGGTTCTATTCTTTCCCACGATCATTTTCAGGGTGGACATTATACCTTTGCGATGGAAAAAGCAGAATACGAGAGTCATTTTAAACTGGAAAAATTCCCGGATGTGGAAGCCGGCATTGTGCATTGGCCATTGTCCGTCATTCGTTTAAGACATGAAGATTCCGGACGGCTGGTGGAGGCAGGTGCTTATATCCTGCAGAAATGGCGCGGCTACACGGACGAGGATGCATTTATCTATGCGGAGACGGACGGACAGAAGCATAATACCATTACGCCAATTGCAAGAAAGCGGGACGGTGTGTATGAGCTGGATCTGGCACTGCGCAATAATATCACGACAGAAGAGCATCCGCTGGGTGTATATCATCCGCATGAAAAACTGCATCATATCAAGAAAGAGAATATAGGCCTGATCGAAGTCATGGGACTGGCGGTTCTGCCGTCCAGACTGAAAGACGAGCTGGAAGAACTGGCAGAATGTCTGGTGGAAGGCACTCCGGCAGCAGAGAAGGAACAGATTGCAAAACACAGCGAATGGGCAGAAGAATTAAAACAGAACTATGAGTTTACCAGAGAAAATGCCATGGATATTCTGAAGAAAGAAACCGGAAAAGTCTTTGTACAGGTTCTCGAGGATGCCGGTGTGTATAAATGCAGCAAAGAAGGAAGAGAAGCCTTTGCAAGATTTATTACATACTTAAATCAGTAAACTGATTCTAAATACATACAGGATTTAATAAAATAATATATAGACGGTGAAAGCCGCCTGTATATTATTTTTTTTGTGGGAAAGTATAAAATGAAAATAAGAAGAAAAAAATTCGGAGTGGTACTCTGGCTGATTCCGGTACTGGCTGCAGTCAAGATATTTCTCTGGCTGGAACCGGGCAGCATGGGAAAAAGAATAGCGGAGGATATTTCACAGAAAGCAGAAACTTTCGTCGTATATGTAATGCAGAATTCAAACATGAAGCTGGCATATGCCATGAAGGATGAAAGCGGTGTCATTGAGCGGGTGGTAAAAAATGCAAACAGTAATACAAGCAGTGTATACAGTTTTGTGGAAAATAATGATTCAAAAAAGAATCTGATTCAGTACACACCGGACAGCACAAAGAAAGATATGATGCTTGCACAGGAACAGACACCGGCAGGAAATGCGGATGGAACAGATACGGCACAGAATACCATGCAGGAACAGGAACAGACGGAAAGCCCGACGGATCAGCAGCAGGATACGCAGCAGAACCAGCAGGAAAATGGACAGACTGTGGAAGAGCAGACAAGTGCCGGGGGCGGTCAGCCGTCCGGTGTACAGGAAACATTTTCTCCGGCATTTTCCCTGGATCAGTTAAAAAACTATGATTTCCTGCGGTCAAATCTGTATATTGTTCCGGAGCGGGCGAGTGTACTCCCGCAGGATCTGGACGGCGAAACCCTGTTATCCATGGATATGAGTATTGCCAAAGATCCGTCCGTCCCGCAGATATTGATTTATCATACCCATGGAAGCGAAACATTTGCAGATTCCACGGATGATATCAAGGGGACGGGAATCATCGCGGCAGGTGCAAAACTGGCGGAATATCTGTCCTCGGTGTATGGATATAATGTCATTCACTGTACGGAGATTTTTGATAATGTCAACGGGGTGTTTGACCGCTCGAAGGCATATGATTATTCCAGGGAAACGGTGCAGCAGATTCTGACGGATAATCCGGGAATCCAGGTAATGATTGATTTACACAGGGATGGTGTGCGGGATGATCTGCATCTGGTCACGGATGTGAATGGAAAACCAACGGCACAGATTATGTTCTTTAATGGGGTAAGCCGCAGCAGTGCAAAGGGGGATATTGCGTATCTTTATAACCGCTACCGCAGCCAGAATCTGTCTTTCAGCCTGCAGGCAAAGCTGGAGGCACTGGGAAAATATCCGGATTTTACAAGAAAGAATTATATCGATGCCTATCAGTATAATCTGGATTTGCTGCCGCGGGCAATGTTAATCGAGGCGGGGGCGCAGACGAACACGGTGCAGGAAGAACTCAATGCAATGGAACCGCTGGCGGATATTCTGGACAGTGTGCTGAGCGGAAAGAGCAGGGAACATCTTGGGATGTATTAGGAAATTCGCAGATAATATAAAACTACGAAAAAATATTGACAAAAGATGGGAAGTGAGATAACATAAATTATGCATAACGGAAAGAAGTGATACGCATATACGATACTGTTCCATTAAAATACGTTTAAGGAGAAAGGTTTATGAGAAGAAATGGAAAAAGAAATCTTGCACTGATTATGAGCTGTGCTTTAATCAGCTAGAGTAAGAACACCTACACCTGGACGGCAGGGAGTACAGGAAACCGTGAATTCTTTGTAGAAGTGAAAGACAGTACGGGAAAAGTGGTACGAAGCAGTGCGGTAAATGTAAGTGTGAAATAGGGAAAATCTTATAAAAGATTGGATAACATCCTCTGCTATTTTATATGGCAGGGGATGTTTTACGATATAGAAAAAAGAAAACAGGTTCAAGAAAGTAAAGAATAATCAGTTGACAAAATATAACAAGTACGATAACATAAATTGAGTACAACGAAAAAGAATAATAAAAATATACGTTATAATAGCGCATAAGAATGGAGAAAACAGTTAAGATGAAAAAGAGAACAGCAGTACTCAATGGAATCGGAGCATGGAAGAGCCTGAATTTGGCAACCGTAGGAAAGTATCAGTATCTGATGTATAAAGACAATGATAACACGGTGTATTGTTATGAACTGGATGGCAAAGAATTCAAACCGGTATACCAGAAGCAGTCGGAACTGGCAGCTTATGATGATGACCTGGGACATGGCATTACTTATGGCAGTGTTGAAGCGATAGTAGAAGATTCTTTCGACAGTCAGGATGGAAAAGATGACTTCAACATGGTCAATGTACCAAATGTCAGCGGTTCGGACTTTGACAATCTCCTTAAAAATATGGGAAAAGAAAAAATAAGCAATGCAGTGGATCTTGCGGAATTTTATACAAGATATACCGGAAATATCCTGAATTACAGTTTTAAGACAGAAAATAAAGATGAACTGACACTTGCCTGTTTTAAAAGTGGAAATTCCTATTATCTGCTGAAAAATAATAAAGAAGCGGAACTTGTCCGGTTATCCGCAGAAGATGAAATTGCGACAGAGATAGAATCCTATCCGGTTACAGCCATTAATATCGGAAAAAGTGATCTGGAAAATGCATCTACCACAAGGGAAAGTCTGGTAATACCGGAAGGCATAAAGAACATAAAATCATTAAAAGTCAATACCCTGCAGTATGTGCAGATACCGGACAGTGTGGAATCGGTAGAAAATATCGATGGAAACTTTTGTCTGACGGTATTTGGCAGCAGTAATGTGGAGAAGTATGCCAGACAGCAGAATAAACTGTTTGTAGAAGGAACGATTGAAAGTGATTTGCAGACCGGTCAGCAGCTGGCAACAGCGATGGAAGCATATGAGAAATGGGCGAAAAAGGAAGAGTATAAAAAATTTGCACTGGCATATATAGATAATGATCAGATACCGGAATTGGTATTGCAATATAGTACAAGCCATCATGCAAATGTAAGGATAAAGGAGTAAAAATATGCATAAGAAAACAATTCTTATGGCAGGCATATT
>FR900147.1:0-24076 GCA_000437755.1 Roseburia sp. CAG:303
TATGAGTTTCGCAATTAACTAAATTTCGTTTATTTAGTAAGGAGTTAATTCCATGGAAGAATCGATGTTAAAAGAGATGAATCAGGCGGTGCCGTTGAAAGCACCTGTATTGAAAAGGATTGCAGCATTTTTGATTGATGCTGTGGTGGCATTTATACCGGTACTTGTGATGTATCTGGTGTTTACAGGCAGTTATGTGGGCTGGACACCGATCTGGTATGAGAGTCCGGCGATTGCGGCGGTCAGTATGATTGATTTGCCGGAAGAGGTAAACGAGAAGCTGAATACATTTGATAACGAGGACGGCGGAACATATCAGGAATACAATGTGTCCTTCGGGGCAAGTGTCTGCAGGTTTCTGTCAGTTTTTGTTATCGTGTTTTATGTATTTTATTCTACATTCTGTGCCTATATTTTTGATGGAAAAACAGTGGGGAAAAAGATTATGGGGCTTAGAATGATTTTGCGGGATCCGGGAGAAGAACCGGAAGAGGAAGAAAAGAAAAAAGAATGGCAGAAGAAAAATGACATGAATATTTTTAAGAGAGAAGTATTAGGAAAAGTCCTGTTAAATTCCATTCCAATCTTCCCGGTAATCTCATTTTTTACAATGCTTTTTACAAAGGACAGGCTTACCCTGCATGACATGATAGGAAAAACGATTGTTGTAAGGGAGAAATAACAGTGAATACAATAATTAAAAAAATTGATGCAGAACAGATAAAAGATGACGATTTTCAGCAGGCGGGTGAAATCTTAAGGGAAGGCGGACTGGTCGCATTCCCTACGGAAACCGTATATGGGCTGGGGGCGGATGCCTTAAACAGCCAGGCTGCGGCAAAAATATATGCGGCAAAAGGAAGACCTTCGGACAATCCGCTTATTGTACATATTGCGGACACGGAAGATTTGAAACGCATAGCGGCAAAGATTCCGGAGAAAGCCGGGATTCTGGCAGAAGCATTCTGGCCTGGACCTTTGACCATGATATTTCCAAAGACGGATGCTGTGCCATATGGCACAACCGGCGGACTGGATACGGTTGCCGTGAGAATGCCGAATCATAAAATTGCACTGGAATTAATCCGGCAGTCCGGTGTGCTGATTGCAGCACCGAGTGCCAATACATCCGGCAGACCGAGTCCAACCAGGGCTGAACACGTCAGAAAAGACATGGACGGAAGAATAGATATGATTATCGATGGAGGAAAAGTCGGTATCGGCATTGAATCCACGATTGTTGATATGACGGCAGAACCGCCGATGATTCTCAGACCTGGATATATTACGAAGGAAATGCTTGAAGAGAAAATAGGAAGAGTTACCGTGGATAAAGTAGTCACGGCGAAAGCAGTGACGGAGATAAAAACAGATCATTATGTACCCAAAGCACCGGGAATGAAATACAAACATTATGCACCGAAAGCAGATCTGACAATGTTCGAGGGCAAAACGGAGAATGTGGTAAAAAAAATCCGGGAAAGACAGCAGCTTGAAGAGCAGGCAGGAAAAAAGACCGGCATAATATGTACGGACGAATCCAGAAAATATTATCAGGGGGAACATATCGTGTCCATCGGGTCAAGGGAGAACGAAGAAAGTATAGCAGCTAATTTATATGCGGTACTCCGCGATTTCGATGAAACAGATGTGGATGTTATTCTGGGCGAAACTTTTTATGGTGACGGACTTGGTCAGGCGATTATGAACAGGTTAATCAAGGCCGCCGGGTACAAATTGATAAATGCTGATTTACAGGAATAAAAAAGAAAGGCTGCCGCAGGGCAGAAGGGTGAAAAAATGATAGCTATAGGTTGTGATCATGGCGGATTTGAACTGAAACAGGAGATTATGAAGCATCTGGACGAAAGAAACATAGCATATAAGGATTTTGGAACATATAATACCGATTCCACCGATTATCCGATTTATGCAAAGAAGGTGGCAAAGGCAGTCGTAGAGGGTGAATGTGAAAGCGGAATCCTTGTGTGCGGCACAGGAATCGGCATCTCCATAGCAGCAAACAAAGTAAAGGGAATCCGCTGTGCGTTATGTACGGACTGCTTTATGGCAGAAGCAACAAGACAGCATAACAATGCCAATATTCTGGCACTCGGCGGAAGAGTGGTCGGACCGGGACTTGCATTAAAGATTGTGGACACATTCCTGGATACACCATTTTCCAATGATGAAAGACATATCAGAAGAATTAATGCAATAGAAGAATAAGAAATGGAGACGGCCATGAAAGAGAAAAAGAGAGATAATTACATATCGTGGGATCAGTATTTCATGGGAGTTGCAGCGTTATCGGCAATGCGTTCCAAAGATCCCAATACACAGGTGGGAGCATGCATTGTAAGCCAGGATAACAAGATTTTATCCATGGGGTACAATGGATTCCCGGTAGGATGTTCCGATGATGACTTTCCATGGAGTCGTGACGGGGAAGGCTATGAAGATAATAAATACTATTATTCCACGCACAGCGAATTAAACGCAATCCTCAATTACCGTGGCGGAAGTCTGGAAGGCTGCAAAATATACGTTACCCTGTTTCCGTGTAATGAATGTGCCAAAGCAATTATCCAGTGCGGAATAAAAGAAATCGTATATGGGGAAGATAAATATGCGGGTACCGACGGCGTAAAAGCATCTAAGCGTATGCTGGATGCCGCAGGCGTAAAATACACACAATATTGCAATACAGGAAGAAAAATAGAAATTAATCTGTAAAAAACAGAACTTTTGGGGCGGTTTCTGACAGCCCCAAAAGTCTGCTTCTAGAATTCTTTTTTGCGGATACGCCGGTGGAGAAATTCATTTAATACCAGAACAGAAACCAGTTCGGGAAACCAGTTACCGGTTTCCGGATTCGTCTGTTCTTCCGGAAATTCAGCAATAATGTCTTGGATAATTTTAAGTGTCATTTCCCGATCCGGAAAATCATCAAACATCGGACTGCCTTCGTATTCCAGCCGGTCACAGGTATCGGCAACCTTTTCATAAACAGGAGTCAGAGTATTCGGGTACATGGTTTTCAGATATTCAGCATCGGGATACAACCGTTCGCAGGAACAAAGATTCATTCCATTTCCTCACAGGGCAGATAAATTTATCTTATATATATGTCAGGAAAGGAAAAATATTACAAAACAGGAGGAACAAAAAATTGAACCCAATGGCAATGATGAAAATAAAAGGTCTGTTAGACCGTTTCAGATCCAATCATCCGAAAGTACCGATGTTCTTTTCAGCAGCATCACAGAGCATCGGAGAGGGAAGCATCATAGAAATCAGCATTACCAATGCGGATGGAAAAAAATTATGCACGAATATGAAGGTAACCGCAGATGATTTGGAACTGTTCGAACAGCTAAAGAATACAGCCGGCTGAGTCAGTAATCTTCATTCATAAATGGTGTAGCCATGTATACTTCGGTGATATCATTTTCTTCATCGTAAGTAATGGCTACATTCAGATTTGTTTTCAGGCTTCCGTTCAGCACATAATCATCGATTTTATCCGTATAAGCATAGACGGTAAACAGGCTGTCGCTGCGGCGTTCCGTTACGATTCTGCCACCAGAACTTTCTATAATTTTATCTGAAATAATATTCTTCTGGGACATGGATAAAGAACCGTCCATTTCCCCTTTCAAATGAACCGAAATATCAGGATTTACCCCCAAGGATTCAAATGCTTTCCGCAATAAATCTTTATAATAAAAAGCACTTTCAAGGGAATTATCAAATTCAATCTCAACCTGCAGGACATGCCGGAAAGAGATTTCATTCTCATTTTTTCTGGATTCTGTTGTAATTAATTTTAATACAGTGCATACATTATCCGAAGAGCGGATCAGAGAAGAGGTAGTAATCTGTGCCTCGGTCACGGTATCATAGACAAGAGAATTGCTGATTCCAAGTTTGTGGGCAAGATCAAGAAGCAGATCCTCACGGTCGGAATCCGCCAGGTAGATGTTTTGGTAATTACCGGATGCAGTAATGGTGCTGACCGTATTCAGAAAATCATTGTCCGCAAATGCGGTTACGATGGCTTCCTCTTCCGAAACCGGATTCAGTCCGGTATGAATCATTTGCAGGAAAGCAATCAGCCAGAGGGCAAGACCAATATATAAAATACGTTTTTTTGCTTTCATAAGAACTCCTTTCCGTCCATATGGCATTTTCATAAAATCTGTTTTGCAATATTATTTCCATAAGATGGATAAATATACATAATTAATGCCAAAGTAAGATTGCGAACGAAGGCAAAATCATGTATAATGAGTAAGAAATACAGAACAGGACAGGAAGGTGATAGTTTGAAATTTACACTTAAAGAAGATGGAAAAAAGCTGTTAGTGGTGTGTATTGCATCCTTTTTAATGGCAGTTAATATTAAATCATTTGTTCATACCGGCGGGTTATATCCGGGCGGTGTAACAGGGCTTACACTGCTGATACAGAGAGCGGCAGAGAGTTTTCTGCATATAGGTATTCCATTTACCCTGATTAACGTTATTTTAAATATGATTCCTGTATACATAGGATTTCGTTTTATCGGAAAGAAATTTACACTGTATTCCTGCCTTGTGATTGTGTTAACCAGTGTGCTGACGGATATCATACCGGGGCATGCCATTACCTATGATGTCCTTCTGATTGCCATATTCGGCGGATTAATTAATGGATTTGTCATCAGCTTGTGTCTGATAATGGACACAACAACCGGAGGAACGGATTTTATCGCAATCTACCTATCGGAGAAAAAAGGGATCGATTCCTTTAATATTATATTAGGCATAAATGTAATCATTCTTGCGGCAGCAGGCATTATGTTCGGATGGGATAAAGCACTGTACTCCATCATCTTCCAGTATGCATCCACTCAGGTGCTGCACGTCCTGTACAAGAAATATCAGGAGCAGACATTATTTATTGTTACGGATCATGCAGAAGAAATTTACAAAGAAATATCAGAAATTACACATCACGGTGCTACAATTATGAAAGGGGAAGGTCCGTATGACCACAAACAGAGACAGATTGTATACTCGGTAATATCAAGTACGGACAGCAGGAAAGTCTTAAAAGTAGTGAGGGAAAAGGACCCTGCAGCATTTGTAAATGTAATGAATACAGAGCGGATATCGGGCAGATTCTATCATAAACCAAATGAATAGAGATTTACAGAAAGCAATGATGAGGTTATAAATGAAGGCTATAAAAATTGCAATTTTGAAATTAGTATTTTTACTTATTGTGCTGATTGGAACAATCGCGGCATATTTTGTCTTTACTTATGAAAAGACAGAAGACCCGGCGGAGAGCATCAGTACGGCCACACTTCCGGTTATTACCATGAAATACAGGGAACAGAATATCAATGTGCTGAATGGATACACCAATGAAATGCAGGGAAAATATATGAGGCAGGCACTCACACCATATGGGGAAGACGGGACGGTTACACTGGATATCGAGAGATATGCCAATGTTATTGCCGCCATTTCCTATCAGGTGCGAAGTGTCGATACGGAACGTCTGATCGACAGCGAAGAGATAAAAGAATGGACCACGGACGGGGAAGATATCTATGTGACTTTGAATATGTCAAATATTATGAAAGAGGACACAGAATATCTCCTGATAATAAACCTTGTCACGGAAACACACGGCAACGTGTATTATTATGTACATCTGAAAAATCCGTCCGGGCAGGATATTGAAAAGCAGCTGGAATTTGTTTATGATTTCAGCCGTCTGACCATCAGCAAAGAGGTTACGGAGAAGTATGGTGCTTATCTGGAATACGATCCGTCAACGGACAGCAGTAATCTGGCAAATGTAAATATCAAATCCAGTTATGACAATATCCAGTGGGGGGATCTGAAAGTGACAAGAGCGACCGATCCGGTCGTCACGATCAAGGAGATCCTCGGAAATATTGGCTGCTATGAATTGCAATATAAGGTAAAGGCACAGGATGAATACGGCACAGAAGAATATTATAATGTAACAGAATATTTCAGGCTCAGAACCGTTTCTTCCGGAATGTATCTGGATGTGTATGAGCGAAAGGCAAACCAGATATTTAATCCGAATACGCAGAGTGTTTCTTCCACAAGAATTAATCTTGGATTGGATGACGATTTAAAGATTCACTATAAAACAAGCCCGACTGGTTCTTATGTCAGCTTTGTAAAAGAAGGCAGCCTGTTTATGCTGGATATGGAAGAAAATAAAGTAACGGAATTGTTTTCGTTTGAGAAGCTGACCGAAGAAGATGTGAGAATAGAAAATAAGAATTTCGATATTGAGATTCTGTCAACGGATACAAAGGGAAATACCATGTTTATGGTATACGGATATATGGCGAAGGGGGCGCATGAAGGTCAGGTCGGGGTGGCTTTATACCAGTATGATTATAAAGAAAATCAGGTAACGGAATTAATCTTTGTACCGTCGGACCGTCCGTTTGATATCTTCCGGGACAGTGTAGGAAAATTCGCCTATATGACGGAAGAAAATCTTTTGTATTTTATGGTCGGAAACAGTATCTACACAGTGACCATGGACAGCAATGAATATATGCAGCTTGTTACCGGGCTGACAAAGGGAAATTATGTCATCAATGAATACAATAATATTCTGGCATGGCATGAAAATGCAAGCGTGTATGATGCAGATACCATAAGGGTCATCGATGTGGATGCAAAGAAAGATTATACGATTCAGGCACCGGAAGGTGACAGGATTAAAGTCATCGGATTTATTGGAAACGATCTGGTCTACGGTACGGCGCATACGTCGGATATTTATCAGGATGCATCCGGACAGACGGTATTTCCGATGTATAAAGTCAATGTCATGGTCTATGGAGATGAGGAAAACAGCAGTGACAGTCCGGAAGAAGAGGGAACAAATATTATTGAAACATATCAGAAAGATAATATTTATGTAACAGATGTTTCCATAAAAGAAAATGTTATGACACTCCAGCGCAAGATGAAAAATGCAGATGGAAGTTTTACGGATACTGCGGAAGATAAATATGTAAACAAAAAAGGCGAAGATAAGGATCTTGTCACTTTAAATACAATTTCGACTGAATTAAAGAAAACAGAAGTAGTGCTGACTCTGCCATATACCATTACTTCGGATAATAAATTTGAAGCCGTACAGACGGACAGTATACAGTTTGTCAGTGCAAATACATTAAATCTGGATCAATCCGAATATGTCATGAATAAATATTATGTTTATGCGTCACAGGGACTGCAGGGCATTTACAGTACGGCAAGCGAGGCAATAACATATGCAAATTCCGTATTCGGAGTTGTTGTAGAGGACAGCGGAAATCTGTTATGGGCAAGGATAAACAAGCCGGATCTGGCGAAATTAAGTGATACGACAAAAATTATTTCCAGGGGATATGCATCTTTAGAACAGGTACAGGCAGATACGGAATATCAGGTTACAGATATATCCGGAATCGATTTTGCGGCATTGCTGTATTATGGGGCAAATGATATACCTGTCATTACCTGGATCAATGAGTATGGATGTGTGATTCTGTCAGCATATTCCGGATATCAGGGAAATATTGATACCCTGGCATTTACCGTATGCCAGACGGGTGAGATTATCAAAATGCCGTATGCCAATGCAAAAGCAACATTAGAGGCTGCGGGCAGCAGATATCTGATTCTCAGATAAAAACAGATACAGAAAGACCGCTGCATTATGGATTGTAATTCATGATGCAGCGGTCTTTTCTATTTTTACAGATTAAGATTATTCAGCATTCTGGGCTAAATAATCATTTAATGCAGCTTCTACTTCATCAGCATCAAGACCGTGAACGAAGCAGGCTTCTTCTAAGGATTCACCCTGGGCAGACGGGCATCCAACACAATGCATACCTGCTGACATAAGAACCGGGATTAAATTTGTATCTACAGCAATAATATCTGCAATAATCATATCCTTTGTTATCTGAGCCATTATCTAAGTCCTCCTGTATGGTTAATTTGTTGTAATTTTTGCAGAGCTTTTCTGGCAATTAATCTGTCAAAATGCTCTTTATAATAAGCTTCACGCAGAGGAGATCCATCTTCCACCTGTCCGTATTCGGCAAGGAGTGTGCAGAATTCTGCGAATTCATATGTGTCTTCTATTTTGCGCGAAGATTTATCCATAATAAGATAGTATCGGTTATCCTGCGGAGATTTATACAGACTGCTGTTCATTCTGAAATCATTCTGAAAACCGGTAAGATAAATAAGTGTGTTTAAGCTGTCAAAAGAAAATATCTGTGTTATGGAATTCGCCGGTGGTGCAGCAGTCATTCCGTTCCGGTCATATTTCTCAAGAATATCCTTCAGCGGAACGAAATCTCCTTCCGTCTGGGAAACACTCTGTCTGATACGGTCGCGGATCTGCTGGAATAAATCCGTAAGTGCAGAATCATCCTCCATCAGGGTGTCATCGGAAATATCGTCCATATCATCAAAAAATTCATCATAGTTATCCTGATAATCATCCGACTCATCCGGGGAGAAATTGGAAAATCGCGTGTCAAGTTCTTCCGGATCTTCGACTTTGGTAATAATAAGAACGATACTGCCTCCGGGAATAGGGATTGCTTCTATCATAAGAGGAAGATCCTCTGCATGAAATCCAAATTCGCTGGCAGCCTGCTGCATCATATCCTGAAACAGAAGTTTGGCTTTCTCAGTGCCGTATGCAAGTTCGCTGGCTTTGATCTGGCGTGATGCAAGATCGTTTTTATTTAAAGTACATTTTATCTGATTTTCATTAATCTTTTCAATCTTCATAGACACTCCAATCTGACTTATTACTGATTAGAAGATACTATCAGGTTTTATAATCTATGTTTGTTTGATTTTATTGTTACAAAAATTTTTGACACTTACACATTTATAGTATAACCTATAACAATGCAATATGTAAAGCAGATTGTGATAAAATTTATATAAACATTAGCTGATAAAAATATTAAAAAGGACTTGCAAAGATTACAATAATATGTTATATTGATTTAAAGAAATTAACAAAACAGAAATAAAAGGAGGCAATATCGATTTTAAGAGAAAATGAGAACGAATTGTATGGAACTTATAAGCTTCAAAAAGTACTGAAAAATACGAAAAACAGTGAAGTGATTCTTGCTCATGATAAAATTTTGAATTGTAAAAGAATTATTAAGAAAATTTTGAAAAACGAGCAGGAGAAGGAAAGTATACAGGCGGAGATATTGATTCTGGAACGTCTGGACAGGGAAGGGATACCGAAGATTTACGACATAAAAGAAACAGGGGATTATTTTTATATTATTGAAGAATATATACAGGGAAGAACTCTGTGGGAGATCATACGGTCAGATGGTCCGTTTGACCTGCATGATGCTGTATTCTACAGCAGGCAGCTGACAGAGATTATAATATATCTTCATTCCATAAAGCCGGATGCGGTTCTGCATCTGGATATCCAGCCAAAAAACATTATCATACATAACCGCAGACTGCATCTGATTGATTTCGGCAATGCAGCATATGCAAATGAAGTAACAGAAAAGAGATATTTTAAGGGAACACCCGGATTTGCCGCACCGGAACAATATAATGGGGAAAATCTGGATCAACGGACGGATCTGTATGGGATTGGTGCGTGCATGGCATACATGATTACCGGCAGACGGGGAAAGGAGGCATTTTGTAAAACCGACGGATATATATGGGAGGTTATACAGGGATGTATCATGTCTGATCCGGCACAGCGATATCCATCCGTCCGGTTTTTACAGGATAAACTGGAGAATCCCTGGATTTTCTCAGAAGGAGAAAGTGAGGAAAAGGAAGAGGGAGAAGGAAAAAAGGAAAAACGGGGAGAAAACAGAAACAGGAGAGCAGAACATACAGCAACAGAAAGTGTGGTGCTGGCATTTGCAGGAACACAGCACAGAATGGGTACTTCAAGAATTGCACTGGAATTTACCGCATATCTGACACTATGCGAAATGGATGCAGGATATCAGGAAGGCCATGACGGACAACTTATTTCCCGGATTTTACAAGAGGACAGGACAGTTTCGTATAATGGAGGAGAATTCTGTTACCACGGTATAAAGCTCCGACCGTCCTATCAGAATACTGGAATTGAACTGGACTGTGGGCATGATATTGTGGTCAGGGACGAGGGCGTGTTTTCGGAAACCATGACAGCCTGTGACATTCTTATCATGGTTGCGGGAATCCGAAGCTGGGAGATGGAACAGACACGCCTGATGGTAAGAATGGCAGAAAAATACCGGATTATAAACAGAGGGATAAAAATTATCTGGCTGTGGAATCTGGCAGGTGGACAGGGGGAAGAGAAATATATCAAAGAACTCGGAATAAGCGGCTTTACCGTACCATTTTTTAAGGAATATATGAAACCGGAGAATCAACCGCTGTTCCGGAAACTGTCGGAAGAGGCAGGACTGTGGGCAGAGAAAGGAAAAAGTTAAAATGAGAAAGCATTTGGAAGAAAAAGAGTTATTGCATATCGGAATACTGGGAATCGATAAGGGCGAAGGAGTCACAAGCCTTGCCGTGGGCATGGCATCCTATCTTCAGGGAATGAGGTGCAAAAAGACAGCCATGCTCGAGATGAATACCGAAGGAGAATTTGCGGATATCAGGACAACATATTTTGGAAAAAACTATAAAGAAACGCCATTTGAAATCTTTAAAACCAGTTATTATCCGGGAGTCACAAAGGGCGAATACGCAAAGATCTGCAACATGGGATATGACTGCATTGTAACGGATTTTGGATTCAGTTATCAGAAATCCATGGAAGACTTTCTGCGGTGCGATAAGAAAATCGTAATGGGCTCTATTAATTTGTGGAAATATCGCAAATATCTCGAATTTTATGAATATACAAAAAATTTCCCTGGAGTAGGAAACTGGATTTTCGTACTCAGCGGGGACGATGAGGATATCCGCATGATTCGTGCCAGACACGATATCATCGCCGTAAATAAACAGTTCTTTATGAATCCTTATCGCATTACACAGCAGGAAGCAGATTACTATGAAAATATTTTGCATAGTTAATTGCGAAACTCATAATTTATCTTTATTGTATATGCAAATTAAACAATTACTAAGAAGGTACTATGAGGTAGTCGGCACTTAGATGCTGTATTTTAGCATCTTAGTACCGCTACCAGCCGAATGTAGCGAGAGCGTGCCTTCGTGTAATGTTTCATTTGCATATGCACTTAACAAAAATTTAAGTGTTTCGCAATTACCTAAAATATTTTGCAATAAGAAGGGAGAAAATTATGGCAATGATACGGCAAAAAAAGAAAAATCTGATACTGTCCATGATTCTTGGAATGATAGTTACCGCAATTCCGCTGGGAATCTATGGAGGTACAATGACATATAAAAAAACAGATGCCGAGAAAAAGGCACAGGCACTCGAAGCACAGATGGCAGGAGAAAAAGAATATACGGCATACTGCCTGAAGGAAAGCGGGCATAAGGGAGATCTTCTGGATGAAGATGCACTTGTGCCGGTTGTCGTAAAGACAGAGAGTGACTTCTTTGTACCGGACAAATCAGATTTATTGGGAAAGCATTTATCTGCGGAAACAAAAGCTAGCATAATGATAACAGATTCGATGGTTTACGAGGCCGGTGCTCAGACGGGCAGCATCCGCACTTATCTGTATGATTACATTGTTCTGCCGGAGGGAATCACGACACAGGATCAGTTTGATATCAGGATTCGGTTCCCAGATGGTGAGGACTATATCGTGGCAACCGGAAAACGGGTGGAAAGCATGGTGGATACAGGTGCATTTATCCATGCAACGGAAGAGGAGAATATCATGCTGTCCAGTGCATGGGCGGATGCTGCTGTGTATGAGGGAACAAAAATCTATGCTTCCCTATATACTCCGGACTATCAGACTGATTCCGTGGTGAATTATCCTGTAAATCTGTATACAACAGAGCAGATGAGCTGGAATCAGAATCTGACACAGAGCATGGACACGGAAACAAATCGGATCAACAGACAAATGCTGGAACAAAATTTATTTGACTTTATGGGAGTCATGATGGGAGGTGAGACATTACCGGAAGCATAACCGTTATCTTCAACCGGGGACAAAAGACTTTGCCCGGACATCATTAATATACCACACAGAGCAGCTGCCCGGGTACTTTCCGGACGGTTACAACAGAATAATATGGGAAAAGATAAAAGAGAATTTTCACAAATACGACTGAGGACGTGTGTCAGTGATTTTCAGAAACAGCTTTTATCAGGGCGGCGGGATTTTTGAAACTTGATTTCTTGGGCTTCTTGAGATATCATATACTAGGATATTAACTTATAGAAAAAGGAAGGAACAGACAGAAATGAAGAAAAGTTTCATGAAGAAAGTATTATTAGTGGGATTTTGTATTGCCATGATACTATCCGTTACCGGATGTTCTTCTCTGAGAAAAGAGAATCCGACGGATTTAAAGAGCTTTTACGGGCTGGCATCAGGAGATGAATATGTAATTCTTTTAGAAGGGGAGAATGTCGGAACGGCATATAAGGACGGAGATAATATCTATCTTCCGTATGAACTGGTAAATCAGTCGATTAATGATAAATTTTATCTGGACAGTGATTTTAACAGAATTCTGTATACAACACCGGATGAGATAGAGATGTTTGATGTAGGAGGAGACACAAATACCAAATTGCTCAATAACCAGGTATATGTATCACTGGAATGTCTGCAAAGCAGAACAGACATGAAGAGTGAAGTGTATACAGATCCGAACCGGATTGCCATCACAGAGAATTTCGGTGAGGTGTCCGTATGTAAACCGAAGAGTGATACCGTAATCCGTCAGTTTGATAAAGATGGTGCAGATTACATGGCGAAGGTATCAAAGGGTGAGAGTCTGGTTATTAAGGATACAATGAATGATTCCTGGTATCGTGTTGTGAAAGATAACGGGATAACAGGATATATCAGAATAAATGAAACAAATGGGGCAGAAACAGAGCAGAGAGTATCTTCTTATCAGGGAAAGGAATACAGCCATATTACACTGGACAAGACGGTATGCATGGGCTGGCATCAGGTAAGCGGGACCGCAGGAAATGATTCACTGACAGAAGTCACAAAGAACGGAAAGGGAACTTTAAATGTAATCTCCCCGACATGGTTTAAACTGGCCGATACCAGCGGGGAAATCACATCCTATGCACAGGCATCCTATGTAAAAAAAGCACATGACATGGGGATGAAAGTATGGGCGCTGGCAGATGATTTTACGGCAGGAGAGGACGGTACTTATTATGTGGGAACGGTTCTGGCAGGATATGAGAGCCGCCAGAAGCTGATAAAGAATCTTGTCAATGCAGTAAAGGACTGTGGGGCGGACGGTTTGAATATTGATTATGAAAAAATATATGAGGATATGGCGAATGACTATATTGAGTTTATCCGTGAATTATCAATTGAATGTAGAAAGAATAATATCGTGCTGAGTGTGGACACCTATGTATCACAGACATATAACCAGTTTTATAACAGAAAAGGCATTTCAGAAGTTGCAGATTATCTCGTTATCATGGGATATGATGAGCATTGGGCAGGAGACAGTGAAGCAGGCTCCGTAGCTTCCCTGCCATATGTACAGAAGGGAATCAATGAGGTATTAGAGTATGCTCCGGCGGACCGTGTGATCAATGGCATTCCTTTTTATACCAGAATATGGACAGAAACAAAAGAAGGTGCAGGTTCAGAGGGAACTTATGTAGAAGATGCCGTAAATGGAAATTATTGGTTAATCAGTACCGCAGTTGGCATGGAAAAGGCACAGACAGAGCTTTCTTCACATGGAATCACGCCGACATGGCTGGAGGATCTTTCACAGTATTATGGAGAATATGAAACAAATACAGGATCTGTAAGAATCTGGCTGGAAGAGGAGAAGTCCATACAGGCGAAATTAGACTTCATGAAAAATGCAGGCATAGGAGGGGTTGCCTGCTGGAAATTAGGTCTGGAAAAGGCTTCTGTCTGGACGGAGATTGCAAATTATGTAGCCACTGCAAAACAGTAGTGATACCAAAACAGCTTCCGGAATATACTGTATTAATATTTATGAAGTTTCCCGTCTGGTCAGGGAATTGGTGTAATTATGAAAAACCGACGTAAATTATTGGAATTTATTATGGCATCCACAATGCTGCTGCTTGTATACATATGTGCAGGAAAACTGCCAGCGATGAGCAGCGGCAGCAGCAAAGTAACAAAGCAGGGTGAAAATGGGAAAATAATTTTACTGGACGCAGGACATGGAAAGATCGGGAAGAGACCGGAAAATTTGATGACAGATAGAATGGATTCGTGAACAAAGGAGAAAAGTATGTTAGGAAAAACTCATATGGCAGTCGGGATCGCTGCCACACTTGCAATAACACAGCCATCAGGTATTTCAGAACTGGTGCTTGCGGTTGGGGCAGGATCGCTTGGAGCATTAATCAGTGATATCGATGTGGGAACGTCAAATTCACACCGCGATGCGGACAAGATCACCGCATTGTCCGTAGTTGTTGTATTGGCGGTGTTTGCACTGGATTATTTCTGTAATACACAGATTATTGAGAGAATCATAGGAAGCAGCGGCTATCTGAGGATCATTGCAGGATTGCTGCTGTTTATCGGGATATGTGCATTTGGAAAGGAACAGCCCCACAGGTCATTTATGCATTCTTTTCTTGCACTGATATTATTATCATTCGCCCTCGGACTGATTTGGGAGAAAGCGGTTATTTATTTTGCAGTGGGATTTTTATCCCATCTTGCAACTGATATATTTAACAAGAAGAAGGTTCGTTTACTTTACCCGCTGAAGGGCGGAGTATCACTGGGACTGTTCCACGCATACGGACTTGCAAATGATATTTTCTTTGCAGTTGGAAGCATTATTGCAGTGATCGAAGTAATCATATGTGTATTTTTCAGGTAGAAAGGTAAGGTGTTTTATGAAAAAGTGTACAGCATGTGCAGCAAAAATACCGGCAGGCGGTGTATATTGTCCTGCGTGTGGGAAAAAGGCAGGAAGTGACATAACATTTCAGTATCGGGAAGAAGATGAGAAAGACTTTGCATTTCATGCGGAGTATTACAGTGCAACCGGCAATGGAAAGGACAAAGTGCAGGAAAAGTCTGCCGGGAGCAGATATGCATGGTATGACGGCAGGTTATACTATTTATACAGAACACGGCAGAACAAGTGCTATGTATTAACAATCGTGGATGAAGAAATTACGGACAGTTTTGAACTTCATGTGGAATTCGCGACAGGATTTGCCGGATATGATGCTGATATTCTGGCAAACCGGAATGGTATCTTTGTTGCAGACAAAAGTAATAATATTGCTTTGTATGACTTTAACGGTAAAAAGCAGTTTGAGATTCATGGTGAAGACATAACCGGGGAAAAATATAAGGAATGTATTTATTACATCTTTGGGGATAAAATTTATTTTATGCTCAATGCTCAGGAGAGATATGACGGATTTGATGATGTTGATATGTGTATCAGAGAATATAACTTCAAAACGGATAAATGGCAGGATATATGGAATCTTTCAGATCAGATGAAGGAGGAAGAAATATTCTGTAAAGATCAGCTCAGGGCACAGCTTGAATACAATTACGACTGTCCGGTCGAGAATTTTTCTGTGGAACTGTATGAATGCAGTCTTAGAAATATGTATGTAAACAGCCAGTATATGATTATGGAATATGAATTAATCTGCTGGGCAGACGGCGGATCAGCGGAGGTAGTTTACTCCCCGGTTATTTTATTTGATTTTTCCACTAAGAAATATGAAATTATAACAAGGCAGGTGGGAGCGGCAGATGCAGGACTGTGTTTCGACATGAGAAGAAACAGAATGTGGTATGCATATAATAAAAATACACTGGCAGAAGTGCCTTTGAAGCGGATGTGTGATGTGCAGAGAAAAGAGGCAGAGAGGACATGGACATTTGCAGAGTCATCGTATATTCATGGAATTCCCTGTTTTTCCGAAAAGAACTGTTATTTTGATGGAGAACACTGCTATGTGGCGACAGGATCCTATTTTCTGTACGCATATCAGCAGGATGGGCAGGACGTAGGAGAATGGAACCGGTCCGGTCATGGCAATACCGCGGTAGCTGTACATGGACCATATGTATGGGCAAGACTTGACCTGGTAGAAGATGATATGTTCTGTCATGCCATTCATAGACCAGCACAGGGATTCCATGTGGAAGAAGATGCTGCAGAACAGGTAATCGAACAGAGCAGAAGCAGGCAGGAAGATAGAAATCTGTCAGAGAATATATCTGAAAGTGAAAATCCGCAGATATATGTGGAAGCAGAGGAGAATGACCTGGATGAAGCCGGTCAGCCGGAAGAAGTGCAGAAGATAGAAGAGATGCTGAAACCGGAAGAAATGTGGAAACCAGAAGAAGTGCAGAAACCGGAAGAAATACAGAAACGAGAAGAACCGGAAGAACAGAATCGTGGAATGACCATATCCGGACTGCGTGCAAAATTACAGGAGTGTTCAGATTATGCAGGAGAGTTTAAAGCATATAGAAACAGTCTGGAAAATAGGTGGGATTTTAATGCGGTTATGGGAATCCTGATTGGAAGTAACAAACGTTCCGGCGGCAAAAAGCATATTCTTGAACAGAATGCAGGAATCGGTCAGGGAGACAATTTTAACAGGGTTGTGGAAGCACTGGAGCGGCATGGACTTATGGATGTTTATAAAAAATATGAAAAAATGACGGATGCATCTGTAACACTCCTGCAGCTTGAAGATGAGATAATGGAAATAGCACCGCAGCTTTCAGATATTTGCAAAAAGATTTCGGACATATTAGCATAGGAGGTGACAGACGTGAGAAAATGTGGAATTTGTAATCTATATGTGGAAAGTGAAGCTAAATTCTGCCCATATTGTGGAAAACGGATTTACACTGCCGTTTCCATAGAATTTGAAGATGAAGAAGTAAAATTAAAGAGTGAAGAATATAAATACAATGGAGAAATAAGGGAACGTTATCAGGTTGTGGGGGAAAATGGGGAAAAGATATTTTCCTTTGTACCGGATTTTATGGTGCATGAGTTTACCGATGGATGGATATACCGGGACGAGCTGTGGATGAGTGTCAGGTATAGTGGAAAGTATAAAGTGTATAAAATCCCGGTAAATGGAAAAAAGTCTAAGTTAATCGCAGAATTTGGAGATGCTCCGGCTGAAATGTTCCGGGCGGATGAAGAAAATGGAGATGTATATCTTATTAGTGAAAATAATCACTGTATCTGTCATATCAGTAAGCAGGGAAAAGAAATAAAGATGATGCGTTTGCTGCCGGAACAGGTAGAAGAACTTACAGGTGCAAGTGTAATAGAAATTTATTTAAATGATATATTTATATTAAAAAACCAGAATAATGTGTGGTATGAATATGCGGATGGAAAACTGGAAGAAATAAACAGCCGGTTTGATTTTGAAACTATCAGAAAAAAGATGATAGTACCTGTCTACGAGAAAGCCTATTATGCGCAGCCATGGAAAATAAAGGACCTGAGAAATGAACAGCCATATATTTCTATGTATATTCCGGAACGGAACAGCATGGTAGTCTGCATGGATGATGTTGAGGAAAATATCAGGATTAGCACGGGGGAATTTGAGAACGAGTATGCCTATCAGAAAGAAGAACCTGAAAGAAAGCTGATGGAATGGGAAACGGTAAAGGAACATGTCCCACAGCTGGTACAGTTCTTTGAGGCAAAGGAACTGTATGACAGTATCCTGAAGAACAGAGGTTATTCAGGCAATACCATGAGAACAGAAATATATGGAGTGTATGAATATGATGAACATTCGGTAGTATTTGCTGTATGTATGGCTATAGGAGTAAGCGAAGCGATGCAGGTTACAGCCTGCTATGATATTGAGGAACAGACATTGTACTGGATTCTGAATTCGGAGTATAAGGGACAGGATATTAAAGAAACGGTAATAAAAAATAAGGGAAAACAGCATATTATGCCATATGCCAGATATACAGGAATGCAGAATCTTGCAGACAAAAAGGAAGAGCTGTTTTCACAGCACAAAGCTTATTTTGAAAAATTTGTCAATGTCATAAATAAGAATCTGGAAAAACAGGCATATACAAAACATACAAAAGTGGAAAAAAGGTATTCCCTGGAGCAGCTTTTCAAAGATATGTATCTTTTTCTCGGTGTTATTGTAGATGACAAAACAATAAGCTGGATATATCCGCTGGCGGAAAATCTGGCAGGAGGAAATATTACCGGATTTCTCTGGGTTATGAACCTTAGTATCCTCGGATGTGAAAGGGCAATGGCGGTTCAGTTTAATGCCGGCCGCAATAAGATAAGGTATTATGATTACCTGCCGAAAGCAACGAAAATAGAATGGTATCAGCAGGTTAAGGCATGGTTTGGGGAAGAGGGTAAAATACATGTTCTTGGTATTCCGCATATTCCAAATCAGGAGGATGCCCTGGTAATGATACCGATGCTTGGAAAAGAAAATCTGTTTGAAGTAAGAGGAACAGGCGGTGGATGTTCCGGGGATATCTTACAGGTTGTGACAAGATATAATGATACATATTATTCTGGTGAACAGACAGACCCTATGAATTATATCTATGGAAATATGACGGTATATTGCAAGCTGGAAGGCGGTCTGGTTGCACATCCATATCTTACTTCTCTGCGTGCATGTGCATATTCCAGACAGGGAATCTTCTATGCAACAAAAGAAGGGGCATTTTACCTGCATCAGAACGGAAGAAGAGTAGGTATAAATAACATGACCAATATCATGGGAGTGCGTATAGAGGGAGAGTATGTGTGCTTTAAGTTATTCAAAGAACTGCAGCAGACACGCTGGAATGAACATTATGATACCTTTATGGGACTGGATGAAGAATGGCGAAACGAATATAAAGTAATCACGGAGGAGATTCAGTATTCAATTGCAGAGGTAGCATCCTATGCTTAAAAGTGGTTTGTCATATACAATAAAGATAAATTATGAGTTTTGCAATTAACTGTAAAAGCACTTTAGTGAAAGGGAAAATGAATTATTATTTTAGATAGTTGGAGTCAGGGAATATTATGCCGGATATTATTATAGTAGAGGACAATAAAGAAATAGGAACGCTTTTGTGTGAGTTCCTCAGAAAAGAGAATTATACGCTGAGTCTTGCAGACACCGGTGAAAAGGCATTGGATATTTTTGAACAGTATGGTGCAAATCTCGTGGTACTTGATATCGGACTGCCGGGAACAGACGGATTCTCCGTCTGTTCAAAAATACGGGAAACTTCTAATGCACATATTCTGATTGCCAGTGCAAGAACAGATAAAGAAAGTACTTTAAAGGGACTGCAGATTGGTGCGGATGACTATATCAGCAAGCCTTATGATATTGATATTCTGATTGCAAAGATTAATGGGATTTTTAAGCGGAAATATGCATTGGATGAAATTGTCTGCGATAACCTGAAGCTGAATAATGTTACACAGACACTTACGGTAAATGGAAATTCTGTCAATGTCACGGAAAAGGAATTTCAATTATTGAGACTGCTGGTAGAAAATAAGGGAACTACATTAAAGAAAGAATATCTGTTTAACCGTGTCTGGGGGATTGACAGTGAATCTGAATTGCAGACACTGACGGTTCATATCAAATGGCTGCGGGAAAAAATCGAACAGGATTCAAAGCATCCGGAACACATCATTACTGTCTGGGGAGTGGGCTACCGATATGAATAATTATAAAAAATTTACTATGTGGTTTTTCGGACTGGAATTATTTCTGATTGCGATTGCAAATGGGTTATATTATATGACAGCAAACAATCAGAAAACGGATATTGAGAGATTGCAGGATAAAACAGATACGATTTATAAAATCATTTATATGCAGACAGATTACAGAACATGGATTCTCATGAATATATCACTGGGGATTCTGTTTCTGCTGTCTGTTTTTTTAGTCCTTTCTATTGGAGCAAAAGTCATAAAGCCATTTCAGGAAATGCAGTATTTGACGGAAGAACTGGCAAAGGGAAATTTGTCCATGCCGATAAAGGCAGAGAAAAGTAAATATTTTGGCAGATTTCTCTGGAGCATGGATATGCTTAGAGATACTCTCGAAAGTAACAGAGAAAAGGAACTGGAACTGCAAAAAGAGAAAAAAACCCTGATTTTATCCCTAACACACGATATCAAAACTCCGCTATCCGCAATTCACCTGTATACAAAGGCATTGGCAGCGGGACTTTATTCCACAGAGGAGCGGAGATTAGAAGTATACCGGGGAATTGAAAAGAATGTAAAAGACATGGAAGACTATGTGAATGAGATTATCTCCGCATCAAGAGAAGATTTCCTGCATCTGACCGTAAACCAGACCGAAGTGTATCTGGCGGATGTGATGGAAGAAGTCAGAAAACTTTATGATGATAAATTGGGCAGATTACATACTCTATTTCAGATAGAACCATATACGGACCTGATGTTAAAAGGGGATGCAGACCGATTGACGGAAGTCATGCAGAACCTTTTGGAAAATGCAATAAAATATGGGGATGGACAAAAAATTACGATATCTTTTTCCGAAGAAGAGGATTGTCAGCTGATTACCGTAAAAAATTCCGGCTGCAGCTTAAAAAGGGAAGAACTTGTGAATCTATTTGATTCCTTTTACCGTGGAAGCAATGCCGGCGCAGCAAAAGGCTCCGGACTTGGACTGTATATCAGCAGGCAGTTAATGCGAAAAATGGACGGTGAAATATTTGTGGAAATCAAAGACAATGATTTCTGTGCGACAGTGGTTGTGCGAAAAGCATGATGAGTATTTTTTGTCTTGACAATTTGCAACAGGTTGCATATAATATACTTAACAAGAGAGCCACCGGCTAGATGTTGCCTAGCCGCCGGTAAATATAAAATTATTAGAATAGCGCTTTACTTTACCAGAGTGGGGGCGCTATTTTTTATGTGTCAAATTATGAACAAGAGTGATAACGGCACATAACATAATTACAAAAGTAAACAATTCGCTATATGTAACCATTGACACCAGCTCCTTTCGCAGATATTCGGCGCTGGCATATCGCCCCGATGGCTCCCCTGGTAAGTATATTATATTGTCAAAGTACGGATTAACCGGTATATAATTTATAAAATTTGTTGCTTGTATAAAATACCACAATTTTGTCGTTTGCTCAATATAGATTTGTAAAATAAAGGAAGATAAGAAAGTATTTAAGGATTATTTAATAAATTCTCCTGTAAGATAGGTATATCAAACACAAGGAGGAAAATCAGAATGTTTTTTCGTATATTGAAAAAAGATTTAAAGAGAAAAAAAGTAATGAATACAGTGCTGCTTTCTTTTATTCTGCTGGCGACTATGTTCGTGGCTGGTGGAATCACTAATGTAGCCGCTGTCATGAATGGAACGGATTCCTATATGGATAAGGCAGGTATTGGAGATTATGTTGTAATTTCTATGGGAAAAGACAGCAAAAATACAATGGAAGCGGTGCTGCATGATGAAAAAGAAGAAGTGAGCAGCTACCACATAGAGCCGGTTGTTTTTGGAGAAAACTCTAATTTGAAAAATATGGAAGGGAAACAGCTGAATGCCAAAAATTCCGTGATTTACCAATCCATAACAGACAGTCAGCTCAGATTTTTCGACAAAGAAAATCATCAGATTATGGAAATTGAACCGGGTCATGCATATGCAACGGGGAATTTTATGGAACAGAATCATTTACAGCCGGGGGATGAAATTATGATTACTCATAATAATGTGTCTTTTTCGGTAATCTTGGACGGCATGGCAAAGGATGCCCTTCTTGGTTCGCCTATGATGGGAAACAGCCGGTTTCTTTTCAATGAAGCAGAGATTGAGAAGCTGCTTGCGGATGAAACGATTTACAATGGATATCAGGGGCAGATATGTTATATGGAGCTTTCTAAAGAGGCGGATGTATCAGCCATAGCAGCAGCGGTTTCGGAGGTTCCCGGCATCATGTTTTCCGGCGCACGTTCCGTGATAAAAATGTGTTATGTTCTGGAGATGGTTGTGGCATTTACCATGCTGATTCTAAGTATCTGTCTGATAATTGTTTCCTTTGTCGTATTAAAATTCTCCATTACATTTACAATTTCCGGGGAATTTCGTGAAATTGGCGTGATGAAAGCAATCGGCATCAGTAATTTTAAGATTCGGAGTCTGTATCTTATAAAGTATCTCATGCTGGCTGTGGCAGGGGCTGTTGTGGGCTTTTTGTTTAGTATTCCATTTTCCAGCATGCTGCTTCAAACAGTCAGCAGCAATATGGTACTTGAAACAGAGTATTCTTTTCTGCTGTCAGTGCTGGGTGCAGTTCTGGTTATTGTTGTAATTCTTTTGTTTGCCTTCCGCTGTACAAAACTGGTAAAGAAATTTTCACCGGTCGATGCAATCCGCTCCGGCCAGACAGGTGAAAGGTATCAGAAAAAATCACCCTTACGGCTGTCGAGAAGTCATGGAAGTACCAGCTTATTTATGGCGTTTAATGATGTGCTTAGTGCACCGCGCAGATATGTGACCATTATTGTTATATTTTTTATCTGTACATTGTTTGTGCTTGTATTTGTGAATACCTCGTCAACAATGAGGAGTGATACACTGGTCACAACTTTTGGAACGAGAAGTGATTTGTATTATACAGATTTGACGGAAGCCATGGGCAGTATGAATCCAGATGGAAGAAATCAGACCGAGTCATATCTTGCAGATACAGAAGAACTTTTGGAGAAAAATGGAATATCCGCAAAGCTTTGCGTAGAGGTACAGTACAAATATAAGATTCGCGTTGGCGGAAAAGATTATTCCATCAGCTGTCAGCAGGGTATCCATACGAAAGCATCCAATTATGAATATATTGAGGGGTTAGTTCCTCGGAACAAAAATGAGATTGCCATAACCCCGACGATTACCAAATTAACCGGGGCAAAAATAGGAGATACCATAACCATTGACTTTGGCGGGGAAACACTCGATTGTATGGTAGTCGCATATTTTCAAAGTTTGAATCTTCTTGGCGAAGTAATAAGGCTTCATGAGGATGCACCGACAGATTTTACCTATATTTCAAGTATGCTGTCCTATCAGATTAATTTTGATGACCATCCGTCTGCAAAGGAAATTGAACTGCGCAAGGATAAAATAAAGAAGCTCTTTGATAATGATAAAGTAATGAATGCTGTGGAATATTGTGATGACTGCATGGGAGTGGCATCAAAGATGGAATCAGTGCAGTATCTGCTGCTTGGCATTACGCTGATTGTAGTAATCCTTGTATGTATTCTGATGGAAAGGTCATTTCTTGCAGATGAAAAAAGCCAGATTGCTGTTCTGAAGGCAATGGGATTTGGCAACGGCAGAGTGATAAAATGGCATATCATGCGATTCGGTATCGTTACACTGGCAGCAGTTTTTCTGGCGGCAGTATGCTCCATTCCTGCAACATATCTGATAGACAATCCGATTTTTGGTATGATGGGAGCAGGAAAAATTTCTTATGTCATCAAACCGTGGAAAATCTTTTTCCTGTATCCGGCGATTATTTTTCTGATAACGATACTGGCATCGGGAATCACCGCAGTACATATCAGAACAATTAAGAGCAGCGACACCACAAATATAGAATAAAATGGAGGAAAATCATATGGCAGTATTACTTAGTGCAAAAGACCTTTGTAAAACATATGTAGTTGATAAAAGACAGAATAATGTATTAAAAAATGTAAATCTTGAAGTAAAGGAAGGAGAAATGGTTGCAATTATGGGGCCGTCAGGTTCTGGAAAGTCCACACTTCTGTATGCAATCTCGGGTATGGACCGGGCAACCAGCGGTCAG
>FR900147.1:24096-28505 GCA_000437755.1 Roseburia sp. CAG:303
CGGTCAGGTGCTTTTTGGAAATCAGGATTTGACGAAGCTAAACGAAAAAGAGCTTACAAAAATTCGGCTTGATGAAATGGGATTTATTTTTCAGCAGATGTATATGATGAAAAATCTTACAATTCTCGATAATATCGTGCTTCCGGCAGTGGAGAGCAAAAAGTCAAAAGAAACCAGACAGGAGAAATTTGCAAGGGGCGAGCAGCTTATGCGTAAGCTTGGCATTATTGAAATCGCAGATAATGATATGAATGAGGTGTCCGGCGGACAGCTTCAAAGAGCATGTATCTGCAGAAGCATGATGAACCAGCCAAAACTGCTTTTTGCGGATGAACCGACAGGAGCATTAAACCGGACTTCTTCCAACGAAGTTATGAATGAACTTGTGAAATTAAACAGCGAGGGAACAACCATTGTCATGGTAACTCACGATGCAAAAGTTGCTGCAAGATGTGGCAGAGTTCTCTACATCGTAGATGGCAATATCAAGGGGGAATATAACAATCTGAAAAATATTTCCGATGAAAAAGAACGGGAGAGAGGACTCAACAACTGGCTGATGGATTTGGGATGGTAATGAAAGTGGCGGATAAAACAGGGAAAAGAAATGTTAACATAATCCATTAGATTTATGCTATAATATATTTCAAAATTCACAGGAACAAAAATACAGAACAGGAGAAAATTATGACACCACTTGATATTATGAAACAACCAGTCGCTTACGCAAATGGTTATGAAAAAATGCCTTTTGAGGCACAGAATCATGCAAAACAGTTATGTTGGGAGTATAACTATACTGCACCAAACGAACAGGAAAAGCGGCACTCCATTTTGCAGGAACTGCTGGGAACCTGCCCGCCTATGGCAGGCATCGAGCCGGATTTTCATTGTGATTATGGTTTTAATATCCATATGCATGGATTTGCTTTTCTTAATTATAATTGCGTCATTCTGGACACTTCACCGGTAAATATTGGTGCAGGGGCATTTATTGCACCAGGTGTCTGCCTGGCCTGCTCCGGTCATGCCATCCATCCGGAACAGCGCAGTCAGGGTATCGGGACGTCAGCCCCTATTACGATTGAAGAAAATGTATGGATTGGTGCGAATGCTACTGTCTGCGGCGGTGTGACGATTGGTGCAGGTTCTGTTATCGGAGCAGGGAGTGTCGTTACCCATGATATTCCGGCAGGTGTGATTGCTGCCGGTGTGCCATGCAGAGTCATTCGGGACATCACAGAAAAGGATAAAATCAAGCCGGAAGATATCCTGTTCTGATGAATTGATAAGCCTGAGATTATTGCTATTAACAGTGAATAAAAATAAATTGTTTTTTTGCTGAAAGATATTTAAAGATACGAAATGATAGAAAAATTTATAAGCAGAGAGAGGAGAACGAAATATGACAGAGAATCAATATCAGAGAGCTAACAAGATGGTGTTATCAACGGTTTTAATAGTTTTTGGTTATATTGCTTTAACCGTTTTAGCAGCAATAGGGATTTCAAAGGGACAGCATGCCGGTAAGATGATAGTAGAGGTTATAACGGCAGTAGTTGTTATTATGGTATCGGTAATAGCATATATAACAAAAAAGAAAACGCGTACATGTGAGCTTATTTTATTAATATGCATAGCAGTGGGATATGTAATTATTATATTATTGAATTCTGTTGATGGGGTATGGACATATGGAATTCCACTGATTATTTCGGTTATAGTTTATCTTAACAAAAGATTAATGTATTGTGCTAATGGTGTAGTTATAGCTGCCAATATTGTGAGGTTAATGAGAGATTTTGACAGTAGAAATTCAGATTTGTTAACAAGCAGAATACTGGCAATTCTTGTAATGATTCTTATAGCAATTATATCAATAAATATAGCGGATATATTAATTAAATATTTCACGGAGAATGTATTTCAGATTCAGGAAGCAGCTGCTAAGAAGAATGAACTTATTGATGAAACAGAAAAAACATTTGGTGAAGTGGGAAGTACAGTTGATAACCTGATGTCAGGCATACATATTGCAGAGCAGAGTATTAATAAAATACTTGAGTCAACATCGGTTATAGCAGACAATATATCACATTTGTCAGCAACAGGCGAAGAGATTGCAGCAGCATCAGCGGAGGGCATAAAGGTATCAGATTCTACAGTGGAAAGCATGAAAGAGTGTAAAGTAATACTCAATAACATATATGAGCTTGCGAATGAATTAAAAGCTTCGGTTGAGGAATAGAGGGAATATTGAAAGAACCTGTTTTGTTTATTATTTTTAATGGTCTCGATTTTCTTTACCATTGAATTTTTTGCACAAAAATATGATATAATTAGTTTAATCAGTTAAACGAAAGCGAGGATATTCAAATGGATACATTAGAAATTATGAAGAAAAGACACAGTGTAAGACAGTATATGAATCGGGCTGTCGAACTTTCTAGGAGAGAGGAGATTAACTCATTGATAAAAGATGTCAATGTTGAGAGTAAATTGTCCATACAGGCATTTTATGATGAACCGAAATGCTTTGACTCTTTTATGGCTCATTATGGAAAGTTTGAAAATGTAAAGAACTATATTGCGATTGTCGGAAATAAGAATGACCAGGAAAAAGCAGGGTATTATGGCGAAAAAATAGTTCTGAAATGTCAGGAGCTTGGGCTTAATACCTGTTGGGTAGCAATGACTCATGGTAAATCAAAAGCAGAAATAAAAAAGGGACAAAAGTTGCTGATTATTATATCTTTGGGGTATGGCGAAACACAGGGCGTTCCACATAAAAGTAAGAGTACTTCGGAACTGGGAAGGGCAGACCAGAGTACAGAATGGTTTGAAAGAGGCATGGAAGCAGTAAGTCTTGCACCCACAGCCGTAAATCAGCAGAAGTTCTTTTTTGAATTGAAAAATGGAAATGTTACAGCAAAATCCCTCGGTGGTTTTTATTCCCAGATTGACCTTGGAATTGTAAAATATCACTTTGAGGCAGTAACAGGGCATGAGGTGAAATAATGCATACAAAGGATGATATAGATAAACTGGCGGCAGATTTTGAAGGATACAGGAAAGATTGAAAACTTATAATTCCCCCTTCTGTGCCGTCAATACCGCCGGAAGGGAGGTGTGCAGAATAATGGAAAAATCTTCTAACAGCTCTTTCCGGTCGTTAAGGCAACGCAGAAAGAACTGTCCGATGAGTTGCATGATATTTCGCAGGTAAGCAGTATTCTTTCTTATGTAGATACCATGGGAATGGAGATTCCGGAAAGTTATCTGGATGAAGAAACTTACTCGAAACTATGTTCGGATAAATGCACAAGAATGGTTATTACCGTGGATGCGGCATATGAAGGACAGGAAACCTTTGACCTTGTGAAAAATATAAGAGATATTGCAGAAAGCTATTATCTGGGCGAATGGTATCTGGCAGGGCATTTCCGATTTATATCAGGGAGCAGTCAATCTGCAGAACAGTCTTTCTTATGAAAGCTATACTGCTGCAATGAAACAGGGTGGTCTGGATATCGGCGGACTGCAGGCGGGAAATACGCAGGCACTTGCAAATCTGTCCGCACAGGTGGAACAGCTGAAGAACGCACTGGCACAGATTGTAGCAGCCTATTCCCAGATAGTGACAGGCGGTACACAGCTTGCAGATGGCAGTAAAGAACTGCTGACCGGTTCAAAGAGCCTGACGGATGGAACACTCAGACTGTGCGACGGAATCACGGAATTAAAGAGCGGAGTCACAGAATTAAATGATGGAACACAGGAAACAAAGGCGGAGACAGAAAAGCTGAGTTTCTGGCAGAAACTGATAAATTTATTCCGGTAACTTTTTAATCAGGGTACTTGAAAAATTAAGTACCCTGGTGTATAATTTACTTAGAAAGTGAATCGGATATGACTCCGATTTGCCCTCAGTTAAATTAAGATTGTCTAAGAAATAGATATCCTAAACTTTGGACGGTAGAGGATGTCTATTTCTTTTTGTTATGATTATCTATGTAAGACAGTGCCGTAAATATAACAAGCAATAAAGTAAGAACTTCCATTGTGTTCATAGGGCATCACCCTCCTTTGTAGACTAGAGGGCATTTCATAACCGGAAATCACATCCTGCTTTCTTTTTGATTATACAATAGTAGTATAGCATATTTAGAGAAAATGTTCAAATGTTTAGAAACGAAAGGTATCATTGAAATTATGTGGTGGAAGTGTTAAAATGAGGAGTAGAGGAAATAGGCAGCTCTTAAAACATTAACTTTTGAAGGAAATGAAAGATTATGAAAAATAAATATTTTGAGGATGAAGAGATTACAAACGATGACCTTTATTTTATATGTTATATGATTGAACGGGTAGCAAGGCATTTGAAGCAGAAAAATAAATATGTAGTAAAT
>FR900148.1:0-4663 GCA_000437755.1 Roseburia sp. CAG:303
GATATTCGCATCCGGATGGTATTTTTTGCTTAACTGCTTGTATGCTTTCTTTACTTCCTCATCTGTTGCGTCAGGGCTGACACCCAGTATTTTATATGGATCCATTCTTTTCATCCTCCGGCATCGTATTCTTCCTGCTTCTCTCTTCTTTTACTTTTCCATATTTGTACCACACACCGGAATACAGGATGTTGCGCAGAATCTTTACATTATCTATCAGCGGCAGCATTTCAAATGCCCGGGTACATTCCGAAATCGCAGAGGTAAGAACAATCCTGCATTCCTCTTCAAAATCCGGCAGTTCTGCCCTGGTGGAAAATGGATTGTAATTCTTCTGCTTTTTATCTTTTTCCAAATCTTCATAGGCATCCAGCAGATAAATATATTTTCCCAGGTAAAATCCCATGCTCCTCAGTGTTTCTTCCCATTCATCTTCCCTGTATACAAATAATTCTTCCATGACTTTTCCAAAGATTGCTGCCATTTTATCCGGTTTATCACAGTTTTCCTGCTCCAGCCTGTGCAGGTTTGCAAAACAGACTTCTATGATTTCTGCCTTATCCCGGTACTTTTCCTTTACTTTGGACATTCTGCCGTGCAAAGCACTTTCATAGAGTTTTCTGGAAAGTTTTTTCTCATCCTGCCAGTCATCCTCACATTTATACGCAGTAAGAAGAATCGTCATATCCGCTCCAAACTGTGTGATTTCATTTTTAGATATTCCCTGCTTCATAAACAGATGTGTTACACATCCCTCTCTGGTATAATCCGTCTGTGGTTCATACAGGCTTGATAATAACATGACCAGAAATGTCATATCATAATTCAATGCAAGCTGCCCCAGAACCCCGTATTTTTCTTTCAGTGTTTTACACAGTCCACAATAATAGGAATGATATACATCAAATTCCCGAAAGGTTAAATCGCCTTTATTTACAATTACATAGCCGAACACGTTCTACCTCCTAATCAATATTTTATTTATGGTAAGGTTCATTTCCCAGGATTCTGTAACTTCTATATATTTGTTCCAGCAAAATTACCCGCATCAGCTGATGTGGAAATGTCATTTTTGAAAAGCTCAGTTTAAAATCCGCCCTGTCACTTACACTTTTATGAAGTCCGAGAGAACCACCGATCACGAACACAATATTACTATATCCGTTTATTCCGATCTTTTCTATCTTTTCCGATAATTCTACGGAATCCAGCATTTTTCCGGCGATCTCCAGTGTAATGACATAGGCATCGTCCCTGATATATTTTAACAGACGCTCCCCTTCTTTCTGCCGGATCTGTTCCTGCAATGCCTCGGAAGCTCCATCCGGTGTCTTTTCATCCGCTACTTCTATAATCTCCAGCTTGACATATCTTCCCAGTCTTTTGCAATATTCATCAATTGCCATGGTGAAATATTTTTCTTTGATTTTCCCGACGACCGCCAGTGTAATCTTCATATCTGCCTTCCTCTATCTCTCATATTTCTTTACTAATAATGTCGCATTATGTCCTCCAAAACCGAGGGAGTTGCTGATTGCAGCATGTACATCTGCATGAACAGCATGTCCTTTGGTATAATTCAGATCGCATTCCGGATCGTCTTCCTGCAATCCTACGGTCGGATGAATATATCCCTCCTGTATGGTTTTGACACAGGTAATCAGCTCTACTGCACCGCCCGCACCAAAGAGGTGTCCTACCATGGATTTTGTGGAATTGATTCTGACATGGTATGCCCAGTCGCCAAATGCCTTCTTAATTGCTCTTGTTTCAAACAAATCATTGTATACCGTACTTGTTCCATGTGCATTAATATACTGGATTTCTTCCGGTTTCATGCCGGCTTCCGCAAGTGCAAATTCCATGGCTTTTGCGGCACATTCCCCATCTTCCTTCGGAGAGGTGATATGATTTGCATCGCTGGTTGCACCATATCCGCCAATCTCAGCGAAAATCTCTGCCCCACGTGCCAGTGCATGTTCTAATTCCTCCAACACCAGAACTCCTGCTCCTTCTCCTGTCACAAATCCATTTCTTCTGCGATCAAACGGAATGGACGCACAGAGCGGATCTTCGGAATCAGTCAATGCCGTCAAAGCCTGGAAAGCTGCCACACCAAACCGGCTGATGGAACTGTCCACACCACCGGCAATCATCACATCTGCTTCTCCATATTTGATTGCATGAAATGCTTCCCCGATGGAATTTGTTCCCGTTGCGCACGCAGTCACAACATCTATGGATTTTCCATGAATTCCAAACTGTATGGATACATTCGCAGCAGCCATATTTCCCAGTACCAGGGGTGCTGTGATCGGGCTGATTCTTCCCGGTCCTTTTGCCAGCATCTTACCATATTCCCGCTCAATACCCATAAGGCTTCCAACTCCGGATCCAATGGAAATCCCAATCCGGTAAGGATCTTCCTTTCCTATTTCCAGTCCTGACTGTGTGATCGCTTCCTTTGCCGCTGCAACGGCAAACTGGGAAAAACGATCCATTCTCTTTGCCGATTTTGCATCCATATAATTTTTTGGATCAAATCCTTTTACATCTGCCGACAGTTTTGCTTTATATTCTGTTGTGTCAAAATTGGATATCGGTGCAATACCAACCTTCTCTTCTTTAATTCCTTTCCAGAATTCATCAACCGAATTTCCGATCGGGGTAATCGCACCCATACCGGTAACAACAACTCTTCTCATATCATTTTCCTCTTCTTTCTTATTATCATGCATCTTTACAGCCGGCAGTACGAACCAGACTTCTAATAGAGATTATACGTCAGTACCACCTCCGATTCAAATAAAAAAAGTATTAAAAAATGGCAGACACCTCTGAAATAAAGTGTCTGCCATTTTTTGTAGCTCGCTGTTGCTCGCGTAGGTCATCAATCAAAGATTGATGACATTAAACGTCTATGCTGTAGTTTGGTGCTTCTTTTGTGATATGAATGTCATGCGGATGACTTTCTTTCAGTGAAGCTGCTGATATCTTTACAAATCTTCCAGTCTGCTTTAATGTCTCGATATCCTTTGCACCACAGTAACCCATACCTGCACGGATACCACCGATTAACTGGAATACGGTATCTTCCACGGTTCCCTTGTATGCAACTCGTCCTTCTACACCTTCTGGAACAAGTTTCTTTGCTTCTGTCTGGAAATAACGATCCTTGCTTCCGTTTTCCATTGCAGCGATAGAACCCATACCACGATATACTTTGTATTTTCTTCCCTGATATAATTCAAATTCACCCGGTGCTTCATCACATCCGGCAAAAATGCTTCCCATCATGCAGACATTTGCACCTGCTGCAATCGCTTTTGTCATATCGCCTGAGAATTTAATACCACCATCTGCGATAATCGGAATACCATATTCTTTTGCAACCGCATAGCTGTCCATAACAGCAGTAATCTGCGGTACACCGATACCTGCAACGATACGGGTCGTACAGATAGAACCAGGTCCGATACCAATCTTAACTGCATCTGCTCCAGCTTCAATTAATGCCTTTGTTGCTTCTCCGGTTGCGACATTACCTGCGATGACCTGCAAATCAGGATATGCACTCTTAATTTCCCTGATTGCATTCATGATATTCCTGGAATGACCATGTGCAGAATCAAGAACAACCACATCTACTTTTGCCTTAACAAGTGCTTCTGTTCTTTCCATGATATTCTTTGTAATACCAATCGCAGCACCACAGAGAAGTCTTCCCTGCGCATCCTTTGCTGCCAGTGGATATTTAATCTGCTTCTCAATATCTTTGATTGTGATCAGACCTTTGAGGTTAAAATTATCATCCACAATCGGAAGTTTTTCTTTTCTTGACTTCGCAAGAATTGCTTTTGCTTCTTCCAGTGTGATACCCTGTTTTGCAGTCACAAGATTTTCTGTTGTCATGGACTCTTTGATCTTCTTTGAAAAATCGGTTTCAAATTTAAGATCACGATTTGTAATAATTCCTACTAATCTTCCGTTTTCTGTAATCGGAACACCTGAAATTCTGAATTTTGCCATCAAATCATTCGCATCCGCGAGTGTGTGTTCCGGTGACAGTGAAAATGGATCTGTAATAACACCATTTTCAGAACGCTTTACTTTGTCAACTTCTTCTGCCTGTGCTTCTACGGACATGTTCTTATGAATAATACCGATACCACCCTGTCTTGCCATGGCAATTGCCATTCTATGTTCTGTAACAGTATCCATTCCCGCACTCATCATAGGAATATTAAGTTTAATATTCTTTGTCAGATAAGTTGATAAATCTACCATGTTTGGTGTTACTTCTGAATATGCAGGAACTAAGAGTACATCATCAAATGTAATTCCTTCTCCAATGATCTGTCCCATTGATTAAATCCTCACTTTCTCTTTTTTGTATATTTATATTATGTTAATTTATTTTTTACTCATTGTCAAGTATTTCCGAAAAATTTAGGATTTTACTTTTCCCGGTGCGGCAATTTTTACTGCTGCCAGTAATTTTTCGTCAAATTCCAGGTATACCCTGGCAACTGACGCACCATACGGGGTGATTAACAGATATACCTGCTCCGTATTTTCGCCGGATGTATAATCAAAGGTTTTCATCTGTGTCGCATTGCGGTATGCCTGTGCCTCACTGCTGTTTACCGGTGCAATGAGTTCA
>FR900148.1:4682-19242 GCA_000437755.1 Roseburia sp. CAG:303
TGAGTTCACATTTCGAAACATCTATATTCTGCTCGTTTTTCCGCTTGTTTTTTCCATAGATAATATCAATGGACAGTTCGTTTTTGACCAGTGCGTATTCATACTCCACGGATGTCATATAAAATACATAGTAAATAAGCCATACAAGCAGAAAAACACTGATAAGCCCATAATATGCCACACTTAAATATCCCAAAAACACCACTGACAGATATACAATCAGTAACCCGAGGACAATCACACCGGTACGAATCAGCATCGTCTTTGCATCTGCTTTCTTCTTTACCAGTTTTTCCACATAATTATCATTCATTTTTTATCTCCTGTCAGTTTATGCTTCCAGTTTTTTCACAATGTTTTCCAGCCAGTTCTTATCCAGTTCTTCTATTTTTCCCGCATCGCAGAGTTTTGCAATCTCTGGATTCACAGGAATCTGGGCATATGCATCCAGTCCGTATTTTTCAGCTGTTTCAGCGACTTTGCTTTCGCCAAAGACTGCGATTCTCTTTCCGCAGTCAGGACATTCCAGATAGGACATATTTTCAACAATTCCTGCCACTTTCACATTCATGAGGTTCGCCATCCTGACAGCCTTCTCCACAATCATCTGAACCAGCTCCTGCGGAGATGTTACAATGACGATGCTGTCCACCGGAAGGGACTGGTATACGGTAAGCGGTACATCACCTGTTCCCGGCGGCATATCTACGAACATATAGTCCACCTCGCCCCAGTATACTTCTGACCAGAACTGTTTTACCATATTGCCGATAACCGGTCCTCTCCATACAACCGGATCCGTATCATGCTCCAAAATCAGATTTGTTGACATAATCTCAATTCCTTTTTCTGAAATAACCGGCTTTAATCCTTCTTCTGCGGATTCCGGTCTTGTCTTAATTCCAAATGCTCTTGGAATAGACGGTCCTGTAATATCTGCATCGAGAATTGCCGTTTTGTATCCTTTCTTTGCCATTTCCACTGCCAGCATGGAGGTAACAAGGGACTTTCCTACTCCGCCTTTTCCACTGACAACACCTATTACTTTCTTTATATTACTATACTTATTCATTGGTTCTGAAAAATCCGGTTTTCCTCCGTTATTGCTCGGACATCCTTCACATGATTCTTTTGAACAAGCTGTATTATTACATTCTTTTGCCATTTCTATCCTCCTGATATTTGTTTTTTTAAACTGCTATTTACGAATTATTCCGCAATCCTATGATAGCACATTCTGCAAGAAAATAATATTAATTTTTAAAAAAAATACCCGGTGCATAACACCGGGTATCTTAAATAACAGATTTTACATCATTCCCATGCCAGGATTTCCTGCCGGCATTGCCGGTGCATCTTCTTTAATTGTTGCAACAACGGATTCTGTTGTCAATAATGTAGATGCAACACTTGTTGCATTCTGAAGTGCGCTTCTTGTAACCTTAGCCGGGTCAAGAATACCTGCATCGACCATGGATACATATTCTTCTTTATAAGCATCAAATCCTGTTCCTACTTCGGACTCCCTTACCTTATTTACAATAACAGAGCCTTCCAGACCTGCATTCTGTGCGATTGCGTATAATGGAGCTTCCAGTGCTTTCAGAATTACATTTGCACCTGTCTTTTCATCACCTTCCAGTGTGTTGACAAGTTTTGCAACTTCCTTGGATGCATGGATATATGCAGAACCGCCGCCTGCGATAATACCTTCTTCTACTGCTGCTCTTGTTGCATTTAAAGCATCTTCCATACGAAGTTTCTTTTCCTTCATTTCAGTCTCTGTTGCAGCACCGACACGGATAACTGCTACACCACCTGCAAGTTTTGCAAGTCTTTCCTGAAGTTTCTCTTTATCAAAATCAGAAGTTGTTTCTGCAAGCTGAGCCTTAATCTGGGAAACTCTTGCTGCGATTTCATTCTTATCGCCGCATCCATCTACAATAATTGTATTTTCCTTCTGGACTTTTACAGATTTTGCACGTCCGAGCTGTTCCATTGTTGTGTCTTTTAATTCAAGACCAAGTTCTTCTGAAATAACCTGACCGCCGGTAAGAATTGCAATGTCTTTTAACATTTCTTTTCTTCTGTCGCCATATCCCGGAGCCTTCACTGCTACAACATTGAATGTTCCTCTTAATTTGTTTACAATAAGAGTTGTTAATGCTTCACCTTCGATATCTTCTGCAATGATTAATAATCTTGCACCTGACTGTACAATCTGCTCTAATACTGGAAGAATCTCCTGGATATTGGAAATCTTCTTATCCGTAATCAGGATATATGGATCATCCAGCACGGCTTCCATCTTATCCATATCAGTTGCCATATATGCGGAGATATATCCTCTGTCAAACTGCATACCTTCTACCAGGTCCAGCTCTGTCTGCATGGTCTTGGATTCCTCAATTGTGATAACACCATCGTTGGAAACCTTTTCCATTGCATCTGCAACCATATTTCCAACGGTTTCATCACCGGCTGAAATAGCTGCAACTTTTGCAATCTGTTCTTTTCCGTTTACTTTTGAACTCATGCTCTTAATTGCTTCTACTGCTGTATCCGTAGCCTTCTGCATACCTTTTCTTAATACAATCGGATTTGCACCAGCAGCCAGATTCTTCATTCCTTCATTCACCATTGCCTGTGCAAGAACGGTAGCTGTTGTTGTACCATCACCGGCAACATCATTTGTCTTTGTAGCTACTTCTTTTACAAGCTGTGCACCCATGTTTTCAAACGCATCTTCCAGTTCGATCTCTTTTGCAATGGAAACACCGTCGTTTGTGATAAGAGGTGCACCATAAGATTTGTCTAATACAACATTTCTTCCCTTTGGTCCTAATGTTACCTTAACGGTATTTGCTAATTTATCTACACCTGTTTCTAAAGCTTTTCTTGCTTCTGCACCATATTTAATTTCCTTTGCCATGTCAAATGCCTCCTAAATATTCTATCTTTTCTCTTACTATTCTACTTTAAAACTGCAAGAACATCTTCTTCTTTTACAATGATATATTCTTCTTCGTCAACCTTTACGGTATTTCCTGCATATTTTGAATAAATAACAGTATCGCCTTCTTTTAATTCAGCCTTTACATCCGGTCCGGCCGCAACAATTTCAGCTTCCTGTGGTTTTTCCTTTGACTGTCCCGGTAATACAATACCTGACTTTGTAGTTTCTTCTGCAACAACCTGTTTTAATACTAATCTGTCACCTAATGGTAATAACATCTCTATTTCCTCCTGTCTTGTCTATGCTGTTTTTATTGTTAGCACTCGATGATTTTGAGTGCTACTCACTTACTGATTTGTATTGTAATGCCATATTATGGTTTTTTCAATAGTACTAAAGTACCATTTTTATTTATTTTATTTATTTCCTTTTTTGTTTATACTTTTTTTTGAAAATAGTTCTTTTCTTTTTGTCCGGATTGTATTAAAATAGAGTTATATTATATTATTGAAAGGGGAACATTATGGCAAGTAAATTTACTAAATTCTTATCTTTTACAGCCGTTCTTAGTGCTGCTGCAGCTGCAGGTTATGTTCTTTATAAGAAACATGCGGATAACAAAGATCTCATCGATGATTTTGATGATGATTTCGATGACTTTGATGATGATTTTGATGACTTGGATTCGGAAGACAGAGGTTATACTTCCATTCATCCGGAAGAGCTTTCCGATGATGCGGAAGAGGACGAACCGGAATCCAGTTTATCCGACACTCTGACAGAAGATGAAAAAGAAGCCCTTTCTGATACAGAGACATTTTCTGCAAAAGAGGAAAAAGAAAAGAACACAGAAGAAGAGGAATAAAAAATGCCGCATATGCGGCATTTTTTATTCCTCTTCTTCCATATTATTAATATAATCCCTTAATTCCCTTGCACGTTCTTTTACCCTTGACGGAGCATTCTGTGCAACAATAATATTAGATACCAGTTTTTTCGCATCTCCCGGTTCATTACATTCTATCGACAGTTCCGCAAGAAGGAAATCATAGGTCCATTCGTCCATTCCGACAATCGGGAACATCTCGTTCATTCTCGCCGAGTTAAACCCTTCCCTTGCCTTCTTTATATATGCAATCTCACTGCCGTATAATTCACGTTTTTTCTTCTCGTCTGCTGCAACGAGTTCATGTCTCTTTCCCCTGTACAACCATGCTATCTTAAGACATAAATATGCCATCTCGCTCGTCCTGCCATGCTTTACTGCTACATTTGCCAGTGCCATTTTATACCGCAACAAAGCTTCATCATAAGTATATCGTTGCTCAGCATGCTTCATTCCTTTAAAATTCGGTGTAATTTCTTTACGAATCATCTTAATCTGTGCATCCGATAATTTATCAAAATCTTTTGACAATGCGGCATATCCGCATTTCTCGCAGGCTACACACTCATATTTTATAATATCTATGGACTGGTAAACAGGCCGCATATCCGGGTCTGTCCGCAAAAGTTTTGGCATGGATGCTTTTACTTTCAATGCTTTAAACTCCGTGTTACATACCGGACAGGTATATGTCTTTTCAAACAGATAGTCCGTTTCTTTTTTCTCAGGTATTGCCATTTCCTCGCCTCATCTTTATTTTAATTTAAATGAACTCTTTAAAGATACAATTCGGTTAAAGACCGGATGTTCTTTGGAAGAATCCTTTGCATCCACGCAGAAATAGCCGTTTCTTACAAACTGGAAGCTGTCATATGCCTGTGCATCCTGTACGGATGGCTCGATATAACATTTTTCCAATACCGTGAGTGAATTTGGATTCAGATTCAGACTTCCGTCCTCATTTAACTTTCCTTTTTCCTCATCTACGATATTTTCGTACAGACGTACTTCTGCTTCGACTGTGTGTGCGGCACTTACCCAGTGTATGGTTCCTTTTACTTTTCTTCCGGTAAATCCGCTGCCGCTTCTGGTTTCCGGATCATAAGTACAGTGAATCTCTGTCACATTTCCATTTTCATCTTTTACAAAGCTCTCACATTTTACAAAATATGCATTCATAAGACGTACTTCGTTGCCTGGGAAAAGACGGAAATATTTCTTCGGAGGTTCTTCCATGAAGTCCTCTCTTTCAATGTATAATTCCCTGCTAAATGGTACCTTCCTTGTACCAAGTTCTTCATTTTCCTGATTATTCATTACCTCAAAGTATTCCACCTGATCCTCCGGATAATTATCAATAATCAGCTTAATCGGATCTAAAACAGCCATAACCCTGGAACGTTTCAGTTTCAAATCTTCTCTGATACAGTATTCGAGCATTGCATAATCCACAGAACTGTTGCTCTTTGAAACACCACATAACTCTACAAACATACGGATAGATTCTGGTGTAAATCCTCTTCTTCTGAGGGCGCTTAATGATACCAGTCTCGGATCATCCCAGCCATCTACAATTCCATCTTCTACCAGTTTCTTGATATAACGCTTTCCGGTAATGACGTTTGTAAGATATAATTTTGCAAATTCAATCTGTTTTGGCGGCTGTGGATATTCCAGTTCCCGCACTACCCACTCATACAAAGGTCTGTGATCCTCAAATTCCAGCGTACAGATCGAATGTGTCACACCTTCAATCGCATCTTCAATCGGATGTGCAAAGTCATACATCGGATAAATGCACCATTTATCCCCGGTATTATGATGATGCATATGTGCCACCCTGTAAATAACAGGATCTCTCATATTCATATTCGGGGAAGCCATATCAATACGGGCACGCAGAACTTTTGTTCCATCCTCATATTTTCCTTCTTTCATCTCTTCAAAAAGTTTCAGATTTTCTTCCACACTTCTGTTTCTGTATGGACTTTCCTTTCCTGCCTCTGTCAACGTACCTCTGTATTCCCTGATTTCTTCTGCGGATAAATCACATACATATGCTTTTCCTTTGCGAATCAGCTTCACCGCTGCCTCGTACATCTGATCGAAATAATTGGACGCAAAGAAGACTTCATCGCGGTAATCAGCTCCCAGCCAGTCCACATCCGCCCTGATTGATTCTACAAATTCTGTTTTTTCCTTTGTTGGATTTGTATCATCAAAACGCAGGTTAAAAGTTCCATTGTATTTTTTTGCCAGTCCGTAATTTAAGAGAATGGACTTTGCATGTCCGATATGGAGATATCCATTCGGTTCTGGCGGAAATCTCGTGGTAATATGGTCATACACACCATCCGCCAGGTCTTTCTCTATAATCTGCTCAATAAAGTTCTTTGATTCTTCCATCTGTTACCTCCAGCTCTATCCTTTATCGGATAAATTAAAATTACTTCTATTTTATAACAAAACCTGCTATATTGTAAAGCATTAAATTGCATTCTGTTGTTTTTTATTGTATACTAAGACGATGGGGTAAAACAGATCCGCAAAAAGCAGCATCTGTAATGTGATATTGTAAGAAAGGATTTTATTATGAATTATATTTCTATTGAAAACCTTAAAGTTTTTGCACACCATGGTGTATTTCCCGAAGAAACGAAGCATGGTCAGGATTTTTTTGTTTCTGCAAAATTGTATTTAGATACCACGGCCGCCTCCCATGGGGACTGTCTGGAAAAGTCCGTGAATTATGGAGACGTCTGTCACAGAATTACCACTCTCATGCAGGAGAAAACATTCCGGCTGATTGAAAGTGCGGCAGAATATCTTGCTCAGACAATTTTATCTGAATATCCGCTGTTAACAGGGATTGAACTGACCCTTGACAAACCGCATGCTCCTGTGGGGCTTCCATTTGAGAATATCGGCATCCACATCCTAAGAAACTGGCATGAAGCCTGCCTCGGAATCGGTTCTAATATGGGAGAGAAAGAAGACTTTTTAAACTTTGCCATAAAACGACTGGACGAAACTACTGGCTGTCAAGTCATGAAAGTCTCTGATTTCATCGTAACTGCCCCGTATGGCGGTGTGGAACAGGATGATTTTTTAAATGGCGCGGTTCTCCTCCATACTTTTCTCGAACCATCCGAACTTCTGGATCTTCTGCATAAAATCGAAGCGGAGGCCGGAAGGGAACGCCTGATTCATTGGGGACCACGCACACTGGATCTGGATATTCTTCTCTATGATGATCTGGTTACGGAACAGCCTGATCTTATTATTCCGCATCCGGATATGACAAACCGGGACTTTGTGATGACCCCGCTCTCCCAGATCGCCGGATATAAAATCCATCCTCTCTTAAAACAGAGAATCAGTGAGATAAAAGTGTCCTAGGCACTTTTATCCCACTGTTTTTTTGTATCGCAACTATTCACGCCTGTCAACCGGCATCTCATAAAGCTCCGGTGTTCCCCCGGATAGTTTTCCACGGTATAAGTGTATATTGCTACTGCCTTTTGTTTCAAAGAAGTATACATATTCTTCCGTAAAATTAATATCCGTATAATCTCCTTCCAGAACGGTCTGAACATTGCCTCCGTCTGCAGGTACTTTACACAGCTTATGATCGTCCTTTGCATTTTCCGCCTGATAATAAATCTCACCTGTATTGCTGTTTAAATTATACAATACGGCATAATCTTCACTAATTACCTTTCTTTTCGCCGTTCTCAAATCCATTCGTGTAATCTTATGTCCATTATCCAGGTCAATATAATAAAGATAATCTCCTTCACAATCCGGCATATAAAAGTTTCCGGCAAAACATTCCGAAGTTTCCCCTTCTTTCAGATTATAATACATCAGATTATGATTGCGCTCATTATTAGCAAAATAAATTTTGCCCTTGCTGTAATCCAGCAAGGTATAGTTCTTCTCCAGGGCAACGGTATCGCTCTTGCCATCAATCGCCGCTTTTCGTATGATATAACTGTTATCATTCTTGCTGTATGCCCGGAAATAAACATCATTTCCTATCATAATCAGGGAATCCGAAACCCCGCTGTGTAATATTGTAATATCGGAGCTTCCTATTTTTCTGCGGCATACACCATTGCTGAGTGTTGCCGAATAAAAGGCTACATTTCCACCTACATTGTCTCTTATGTAGTATATCTGATCATTGCATATATTTATGTAAGAAACACTGTCCGAACATAAGCGTTCCACCCCTGTTCCATCCTCTTTCATCCGGTATAACCTTCCGTTATCACTCGGATTTGAAAAATACACGAATCCTTTATAAGTACAGAATAATCCCTCGTTATAAAGATTTCCCGTTGTATTTCCCAGATCCCCTTCTTTATTATAAATAAAGCGCTTTGAGTAAAAATGATATCCTGTTGCAGCACCAATGGCAATTATCACAAGAATAACAACTGCTATTGTGATTTTTTTCTTCATTGATTTCTCCCTTACTTTACATTCGATTACTTTCTTTTGCATATATCATTGCTTCCGTCATTTTCATAGCTCTGTAATTTTCCTTTACATCATGCACCCTTACAAAGCTGCAGCCCTTCATCACACCAAACACCGTAGTTGCCACTGTTCCTTCCACTCTTTCTTCCACGGGCAGGGACAGGGTCAATCCTATCATGGATTTTCTCGATGTTCCGAGCAGAATGGGATATCCCAGTTCTTTCAGTCGTTCCAGATGTTTCATAACCAAAAGATTATCCTCCAGTGTTTTTCCAAATCCAATTCCCGGATCCGTAATGATATGCTCCGGTCTTACCCCGGCATCCAGTCCCAGCCGGATCGATTCCTTCAAATCATTCAGGACATCTTCCATCAGATTATGATAAAGATGAGTTTCCAGATTGCGGTTATGCATCACACAGCATGGTACCCGGAGTGCTGCCGCAGTTTCTGCCATCTTCGGATCTCCCTTAAATCCCCAGATATCATTAATCAGTCCAGCCCCTGCTTCTACTGCTGCCCTGGCTACTTTCGCCTTATAAGTATCAATTGATACTGGAATGTTGAATTTCTCCCTTACTGCCCGGATATACGGCACAACCCGTTCTATTTCCTCATCTTCGGTTACTTTCTGATATCCAGGTCTCGTGGATTCTCCACCAATATCAATGATTTCTGCACCGTCCCGGATCATTTCTTCCGTATGAAGCAATGCCCTGTCCATCTGGTTCCACTTTCCTCCATCTGAAAACGAATCCGGTGTTACATTTAATATTCCCATGATATGGCAGCACTGGCTGTCAAATTCTTTCTGATTAATCTTCATTTTATCTCCAATCTTATTTATAAATATTCCTTACGGCTTCTTTTGCCTGTGCAAGCCAGNNNNTCTTTTGCCTGTGCAAGCCAGGAAAGTGAGCCAAAGCAAAGGACGGCAGCCCTGCCACTGTCTTTTTTTGCATCATCTATTGCAATATTTATCGTCGTCCGGATATCTCCCGGCAGTTTTACATTTTTTCCAAGTTTTCTTACGACCTTTGCCAGTTCTTCCTTATCCAGTGCTCTTTCGTTCTCCGCCTGCACAACATAGACCAGTTCTGCCGGTCCGACCGTGGTCTGGACAATCTTCCTGTAGTCCTTATCTGCGAAAATCCCCATCACAAGATAAATATGAAAGCCGCTCAGAAGCACATCCATATTTTCCCGCAGACGCAGTGCTGCATCCGGATTGTGTGCACCGTCTAAAATAATCAGCGGATCTCCGGTATGAATTACCTGAAATCTTCCCGGCATATATGCCTTTTTTAATCCCTCTGTAATCTGCTTCCCGCTGATAAAAAATCCTGTTTTCTGTAGAATATGTGCAGCCTCCACTGCAAGAGCCGCATTCTCCGTCTGATAAATTCCGGCCATCTTTATTGTATAATCCTGTTGCGGACAGGAATCACTGCCATATCGGAAACTCTGGGCATCCAGACTACTTTTTAACCGTTCAATCTTTCCCCGATCCACTTCGATCAGAAGCGAATGTTTCTCTTCTGCCTCTTTCCAAAGCACTTCCCTGATTCCCTTTTCCTGCAGAAATGTGACACAAGGGACGTTTTTTTTGATAATCCCGGCTTTTGCCTGTGCAATCTCCCGCAGACTGCCGCCAAGAACTGCCGTGTGATCCATACTGATGGAGGTAATAATACTGAGAACTTCTGCATTCGTTACATTTGTCGCATCGAATTTCCCGCCCAGTCCGCACTCGATCACGGCAACATCGCAATCTTCTTCTGCAAACCACAGATAAGCAAGTGCCGTTTCCATCTCAAAAACAGTCGGAAGCCGGTTCTGTTCTGCCGCCCGTTCTATCGCAGGTTTCATTTTCTCCACCTGTCTGGCAAACTGATGTTTGGTTATCTTTTTTCCATTTATGCTAATGTTTTCCAGTTTTTCAAAAACTGCCGGTGAATTGTATCTTCCCACCCGGCAGCCGGACTGTTCCAGTATTGCAGACATATATGCGGACACAGAGCCTTTTCCGTTCGTGCCGGCAATGTGAATGATCCTGATTTTCTCCTGAGGATCTCCCAGTTCTCTCATAAATTTCTTCAGATTATCCAGTCCAAAATCCATGAAATGATTCTGAAATCCGTAAAAATACTCTTCTGCCTTATTACTTTCCATGTGTTTCTCCATTCTTCAAATCAGACTAAATTCTGCTGTGATACAAAACTGCCTCCACAGGTTTACTCTCCTCTGGAGGCAGCAGGTCATATTAACTAAGTTTCTTTATTACCGCACAGTTTGGTGTTTCTACCTGCATCGGTTTTCCATGCTGTATCAGCAGTCCATTTTCATAATCAATGGTAAAGAATGTAATCTCATTCGATTCATGATTTAAAGATGCAATATGCTTATTATCCGGAAAAATGCACATATTCTTCGGATAATCACCACTAATCGGCAATACACAGTTCTTTGTCAGCATTCCTGTTTTCTCATCACGCACGAAAAATGCGATGCTGTTATCCCCGGCATTCGAGCAGAAAATATATTTTCCGTCCACAGACTGCTTGATAGCTGCCACTGCACTCTTATCATTATAACTCTTACCCAGTGTGCTGATCTGCTGAATCATTTCAAAATGAGGCATACCATCATCACTATTATATGTATAGACATTGACACAGTTTTTCAGCTGGCAGATCAGATATGCGAACCTGCCGTCCGGACTGAATATCATGCTTCTCGGAGAAGATTCCAGTTCACATCTTAAAATATCCACCAGTTTAATTGCACCTGTCTTCGCATCAAACCCATATAGTTTTACCTGATCCAGTCCGACATCACTCGCTGTCAGGAATTTTCCGTCCGGTGTGATTCTTGCACAGGTAATATGCGGTCTGTAATTACGTTCTGCTATAGATCCCATACCCTTATGGAAAACTTCGGCTGTCATCTCGCCGACACTGCCATCCGGATTAATTCTTACCACGGATGCTTTTCCATCATGATAACCTGCGGTGAATATATATTTGTCATCTGCGCTCAGGCTGATGTGGCACGCACGCATTCCGTTAATAGAACCGAGATTAATAAACTCCAGATCCCCATCCGGATGAATTTTAAAAGATGAGATTCCCAAATCAGATACCGAATACAAAAAATCGGAATGATTTGCCAGTCTCATATAAGATGGATTTCCCACTTCCACTTCTTTTACCGGAGTAAATATACCTTCCTCGATATCACAGTCACATATTGTAATTCCCTTTGCTTTGCCGTGAGTATAAGAACCCACATAAGCGACATATTTATCTGCCATATTTTTTACCTCCAACCTATGTTCTGGTAGTTATCCTTATAATACTTTATTATATCATACTATGATACAGGGGTCAAAAGGTATTTTTGTACCAGTTTACAAAAACTGTGCGAAAAAGGATGCTCCGACAACCGTAATCAGTCCGGCAACTGCGATGGCAAGACTGCTCATGGCACCTTCGATTTCTCCCATTTCCATTGCCTTTACCGTTCCGATGGCATGACTTGCAGAACCGATGGCAACACCCTTTGCAATCGGTTCTTCGATCTTAAAGATCCGGCACACCGTTTCGGCAATAATATTTCCGATGATTCCGGTCAGAATAATCGTTGCTATGGTAATGGTCACAATACCTTCCAGTTCTTCTGAAACTGCCATTCCAATCGCTGTTGTGATAGATTTTGGCAGCATGGTAACATATTCTTTGTGTGTCATTCCGAATAAAAACGCAAAAATCAGTGTAGAGCATAAACTTGCCAGTACACCGGAAAGAATTCCAAGTATGACAGCCAGCATATTTTTTTTGAGCAGTTCCATCTGCTGATAAAGTGGAATCGCAAGACATACTGTAGCAGGTGTCAGAAGATAACTCAAATATTTTGCACCGTTATTGTAGGTATCATAATCAATCCGGAACAATACCAGAAATCCAATGACAAATACAATGGAAACAAGTAACGGATTCAGCAGCGGAAATTTGAATTTTTTCTTTAATAAAATTCCAAGCTCATATCCTGCCAGGCTGATGACCACACCAAAAAATGTAAAATTTGCAAATATTTCTTTCATCTTACTTTTCCTCTGTTTCTTCTTTCTTCTGTTTCTTTCCTCTGCGGATAAGGAACTGCGCCGCATGGCCGCCGCATACCATTACAATCACGGTTACAAAGAAAGTGATCACAATGAACGGAACCAGAATCGGTTTTAAATCTCCCCAGGAATCCATTAATCCTACGGCAGCAGGTATAAACATGACGGGCATGATTTCCACAAGGAACAGCCCCGCTTCTTTGATGCTTTCTAACGGCAGCAGATTTGTCTGCAACAGCACAAGCATAATAACCAGACCGTAGATACTCGCCGGAACCGGAAGTGGGATAAGATATTTTAACACCTCGCCCACAAAGGAAATAATCATAATAATCATAAATTGTCTTAAGTATTTCACGAGAACTCCTCTTTTCCATATTTTATTTGACCTTGTGAATTGACATTTTGCAACCCTCAAAATATCGTTAATATACCACATGATTTTTTTCTTTGCAATCCACGGAACTACTAATATTATATGACCTTTTTTAATATATTTTATTAATATTATCTAGGAAATTTTTTATGAATAATCAGAAAATTGAAAATCTTTTGAATCTTGCCTTAGATGCATCCGACCGTGAACGTGAAAAATCTCCGGAACTTTCCGCCGGTTTCAACCGTCTGGATGACAAATGGACGATTATTGTACGTTATGCCAGCAATCCTGACGTTCTCCTTACCTATTCCCCGGTTTTTCTTCTTGGAAATTATGCAATTCTTGAGGTTACGGAAAAAGAAATCGAAATCATCGCTTCGCTGGATGAAGTGATCTATATTGAAAAGCCAAAACCGCTGTCTTTTACGGTACTGGAAGGCAGAAGCAGTTCCTGTGTCAGCGAAATACAAAACCCTGTTATTTCTGCCGGTGCATCTTCCCTGAATCTTTCCGGCAGAGGATGTATCGTCGGAATTATTGACAGCGGAATTGCCTATGATCATCCGGTATTCTTAAATCCGGATGGTTCGAGCCGTATCCTGTGCATCTGGGATCAGACAGAATCAGGTCCTCCTCCGCAGGGTTACCGGAAAGGTGCATATTATACACAGACAGAGATCAACGAAGCGCTCCGTTCCGATCCCACCTCCAGACAAACCATCGTAAAAACGCAGGATTTTTCCGGACATGGTACTGCCGTTGCATCTGTCGCAGCCGGAAACTTTTCCGAAAACCCTTCCGTCCCTCTTGGCATGGCAGTACAAAGTGAATTAATCGTTGTAAAACTCGGAAATTTCTCTTCCGGTTCTTTTCCCAGAACCAGTGAACTCATGCAGGCAGTCGACTTTACCGTAAAAAAAGCGATCGAATACGGCAGACCCCTCGCGTTAAATCTGAGTTTTGGAAACAGCTACGGCTCACACACCGGAACTTCGCTTTTAGAAACCTATCTTGACATCGCCGCCTCTTCCGGTATTACTTCTATCATTACCGGTACAGGAAATGAAGGCAGTGCGGCAGGGCATACCTCCGGCAGGCTGTCCACCGGCGAAACGGTTTCCGTTGAATTGTTTATCTCTTCCTATGAACCAAATATCAATCTCCAGATCTGGAAAGCCTATTATGACCAGATGACTTTTGAGATCCAGTCTCCTTCCGGAGAACACTTCCAGATTCCCGGCAATGGTCCTTTTACCTATCGCGATACGATGAATCAGACCGAACTTCTGATTTATTACGGCGAACCAAATCCCTACAATATTTATCAGGAGATCTATCTTGATTTTCTGCCATCGGATACTTACGTCGGCAGCGGATTATGGAAAATCCTGATTCATGGCACTGCGATTGTAAACGGCGAATATCATATGTGGCTGCCGGTGCAGAGTTCCTTAAACGGCAGCCGTTTTACCGCACCAGCCCCATTTACGACACTTACAATTCCCTCCACCGCTTCAAAAGCAGTTTCTGTCGGGGCGTACAACTCCTATAACTTCTCCTATGCCCGTTTCTCCGGCAGGGGATACGATATTTCCTCGACAAATATCCGCAATGTCATGAAACCGGAACTGGTCGCTCCGGGTGTGGATATCCGGGTAGCTGCCCCCGACGGCGGATTTGTTCTGAACAGTGGAACTTCCATTGCCGCACCATTCGTCACCGGATCCGCCG
>FR900149.1:0-10981 GCA_000437755.1 Roseburia sp. CAG:303
CATCCCTTTCTTTAATACTGTACGAATTTCTTCAATCGGGATATATCTGTCAACTTTTGTATTTTTTGCTCCTGCAAAAGCGAACTGGGCAAACACAGTAAAAATAGAATATGGCTGTTCTTCATCCTGGTCAATTTCCAAAACATCCTCACAATTTTTTTCTTTTAGATAAATCTTTGTATCCATGATTTCTTTCACAAATGTATCATACTGTGGTATATTATCTTTGTCATTATAATTTACAAATCCGCACAATTTTTCCAGAGAAAATCCCCATAACAGGTAATTTTTTAACTCTTCAGCAAATCCCAATGTACCAACTACAATATTTTGAAACTTTTTCTTCCAATACGCATCTAATATCTTCTCAGAACACATTTTTCTGATATATTGACCAAATTCACGATTCTTTGTTCCAAGATAGAAACATTCAAATATCTCCAAATGCTCTTCTTCCGAAAAAGGCAGCTCAGACACCCTTTTCCAAAAGCAATCCATATCACACCGGGCAGGCATCTGAATTGGTTCGGCAAGATACCGATTTGCAAGCTTTACTGCTTTTTCACATTGTGCTCTTGTTATATCGCCATATACAAATGCCTTATTACCAAGACGGGATTCTATCAAACATGCAATTGCAAGAAGATAGATATGATATGGCTCTCCTTGTGTTTTATTTCCCCATATTTTATAGTTACGTCCAAACCTGGAATCCTCTTTATCATAACCTAAATATCCCGGCAGCAATCCAAGTAATGCATCCCCAGCATCCGCTTCATAATCTTTTTCTTCTACGATATCTCCTGATAAAAAATATTCTTCCGCAGTATGCATTGTCTCATAATCCCCAACTGTGGACCATCCTACTCTTATTTTTTCATTATGCCAACCGTATCTGTCCTCCCGTTCTCTTGTTGGTACCAGACAGTTCGTATTGATCCCACGACACTTTACCTCTCTCTCATCTGCAAACGGAAATGCCTGAACCAGTTGCAATGTTTCTTTATACACCTTTTGCCATTCTTTTTTCTGTACTGCTTTTGAAATTCTCATATAAATATAAATACCCATCTTTTTCTCTCCTTTTCAGGTGTTTGTGAATTGTCATGTAAATACGACATTTTTTACCGGCTTCTGTTTTTCTTTTAACTGCTCTACCGACTCCTGCCTCTCTCCGGATATCCTTCCATCGGTACATTTCCTTGTTCCTCGATTTTATCCCGGTATTCCAGATATCGTTCTTCCGGCAAATCTAAAGACATATCTGACCAGCCTTACCATCAGGTTGACCAGATTATGCAGATGCAGACTGTCTATCTCTTTCATCTCTGCATCTTCACTACTCTGACATTCGATATGATACATATTGTTCCGGATCCGGATACAGGAATCCGTTATCCTGCGGTCAACTTGCTTTTCGCCCTCCAGGTAAAAGTGTTCGTTGGACAACAGCTCCACTTTCTCCTCCATAGCATAATCCGTCCCAAAGACTTCATTAATCACCAGTACAATCAGTTTTGTGCATTTTTCCAGTAATTTACGGAAAACATCATCAAACAATGTATTATTTGCCAAACATTTGTATATCTGTACAGTGCAATTCTGCCATTGCACCGGGGGTATTAGGGGGGTGGCCCCTTAACAAGATGCATTTTGTCGGACAAAATGCGTATCTTGCCCCCGTACATCGGGGGACGGCCACTATTTTTCAGCAATTAAAAAAGAAGGTCAATTATGGCCTTCGTCACTTTCACAGATATCTGAAATCTTATACAGAATATTACATCTTAGATATCTTATCCCACTATTGATATCAGAAATGCTATGTTTAGTATTATATTAGAGATATCTTTCTATAGGCGGATATCTCTAATGTAATATTACAGATATCTCTTAACTGCTGATATCTGTAATGTTACTTTTGTTGCTATATTGTAGATATCTCTTTTTATCTGCCGATATCTATAAGATTACTTCTGCTGATATATTGTAGATATCTCTCCTTATCTGCTGATATCCAAAATATTATATCCCCGATATATTTTCACTACATAACTATCTACCAGAGTCCAAAGTAAATGAAATAGATTTCCAGGAAAAGCTGAGGTAATTTCTAAACCAATTACTGTACCAAGAGACGTTTACTACAACACTGTTTATACCACTTTTCCGTAGAATTATGTAGAATTATAAAAGGTTATATGAAGATTGAAAAGCCTCTATAAACCGCTAAAACAGCGGAATACAGCTATTTTCCTACAATTCATATGGGGTTACCTGATAAACGTAATAATTAAGCCAGTTGGTATAAAGTTCATTTGCATGTGCCCGCCATGTAAGCAGCGGCGTATTATCCGGATTATTATCCGGATAATAATGATATGGCAGTTCAATATCCATACCTTTTGATAAATCTCTTTTATATTCTGCATCAAGGGTATTGCGGTCGTATTCCGGATGACCGGTTACAAAAATATGCTTTCCATCTTTTCCAAGAATCACAAACGGGCCTGCAATATCCGATTCTGCAAGAATCGTAAGTTCAGGAACAGCTTCAACAGCTTCCTTTGAAATTCCGACATGTCTGGAGTGTGGAGCAAGAAATACATCATCAAATCCACGCATTAAAGGAACTTTTCTGTGTAATACACGATGTTCAAAAATTCCAAACATTTTTTTATCCAAAGGTATTTTATCAATTCCATAGCGGTAATAAAGTCCGGCAAATGCACCCCAGCAGGAATGAAACGTAGAGGTTACGTTTTTGTCCGACCAGTCCATGATTTCCTTTAATTCATCCCAGTAATTAACCTCTTCAAAAGGCATTTGTTCTACTGGTGCACCGGTAATAATCAGTCCGTCAAATTTCTGGTTTTTGATTTCAGAAAACTTTGAATAGAACTGGTTTAAATGGCTGGCTGGTGTGTTTTTCGATATGTGGCTTTCTACGCATACAAAAGTAATATCAACCTGTAAAGGTGTATTTGATAAAGCCCTTAACAACTGAATCTCTGTGTCATGCTTGATGGGCATCAGATTTAAAACAGCTATTTTTAAAGGACGGATATCCTGCATAATTGCGCGGTTTTCATCCATGATAAATATATTTTCACTTTCTATAACGGCTTTTGCCGGAAGATCGCCCTGTACTTTAATTGGCATAAAATTCACTCCTATCTGTCCTGTCCGGACAAAATCTAATACTCTCTATCATATCACAGGAAGAAAATATAATCAACCGGCTTTCTGGCAAATTGTTAAAAAATTTGAAATACATATGTTGTAGTTTGTCAATTATTCCCCTAAAAATCCTCTATTCCCCTCTTGACAATTCAATCAAATTGAATTATGATAGAACTCTATTCGGGGTAGTAAAGGTTTCGACAGGGATCTTGCAGCCGGTGAAGCTATTCGTATGCAATGCGTTAAATGGCAAACTTAAATATAAACGCTGAAGATAATTTAGCTTACGCTGCCTAATGGCAGTTGTCTTACCTGTTAGACCTGCATAGCAGACTAAGGCATCAAACCTGCAGGAAACGACATACATTAAGCTTTGCGTGTATGGGCGTAGCATGAAGCTACTAAAGCTGTCAGGGTGTTAGTTCCCGGACGGTGGAGGGAATGTCAAAGAACTGACTATAATAGTAGAAGAACGGGGAATGGATTTCTGGACACGAGTTCGACTCTCGTCTACTCCACTAATTTTCATAAGGAGGAACCTGCCGAAGGTGGGAGGAATCCTTGTGAACACGCAGACGCCTGCGAACGGAGTTCGCCTTTTAATGCGTCTGCTCCACTCAACAGACCTTGGACAACGTCCAAGGTCTAAATAGTAGTGTTTTCAAGAACATCTTCAGCATCATTGTTAATATTGATTTTGAAGATGTTCAAGCATTTTGAAATTATAAGTGTGTAGACAAAATAAAATGCAGAGATGTATATTTGTTATACCTCTCTGCATTATTTTTTACTGCTTCACAAACTGGAAGTTATTTTAATAAATATTTTTCAAATGCTTTGTGCGTGTCAAAGTGAACCTCTTTGAAAAATAAAACGAGCCAAATAATAAAAGCCGGAATAGCCATATATGGTGTTAAAAAATAAGACAACACTGCTCCTACTAACATTATGCCAGCCCATGTAAAACACTGATTTTTTATATCACGAGAAATATGAGCTTTATCATACAATGCCTGTTCTTCTTTCGGTAACGAATTAAATCCCGAAACAAATTTAGCCACTTTTTCTTTAAATATTGCAAATAACACTCCTATAATCACAAATGGAATAACCAAAACTCCACATAGCCAAAACCCTATATTCATAGTATATTCCTCCTTCACAAATTCCGATTTATTTTTTATTGTATCCTAAAAACAGGTGTACTGTATTATCCCATCCCATTTACAGCCTTACCTTAAATTCTCTTTCTGCCTGTCTTTTCTGATCTTTCTTCGCAATGTCCTGTCTCTTGTCATAGAGTTTTTTACCTCTTGCAAGTCCTATCTCCACTTTTACCAGGCTTCCTTTGAAATACACTTCTAATGGTACAAGTGTATATCCCTTCTGGGCAATCTGACCGGTTATTTTATTGATTTCATTCTTATGCAGCATCAACTTCTTGATTCTGAGCGGATCTTTATTAAAAATATTTCCCTTTTCATAAGGACTTATGTGCATATTATAGATAAAGACTTCTCCATCTTCTATTCTGATAAAGGACTCTTTTACACTGCATTTTCCCATTCGCAAAGATTTTACTTCTGTACCGTGAAGGCAGATTCCTGCCTCGTAAGTATCTTCGATAAAATAATCATGTCTTGCCTTCTTATTGTTTGCTATCAGTTTTCTCGGCTCTTTCGCCATTTTCCTCATCTCCTTCTACAAGTTCAAAATCAATAATTCTCTTCACTTTATCCGTATCTTTTACCTGAATCGTAATTTTCTCACCGAGTTTAAATCGTCTTCCTGTGTTTTCTCCGACTAACTCATATTTTTCTTCATCATAGTAATAATAATCATCCAGCAGGGAATTGATGTGAACCAGACCTTCCACCGTATTCGGAAGTTCTACATACATACCGTAACTGGTTATGCTGGAAATTACCCCGTCATATATTTCGCCGATATGTCTGCTCATATACTGTACTTTCTTTAACTTATCCGTATCTCTTTCCGCATCGTCCGCACGTCTTTCGGTCAGACTTGCCTGCTCTGCCACTTCATTCAGTATGGATACATAATGCTTTAACCGCTTCGGTTTTATTCCGCCATGCAGATTTTCCTTGATGATACGATGAATCTGCAGATCCGGATAACGGCGGATCGGGGAAGTAAAATGGCAGTAATACTGTGCCGCCAGGCCAAAATGTCCGGTTGCCACGGTTGTATATCTTGCCTGTTTTAAAGAACGCAGTGTAATTCTGCTAATCAGGGCTTCTTCCGGTGTTCCTTCGATTCTTTTTAACAGCTTCTGGAGTTCTTTTGGATGAATGTCATCCTTTCCCATTTTTAATCCATAGCCAAAATTATTGATAAATAATTCTAACGCACGCATTTTATCCGGATCCGGATTATCATGGGTACGGTAAACAAACGGTATTTCCTGCCAGAAATAATCTTCTGCCACCGTTTCATTTGCGATCAGCATGAAATCTTCGATAATCCTTGTGGCATTATTTCTCTCATATGGCTTAATCTCTACCGGCACACCCTTTTCATTCAGGTAAATCTTGCTTTCCGGAAAATCAAAATCAATAGAGCCTCTGGTCATTCTCTTATCCCTCAAAATACCTGCCAGTTCCTGCATCAACTCAAACATCGGAATAAAATCTTGGTATTCCTGCACCACCGCTTCATCGCTTCTGTCCAGTATCTTCTGAACATTTGTATAAGACATTCTCCGGTCCACATTGATTACCGTTTCCGCTATCCTGTGTCCAATGACTCTTCCTTTTTCATCAATGTCCATAATACAACTGAGTGCAAGCCGGTCACATCCCTGGTTCAGCGAGCAGATCCCGTTTGACAGTTTCTGCGGCAGCATCGGAATAACACGATCGACAAGATAAACACTGGTTCCGCGTTTCAATGCTTCTTTATCCAGAACACTGTTTTCTTTCACATAATTGCTGACATCTGCAATATGCACACCGAGATGGTAGAATTTTCCCTGTTTTTCAAGAGAAATCGCATCATCCAGATCTTTTGCATCTTCACCGTCGATGGTTACTGTCTGGATATCCCTGAGATCCAGCCTTCCGCCAATCTCTTTCGAATCTATTTCATCCGGAATTTTCTCCACATAATTCATGACTGCATCTGAAAATTCTACTGGAATATTGTAAGCCTTTACAATACTCATGATATCCGTACCCGGATCATTGATATGCCCTATAATTTCTTTTACGATGCCTTCCGGTTTCTTATTTTTTCCGCCATAATCCGTAATCCGGACTACAACCTTATGACCTGTCACAGCACCTTTGGAACGTTCCACCGGCACGAAAATATCCCGGTTAAATTTCTGATCATCCGGTATGACAAAGCCAAAGCTTTTGCTCTTATGATAGATTCCTACAACTTCTTCTGTGCCGTGGGAAAGAATTTTTACAATCTCACCTTCCTTGCTCCTGCCGCCTCCTGATTTTCCATGTTTATGCCGTTTTTCGTCCGTCCGCAATGCGACCTGCACAATGTCTTTATTGATTGCCCCATTGATGCATCGTTCCGGAATGAAGATATCTTCATCCTCTCCCTCGATGGTAACAAACCCAAATCCCTTTCTGTTTCCCTCAAAAGTACCAGTCAGAATCTGTGCAGAAGCAATGGAAAATTTTCCTTTCTTGGATTCCACGATTTTTCCTTCGCTCATCAGTTCATTTAAAACATATCTTAATTCTTCCCTGTCTTCTTTTGGGACATTCAGTACCATGGCAAGTTCTTTTACCTTCATCGGCTGATATTCCTTGCTTTTCATAATATCCATCAGAATCTGTTTTCTTTCTTTTAATAAGTTTTCTTCCATCCCATAGCCTCCTTTACGATATCTGTAATTGTTTCCATTTATTGCAAAATCCCCCTTTTCCATATCAGAAAAAGAGGGATTTTCATCTTAAAATATTTCAACTGCAATAGCTAATAAAAAGAACAATACAGCCAAAATCTTTGTATATTTTACAAGCTTGCCTTCCATTGAACGGCCTTTATTCTTACCCCAGTAAGTATCTGCAACACCACTGATTGCACCTGATAAACCAGCTGATTTACCTTCCTGCATCAAAACAAGTACTGTCAGAACAATTGACACAATAATAAATACGATTGTCAAAAAGATATGCATTATGACACCTCCTCTGCCTGCGTAATCCACATAGTCAAAAGTATATCATACTCCTTTTCCAAAAGCAAGCATTTTTTCATGAAAATACTAATTATGCAATATAAAGCCTGCATCTACACTCCCATTGAGAATCTGCTGCAGGACATCCCTGTTGAAGGTAATTCCTTTTTTTGCAATAATTCCATGAGCTGCTGCCATCTCATCCGTATAGGCGGTAAACGGAACTGTTCCTTCCACCTGCACTTCATTGCCACTTCCGGAATAGGTATACTGTGTTACAACCGGTATCAGCCCTGTATTTTCCTCATCGATTACGGTCAGCCCGTTTTCTACTTTGATTCCAACCTTCGCGATTCCGCCTAGCAACGCATCCGGGGTTGTCTCAGAAGAAATCAGATTTCCCAGGGAGTAAAAACACAATGCCCTGTTGCCATTATCTGCTGTCACCCATTCCACTTTCTGAAGATAATTCGGGCGGTTTCCAATAATCAGATCGGCACCGGCTTCTGTAAGCTGTTTTGCAAATCTTTCCTGGGTTGCAGATATTTCATGGGTATCTTCCAGACCCCAGCTTGCGAAAACAACAACAAAATCAGATGCTTTTGCAGCCGCATCCAAATCTGCCTTTGTTGCATCCGAAAGAGTTTGAAGATCCGCCGAGCCGCCGGAATAATTTCCAAAGAAATCTATCTTGTAAGATTCTTCATTGCTTATCGCAGTATTTATTACTGCCGTATAGTCAAGAAATGCTATCTTCAAACCATTTTTTTCTATGATTGTGTAATGATTTTCCTCTGCCGAATCATGGATTCCAAGCACCTGAACTTCCGGGGCTTTGGAATTCCATACACTCAGACAGGTAGAAACTGCCGCACTTCCCAGATTATTGACCCGCACATTTGCCATCGCAACCGTATCAATACCGGCATTTGCCACTGCATCACATAATTCTTCCGGTGCATTAAACTGGGGATATCCTGATATTCCAAGACTGTTGCCGCCAATCACGGAACCCTGGCACAGGGCTGACAGATCGGCCTCCTGCAGATAACCGGTGATTCCGTTAAAAATATAATCATAATTATAAGAACCATCTTCCTGCTTTCCGGAATTAATCACACTGTCATTCATAAGATTCTGCCCCAGTGCAAGAAACGTCACATAGTTTGAAATCTCTTCTTCTTCTGCCATCTGATCCGCAGTTGTCTCTTCTTTCCCTGCCTGTTCCAGTTTTTTAATACTTTTATTATGATTGTAATTATTGAATATGATAATACAAATCAAAGTCAGTACAACCATAATAACCGTTTTCTTTAAGGTTTTCAAATAGATCCCTCCAAAACTGTAATATTATCTTTCTTATTTTACCAAAAGAGAGTTTCCTGTCATTTCCTGCGGCTGTTCCATTCCCATAAGTTCAATCAGGGTTGGAACGATATCTGCAAGGCATCCGCCCTCACGAAGCTTGTAAGATGGATCTGCATTTACAAGAATAAATGGTACCGGATTTGTTGTATGAGCTGTGTATGGTTCTTTTGTTTCATAATCAATTAACTGTTCTGCATTTCCGTGATCGGCACAGATAAACAGGATGCCATCTACGTCTTTAACTGCTTCCACAGTCTTTCCGACACATTCATCCACAGTTTCCACTGCCTTGATTGCAGCTTCCTGGATTCCGGTATGTCCGACCATATCCGGATTTGCGAAGTTAATCACAATCACATCATATTTATCGGAACGGATTGCAGCTGTCAGTTTATCACATACTTCATAAGCACTCATTTCTGGTTTTAAATCATAGGTGGCAACCTTAGGGGATTTTACAAGGATTCTGTCCTCTCCCTTATTCGGTTCTTCCACACCTCCATTAAAGAAGAATGTAACATGGGCATATTTTTCTGTTTCTGCAATTCTTGCCTGTGTCATATTATGGGCTGCAAGGAATTCACCAAATGTATTTGTGATACCAACTTTCTTAAATGCAATCTCCTTATTCGGAATAGTTTCATCATATTCGGTAAAGCACACAAATTTCGTCTGGATTCTTTTTGTTCTTTCAAATCCGTCAAATTCATCTGCACAGAATGCTCTTGTAATTTCTCTTGCCCTGTCCGGACGGAAATTGAAGAAAATTACGGAATCGCCATCTTCAATTGTAGCTGCTTCTTCTCCGGCTTTTGCAATGACAACCGGCTTTACAAATTCATCCGTAACATCTGCTGCATAGGAAGCTTCCATTGCCTTCACCGGACACTCTGCGGTTTCTCCTTTTCCTTCTGTCATGGCAAGATAAGCCTTTTCCACTCTGTCCCATCTGTTATCTCTGTCCATGGCATAATAACGTCCACTGATGGAAGCTACCTGTCCAACGCCAAGTTCTTTCATCTTGTCACATAAATTCTGTATAAATTCTTTTCCTGAGGTCGGTGCGGTATCTCTTCCATCCATGAAAGCATGGACATAAACTTTGGAAAGTCCCTGCTGTTTTGCCATCTCAAGAATACCATAGAGATGTGTAATATGGCTGTGGACACCACCATCGGGAAGAAGTCCGAATACATGAAGTGCACTGTCATTCTTCTTACAATTATCCATCGCATCACATAATGCTTCGTTCTTAAAGAAATCGCCATCCTGAATCTCTTTTGTAATTCTGGTAAGCTCCTGATAAACAATTCTTCCTGCACCCATATTCATATGGCCTACTTCGGAATTACCCATCTGTCCATCCGGAAGTCCGACTGCCAGTCCGGAAGCATTTCCCTTTACAAAAGGATATTCTTTCTCTAATGCATCCATGACCGGTGTATTCGCCAGTGCGACTGCATTTCCCTCTGTTTTGTCATTTAATCCGTAACCATCTAATATCATTAATACAACTGGTTTTTTACTCATTTTTAATTCTCCTTATCTATAAATTTCGTGCATAATCTGACATCTACATCATAGCATTTTTATTTCCAAAATACAATTCATTTTTACATTATTACTGTTATTTTATTTTTTACGTTTTCTTTACTTTATTTCTTTTTGAATTTTACGAATGAATTTTATTCTATTCGCATAAAACATAAGTCCGTCGGCAAGGAGGTTTTTACATGAAAGAATTCAAAATAAGACTCATTGCAGAAGATGAAGTGAAAGAATTAATTGCCATCGCAAATAATTTTACTGATTTACAGAAATTACTAAAGAGCCGGTATTCCCTTGATGACTACCTGGCAATTACCATAAAAACCAGACAAAAGCTCAGTTGATGAAATACCGCCCTGATATCCTGTTCAGCGGCGGTATTCTGTCTGTTCGGTTATTACCATATCCATCTGCACATCGTCCGGTTCTCCGGGAATCTCTTCCAACACCTGCATTTCAAATGCAATGCCCATTTTTTTTATAAATTCATGTTCTTTCAGATATCGGTCATAAAAACCCTTTCCATAACCGATCCTGTTTCCTTTTTTATCAAATGCAACTCCCGGAACAAGTATGATTTTCTGCCTGTTCTCTGCTGCCGGCTCACAATCCGGTCCTGGTTCCGGAATTCCTTTATATCCCGCCGTCAGATCATTTAGAGATGTAATATAATAAAATTTCATATGAATTCCATCTTCACAGACACGCGGTAAAGCAATT
>FR900149.1:11007-29191 GCA_000437755.1 Roseburia sp. CAG:303
CAATTTTTTGCTTCCGTGACAGGCAATCCTTTATTAATTGCATAGTGTCCACTTCGTTCTGGCAGGACGCATAGAGATACAGATCCATCTGTGCCAGATCCAGATATTTTTCTGCCTTTTCCAAAATAATCCGGCTGCTTCTTATGACCTCTTCCCGGCCTAATCCCAGCCTTGCTGCCAGAACCTGCTTCCTTATTTCCGTTTTCTGTTTTACCATCGGATTAACCCTGCTTTTTCTTTGGTTTCAAATCCTCGATGGTTCCATCCGGATTCTGAATCTGTACATTATTTAAAATTCCGCGAAGATTATTGTGGACTGCCTCAATATATTCTTTTCTTAATTTCGCCTGTTCCATTGCCTCTTCATTTGTCAGCCCTGTTTCCTTTGATTTTTTATATAATTCATTTATTCTTGCTATTGTTTCCTGTGTAACGCCCATCGCTTTTCCTTTCTTATCTTAATTCCTGTCAGGAAATAAATTTTACAACATCAAAATCTTCTTTTTTATGTGCTGGGAACACGGTTCCTTTTTCCTCTGCATTCAGGATTTCTTCAATAACCGACACATGATCACTGTTGGCAATGACCATGTCTGCACCGGACCAGGTGGCAATCTTTGCCGCTATCAGCTTTGTTGCCATTCCGCCCGTACCGACATCGCTGGTTGTTGATTTCTTTCCCATCATCATAAGATTATCATCAATATTTTCAGCAATGCTGATAAATTTCGCATCCGGATTGGTATTCGGATCATCGGTATACAATCCGTCAATGTCCGAGAGCAGAATCAGCAGATCCGCACCAATCAGGGAACACACGATCGCAGAAAGAGTATCATTATCACCAAATTCGATCTCATAGGTAGCAATCGTATCATTCTCATTTACAATAGGAATTACCCCGAGTTTAAACAATTCATCGAATGTATTCTTTGTATTCGGTCTGCTGATATCATTGATCATGGTAAATTTTGTCAGAAGAACCTGTGCAATATTCTGATTATATTCGCTGAACAGCTTCTGGTAAATCATCATAAGTCTTGACTGTCCGACGGCTGCACATGCCTGTTTCTCCGGCAATGTAAGCTTTCCTGCCGGCAGTCCCATTCTCTTTCTTCCGACAGATACGGCACCTGATGAAACCAGTACCACATCTTTTCCCATGTTGCGCAGATTTGTCAGCACCCTCACCAGTTTTTCCATCTTACCCAGGTCCACCCCTCCGGTTTCCTTATGTGTCAAAGAGGAAGAACCTATCTTTACTACTATTCTGTTTTTTTCTTTTAATTTTTCTCTGTAATCCATTTTTGTCCTTTCTTATCTGCTGCCAAACGGAGCATACCTTGAGGCAACCGCCTCAAATACCCGCAATCCGTCCATCGCCGCACTTGTAATGCCTCCTGCATATCCTGCACCTTCCCCGCAGGGATAAAGTCCTGCCAGATTTACACTCTGGAAAGCAGCATCCCTTTCTATTCTTACCGGTGAAGAAGTTCTTGATTCTACCCCGGACAATACGGCATCTGCCTGGTCAAATCCTGTTATCTGCCTGCTAAATCCATGGATTCCTTCGATCAGCTGCTGATTCAGTTCCTCCGGAAGTATATTCCGCAGATTTGCTTTCCGGTACATTCCCTTCATCTGCGGCATTACCTGTCCAAATTCTTTCGTTATACGGTTCTCACAGAAATCCCCAAAGCACTGCACTGGTATTTTCCCCTTACCTTCCTGATATGCCTTTGCTTCGATTTCCCTCTGGAATTCCATTCCCGCCAGCGGATGCGTATTTCCGTAATCCTCTGGTGTTACCGTAACTACAATCGCACTGTTGCTGTTTATGCCTGACCGGTCACTGTAACTCATGCCGTTCACAGCCAGCCGCCCAGCTTCCGAGGACGCATTTACAACATAACCGCCCGGACACATACAGAAAGAATAAATACCATGTGTATCGGTATTATAAGTCACTTTATAATCTGCCGCTTCCAGCTTTTCATGAAGGTCCACTCCATATCGTGCATAATTGATCATGGTCTGTGGATGTTCCATTCTATATCCTACCGCAAAGGCTTTTGCCGACATTGCCAAATCTTTTTCATAAAGCATGGCAAAGGTATCCCTTGCACTATGCCCAACCGCCAGAACCAAAACATCTGTATCCAGCCGCTCTGTTTCATTCAGGGTAATGCCGGTCAGTTTTCTCTGGTCTTTTTCTTCCTGCACCAGCAAATCAGTTAGTCTGGTACGAAAACGGATTTCACCGCCCAGCCGGATAATCTCCTGCCTTATATTTTTCACTATATGTCTTAATTCATCCGTACCGATATGCGGTTTATTTACATAGCATATGCTGTCTTTTGCACCGAACTGTACAAATGTTTTCAGAACCTCGCCGTTTCTACCTGTTTTATCCTTTACCAGGGTATTCAATTTTCCATCGGAGAATGTTCCTGCACCGCCCTCGCCAAACTGGACATTGGATTCCGTATCCAGGTCTCCGGTCTCCCAGAAATGTTCCACGGTTTTCTGCCGCCGATCCACATCTTCCCCACGCTCAATGATAATGGGGCGATAGCCATATTTTGCAAGATAATATCCACAGAACAGTCCTGCTGGACCAAGTCCCACTATTACCGGCCGGTGTAGAAGTTCTTCCCGGCCGCCCGGCACAAATGAATAATGAACTGGTGTTACCCATGCATTATCTGCCTGGAGAACCTTCTTATTTATCCGGATTCCGGGCTTTACATAGACATCCACCGAATATACATATTGCAAATCCGGCTTTTTTCTCGCATCTATGGACTGTCTGATAATCTCATAATGTTCGAGTGCTTCTCTTTTTATACCTAATCGCTTTTGTATTTTTTCTTCCAGTTCCTCCCGGCTATGCCCAAGCGGAAGTTTTATCTGATTCATTCTGATACACTGCATCTTATACCTCCTGCTGTTTCTGCCGCCGCATGACCGCTAATCCATCCGCCCGCCCATGCAAACTGCAGGTTATATCCTCCACACATTCCATCGATATCCACAGTTTCGCCGATTATGTACAGATCTTTCACTTTCCTGGACATAAATTTGTCCGTCAGTTCCCCGGTACTTACCCCGCCTGCACATACCTGGGCATGCTCCATTCCCTTTACATTGAGAATTTTTACCCGGAACTTCTTCATATGCTGAAGAAGCTTCTTTATCCTTGCTGGATCCATCTTTGAAACCGGAAAATTTGGCTCTATCTTTAATTCATCCAGAAAACTTTCCGCCAGTTTCCGGTTAAAAATGCAGGACAATACATCCGAAATTTTACTTTCCGGATATCTTTTCCTGACTATCTGAATTTTATCATATAATTCCACAAAAGAAAATTCCGAAAGAAAATCCAGCTGTGCATAGACAGGTTTCTTCTGCCGCAAAGCATATGCCGCATATCTTGATACCTGAAATGCCGGAATTCCCGAAACTCCATAGGCAGTCAGCTGCAATTCCCCGGTATCTTCCGCCAGAATATGCTCACCTTCATCCAGAACCGTAATCTTTCCATCGGTCCGTACTCCGGAATTTTTCTGGAAAAAGTCCTTCTGTCCACATTCCAGAGCCGTCAATGCAGGAACTTCCGGTACAATGCAATGACCCATCTGTGCAGCTATTCTGCTTCCGGTTATCTCACATCCGAATCCGCCTGCATTACTGCCCGCCGCCAGAATCACTTTATCACATTTTTCCGTAATTTCTTTTTCCTCAAGGACTTTCTTTCCCTGTTTTTTCTGTACTTTGCACCGGATCAGAAATGTTCCATTTTTCTTCGTTACTTCCTTTACCATGCAGTTTACCCTGATGGAAACTCCTGCTTCTTCACAGCGGTGAATCAGAAGTTCCGCCACCGAAGACGCCTGTCCGGAGGAAGGATAGAAATATCCGTTTCTGTTTTTAAACATCATTCCCATATTTCCAAAAAACTCCAGTGTTTCTTCAAATCCGAACTTTTCCAATGTCCGTTTGGCAAACTCCGGATCCATTCCCCTGTAACAAAGTTCGTCCATCTTTTGATTGGTAAGGTTGCATTTTCCGTTTCCGGTTGCGTATATCTTCTTAGCCGGCCGGTCTGCGGCTTCCAGCACCGTCACCTTTGCTCCCTGCCCGGCTGCGCAGATTGCCGCCGTAAGACCGGATGCACCGCCGCCTATCACTATAATTTTCATCCAGTATACCTTCCTTTAACTCGTATATCCCTCCAGATATCGGTATAATTCACTTATATTTTTTACTCCCACTCCCTGCAGGAGCTGAGCCCTGTCCGTCTCATCCAGCTCGTCCTCACGGATTCCGGTTTCCAGGAATACCGTTGTCTTATCCTGCTTGTATACAATCAGATATCCATCCTCCAGAACCATATAGTAATTATATGGATTGTCATTCTGATATTTCTTTATGGTTTCGCTTATGGCTATACTGTCCGTAACATCTTTCCGCAGAACCAGTGTATCATGTGAAAAAGAAATCATAGAAATATTCTTTACTTCCTCACCTTTTTCCTGAAACTGTTCCATGTGGCTGGTAATATAATCTATTACTTCTTTTTTGGACAATCCGATAAGCTCCACCGGAACATTCTCTGTCTTTGCAGTTATTTTATCATCATCCAGATTATGCGATTCCAGCACATACTCCGTATCATGGTCAATCAGTTCCTCTTTTGTCTCTCCCTGCATATAGGAAGTCCCATCCGCAAGTGTAATAATCTCATCATTGTCCAGACTACCTCCATAGCGATAGCCCGCATAGAAAAGAAAAACCAGGCAAAGTCCCATAACAACAACAATGGCGGTCTGTTTTACTAATTTATTCTTCATATCCTACAACTCCATTTCTGTGTCAGATCATTGTTTTATATGAATTATCCGCCATTTCTGTTAATTTATACATATTATTTTAATAAGCCCAGTTTTTTTATCAGCGGGATTAATTTATAACCCTTCGGTATCATACGGATCTCTTCCTCACTCACAACATTAAATACCAGCAGCAGAATTCCATATAAAATCATGGCAAATACAATCGCCGCAAGCAATGCCACTGCTGTCATACCGGTCAGCAGGAAAAGTAACCGGTAAAATCCATAAGCACCAGCTCCCATAATGGCAGCCGACAATCCCGGCAATATAAATGTTTTGACAATCTCCTGCCGGTATTTTAAATACCGCTTAATTGCCCTGGCATTTAAAATACATACTACAAGGCCAAAGATAATATCTGCGATTGCCACTCCATAAACATTGAGTTTTAATACTGCAAGCAGAAAAAGAATGACCACAATATGCAAGGCAAGCGAGATGGAAGAATGGATTACCGGAACTTTCATCCTGTCAATTCCCTGCAGGATGGAATTCGTAATTGTGGAAAGTGAAAATACCACTACCGAAAATACGGCAAGCCGCATAAGCAGAACACATTCCTCATACAAATCCGGTCCCGGAAAGAGTACTTTAATAATCGGTTCTGCAAGCACACTCAGACCAGCTCCACATGGAATCGCAATAATCATATTCAGACGTATGGTAGAATCTACTTTCTTTCTGAGTTCCCGGTTTTTCCCCGATACAAGGGATTTGATCAGACTGGGTATCATTGCGGAAGAAAATGCCGATGCAATCGCAATCGGTGCAGTTGTCAGCAATCTGTATTTATTACTGTAGATTCCCCAGTATCCGCTATATTCCGATTCCTGCTGCCCGAATATCCCTGACATTACATTTCCATAGATTCCACTGTCTATAATATTACTGAAATTATAGATGGTCGTACTTAATAGTACCGGAAGAATGGTAATGGCAAGAATTTTGGAAAGTTCTGCAAAGCTTTCATTCACAGAAGTCCGGTCATGGCTGACCTTGTTTAAAAAATTCTTCCTCTGCATAAAATACAAAAATACCATAAATACCAGGGCAGCCAATGCTCCACAGGCCGTTCCGAGTGTTCCGCCCGCAGCACTGTATGCATTCTCCTGTCCGACTTTTTCCCCGACTTTATACAGATACATGGCAGCACCTATACTTACAACCGCATTTACAATCTGTTCAAAAATCTGCGAAACGGCAGTTGGAACCATGGTTCCGAGTCCTTGGAAAAATCCACGCAGCACACCGAGAATACACATAACAAACAATGTTGGTGCGAGTACTTTGATGGCAAGTGCAGCAGAAGGGAATTTCCATGCCTTTGCAAGCCAGTCCGCCCCAAAATAAACACCACTTCCAACAATAAATCCTACAATACTTGCCAGCACCATAGAACCGATAAATGCATGATAGGCATTGCGAATCTGCTTTTTTGCCATCCTTGCTGAAACGATTTTAGAAACTGCAAGAGGGAGACTCAGCGATGAAATCAGCAGAAACAGGGAATACACATCATAGGCAGTGGCATATGCTGAGATTCCGGAATTTCCCAATATATTATTTAACGGAACACGATAAACAAGTCCGATTACCCTGACAAGTATTCCTGCCACTGCAAGAATACTTCCCTGGATAATAAAATTTGATTTTCCTTTATTCTTTGCCATCCGAACCTCCTGCTTCCCTAACGCACAATCCCAAGTTTGTCCAGAACCTCACGCTGCATCTTTTCCATTTCCTTGCGTTCTTCCTCTTCCATATGATCGTAGCCGAACAGATGGAACATGCTATGTGCCACAAGAAAGGCAAGTTCTCTTTGTTCCGAATGACCATATTCCTTTGCCTGCTCCCGGACTTTATCCACGGATATCACGATATCCCCAAGGGTCAGTTCCCCGCTGTCCAAATCAAAATATCCGGCTGTCACCTCGGTATAGTCTTCTGATTCCAGAAATGTAAAATCTCCTGGTGTTTCATACTCTATCATCGGAAATGACAGTACATCCGTAGGCCGGTCTATCTTACGGAATTCCTGATTGATTCTATGAATCTCTTCGTTATCCGTAAGTGTTACTTCCAGCATGACTTCAAACGGACAATCCACATAATCCAGGCAGGCTTCCGTTACTTTCTCGATCAGTTCTTTATAGTCAAAATCAAATACAGCATCCACTTCATTTTCAATTACTAAACTCATAATCCACCTCTGTCCTAATGGTACTTTTCTGCAAAAATTTTCTTAATTATATACAATTCTTCCAGTGACAGTCCGCTGTCACTGAGGATTCCACTGTTTACCCTTGTCGCAAATGCATGATCCAGTATGGTATCTTCGGAAACCTCCTTCTTCGTCTTTCTCAGATATTCTACGGAGGTAACAACCGAATCCGCAAGCATAACAATCGCAGCTTCTTTTGTCATAGGTTTTCTGTATTTTCCGCTGCATTCTACGATAATTGCCTTAATATTCTTTGGAAGTCCGTATTCATTCGCCACCTTAAGGCTTTCCTTTACATCTTTTGCATTATGTAACTTTCCAATATCATGCAGATAACCGCCCGCACATGCCAGCGGAATATCCGCTTTAACGGCTGCTGCTGCCGACTTTGCCAGATTACCTACCTCAATACTGTGGTAATAGAGAGAAATGGATTTCTCCTTCATATCCATGAGAGGCATGGACTTTTCATCGGCAAATGTCCGGATCTGGATAAAGAAGATCCAGTATTTAACAAAGAAAATCACAATTGAGGATGCTGCCGCAACCATCAGACCAACTGCCGCAAATTTATACTGAAAAGTTTCATATGTATTATCCAGGGCAAAGTAGCGGTAAATACCGCAAAGGTAAAATGTCACAGCCCAGAATACGGCGGTGGACACAAAGAAGCGTTTCAGGTTATTGATCTGTGCAGCGCTCAGGCAGCCAAATACCATAATAATAAGGGCAAGATACATAAATTCCGCCAGATTTGTAAATATCATAATATAAGTCGATATAGTAATCGCAATACCGCTGAGCAGTCCCAGGCTCAAATCGGATAACAGTACCACAATCATCGGAATGAGGTACAGCGGTCTGAATTCATAGTAATCAATCGGGAAAGCCATCAGGATTAACGGAGTCAGCAGAATAAAGTGATACATCAGCATTTTCTTTCGCAAATCCTTTTTCCTGTCTGCAACTAATTTTACCAGTACCATCCAGAAACAGATTACCATTGTCGCAACGATGATATAACGCTCCCGCGGCCAAATTTCTTCATCCGTCTTATATATTCTGGATGCAAAATAACATATAATAACTGTAATAACCGCCATATAAACCGTGGATATTATCTCACGGTAATTGACCAGCTTCCGTTTCTTCTCGTTCTCTTTCATTTTTCTTCCCTCTGTTTCCTGTGATTATTTTCTCTGTTTTCTTTCCTGTGTTTTGTTTCATAATCCTCATAGGCTTTGACAATCTTCTGCACCAGTGGATGTCTTACTACATCCTGGTTTGTCAGTGTAACCAGATCGATATCATCGATTCCTTGAAGAACTTTAATCGCCATATCCAGACCGGATACGGCACCATGCGGCAGATCTTTCTGTGTTAAATCTCCGGTAATTACTGCCTTTGAACCAAATCCGATTCTTGTCAGGAACATCTTCATCTGTGCCGGAGTCGTATTCTGTGCCTCATCAAGAATAATGAATGCATTATCCAGTGTGCGTCCTCTCATATAGGCGAGCGGTGCTACTTCGATCAGTCCTTTTTCCGAATTATGAAGATAACTTTCCGCACCCATAATCTGATATAAAGCATCATACAGGGGACGCAGATACGGATCAACCTTGCTTTGCAAATCACCCGGAAGAAATCCCAGATTTTCCCCTGCTTCTATCGCCGGACGGGTCAGAATAATCCTGCTTACCTCATCATTCTTAAATGCGGTAATCGCCATTGCCATCGCCAGATAAGTTTTTCCCGTACCTGCCGGTCCAAGTCCGAACACAATGGTGTTATTTTTAATGCTCTCGACATACTTCTTCTGTCCGAGTGTCTTTGCCTTGACCGGCTTTCCGTTTGTTGTCCGGCAGATAATCGTATCATCCAGTTCTATCATATCTTTTGTACTATCCGTATAGGTCAGGGATAATGCGTAATCCACGTTTTGTTCCGTTACCGTATTTCCTCTTTTTGCAAGTTCTGCAAGAGTTGATATTACCTGTATCGCACGATGGACTGCGACTTCCTCTCCGATTACCCGCAGTTCATTATCCCTGTATACAAAAGATATATGCAATGTTTTTTCAATTTTTCTGGCAAATTCATCAAATCTGCCAAATACATTTGCAGCAACATCTGCTGACAAATCTGTAATTTTACCTATTTCACTCATAATTCTCTGTTGTTTCTCCTGTCAAATCTTCCGGAGCAGCCGGCTGAAGCTGTCCAATGTTTTCTATTACGGTAATTGCTCCACTACTTCTGCAGACATTATCGTTTGTTTCTATTGTAACATTATTTTCAACTATTTGAATAGTGTTTTTTTCTAATTTTTCGATAAAATATGATAATTTTTCTTCTGCAATCTGTTCTGCCTGTTCCCTGGAATACTGATATTCCTTTTCCGTGTATGTTTTGCGGCTTTCCTGTATCAGATAAAAAGGAAGATAAAAATTATCATACAGATATAACTGTTTCTCCTGTGTGACAACTTCCTGATTCTTCTTTTTCTTAGTATTGGCTATTTCCCAGATTTTATCACCCGCCCGGAATGAAATCTTTTTCTTTTCTTTCCCGTAATACTCTTTTTCCGTATGAGCCAACGACAGGATATCTTCATAGCCGTATACTACCTTTCCATAAACATCTGCATCTGCCCTGAGATACTGTGTCCTTACTGTTTCTTTATTATCATCCACGATATCATATCTGCCATACACCAGAATATCTCCAGGCTGTACCTGCATATCTATTTTTACAGCAGCCGTCCCTCCACGCATCACTACACTTGTCACAACTGCCTGTTTTGTGGCGACCAGATCATAGCTTTCCCCGCTTGCTTCATCCGTATTCTCAGAAGCTCTGCGGATTTCTTCTTCATTTTCCTTAATATGTACAATCAGCCGTGTCCCCGTAATCTCTACGGACACCCATGTAATATCAAAATAATGATTCCGAATTGATTTCTCAACCGCATCGCAATTGACCTGTGCTTTTTTTACCCCGGTTGAAACTCCCTCTTCTTTTAAAAATCTCAGAATTTCATAAGAACTGTATGTATAATTTCCATCCACCTGCATATCCCAGATAAAAAGAGACAACACATAAATCATCACAAATGAAGTTGCTATGCCAAAACAGAAAGGTACTCTTTTTCGATACCTGTATACAAGAAAAGGCAAACCATATTTTTCCATGATTTTAATTCTTACAAATGTTTTCCGGATAATCGGTTTTAATTTAAAAAAATCTTCTTTTGTAATACAGAGTGTACATTCTGTTCCATTCCTGATATCCCAGATATAAATGTCACTGTTTCGGCACAGATTGACAAACCGCTCTTTATTTTCGCCCACAATCCGGATTCTGACTGCTCCCAGTAAATAACTTGTAAGTATCTCTTTCAATCAAATCCCTCCAAAGCTTACAGTTAATAATAACATATTTCATCTATCATCCCTTTCACCAGCATTTCATCTTTGGAATAATACTCAATTACAAGTTTATTTCCTGTTATTTTCAGTTTTGTATTTTTACATTGCAATTTTAAAACGGCCTCTGAATATTCTATGATATAACGGTAATTTTCTATAAATACTTCTCTTTTTCCCATGATTCTGACATTTACATCACCCGTCAGAAGGTCCTTTGGCAGCTTGAGATTTTCTGCCAGATTTCGCCTCACATCATATCCCATATGCACTATACTATATTCTGAATTATTCTATTTATATGAACTTACCACAAAATTATGCTCTATAATCGAAAATAGCGGGCTACTTATTCAAGTAACCCGCTTTCCGAACAGCATGAAATTAATTGTATTTACGTTTTCTTGCTGCTTCTGATTTCTTTTTACGTTTTACGCTTGGTTTTTCGTAATGTTCTCTTTTACGAATTTCCTGCTGGATACCAGCCTTTGCACAATTTCTTTTAAATCTGCGTAAAGCGCTATCTAAACTCTCGTTTTCTTTAACGATAACATTCGACATCTCTCACCTAACCTCCCTCCAGTTGTGGGATTGTGCACGATACAACTGATTGGGTATTTTATTGCACAAATGGTATTATAACACATTCTGGCGATTCGTCAACTGTTTTTTTCATTTTTTTTAACTAATTTGAAGTCTTAGCACCCCATGCCATCTGGTTTCCACCACATAAGGTAAATGTAAGGGTTTCATCCCTTGTTGTAAGCTCATTTGCCTGTTTTACAAATACACCTTTGTATACAACACCGTCAATCGTCATTTCAACATTAGATCCGGTTGTAGTCTTCCATGTACCTGTAGCAGCACCTGAGATTGTTCCATCAGCACCCAGAGTAATAGATACAGCTGTATAGATACCCTTATCACCGGTTCCCTTTGATGTATATACTTTATCCCTGTACTGGATAGAGAAATCATAGGTTCCTGCAATTTCATCTGCGGTATATCCGGTTGTGCTGAGTGTTTCTCCTGAATATTCGTAAGGAGATACTACAAGCCATCCATCCTCATTTACGTACATCTGATGTACACGGACAGAGAATGCTTCTCCTGTATCAGTATATCTTGTATGGTAAATCAGGAAGATCTTTCCATCATCATCTACAAATGCAGAGTTATGACCCTGGGCAGCTTCGATATGTGTTGTACTCTTTCCTGCCATCTTAATGCTGCTCATTACCCTGATACCTCTTGTAGAGTTGTATTTGGTCGTTGTAGATGTCTGGATATCTGTGTATCCTGCACTCTGTGTATATGCCGGATAAATCGCTGAATTACCATCCTGATCCACATATGGTCCGTTGATATTTTCGGAACGGAATAATCTCATGTTGTATCCGCCATCTGTTTCAAGGTTACCAAGAGAAAGGAATAAGTAGTAATACTTATCTGCCTTTAAGATATAAGGACCTTCGCCTGAGTTATAATATCCACCTGCGATCTTGTATCCAAGATATGGATCTGCCTTGTCTTTTACATAATCACCATATTCGGTATAATCATAATCTCTTAAGCCGGTCTTTGTATCCAGTTTAATCTGGTAGATACCTGCTGACCAGGAACCATATACCATCCAGAGATTTCCGTCATCATCGTAAGTTACGGCCGGATCGATACAGTTTATTTTTGACTGATCGGTACTGTTATATCTTGCCGGTATTGCATCATTTTCTCCCAGTCCGAGAACCTTCTTGATATCAGAATATTCTGCTCTTGAAAGGACCTCTGAATATGGCTGGAAGCTTACTGTCATTGTCAGGGTAACATCTTCCCCGTCATATGTTACAGTTTTATCTGCTTTAATTTTGGAAGTTTCCACGGTGCCATTAGCTGTTCCGTCATATCCTGAGAAAACAACTTCGTCCACATATTCATATGGTCCTTCAATCTTATCTGCAGTCAGCAGAACAATTGCGGAATGCCAGTCATTTCCATTTACACTCATGTACATACACCATTTGTTCATGGTTTCATTCCAGATAACATCCGGTGCCCATAAGTTTCCTGATACATCATTGTTTGCATCTGTAATACAGTAATTGTTCCACACATCGCCGAACAGATTCTTATAATCTGTTGCAATATTGGTAGAAAGATTTGACCACTTCATAAGATCTGTTGACTTTGCTGCCGCCTTATGTGAACCAAATACATAATAAGTACCTGTTGCCGGATCTTTTACGATGGAAGGATCGTGTACACCTACAGTTGCAAAATCAGAATTCGTTACGGCCTGTGCTTCATTTGCCGGCAACATGGACATAGAACCTGTCAGCAATGCACCTACCAGCACCATAGCTGTTGTTCTGCGTCCCTTTTTCTTTCCCTTTAACACGATAAGCAGTACAACCACAACAATAATCACAACTGCTGCAATAATCCCTGCAACCAACGGAATGCTTACGGAAGATTTTGGTGCTTCTCCGTTTGTTGTAAATGTCTTTGTAACAGTTTCACCTGCTTCAATTTTTCCAATGGATTCCAGCTTCTTTAAAGCAAGCTTGTCATAATCCAGATTTTCAATACCCTTATAACTTACCTTTACATTATCCAAAGCATAATCATTTGTATTGGTAAAAGAGAATGTATAAGTAAGTGCTTCCCCGTCTTTATAAGAATCTCTGTCGGTTGTTGTTTTGATCTCAAGTCCGTCAATCGAACTGAAACCATCCTTTCTTACAGGTTCGCTACTGTCATCTGCCGCAAAGCTGGTAAGTGCCATGGAAAGTGCGAATACCAGACATGCTGCCAGTGCTGCGAATCTTTTTGTAAACTTCTTCATAAAAACTTAAAAACCTCCTAAATTATTTAATTTGTCCTGCAAGGACAGTTTTCGCTTCTTTGAAAGCATCTTCAATAGCTTCCGGTTTCTTTCCTCCGGCCTGTGCCATATTCGGGCGGCCACCGCCACCGCCTCCTGTAACGGCTGCTACTGCTTTTATAAGATTACCGGCATGAGCGCCCTTCTTCTGAGCATCTTCTGTTACCATGGCAAGAAGATTTACTTTGGAATCTCCTTCTGCTGATGCCACAAGAACAACACCTTCACCAATCTTATTCTTTAATTGATCTCCAAGGGTACGCAGACCGTTCATATCAACGCCGTCCACCCTGACTGCCAGGAACTTCACACCGGATACTTCCATCACCTGGTTATCAATTTCTCCAAGTGAACTGCTTGCAAGCCTGCTCTTAAGGCTTTCATTGTCGCTCTGCAGTTTCTTTATCTCTTCCTGCATAGTCTCAATCTTTTTCACAAGACCTGCTGTATCTGATTTTGCAGCTTTTGCTGCATCATGAAGTTCTTTTTCTACTTCTGAGTAATATTTTAATACACCTTTTGATGTAAGTGCTTCTATTCTTCTTACACCTGCCGAAATTCCTGTTTCTGAAACAATCTTAAACATTCCGATAGTGCTTGTATTCTTAACATGTGTACCACCGCACAGCTCCACAGAGAAATCTCCCATGGAAACCACACGTACTTTTTCACCGTATTTTTCATCAAAAAGAGCCATGGCACCTGTCTTTTTCGCATCTTCCATGCTCATCTCTTCGGTCTTTACTTCCAGTGCTTTTCCGATCTCGCGATTTACCAGTTCTTCTGTCTGTGCGATCTCTTCCGGTGTCATTGCTTCAAAATGAGAAAAGTCGAAACGAAGTCTGTCCGGTGTTACCAGAGAACCTTTCTGCTGTACATGGCTTCCAAGCACAATACGAAGTGCTTTCTGAAGCAGATGTGTTGCACTGTGGTTCTTTGCAGTGTCATTTCTGTTTTCTTCCGATACACTGAGTTTTACTTTGTCCCCGGTACGGAACATTCCCTTTGTCACTTTACCAAGATGACCAATTTTACCACCGACAAGTTTAATGGTATCTGCCACTTCAAACACGGAGCCATCCTGTGTAATAATACCCTTATCGCCTTCCTGTCCGCCCATGGTTGCATAAAAAGTTGTCTCTTCTGTGATAATCGTTCCAACATCGCCGTCCGCCAGTGCCTGTGTCACTTCATTCTCTGTTGTAAGTGCGGTAATCACAGATTCCGTCTCAAGGCTGTCATATCCTGTGAACCTGGAGGTAAGTGCGGCATCGAGCTGTTCATATACAGTCGCATCTGCACCCATATAATTGGTTACCTTGCGGGCTTTTCTTGCCTTGTTTCTCTGTTCTTCCATGCACCGCTTAAATCCTTCTTCATCAAGAGTAATTCCTCTCTCTTCCAGGATCTCAGAGGTTAAATCAAGTGGGAATCCATAGGTATCATAAAGACGGAATGCATCTTCCCCGGAAAGTACACTCTTATCTTCCGCAATCAGTTTATCCATCATATCCGAAAGAATACTCAGTCCCTGATCGATTGTTTTATTGAACTTTGTCTCTTCTTCCGTCAGGACTTTGAAGATAAATTCTTTCTTCTCTTCCAGTTCCGGATAACCGTCTTTGGATTCGTGGATAACGGTTGCACTCAGTTTTGCAAGGAACTGTCCGTCAATGCCGAGCAGTCTGCCATGTCTTGCCGCACGACGGATTAATCTTCTTAATACATATCCTCTTCCTTCGTTTGTCGGCATGATACCATCGGATATCATAAATGTTGCAGAACGAATATGATCGGTAATCAGACGGATGGAAACATCCTTCTTCTCATCCTTATGATACTCTGCATGTGCCAGTTCGCAAATCTTATCGCGAATTGCCTTCATGGTATCAATATCGAATACGGAATCCACATCCTGCATTACAACCGCAAGACGCTCCAGTCCCATGCCGGTATCGATGTTCTTCTGTACAAGTTCTGTATAGTGACCTTTTCCATCTCCTTCGTACTGGGTAAATACATTGTTCCATACTTCCATAAAGCGGTCGCAGTCGCAACCTACTTTACAGTCCGGCTTTCCACAGCCGTACTTCTCTCCTCTGTCGTAATAAATCTCTGTACACGGACCGCATGGACCAGCACCGTGTTCCCAGAAATTATCACAGTCCCCATTCTCATCACGGTAAAATCTTGTGATTCTGTCTTCCGGAATTCCAATTTCCTCATTCCAGATGCGGAAGGCTTCATCATCCTCAAAATAGATCGATGGATAAAGTCTGTCTTTTTCAAGTCCAAGCACTTCTGTCAGAAATTCCCAGGACCAGTGAATCGCCTCATGCTTGAAATAATCCCCAAAGGAAAAATTACCAAGCATTTCAAAAAACGTAAGATGTCTTGCCGTCTTTCCGACATTCTCGATATCTCCCGTCCGGATACATTTCTGGCAGGTAGTGACTCTTCTTCTTGGAGGAATCTCCTGTCCTGTAAAATAAGGTTTTAATGGTGCCATTCCGGCATTAATAAGTAATAAGCTGTTATCATTATGTGGTACTAATGAAAAGCTGTTCATTTTAAGATGATCTTTGCTCTCGAAAAATTCGAGATACATTCTTCTGAGTTCATTTACTCCGTACTTCTTCATGACTGCCTCCAATATTTTGTTACATTATACCAATAATAACATAAATATTTTGCATTTTCAATCATTTTTCACATTTTATAACGGATATTTCCATTTTCCTGTATTGGTAAATTCTTCCACCTGCTGTTCTGCCCCTTTTACGATTCTGTCCGGATACTCCATAACCTTTAAAAGCCTGATTGCATTTCTGGTCACGGAACGTCCCTTTTTCAGATGATAATTAAAGTTTACATCTTCTCCGCATACTTCTTCTTCAAAATGATAATTGCTGTATGACTGATCCAGGATATGCGTCAGTTCAATATCATGGGTTGCCGCAAAACAAATTACATTTTCTGCCGTAAGCTCTTTCAGAATCTGTGAAGATGCCGCGATACGCTCGATGGTATTTGTTCCACGAAGCACCTCGTCGATAAAGCAGATAATCGTCCTGCCACTGCCAGCCTTGTCCATAATCCGTTTTAACGACTTGATTTCCGCCATATAATAGCTGTCATTTTCCGAAAGATTATCTTTCAGTGACATGGAGGAATAAATCTCACACACCGGCATGGCATACGATTTCGCAGCCACAGTATAAATCGTTTCCGCAAGAATTGCATTGACGGCCACGGTTCTTAAAAACGTGGATTTACCGGATGCATTAGAACCGGTAAGCAATACATTTTCTTCTGTATGCATTGAATTTTTGACCGCCTTTTCAATCAATGGATGATAGATTTCATCAAAGCAGATTCCTTCTTTTCTCCATTGTGGAACTGCATAAAATCCATGCTGTTCCTTCAGATAGGTCCGGAAAGAAGCAACTGCTGCCGCAGCTTCAATATCCCCCATAATCCGGTATAATTCATCAATTTCACCGATATTCTCCTTTGTCTTTTTTACCATCAGGTTGAACTTTATCAGATCTACATGGAAAATCATCCTGACATACTGCATAAGCATCTCCGCTATGGAATCATCGACTCCCGGAGATGCCATCAGAAACATTCCCTTTTTCAGGTTTTTCGTTTTTCCCTGCAGCCTTCCTGTCCTGCTGATATAATCCTGAAACACCTCATCTCCCATATCTGCCAGTGCTTTCTCGATCTTTCCGCTATAACGGATCAGGCGGATAATGTATTCAAAACATACAAAATAATTATTTACATCATTTTTTTCTTTATAGTAGCTGTAAATATTCCAGGACAAAACAACCAGAAGTCCGACAACGGCATACACCGGTTCCAAAAACAATCCGGCAATGCAGGCAAGCATCAGCACGATATCAAGATAATGCGGAAGATTCGGCTTCTGTGTCAGTTTTGATGCCGTGGTAATGAAATCATACAATGACACCGAATGGGTTCTTCCAATCTCCGCATAAATCTGCTGAAGCTGCTTCGTTTTCTCCGGGTTCTTTTCAAACACGGAACTCATCCTGCCGAATTTTTCCAGTTCGCTTAAATCCGTCTGCGGAATTCTCAGTCTGCGGTACAGGCTTTCCTCACCCACGGACGACCAGGTATGGTTCATTGCCCGGAACACATCATCCATGGACAGATCATTCCATGTAATATCATCAATTACATTTTCTCCTTCCCGGGTCTGCCGGTAATAATGGGAAATCCGTTCATATTCATTATGGCCATACTTCCTGTTTCTTTTCTTTCCCCAGCCCTCATCCAGTTCTTTTTTCAGTTTTTCCGCAGCCGATTTCTTCATATTATATGACTGCACAGCAAAAATCACAACCAGAACAAGAAATAATATTACATATCCTCTCAAACTCTTTCTTTCCTTTCTTTAAGATATTCTTTCCTGTATCGTACCACATACCCTGCCCTTTGTCAAAAATTTTAAACTTCCTGAATGTTTTTCTTTTTCCGGCATATATCTATCTTATAAAAAATATTTTGCACCTGCGTGCGGAAATGGAGGAAAAGCATGGATTCTTTTCATTTATACAAAGACATCAAAGACCGTACAGACGGTGAAATCTACATCGGGGTGGTAGGTCCGGTACGTTGTGGAAAATCTACCTTTATCAAACGTTTTATGGAAACACTCGTCATTCCTACCATGACAGACGAGAATAAAATCGCCCGGACGAAGGATGAACTGCCGCAATCCTCGGAC
>FR900149.1:29209-30772 GCA_000437755.1 Roseburia sp. CAG:303
TCGGACGGAAAAACCATTATGACAACCGAACCGAAATTTATTCCCAAAGAGGCCGCCACGATCCGGCTTGACGAAGAAACTTCCGTAAAAATCCGGCTGATTGACTGTGTCGGCTATATGGTGGATTCGGCAGTGGGACATATTGAAAATGATAAAGAACGCATGGTAAAAACCCCATGGTTTGATTATGATATTCCTTTTACCAAAGCCGCTGAAATCGGTACACGAAAAGTTATTTCCGACCATTCCACCATTGGGATTGTAATTACCGGGGATGGCAGTTTTGGAGAATTCCACCGGGAAGATTATGCCGCACCCGAGGAACAGACCATCAAAGAATTAAAATCACTCGGCAAACCTTTTATTGTTCTTTTAAATTCGAGCCGCCCTTATTCTGAAGAATGTAAAAAAGAAGCCTCTGTGCTTGCCGCCCGTTATGATGTATCCGTTATGGCGGTAAACTGCGAACAGCTGAAGAAAGAAGATATACATAATATCCTGCAGAATGTTCTTCTGGAATTTCCGATTTCAGAACTGAATTTTTATATGCCGAAATGGATCGAAATGCTGGATTCCGCCCATCCGCTGAAAGCTGAAATCATCCGGTGCATCCGCGAGAAAATGTCCGGTCTGCAGGTAATGCGCAATATTACCTCCCAGTCCTTTGAAACCGACTGCCCATACATTACCGGAATCAAAATTGCTTCCAAGGATATGTCACAGGGCATTATAAACCTGAATGTACAGACGGATGACTCTTATTATTATAAGGTTTTAAGCGAGCTTACCGGGGCAGATATCACAAACGAGTATGAACTTATCTATACCATAAAAGAACTTTCCCACATGAAAGATGATTTTTCAAAGGTTCAGGATGCCATTACCTCAGTCCGTCAAAAAGGCTATGGGGTCGTTCTTCCTTCCAGGGACGAAATCACACTTGATGAACCGGAAATCATAAAAAAAGGAACCGGTTTCGGAGTAAAAATCAAAGCTTCCGCTCCTTCCATTCATTTTATCAAATCCAATATCTATACGGAGATTTCCCCGATCGTAGGTTCGGAAACCCAGGCGGAAGACCTGATTCAGTTCATTAAATCCAGCGGCGGCGAAAATTCCGATGGTATCTGGGAAACAAATATTTTCGGAAAAACCATTGAACAAATCGTAAATGAAGGAATCCGTTCCAAAATAGATAAACTCTCGGACGAAACACAAAGCAAGATGCAGGATACCCTGCAGAAGATTACAAATGACAGCAAAGGTGGTGTCATCTGCATTATCATCTAATCCATGATATCCATGCCAGTTCTGCCGGCATGGATATTCTCTGTCCGAACACTACTTATTTAAATATAGAAGTTATATTTCATCATTGAAAAAATTTCTATCTTATAGTACAATGGAAAGTATGTAAAAACATAAAGGAGAATGATTGAATGAACGATATTTTAAAAAATAGCTTAACTGCTCATTACACATTTGAAGATGCCGCTAATCCGGGCAAAGACAGCTCTGGCAATGGCTTTGATGCGGCAGCTCTTGGAACGTCACTTCCGGCAG
>FR900149.1:30788-31881 GCA_000437755.1 Roseburia sp. CAG:303
TCCGGCAGCCGAAGTCATTGACGGCAAAAATGCGGTCCGTTTTGCAGGTGGAAAGAGCGGTACAAGCTACCTGAAGCTTCCTTCCGATGTATTAAAGAACGTGAATGATATGACTGGTATCACGTTATCTGCATGGGTACGTCCGGAACAGGGTACAAATGTATGGGAACGTCTTTTTGATTTTGGTAAAGGCATGGGCGGTCCATATATCTTTGTCACAAGAAATCTTCGTACCTCCTGCTTTGCCGGGGAAGATATTGTTGCCGATCCGGTAAAAGCACTTCCAATCGGACAGTGGTCCCATATCGCCGTAACCGTATCCGGTACAAAAGAAGGTACTTTAAGCAGTGCCGGCCCTATCGTATACATAAATGGTGAAGTTGCCGCAGACGGTTCTATCAGCCAGACGACCAGTGGCATGTATGGAAAATTCCGTCATTTCTGGTCCGCATTTTCAAATAACTCCCACGAAAATAATTTTATTGGAAAATCCCAGTATGACGTGGATGATGATTTCTCAGGTTCTATGGCGGATATCCGTATTTTCTCGGATGTATTATCCGAATATGACATTCTGGAAGTAATGTGCGATTCCCTTTCCGATGAAGAAATCGTAAACCTTGCAAAAGAGAAATATCTGGAAGCACCGGAAAAGATTGCCATTAAGGATTATGAACTTCCTGCCTCCCTCATGGGTGGAAAAGTAACCGTTACCTGGAAGTCCGATAATGAATCTGCGCTGACATCCGACGGTAAGTTACAGGAGATCTCCTCACCTGCATTAGTGAACCTGACTGCAGTACTTACCAAAGGAGCTGCACAGACAGAGAAAAACTACCGCTTAACCGCACTTCCATCTTCACTTGCACCATATACCCTGACCGTACACGGCGAAGATGAAACCGTAAAAGTAAGCGATACTCTCTTCGGTCTGTTTTATGAAGATATCAACAATGCTGCCGACGGTGGTATCTATGCGGAAATGATCCAGAACCGTTCTTTCGAGGATTTTACGTTCCAGAACTATGATATGTCCTCCGGTGAAAATGCAAAGACCGGCGGCCGCAATCATACACCGCTTAACTTCTGGTTT
>FR900149.1:31894-37410 GCA_000437755.1 Roseburia sp. CAG:303
TAACTTCTGGTTTGGCGATACGGATAAGATGACTCCGAAATGTTCCGGCGGATTAAATGAATTCTTCGGTGTTACAAAGCCGGAAACTGCAGCTTACTATGTTGAAGTAGCTGACGGTGCCGTAATTTACAACAGAGGTTTCTGTGACAGCAACCACCTCTGCTCCATGAACATCATTTCCGGAGAAAAATATGACTTTACCATCTGGGCAAAAGGTACTGCTTCCATCGAGCTGACTCTTGTGGACGAAAATGGTAACGCATTATCCGATACACAGATTGTTTCCGCTGACAGTGCCGACTGGAAGAAATACGGCAAAGATACAAAGATTACCCTTACCGCTTCTTCTTCTTCCATGGGACAGTTAAAGATGGTATTCCATGGCTCTGTTGCTATCGATATGGTTTCCATGTTCCCGGAAAAGGTATGGGGTGCTTCCGAAGAGAAATCTTCTGCTACCGCACATATCAACTATCTCGGCAATCCGAACTATCGTTTAAGAGCAGACCTTGTGCAGGCACTTGCCGATTTGCACCCGACCTTCTTACGATTCCCTGGCGGATGTATTTCCGAAGGTTCTTACCTCTGGGAAAATGTCTATGACTGGAAGGATTCTGTTGGAGATGTGGAAACAAGAAAAGAAAATTATAACTGCTGGGGCTATGTCATGACCATGGGACTTGGCTATATGGAATATTTCCAGTTATCCGAGGACCTTGGTGCAACACCGCTTCCTGTTATGGCATGCGGTGTATTATGCCAGGCACGTTCCGATTATGCAAATCCTGCAGGTGGTTCTCTCCGTGACAAATATATTAAGAACTTTACCGACCTGATCGATTTTGCCATCAGCACAGATTTTGAAAACAATGTCTGGGCAAAAGTAAGAAAAGAAATGGGACATGAAGCTCCATTTGACCTGCATTATCTCGGTGTCGGAAATGAAAACTGGGGACCGGAATTTATGGCAAGTTTTGAAGAATTCTACGAAAGAATCACAAAGCATGTAAAAGAAAATTATCCGGGCTACAACTTAACCATTCTGTCTACCGCAGGTGCACAAGCCGATGACAATGCCTATAAAGATGACTGGAAGTTCCTTGCCGGCGGTATGGAAGGCAGCACTACCCTTTCCTTTACAGACGGGGAAACCAGCACTGAAGAAGAAGTAAACTGGTATAAATATCAGAAAAACTTCATGGAAACCATCGTGGATGAACATTATTACAGGGCAAATAATTATCTGTTAAACAATGTTGACAGATACAACTACTACTATCGTGCATACAATGCGGACGGAACAATTGATGACAGCGAAAGTTCAAAAGTATTTGTCGGAGAATATGCTTCTTCTGACAAGAATACCTTAGCTGGTGCCGTTGCAGAGGCTGCCGTCATGACCGGATTTGAGAACAATTCCGACGTGGTAAGACTCGCCGCTACTGCTCCGTTATTCAACAAAATTCTGACAGACAGCACTTACCGCTGGACTCCGGACTGTATCTGGTTTGATAACGAAAGTGTATGGTATACACCTACCTACTATGTCCAGCAGTTATTTGCAAAATATATCGGCAAGAATGTAGTTTCCACAAGCTTTGAAACATATGCCGACGGAAAAGCCGTTTCCCTGATTCCAAGAGGCGGTATCGAAATCGCTACTGCAAATGCAGAGATTACCGTAAAACACGTTACCGTAACTTCAAACAAAACTTCCGAAGTTTTGTTTGAGAGCGATTTCTCAGCCGGACTTCCGGAAAGCTTTGCACTTCTTCCAAATTCCGGGGAAGTAACTTTCGGTGCAGAAGGCATGACCATCCATGCGGGCGGTACACTCAGTGGTATCTATTGCATCCGTCCGGACTGGACAGACTATACTGTAAAAGTCATCGCTTCCAGGGTATCCGGCAATGATGGATTCTATGTGGGTGTCGGTGTAACAGATATCGAATCCGACACAAAGACTGCACTGGAATATGCCATCGCTTATGATTCCGAAGCAACCGGTGTAAAAGTGTACAAGAATGGTGTCGAAGGCTACCGCCTTGGCGACTTCTCTTCCAGCAGCTGTGCCGGCAACCTGCGTGCCGCAAGCTACGAACCAATTAGCTCTGGCAAAGACTATACCATCACCGTAAACTATGGTGCGGATTCCAATGTAAATGACAGCAGAAAACGGTTGATCTGCTCTTACACAGATGGAAGCTTTACCTCCAAAGTTCTTGATTATAAATTGGAAGCATACAACCATGATATCTTCAACTCCGTTACAAAGGACGAAGAACATCTCTATATCAAGCTTGTAAATGCCGATAATTTTGATAAACCGGTAAAACTTTCCATCGAGGATCTTGCATTTGAGTCCTGTGCAAAATGCATTACCATCACAGGCGATGCCACAAAAGCACATGTTCCAAATGTAAATACAAAAGAAAACGAGCCTATCGTTCCTGCAGAATCTGAGATTACATTTACCGATTCTCAGACTACGATTGTTCTTCCGGCAAATTCCGTAACTGCTATTATTGCAGACAGAAAATAAAAGGATATTTCAAGACCGCCAGAGATCCTGGCGGTCTTTTCACATTTTTCGCACTTCTTCATATACTATGATGAATAGATATTTTACTTCTGTTAAAATATCGTATATCTGGAGGAAGAATGGATAATAATTATTTTGGAAATATCTGTTACTGCAGAAAATGTAACGGCATTATCCACACCATAAAAAAAGGCGATACCCTTTATCTGTTAAGCCGTTATTATAATGTTCCAATCGGTGAAATCATGAATGCCAACCGCAACATGAATGTTTACAACCTTCATATCGGCGAAGAAATATGCATTCCGGTACAACGCAGTGATATGATGAATGATACCGTCGGTATGCCCATGGATACCATGGAGACCGATGCACCACAGGAAGATTTCGCCGAAATACAGTCAGAATCCGTTGAGGAACCGTTTGATAAAAGTATTCTGATGTCGGATCTGATAAAACAAAAAGACATGACCTTTGAAAAATTTTTAACTCTTATTCAGAATTAATACATTTTTTACTGGTAATATAAGAGGAAAACATTTATACTACTAGAAGAAAACATATGACCGGAGTCTGCATGGCTCCGGCATACCGATATTAACGGAGGTAATAATGAATTTTTTAAACAAACTGGAACGAAAATGCGGACAGTATGCAGTGAAAAATCTGATTAACTATCTGCTAATAGGTTACGGCATAGGTTATATACTGGAACTGCTCAGTCCAGACATCTATTCCGCACTTCAGCTCAGTCCGGCACTGGTTATGAAAGGACAGGTCTGGAGACTCTTTACCTGGATCCTGACCACCCCGGAATCCTTAGGCTTCTTTACTATCTTTATGTTCATGTTCTATTACTGGATTGGACATACACTGGAAAATTACTGGGGAACATTCCGGTACAATGTATATATGATTTCCGGCTACCTGATTATGACCATCGGGGCAATGTTAATTTATGGCATAACGTATCTTACCAGCGGCGGTACATTTGCCATCAGCCTTTCCATGAGTACTTATTATGTGAATATGGCATCTTTCCTTGCATTTGCGACCTTATTCGGGGATGCACAGGTATTATTCATGTTAATTATTCCGATCAAGATGAAATGGCTTGCCATCGTGGATGCTGTCTATCTTGGCTATGAATGTCTTGCAAATATTGCGAGATATTTCCAGATTACCGGAGATGCCCAGCAGCTTGCCTACTATGCTTTAAATGGATACAGCAAGATAGATATTGCCAATATCTGCTTTTCCAATGCGATCGGCATTATTCTGTCCGTACTGAATTTCCTCATCTTCTTCTTTGCCACAAGGAATATGAAGAAATATTCCCCGCGTGAGGCAAAACGAAGATTTACCTATCAGAAACAGATGCGGAATGCCCAGAGCATTGCTAAACACAAATGTGCCATCTGCGGACGGACAAGTGAGACGAACCCGGAACTTACCTTCCGCTTCTGCTCCAAATGTGCCGGCAATTATGAATACTGCCAGGATCATATCTATACCCATGAACATATAAAATAATCCCTGTGTTCCAGGTATTTTTACTGTTGAAAACAATTTGATTTTATACTATAATATACGGGGCTTGCGTATTGCAGGCCCCGTATATTAAAGGAGAAATACTTATGAGTAAATGTTATAAGCTTGGAATCGATATCGGTTCCACTACTGTTAAAATAGCTATTATTGATGAAGAAAACCGGATTCTTTTTTCTGATTATAAGAGACATTTTGCCAATATTCAGGAAACCCTGAAGGATCTGCTTATCCTTGCAAAAGAACAGTTAGGCAGTATCGAGGTTCATCCGGTTATTACCGGTTCCGGCGGCCTTACACTTGCCGGCCATATGAATGTTCCTTTTGTCCAGGAAGTAATCGCCGTATCTACCGCATTAAACGACTTTGCACCACAGACGGATGTTGCCATTGAGCTTGGCGGTGAAGATGCGAAGATTATCTATTTTACCAATGGTGTAGAGCAGAGAATGAACGGAATCTGTGCCGGTGGTACCGGATCATTTATTGACCAGATGGCTTCCCTTTTACAGACCGATGCCTCCGGTTTAAATGAATATGCCAAAAACTATAAGGCGATCTACCCTATCGCAGCCCGCTGCGGTGTATTTGCGAAAACAGATATCCAGCCGCTCATCAACGAGGGTGCTACAAAGGAAGATTTATCCGCTTCCATTTTCCAGGCAGTGGTAAACCAGACCATCAGCGGTCTTGCCTGCGGAAAACCGATTCGCGGAAATGTTGCCTTTCTTGGCGGTCCGCTCCACTTCCTGTCAGAATTGAAAGAGGCTTTTATCCGCACCCTGAAACTGACACCGGAGCAGGTCATCGCCCCGGAACATTCCCATCTCTTTGCAGCCACCGGTTCTGCCATGAATTACAAAGAAGAGGTTTCTTTCTCCGTTGACGATCTTATTTCCACTCTGGACAAAGGTGTCAAGATGGATTTTGAAGTAAAACGTATGGAGCCTTTATTTGCATCCGAAGAAGAATACGATGCATTTTCCAGACGTCATGCCGGACATTCCGTCCGCAAAGGCCGTCTGTCCGAATATTCCGGAAACTGCTATCTTGGAATTGACTGTGGCTCTACTACAACCAAAACAGCTGTCGTCGGCGAAGACGGAACACTGCTGTACTCTTTCTACAGCAATAATAACGGAGATACTCTGGGTACAACCATCAAGTCCATCCGTGAAATCTATTCCATGCTTCCGGATAGTGCAAGAATCGCCTACTCTTGCTCAACCGGATATGGGGAAGCCCTTGTAAAAGCTGCATTTTTACTGGACGAAGGAGAAGTAGAAACGGTATCCCATTATTATGCCGCCGCATTTTTTGAACCGGATGTGGACTGCATCCTTGACATCGGTGGCCAGGATATGAAATGTATCCGCATTAAAAATAATACCGTGGATTCTGTCCAGTTAAATGAAGCCTGCTCTTC
>FR900149.1:37426-56359 GCA_000437755.1 Roseburia sp. CAG:303
CTGCTCTTCCGGATGTGGTTCTTTCATTGAAACTTTTGCGAAATCGCTGAATTATTCCGTACAGGATTTTGCAAAGGCCGCTTTATTTGCGAAGAACCCGACCGATCTTGGCACACGCTGTACCGTATTCATGAATTCTAATGTAAAGCAGGCACAGAAGGAAGGTGCTACCGTTGCCGATATCTCTGCCGGACTTGCCTATTCCGTCATTAAAAATGCTTTATTCAAGGTTATCAAAGTAACGGATGCCAAAGAGTTCGGTAAAAAAGTCGTAGTCCAGGGCGGAACCTTCTACAACGATGCCGTCTTAAGAAGCTTCGAAAAGATTTCCGGTTGTGAGGCTGTACGCCCCGATATCGCAGGTATCATGGGTGCATTCGGTGCTGCATTAATTGCAAGGGAACGTTGCAAAGGCAAAGTGACAACCATGCTGGGTATCGATAAAATTAATGCCATGGAATACTCCACTTCCCTCGCCAGATGTAAGGGCTGTACCAATAACTGTCTCCTTACCATCAACAAATTTTCCGGCGGTCGTCAGTTTATCAGCGGAAACCGTTGCGAAAAAGGTATCGGCAAAGAGAAAAACAAGGATAATGTTCCAAACCTTTTTGCATACAAACTGAAACGTATCTTTGATTATGAACCTTTAACGGAAGATAAAGCCCCACGCGGCACTGTCGGAATTCCGCGTGTCCTGAATATGTACGAAAACTTCCCGTTCTGGGCTGTTTTCTTCCGCAAGCTGGGATTCCGCGTGGTTCTTTCCCCGCAGTCATCCAGAAAGATTTACGAGCTTGGTATCGAATCCATTCCGAGTGAATCCGAATGTTATCCTGCTAAACTCGCACACGGACATATCGAATGGCTGATTAAAAATGATATTAAATTTATCTGGTATCCTTGTATTCCTTATGAACGCAACGAAACACCGGATTCCAACAACCATTATAACTGCCCTATCGTTACTTCCTATGCGGAAAACATCAAGAATAATGTCGAAGAACTGGAACATATTAAATTCTTAAATCCTTTTATGGCTCTTACAAACGTGGAAACCGTTTCTTCCAGACTGGTTGATATCTTTACGGAAGAATTCAATATTCCAAAGGATGAGATTTTAAATGCTTCCGCCGCAGGCTGGAAAGCCATGGAAGATGCTCGCCGTGACATTATGGCAAAAGGCGAGGAAACTCTGAAGTATCTGGAAGAAAATAACCGTCACGGAATCGTTCTTGCCGGAAGACCTTACCATATCGATCCGGAAATCAACCACGGTATTCCGGAACTGATTACCTCTTACGGTATTGCCGTTCTGACCGAGGACAGTATTTCACATCTTGCAAATGTAGAGCGTCCGCTTATTGTCATGGATCAGTGGATGTACCACTCAAGACTCTATCGTGCGGCAAATTATGTGAAAACAAGGGATGATCTGGATCTTATCCAGCTGAACTCTTTTGGCTGCGGTCTGGATGCCGTTACCTGCGATTGCGTAAATGATATTTTGACAAATTCTGGAAAAATATATACCGTATTAAAAATTGATGAAGTAAATAATCTTGGTGCGGCAAGAATAAGAATCCGCTCCCTGATCTCTGCCCTGCGTGTCCGTAAGGAGAATCATATACAGCGGAAAATCCGGCCGGCAAATGTCGAAAAACAGGAATTTACAAAGGAAATGCGTGATGAGGGATATACCATCCTTGTACCGCAGATGACACCTATTCACTTTGATTTACTCGGACCGGCCTTAAAAGCCTGCGGACTGAATATTGTGATGCTGCAGTCTGATACGGACAGCCCTGATTATAAGGAAAAATGCCGGAATGCCGTTGATATCGGATTAAAATATGTAAATAATGATGCCTGCTATCCTTCCCTGATTGTTGTCGGTATGATGATGGATGCCGTTCTTTCCGGTAAATACGATGTAAACAAGCTTGCTATCATCATGACACAGACGGGCGGTGGCTGTCGTGCTTCTAACTATGTTGGATTTATCAGGCGTGCCTTACAGAAAGCCGGATATCCTCAGATTCCTGTTATCTCTTTAAGTGTACAGGGACTTGAGTCCAACAGCGGATTCCAATACACCCCTGAAATGGTTGTAAAAGGAGTACAGGCTTTGATATACGGGGATGTCTTTATGCGCTGCCTGTATCGTATGCGCCCATATGAAATCAATGCGGGAAGTGCGGATGAATTACATGAAAAATGGAAAACCACCTGTATCCGCCAGCTTGAAAAACCTGGTTTCCATATGGGGGAATTCCGAAAAAACCTTACCGCTATTATTGAAGAGTTTGACCGGCTTCCAATCCATGAGGACATGAAGAAGCCGCGTGTCGGCATCGTTGGTGAAATCCTTGTAAAATTCCTTCCGTCTGCCAATAATTATCTGGTAGAACTCTTAGAGGCGGAAGGTGCGGAAGCCGTCATGCCTGATTTGCTTGACTTCTTCTACTACTGTTTCTATAACAATAATTTCAAAGCGGATTACCTTGGAATGAAGAAAAAGGCAAAACATCTTGCAAATCTCGGAATCTCTGCCCTGAATTATATCCGCAGACCTGTCATCAAAGCCTGCAAAAAGAGCAAACACTTTACTCCGCCTTCGGATATCCGTGAACTTGCAAAAATGGCAGAACCTATTGTATCTCTTGGAAACCAGACCGGTGAAGGATGGTTCCTGACCGGCGAAATGCTGGAGCTGATTCATACAGGTGTTCCTAATATTGTCTGCGCCCAGCCGTTTGGCTGCCTTCCAAACCATGTGGTTGGAAAAGGTGTTATTAAAAACCTTAGAAAACAATATCCAAAAGCAAATATTGTTGCCGTAGACTATGATCCTGGTGCCAGTGAAGTAAACCAGTTAAACCGTATCAAGTTAATGCTTGCTACCGCAAATAAATTATTATAAATCGGGTAGGAGGTAAATAAAATAATTATTTCCCTCCTACCCGATAATAATTATTTACCTCCTACCCGATTATTCTGTTTATTTATTCTGTTTATTTATTCTGCTTTTTTCTTTTTCTTTAATGACACTGCCACAATTCCAAGTGAAACGGCTGCAGCTGCGGCAAGCGGTGCAACTGGTGCGGTATCACCTGTCTTTGTGCTTCCACCTGCTGTCTTGTTTTCACCCTTTGCTGTTGTTGTATCATTCTTTGCTGTCTGGCCAATCTGTCCGGCTGTTGTGCTGTTTCCGGCATTGTCATTCTTTCCGGCATCATTATCTTTCCCGGCAGTATCGTCTTTTCCAGTGCTGTCATCCTTTCCGGTAGCATCGTCTTTTCCGGTGCTGTCATCTTTTCCTCCATCATCCGGTGTTGTTTCCGGCATATATACCTTGATATAGGAAAGATTCAGGCATTTTGTTGCATCCGGTGATGTTACATCAAGATTTAATTCACCATCTGTTACCGTTACATCTGCAGTTACCGCTGTATTTGTACCTGCCTTTTCAATCACGGTATTTCCTTCTGCTGATACGATAGGATCCTTTGAAACGCCCCATGGATCTGCGAAATACATTTCTACCTTATAAGTTCCGTCCGGCACTTCAAACGCATAGCTTAATTTTCTGTTCATGCCGCTTTCCCACTGATTCTTTGTATAACGGTTTGTCAATGTCTTATCACTTTCATCCGTTATCGATGTATTGGTTTCAAAGGTCCATGTATTATCCGTAAATACTGCTTTCGTCATAGCTGAATTGTTTGTTACCTCTCCATTCTTTAATGGATTTGATATGGTATCTACAATTCCCCATTTCTTTCCGGTTACCGGATCGACTCCATATGCCTGGTCTGTCACACCATTATATACACCGAATAAATCGCCCTCTGACAATGTAGTTACATCGTAGTCACCACAGTTTACAAAGTATGCAAGCTTCTTATCAACATCTTTCCTGCTGTCCGCATCCGTTTCCTTCTGAATATTTACTGTATAATCCTCGGATGTTTCCATATCTTCTGCATAAACAGTATAGGTCAGTGTAATAAAGTTATTTTTGCTTAAATCTACGGTGTATGGCTGTGTTTCTTTTACAACAGCACCATTTACTCTTACATATCCGTACTCCGAAGCAATTTTTGCTGTCAAATCAACACTTGTAACATCCTTGCCTACGGAAATGGTATAACTCTTATCATCTGCTTTTGTTACGGTTCCTTCAGATGAAGTTAATTCAAGGCTGGTATCTGTGCTGTATGCTTTTGTCATATAGATGAAATTGTATACGGCTGCGGAATCTTCATCTGCTTTTCCACTTTCAAACTTCACATCTACCTTAGTCTTATCACCGATCATATCTGCTGATACCGGAATTCTTACGGTATACTCATCGGTATCGGAAACGGCTGCCCTTGCCTTTGAGAAGGAAAGAACTTCATCATAAACAACGCTGCCATCAACAGAGATTTTAATGGATTTTCCTTCATCTGCACCGCGGAAGGTTACTTCAAGCACATTCTCCTCATTTGGAGCAGTCTTCATTGTATAAATGAAATATCCGCCTGCCTTCGCATATCTGCTTGTTCCATCGGATGTCTGTCCGACAGAATTGCTTTCCTGCATATTATGATCTTCATCATTTTCATACTGACCATAACCAGGCTGTACTACATCCTGCTTTGCATTTTCAAATCTTGCAGTTTCTTTGTCCTTTAAGTACTTTGTTACATTAAATGCACCTGAATTTGCTGTGTAGTTAAAGTAAATTCCATATCTCTGTGTATGCTGGCTGTAATGCGGTACAAAAGTAAGATTTGCATCTGTATTCTCCAGAGTCCATTCGAGTGCCCCCTCTGTTTTTACAAGATTGTTGTTAATATTCTTCATAAAGTCGCTTACAGAACCGTTCAGAACAGAGATATTCTCCGTACCATCACTGATATATTCTTCTTCAATTAATTTGGAAGCCGGAATGGATACGCTTACACCTGTGGTTGTCTGCTTCATATCTGTACTTCCAAGCTCTGCACTTAATACGATCGGACCATATTTGAATGCGTATACACTCTCGCCATCCGGAAGGTTATATGCCTTGATTTCCATTGGAAGTGTAATCTCTACTTCATCCCCGTCATTCAGCCCGGAAACCACTGCATAGCCGGCTTCATTCTGGTATTCTGCTTCAACTCCGTTGACGGTTATGGTTGTGGTTGCATCTACTGCCAGCCAGTCAGGAAGACGGAAGCCGACAGAACTATTTATACTTTCAGAACCATCCAGTGTATTTACCACAAACTGCACGGTATCACTTTCCGGAATATCTGCTGTCTGTGTAATCTTAATATTCTTTGAAGTGTCAGTAAGTACAGAGCTTAAATACTGATTTACAAGCACTTTATCCTCGGTCCTGTAATAAATGGCATTGCCAAGCTTGGTAAAGTTTTCCATACCACTTCCGGTACAGCACCAAAAACTCTGTGTTTCCGTTCCGTATACCTTAAAATATCCGGATGCCATCGGCTGGAAATAAGTTGTCATGCCTGTCTCTGGATTCTGGGCAGAAAGAATGGTATTATAGAAGGTATTTTCATAGTAATCTGCATATTTCTTATCACCGGTTACCATGTATAATGCCTTTGCAAGCTTTAACATATTATAAGCATTACAGGTCTCACAGTTACAGTTTGTTCTCTCTGCATCCAGCACATGATCCGCACCGAAATGCTCCCATTCACTGTTATCACCGGTAATATAGGTATGATTCTCCAGTACCATATCGAAAAACTTCTCTGCGTAAGTCAGATATGCGCTGGCATCAACTTCTTCTCCATTGATTACCTTTCCGTTTGTTGTCACATAGCGGTTGATTGCCCCCAGAAATTTCGGAATCGTTGTATTTGCATGCTTGTTGTTCAATGCATTATCCGCACCTGCCGCTACGGTCTTAAACAGGCTGTCCTCGTCAAATACATGTGCTGCTACTGCATATTTATCATTCTGTGTAACTGCATATAATTCATACAGGCAATCGTTCATTCCGCCGTATTCAATGCCAAGCACACGGTTTCTTGTTGCCGTATCCCATCCGGCTGCCCTGTCATAAATCCAGTCGCCCAGTGCTTCTGCGGTTTCCAGTGCAGTCTGATTTCCGGTATATTTATAAGTATCTACAAGTCCTGCCAGTATCTTATGCATGGTATACCATGGTACCCATGACTGTGTTCCGATATTGGTAAGACCTTTTTCTACATTGTCAAACTGTGCTTCCGGATTGGATTTATCCGGTAATGTTGCACCAAAGATGTAACCGGTTCCCAGTGCGTCCTGGCATTCTTTTAATCCGTCAATGATATATTCGAGTTTTTCCGCTACTTCTGCTTTTCTTTCATCCGTATCCGGAAGCTCTGCAACTGCCTGTGCCATAGCTGTCAGATAATGTCCCATGGTATGTCCGCCAATTAAGGTATTCTCCCATCCGTCATATCTGGTTGCACCCTGCATATCCAGTCCTGCTGTTTCCCTGAATCCTGCAAGCAGTCTGTCACTGTCAAGGGAAAGCATATATGCAATATCTTTTTCCTCCGCATTTGTCAGGTATGCGTCTGTAACATCCACATCGGAAAGGTCATATGCTGCAATTCCTTCGATGGTTTCATCCGCATTATCATCATCGCCCGGTGTTACATCCGGTGTTGTCACGTCGCCAAAATAAATCTTAATATAGGAAAGATTGATACATAAAGATTCGGAAGTAATATCCAGATTCAACTCGCCATCTTTTACTTCTACCACTGCCTGTTCTGCAGTGCCTGCGATTGCACCATTGATGACTACATTACCTTCAGCTTCAACATCCGGTGTCTGGGAAACGCCCCACGGATCTGCAAAATACATCTCAACCGTATATGTACCGTTTGGAAGTTCAAATGCATAATGTAAATTTCTTGCAATTCCATTTTCAAACTGGTTCTTTGTGTACCGGTTTGTTGACTTCTTATCTGCACCATCCGCAATCGCTGCATCCGTCTCAAACGGCCATGTATTATCTGTATAAGCTGCATCTGTGATTGCCGCATTCGGTGCTGTTCCGTTCTTAAGAGGATTTGAAACAGAATCTACAATACCCCATTTCTTACCTGTTACCACATCTGCCTGATATGCCTGATCTGTTACACTGTTATACTGGCCAAACAAATCGCCTGCTGATAAGGTTGTTACATCATAGTCACCGCAATCTACAAAATAAGCAAGTTTGCTGTCAACATTTGTTCTGCTCTCCTCTGCATGAACAGATAACGGAGCCCAGTTCACGGACTGGACACCCATAGCAGATATTAATGCCAAAGCAGTTCCTTTCATCACATTCTTCTTCTTCATAATGATTCTCCTTTTTTACTGTTTTGTGAAATATGCCTTCTTTTCCGTTCCACTTTCCTTACTTTACCACAATTTTTCACAATAATCACTACTAAAAAGTCTGAATAAGTGTAAAAAGGTTAGATTGTAACTCACAATCTAACCTTTTTACTAAATATTTTCTATCTGCCAATCAATTGGCTGTATGCCATTCTCTTCTAAAAATGCATTTGCCCTGCTGAAATGTCTGCATCCGAAAAAACCACGATATGCGGATAACGGACTTGGATGTGGTGCTTTTAACAGGAGATGCTTCGGATTATTAACGGAAGCCGCCTTATTCTGTGCCGGCTTTCCCCAAAGCATATATACAATCGGTCTGTCCTGTGTATTTACCGCCTGAATCACGGCATCCGTAAATTTTTCCCAGCCAATCCCCTGATGCGAATTTGCCTGGTGTGCTCTCACCGTCAGAACGGAGTTGAGCATTAAAACACCCTGTCTTGCCCATTTCTCCAGATATCCGTTATTTGGAATGTAGCATCCCAGATCATCATGAAGTTCTTTGTAAATATTAACCAGTGAAGGTGGTATCTCCACATCCGGCTTTACAGAGAAACACAGTCCATGTGCCTGTCCGTAATTATGATACGGATCCTGCCCGATAATTACTACTTTTACCTCGGACAACGGGGTAAAATGAAACGCATTAAAAATATCGGCCGCCGGGGGAAATACCTGGGTACTATGATACTCATCCAGTACTTTTTTATATAACTGTGCATAATATGGCTTCTTAAACTCTTCCTGCATGGCTGGAAGCCAGTCATTTGCTAATCCAGACATAATCTTACCGGTACTCCTTTTTGATGAAGATAATTCTTCAGTTGCTTAATCTCCAGTTCTTTGTAATGGAATAAAGATGCCGCCAGTGTCGCATCCGCCTTGCCTGCCGTCAGTGCATCGTAAAAATGTTCCTCCGTACCGGCACCGCCCGATGCAATTACCGGTATACTTACATTTTCAGCAATGGTTCTTGTCAGTTCAATATCATAACCGGCTTTTGTTCCGTCGCAGTCCATACTGGTCAGAAGAATTTCCCCTGCTCCGAGCCGGTTCACTTTCATTGCCCATTCTACGGCATCCAGTCCGGTATCAATACGGCCTCCGTTTTTATATATATTCCAGCCTCCGCCCGGTCTTCTTTTGGCATCGATGGCGACAACCACACACTGGCTGCCGAATTTGTCCGCCGCCTGTGCAATCAGATCCGGATTGTTAATTGCTGCCGAATTTACAGATATTTTATCTGCACCTTCACGGAGCAGTTCCTTAAAATCATCAACCGTCCGTATTCCGCCGCCGACCGTAAATGGAATAAAGACATTTTCCGCAACCCGTCTTACCATATCGACAACGGTTTTTCTTGCATCAGAAGAAGCTGTAATATCCAGAAATACAAGCTCATCCGCATCGGCTGCATCATAAGCTTTCGCAACCTCTACCGGATCACCTGCATCTTTCAGATTCACAAAATTGATTCCCTTTACCACACGGTTATTATTAACATCCAGACATGGAATAATTCTTTTTGTATACATCTTATTCTCCTTTGTTCTATAATGCTGCAAAATTCTTTAATATCTGCAAACCGGTTTCCCCACTTTTCTCCGGATGAAACTGGCATGCAAATATATTATCTTTTTCTACAGATGCATGAACCTTTGTCCCATAGTCAATCGTCGCTCTGACAATGGATTCTTCCTCTGCATGAAGATAATAGGAATGTACAAAATAGACAAAGGAATGATCCGGAATCCCGCGGAACAATCTGCCATCATTGCACAAATCCAGGGAATTCCATGCAATATTCGGTATTTTAAGGGAATCTGCTTCCGGAAGTCTTAAGATCCTTCCCTTTAACAGTCCCAGTCCACTGACTCCAGGACTCTCCTCACTGCTTTCAAACAGAAGCTGGAGACCAAGACAGATCCCCAGGAAAGGAATCTGTCTGTCTGCGACATCATAAATCGTATTGATCAGCTGATAGGATTTCAGCTTTTCCATCGCATCCCCAAAACTTCCCACTCCGGGCAAAACCACTTTATCCGCTGCGAGAATCTCATCCCTGTCCCGTGAAATAATAACATCTTCGCCGATGTATTGCATTGCCTTTTCCACACTACGGAGATTCCCGGCATCATAATCAATTATCGCTATCATCTGTCTGTGCATCCTTTCTCTCTGCCTGACCGGCTATTTCTGCCACCCTCTTTGAGTATGCTAGCTTCTTGCCACCCAGATTAATTTCCCTCGCTTCACTCTCAGTAATGCCGTATACATCCTGAAGTGCCGTATCAATCCAGGTAAGTGCCTGACTCAAATCATTATAGCAATTATATTCATCCCTAGCAATATCCTTATATTTATCAAACATACGGACTCCATTTAACAGGGAATCCAGAGCATCCGTGTAATTTCCAATCTTAATCAGTTCCGCATAGGAACGGTAATTTGCATATACCTGCATAACGGTATTTACCTGTCCGTAGAAATATTCATCATCCTTTTTAATATCCAGATGATACAGTTCATCATATGCCTGTCCGTATTTCTGGTTTACATAATAGGTTGTTGCATTGCTGATTCCTGTTTGGTACTGATAATAAGAGCCACCAAACAACACCCCCAGAACCATCAGTGCACCTACGGATAATAAAAATATCAGAAACGGAATCGGTACTTTGATGATTTCCTCCGGACCTTTCGGCTCTTTTGGCTTCTTTTCCTTCTTCGGCTTCTTTGGTTTTTTCTGTTTTGGCTTTTTCTGTTTCTTCGGCTTCTTTTTCTTTTCTTTCTTCTTCTTTTTCTTCTTTTTGTCCTCGGCAGGCTGTTCTTCCTCCGGTTCATCGGTTTTCTCCGGAATATCATCCAAGCCCTCTCCAAGCCCGAGATCACTGATTAAAGAATTAATGCTCTCTGTCTCATCTTCCGGTGCAGCCCCTGGGGTTCCTTCCGGCTGTCCTTCCACCTGCGGTGTATTTTCTTCCGCTTCTTCTGACGTATTCTCTTCTGAACCGGTTGCTTTCTCCTGTTCGTCCGCCTTCTCCGGTAAAGCTTCTGCTTCCTTCTGACCATTCTGCATCAAATCAAGGGCAAGATCAACTTTTTGTTCTTCTGCGGTATCTTCTCTTTTCTTCCTTCCAAAGAGTTTCCTCTTCTTTTTCTTCTTCTTTGAAGAACGGTCATTTTTCTCCAGATCCTCGATCCCGGCGGTATCTTCTCCGGCATTTTCCGGTGTAACTCCCAGAATGTCATATAATCCCATCATATCATCTTCTGGTGATTCATGGGTCCCTTGTTGTTCCCCTGATTCCGGGGTCCCTTGTTGTTCCCTTGATTCCGGGGTCCCTTGTTGTTCCTCTGATTCCGGGTTTCCTTGCGGTTTCTCTGATTCCGGGGCTTTTTGCTGTTCCCCACTGCCTGCTTTCTTCTCTGCCGCACGGTTATTCTCTATATCTTCCTGCTTTTTCAATCCTTCTTTTGCGACCTTCTCCGGCAGTCTGCTACTTTCACTCTGGGACGGATCTTTCATCCAGCCTTTTTCAATATTGCTGAAAAAATCATCATCGGAGCCAGCCAGTTCTTTCAAATCGTCTCTAAAAATATCATCTGGTATCTCTTCTCCGCCATCATTTTTTAAAACAGAATTTAGTAAATTATCAAGATAATCTTCTTCTGCTGCATTATTCTGCTTTGGCATCTTTTTCCTCCCTATAAACTTACTCTTTCTGAATTATTCTCTGTTATTTCCTTAAGAAAATCTTTACTGTTTCGCTGAACAGAAAAAGATTTTTCTTTTATTTCTTCTGCAATCTGTGGAAATTGTTCATTTACTCTTACAAAAACTGCTTTTTGATTCAATGCTGCAACTTTCTCAAACGGCCACCTTATAACAGATGGAAAGTGAAATCCAACTCCTAATTCAAGAATACAGATATTCTTATTCAATGTTCCGGTCAGCCACATCTGGTATCTTTTCCAGCTCTCCAGATAACCCTGTTCGGAATAACATTCCCTGCCTATCAGATTCGGCACTAAAACAGCATTGCAATGAGGGCAGACAGGAGACAGTTCCTTCTGTTGCTGTAAATCGCTGATCTGCCACACTTCATCCGAACACTCACCACTGCACTGGAACTTCATTCTTGTCCCAAATGGTGCTGTTACCCTTCCTTTGTCCATGCCTGAACAGAAAATAAAATCATCATTACACATGGTTACAATGAAATAATTTTTATTTTTCACAAGCTGCACAAGCCTGTCATAGATTTCAAAATGTTCTCTGATTTCCTGTGTACTTTTTTCTTCCAGCTGTTTCAGATAACAACAGGAATTCTGATAATCCTCTGCCCGGATCTGTTCTTCCGGATATGCAAATTCTTCTCCGATTCCGATAAGAAGCATATCTGCATTTTCCACGGTCTTCTTTATCTGCTGCAATGTAGATTCTGAACCCACTCCTGTATCCTCCAAATTTATAACTTATTCGTTTTCTTCCGTACCTTTTCCAAGCAGTTTATCAATTACCTGTACAAGACTTCCGATTTCAGGTTTTGAAAGCTGGTAATCTGCTCCCAGAGCATGACCTTTTGCACGCATTTCATCATTTACAAGTGATGAAAAAATAACTAATGGAATGGACTTTAATTCCTCATCGGATTTTACCAGTTTTGTAAGACGGTGTCCATCCATAACCGGCATCTCGATATCGGTTATGATACAGCTTACTTTCTCTGTCGGATTGCCTTCCTTCTTAAACTTCTCCAGCTGTTTCCATGCTTCATCACCATTTGCGGTACGAATCAGGTTTGTATAACCGGCTTTCTTTAAAGAATCACTGATCAACTGGCTTAATAATGGGGAATCCTCCGCCATCAGAATCGGCTCGTCACATCTTTCTCTTTCGCCAAGTAAGGTAATATCAGAAACTTTCAGACCGGTTTCCGGACTAATATCGGTTACAATCTTTTCAAAATCAAGAATGATAATCAGTTTTTTGTCCATTTTGATGATTCCGGTTGCAACACTTGTCTCGTTGGTATTTAGGGTTGCTTCCGGTTTGATAATATCTGCCCATGAGATTCTGTGGATACCTACTACAGACTGTACATGGAACGCAATATCCAGCTTATTGAAGTTTGTAATAATCATCATATCCGTCTGTGTAGAACCTGTCATGGCAAGATTCAGTTCCTTTGCAAGGCTGATAACTGTAATAATCTTATCTCTCGGCATGAAGATACCTTCAATGCTCGGATGTGAATTCGGTACCGGTGTTACCTCCTGATATCCTATGATTTCGCGCACCTTTGCCACATTGATGCCATAATGATTATTGCCGATGGTAAACTCCAGTACCTCTAACTCATTTGTTCCATTCTCCAATAAAATATTTGTTTCCATAATAATTATGCCTCCTTATTGTATGACAACAGTTCCCTGCTTATCGTTATATGTTAGGTTTAGTTTTACTGAACCTATGTTATCCGCATCATTCTCATTGATCTGGAACACCAGGACAAGTTCTGTACTGCCGCCTGCCGGTATCGTTCCCCGATATGTATTAAGTGCATTTAAAAGTGCCGTTACCTGTGCGTTCATCCGGACAGAGTCATTGATAATTCCTTTATATTCTGCTTTTGTTCCAAGCATATCAAGAGCAGCATCCGTTCCTCCTGTATTCGTCACGGCAAATTTCAGGACTAAAAGTCTGTATCCCTTTACAGCGACCATACTCATTCCTAACCCACTGCTCGCAGACGGATAGGAATCCGTCACCTCATAACCCGCCGGCTGGATATCCAGACCGTTTACCTGGAACAGACTGTTCATATCTGTCAGGGTAGTGGAAGAATCCGACACACCTGCCTGATTCTGACTGTCCGTTCCTGCCACATTACTGCTTGTCTGTGCTTCCGTCTCTGTTTCGGACTCTGCTTCCACATAAGTCATTCTGTCAATATAATTCTTATCATGACGTAAGATCAGATTGGCCGAATACTGAACATATAAATTTTTCTCTTCTTCTGACATCCCTGTCAATTCTGATTTTGCACACCCCGTACCAGAAACAGCCATCAATGCTGCAAGCATAAGACATACAGTTTTTTTCATCTTTTTCCGATTCATACGCACACCTTTATTCTTCCATATTTTTACTTCTTAACAATACTCATATTTTATCATTATTTTCAGAATACTTCAATATTAATTTTTGTCTTTTTCCACCTCAAACCAAAAATTCACTCCCTCTTCCCTGTTTTCCACCCCACACTGCATATTCATGGAATCCATGATCGCCTTTACAATGGACAGACCGATGCCACTTCCGCCATACTCCCTGGTTCTCGCCTTATCCACCTTGTAGAATTTAATCCAGACTTTATCCAGATCTTCCTCTGGAATATGATTTCCTGTATTATATACGTTCACACGCACGATTTTTTCTTTTTCTTCCAGGAAAATCCAGATTTTTTTTGCAAAGCCCAGATGATGAATTGCGTTACTGATATAATTTGTCAATACTTCCTCTATCTGGAATTCATCCGCCCACACATAGAGCTGCGTCTGGTTGTCAAAAAATACTTCTGCATTCTTTTCCTGAAGCAGTATATTGGACTGATTCAACACTTCGTCAATCAGCGCAATGATATCAAACCGTTCCATCTCCACATAATTATTCCCAAATTCGATCTGATTGAGTGTCAGCAGTTTCTGTACCATCTTATTCATTTTGGCCGATTCATCTATAATCACATCACAGTAAAAATCCCTGCTTTCCGCATCATCATTCACACTTTCCTTCAATCCTTCCGCATAGCCCTGAATAAGTGCAATCGGCGTCTTTAATTCATGTGAAACATTGGACAGAAATTCTTTTCTCATCTCATCGATTTCCGTTTTTTTCTGGATATCCGTCTGCAGTTTATTATTCGCACTCTTTAATTCGGAAATCGTTTTTTCCAGTGTTTCCGAAAGCTGGTTCATATTTCTTCCAAGAATCGCTACTTCGTCATTTCCTTTTACGTCATATTTTACATCAAAATCAAGATTACACATTTTCTGGGATATTTCTTCCAGCTTAAGCATGGGTTTTGTAAAACGGATGGAGAAAATGAGCATGGCTACCGTACCAAGTCCGATAATCAGAAGTCCGACTCTCAGATAGAACTGGTTTGCCGTCTCGACAACTCCGGAAATACTTTCCAGAGAACTGCGCATAATAAAAAACTCATTATCCTGTCCTATCTGCCCGCACATTTCGATGTATTCCCGTTTGCTGTCCTCCTCATAAATCTTCTGGACAACATAGTGTTCTTCATTTTTAATTACCTCTCCGCTCGTTGTATTATTAAACAGTATGTCCTTCAGTCTTGTCAGCAGAAGCTCATTTGTTATGCCGAATCCAGAACTGAATGTAACGGATAAGTCCGAATCTACAACGAGTGCCGATATGCCTTCGGTCTCAAATTTAGAAGCCAGCTCTTTCTTCTGTGTATAAGTCAGATAGCTGTCTTCCTGCTCCAGTATCTTATTGACACTCTGGTAAGCCTCGATTAAATCCGTGGTCTTACTTTCGATATAATAAGATCCCATGAATGTTTTATTGATAAACCAGCTTGCAACCACGGACAATGTAGTAAATCCCACCAGCATAATCACAAGCCTTGTTCTGATTGAATGTATAATTCCAGGTTTCATATTTCATCACTTTCCTTAAAAAACAAGGAGACTACGGCCTCCTTAATTTTCTTCTACTTCAAATTTATATCCCATTCCCCAGATTGTCTTTATATAATCTGCTTCTTTGGTTAATTTTGCCCTGAGTTTCTTTACATGGGTATCGATTGTTCTGGCATCCCCAAAATAGTCATAATTCCAGACATTATTCAGAATCTGTTCTCTTGAAAGGGCAATATTTTTGTTTTCCATAAAATATACTAATAACTCAAATTCCTTAAAGCTTAATTCCACTTCCCTGTCATTTACTTTCACAATATGTGCTACCTTATTAAGTTCGATCGTTCCTGCACGCATAATGCCATTCTTATCGCTCTTGGCAGTTCTTCTTAAGAGTGCATCGACACGCGCAACGAGAATCTTCGGACTGAATGGTTTGGAAATATATTCGTCTGCACCACATTCAAATCCGGTCAGTTCATCATCCTCCGAAGATTTTGCCGTAAGCATAATAATCGGAACCTTTGAATATTTGCGAATTTCACGGCATACCTGCCATCCGTTCATCTTTGGCATCATAACATCCAGAATAATCAGCGAAATATCTTTCTCTTTAAAAAATAAATCAATCGCCTCTTCGCCATCGCCGGCTTCTATAACCTTATATTCCTTCTTTACCAGAAAGTCCTTTACCAGTTTGCGCATTCTGGCTTCATCGTCTACCACAAGTACCTTTAAATCACCCATACCATACCTCTCTGACTTCTTTTCTTATTCTCCATCTGACTGTGAAAGCTGCTCTTCTCTTATCTGCAGCTGTTTTTCCCATCTCGCCAGATTATCTTCTTTCTCTGTATATTCTGCATCAATTCTGTTCCGGTAATTTATAATATTCAGGTTTTTGCTATTATTTGAAATCAATATAAACAGAACAAGAATCACAACCAGAACAACATTCAGGATTACCATATTCAGGAAACGGTTCCTGTATGGACTGCTTTTATCTATGCTTCTTTTTATCTTCGGAATCGAAAATTTCTTTCCTTTTTTTTCCGTTGTCCGTTTTACGGGAATCGGCATAATCTGATCGCCATCGATTTCTTCGCTCTCCAGGAGATAGTCCTGCAGCTGTTTTAAAAATTCATATCCCACCGGTGTTTTAAATAATTTCTTTTCAATTACCGTATTGTATATATTCAATATACTTTTCGGATTTTTATAATTTGTCCGTTTTTTTAAATATTCTACCCCTTCCAGCTCATTTCTTGCCTCTTTCAGAGATTCCTCATCTTCAAAAAGATATCCGCCTGCTGTGTATTTTTCATTTTTCATGATTGCTCTCCATTTCCAAAATGTTTTCTGCACCACTTCATTATCATATCATATTTCCGGAATACACTCAATAAGTACACAAAATTTTCATTATTCCTCTTCCATGCGCTTGATCCGGAAGAAAAGCACCTCCAATGCATACAGCAGAAGGATATGTCCGGTAAACAGCCTGTATTCCGCAAGCAAAAGCCTTCCATAATCCTCTTTGGTAATTTCCCGGATTCTTTCTCCCATATTAATCAGGTAATAAACCCCTTCCGTATACTGTCCGCCTCCATTTCTTAACAGATAGCTGTTATAAATAACATTAAATATAACATATACAATCGTAATACAACATATGATGCACTCCGTTGACAGCAGTATTTTCCGCCTGCTCAGATATTTATTTACAATATACTTATCTTTTACAATATTCACTACAACAATTACCATAAGAATAATTGCCGGAACCCACATAAGCCATCCTGCCATATACAGATAATTTGTAAGATATCCGACTGCATGAATCCCTGCCGCCAAAATAAAAAATATCACGCTGATACGGTAATACCACTTATCTCTTTCCATTCTAACACCTTCCACAATTTCTGCATGGAATACATCCCTTCTTTTCTGAGCCTGGATGATATTCCCGGTACGAAATCTCTACATCCCTTCTTTTATATTTTTCCTCTTTGTCATATACCATGATACACAGGTATTCTTCGTTTTCCAGGCTTTCCGCCCGGAGTCTGACCGGATAAACCCTATATTCACCGGGATGCATACAGCTTTCTACGAAAAGAGGGAGAAACGTTCTGCGTTCTCCCCTTTTCCCTATGCAAATGCCGTCTGCTGAAATCACATCCCTGACAAAAGATATCGTTACACTTTTATCTTCTATTTCACAGATCTCATTCATTTCCATATCCTCTGTTTACAGATTTGTTCTTACAAGCCTTGGCTTATATCCTTCTTCTCTCAGTTTTTCAACAATCTGCTGTTTGTGTTCCTCGCCAAATGCTTCCAGTGTAATTCTTAATTCCACTTCCGTATTACGGTTGATACTTACAAACTGGTTATGATCCAGTTTTACAACATTTCCTTTTTCTTTTGCAATAATTCCAGCCACCCTCTCTAACTGGCCCGGCTTGTCCGGAAGAAGTACGGAAACCGTAAAGATTCTTCCTCTCTGGATCAGACCATGCTGCAAAATAGATGACATGGTAATAATATCCATGTTGCCGCCGCTGATAATGGATACTACTTTTTTGTCTTTGCAATTCAGATGCTTCAAAGCTGCAATCGTAAGTAATCCGGAACCTTCGCAGACTAATTTATGGTTTTCTACCATATCAAGAAATACACCGATTAATTCATCATCCGGTACGGTAATGATTTCATCAATATTTTTCTGGATATATGGGAAAATAACAGAACCTGGTGTTTTAACGGCAGTTCCGTCTGCAATTGTATTTGCACTCGGAAGTGTTACAACATGTCCTGCCTCTAAAGATGCTTTCATACATGCTGCATTTTCCGGTTCTACACCGATTACCTTAATATGAGGATTTACCATCTTTGCCAGTGTGCTGACACCTGTTGCGAGTCCGCCCCCGCCAATCGGAACAAGAATATAATCCACCGTTGGCAGTTCTTTGATGATTTCCATTGCCACAGACCCCTGTCCGGTTGCTACTTCCAAGTCATCGAACGGATGTACGAATGTATATCCATGCTCTTCTGCCAATTCCATTGCCTTCGCACAGGCATCATCATAAACATCACCATATAATACAACATCTGCACCATAACTCTTTGTCCGGTTTACTTTAATTAACGGAGTACCCACCGGCATAACAATTGTTGCTTTTACACCGTATAATTTTGCTGCATTTGCAACACCCTGTGCATGATTTCCGGCAGAAGCGGTAATCAGTCCTTTCTTTCTCTCTTCTTCCGTAAGCTGACTTGTCTTATAATAAGCACCTCTTACTTTATAAGCACCTGTTGCCTGTAGGTTCTCCGGTTTTAAGTATACTTTATTTCCACACTGCCTGCTGAAAAAATCACTGTAAATCAGGTTGGTTGGCAATGTAACCTTCTTTACAATTTCTGCTGCTTCCTCAAACTTTTCCAATGTAAGTTCTGTCATCATAATTTTGTCCTTCTTTCCTTCATCCTAGTTTTCTTCGCCGGCATTGTCCATATTAAACAATGCTTTTACAAATTCATCCGAATTAAATTTTTGCAAATCATCAATATGCTCACCCACACCGATATATTTTACCGGAATTCCGAGTTCCGACTGAATTGCAACTGCGATTCCGCCCTTGGCTGTGCCATCCAGCTTCGTCAGGATAATACCGGTTACATTCGTAACCTCCATAAACTGCTTTGCCTGGGCCAGAGCATTCTGTCCGGTCGTTCCGTCCAGAACCACCAGGTTTTCTCTGTATACACCACTATATTCCTTTTCTATGATTCTGTCAATTTTTTTTAACTCTTCCATAAGATTTTTTTTGTTATGAAGACGTCCCGCCGTATCGCAGATCA
>FR900150.1:0-259 GCA_000437755.1 Roseburia sp. CAG:303
ATGGCAATATCAAAGTTTACCGCGGAAGCTGCCCGGACAGATCCGCAAAAAACTTTTGGAATCCTGAAAGCAGGCTTGTATCTCTCCTTTTTTCTGTCTGTTTTTATCTCCATACTGCTCTATGTTTCAAGCGATTTTATCGCATCCTGCATAATCAGTGATGCCCGCTGCGGACACCTTCTCAAGCTTTCAGCTTTTGCCATCCCGTTTTGTTCTATTCACGGCTGTATCATAGGATATTTCCTTGGAAAGAGCCGCA
>FR900150.1:283-1035 GCA_000437755.1 Roseburia sp. CAG:303
CACCGTCATCCCTGCCGCTGCCCAGCTTGGCGAACAGCTCAGCCGTGTCGGTATTGTATTTTTTCTGTCCCTGATGACTGGCAGGAAACTTTTATCGCCGGATGCCGCCATGGCAGGTCTGTTTTTCGGTGAATTTTCCTCATCACTTATCTGCATCATCGCCCTGATTTCCGATATTTATAAATATAGAAAGAATTTTTCTGCCGACCTTTTTCAGGAACAGAAGCATGCTGTACCGGAAAACTACAAAAAAGAAATTCTTTCTCTTTCTTCACCGATCGCATTCAGCCGGGTTATTACATCCGTTCTTCTTAGTCTGGAAGCCGTTTTCATCCTTTTCTGCCTGAAAAAATATGGCCTCAGCCATTCAGAATCGATACGCATATATGGAATATTAACTGGAATGGCTATGCCATTTATCTTTTTTCCTTCCACAATAACTGCTGCCATCTCTTCCATGATTCTTCCCTCAGTTTCCGAAGCCCAGGCCAGTGGAAATTATATAAAGATTGCACATACTACTACCGTTGTGGTCAAATACTGCTTTTCCATCGGGATTTTCTTCGCAGCCCTTTTCTATTTCTATGGTTACGATATAGGTTATGTGCTGTTCCACGATGAAGATGCCGGAACTTTTATTTCCATCCTTTCATGGCTCTGTCCATTCATGTATCTCGGTGCAACCTTAAACAGTATTTTAAACGGGCTTGGCCTGACCAAAATTACTTTTGCCGTAAATCTTACTGCATCCC
>FR900151.1:0-4781 GCA_000437755.1 Roseburia sp. CAG:303
TCAAGAATTTTTTTATTATTTACTCCAAACCGTACCATGCTGTCATCATATCCCCTTGCGCTAAAACTAATATTTGAAATGTAAAAATCGATCTCCTGATCAGCCAGACAGGTAATGGTGGCATTAACCATCAGCCAGGCAATCTCTGCATCCGGTGAGAACCTGGAAACAAAATTTTTCTGTTCATTACACCAGTTTTTGACTGCATCTGTTGCAAAATAAGAACCGCCTTCTTCTGGTGAGGAAATGGTATAACAATCGTTTACTTTAATGTGCATTTTGTAACCTAATGTTGAATAAAAGTCCAGTTCCCCATCTGTATCATAAAAATATTCATCTGGAAGATAATAACTTAATGTATAATCATTTTTATTCCATGTTTCATTTTCATCATAATAGATTTTCGGATCCTCAGTTGTAATTTCCTGTGTTACGGCTTCCAGTGTCTGGGCAGTTTCTTCTACCCCCTGAATGGTACTGTGGCTCTGGCATCCTGTTAGAAACAACATTAGTGTAAGTAAAATGGTTATTATTTTTTTCAAAGATGTGCATTTTACTGCCTAAAGTTTCATAAAAATCCAATTCTCCATTCGTATCATAAAAATATTCATCTGGAAGATAATAGCTCAATCTTTCATCATTCTCCGCCCAGGTTTCATTCTCATCATAGATTTCCGGATTGAAAGTGGTAGTTTCCTGTGTTACAGTTTCCAGTGTCTGGGCAGTTTCCTCTACTCCCTGAATGGTACTGTGGCTCTGGCAGCCTGTCAGAAACAATATTAGTGTAAGTAAAATGGTTATTATTTTTTTCAAAAATATACCCCCTCCTTTGTCTTTTGTTAATATCGATATTACTTTTTCACTATACATGCAACTGTTATATTATGCAACCGCTATTTCACCTTATTCGCACGAACGACATTTTTTTCGACATGAACGACAGGAGCCGCCCGGATGTTTTCGGTTGACAAATTTTAAGATACAGATTAGACTTAACAGGTAAATGAAAAACGTTGTCCGGGAGAGATAAGTAATATGTTTATAATAGAATTTTTTAATTCGATAATTGAATATCTGATGTTGTATATTTTAGGATGTGTTTTTGCAGATATATCGTTACGGAATATGCACAAAAATGCAATATTAATTTTGATTTTTTCTTTTATGCAGATGGATTTGACGATGTTTACTGCAAAGCTGCAGGTATTATATAATGTATCTGTGACGGTCAGTTATTTTGTATACATAGTTTTGCAGTTTCTGTTTTTTGCAGCAGTTTTTTATCACAGCGAGGACAGTTTTCGTGAGATTCCATCGTTTTTCCGATCTAAATATAAATTAATCAATATTGTATGTATGTTTTCCTTTATTGATGCACTTCTTATGATTGTACATATCGCCGGAAATATGATTTCTTATCCGGATTATAATATTTTCCGGATTCATTATGGATTAGAAAGTCTGGCAGCAGGCGGAATATTACTTGTAATTCATTTCCGATTTGCTGCGTGGAATCTTTTTCAGTTAATAGAAAAAAATCATCCATTGAAATATTTTGTGGTAAATTCATATCTGATTATTTTATTTTTATATCATATCCAGCAGAAAGGCAGCAGCATTACCGTTATTATATGGTGCAGCTTTACATTACTCTTTTTGAATTTTCTGTTGTTTTATTATGAATACCGGCTGGAAATGAAACAGCTGCGATTAAAGGATTATGAAAAATATCTCCCGTTGATTGACGAATTAATAAAAGATATACGAAGCAGACAACATTCCTATCAGAATCTTGTACAGTCCATTACTTCGCTGCCGTATACCTGTCCGGATTATGCATCCCTTACGGCTGCACTTGAGAAATATGGGAAATTTCAGACAGTTTCCGAAGAGGATTCCGCATTGCTGAAATTAAATTTAAAATTAGTAGCGGGTTTTCTGATCAGCAAAAAGGCACAGGCAGAAGAGCAGAATAAGAAACTGCATATTCAGAATGATGTTTTTCTGCAATGTATGCTGCCGGAATATCTGCTGATTGAAATTATGGGAATATTAATTGATAATGCACTGGAAGCGACACAGGAAAACGGAGAGGTATTTCTCAAACTGCAGAATCGAAAAAAGAAACTATATTTGAATATCAGAAACAAAGGACCTGTTTTGTCAGAAAAGCAAAGGGAACAGATTTTCCGGTACGGTTACACAACAAAAACCTTTGAAAAATCCAGACATGGGCTTGGACTTTCACGTTTGAATAAATTAGTAAATTCTTATAACGGAATGCTTGCCCTGTCAAATGAAGCCATTGATAATGAAATGTATATTGTTTTTGAACTGGAGGTATAACATGAACATACTTATTTTGGAAGATGATGAAAATCAATCCGCGGGATTATCTCAATATTTAAAAGAATACGAAAAGGATTTTCATATATACATGGAGAAAGATTATGATTCAGCGAAAAAACGGGCATTTCATGTTCCAATAGATTTGTTTTTTCTTGATATTGAACTGGAAAAGGAAAAGAACGGACTGGATTTTGGAATGATTCTCCGTCAGGACAGCAGGTATAAAAATACACCTGTAATCTACTTATCTGTCCGCTCAGATTATGTATTTTCGGCTTTAAATGATCTGCACTGTTATGCCTTTTTACCAAAACCATATAAAAAAGAGGATGTGTTCCGGCTGTTAAATGAAATATTAAAATCATCCATGCAGGAGCCGCAAAAAGATTCCCTGTTGATTAAGGATAAAAACGGTGTGTCTTTCCGCCTGCAACCATCAGATATTATCTATGTTACTCCAATGAGCAGGCGGATTCATATTTTTACCACGCTTACAGAATATACGACACAATATATGTCATTGTCGGATTTCCATTTCCTGTTTCCGAATCTGATTCAGATCCACAGAAAATATCTGGTAAATCCGGCTTTTATTAAAAACTATGACAGAACAAACCAGTTGATCCACATCGGAGAAGCAGTCCTTCCGGTTGGACGTAATTATAAAATTACATTACCCTGATTTCCCATCTGTTTATGAATTTCGCTTTCGATAATCCAGCACAGCTCATAAAAAAAGGAATCGGTCCGCGAGGCATCGACCCTTGTCATCAGAATACCAAGATAACAGGTTTTTTCTTTGGAATGGGTGCCAAGTTTTAAATTCCTTGCCGCCTCATTCGGTACATAATTTAACTCCATTGCCGCTTTCCAGATCTTTTCCCGCATCTGTTCGGAAGAACATTTATATGCAGGGTTGTTTAAGACACGGGATACGGTTGCCGGAGATACTCCTGTCATTTGTGCAATCTTCTTAATTGACATATCCAGCCTCCTGTACGATTCCTTTTTCTTTTATGCTTCTGTCTTTGCTTTTTCGATTTCCTGAATGGCTGCTTTCTTCATCGGAATACGGCAGTTCTTGTTGTTACCAAATTCAACGATGACTGTATCATCTTCCACTCCGATGACAACACCATAGAATCCGGAAGTGGTAAGGATACTGTCCCCTGTCTCCACGGAATTCTGAAGTGCTGCCATTTTCTGCTGTTCTTTTTTCTGTGGTTTTACCATTAAAAAGTAAATTGCCACACCGAAAATAACAATGTAAAGAACAATTCCTACTAAACTTGCGACGGTACTTCCACCTGCACTTGCCGCAGCTCCATCTGCTAATATTGATACCATTATTTTCCTTTCCTGCTGTCCTGCAGCATAAAAAATTATTTATTTCCAGATTCAAAGCCTTCCAGCTTTGATTTTTTATAACTGGCGAATCTTCCTTCGTCTAAGGCATCGCGGATTTCTTCCATCATTTTATTATAAAAATAAAGATTATGCAATACACAGAGACGCATTCCAAGCATTTCTTTGGCTTTTAAAAGGTGGCGGATATAAGCTCTGCTGTAGCGTTTGCATGCTGGGCAGCCGCAGCCTTCCTCAATCGGGGTATCGTCTAATTCATATTTTGCATTGAATAGATTCCGCTTGCCCTGATTAGTGTATACATGTCCATGCCTTCCGTTTCTTGACGGGTATACGCAGTCGAAGAAATCCACTCCGCGTTCGACGGATTCGAGAATGTTTGCCGGTGTGCCGACTCCCATCAGGTAGGTTGGCTTGTCCTCCGGCAGGTATGGAACGGTTTCTTCGATGATCCGGTACATTTCCGCATGGGATTCCCCGACTGCCAGACCACCGAGTGCATAGCCGTCCAGATCCAGTTCGGAAATGGCTTTGGCATGTTCGATACGGATATCAGAAAAAGTACCGCCCTGGTTGATTCCAAATAACATCTGATGTTTGTTGATGGTGTCTTCCAGTCCGTTTAACCGTGTCATCTCCGTCTTACAGCGCTTTAACCATCTTGTGGTACGGTCAACGGAATTCTGCATATATTCTCTGGTTGCGGGATGCGGCGGACATTCATCAAATGCCATCGCAATCGTGGATGCCAGATTAGACTGAATCTGCATACTTTCTTCTGGTCCCATGAAGATTTTATGTCCGTCAATATGGGAATTGAAATAAACACCTTCCTCTTTGATCTTACGCAGTCCGGCAAGGGAAAATACCTGGAATCCGCCGGAATCCGTCAGAATCGGGCGATCCCATGACATGAATTTGTGCAGACCGCCTAACTGTCTGACGATCTTATCGCCCGGTCTTACATGCAGATGATAGGTATTGGACAGTTCGACCTGTGTGCCGATGGCTTCCAAATCTGCGGTTGATACAGCACCCTTTATGGCTGCCACGGTTCCGACATTCAT
>FR900151.1:4858-6153 GCA_000437755.1 Roseburia sp. CAG:303
GCAGAACCTTCTTTTTTTAATAATTTATACATATTTCTATATTTCTCCAATTAAAGTTTTACTTTCATCTGTATAAAAAAAGTATATGTTACACATTATATTTGCAAATGAACTTTTAAGCAAGTTGTTTTTCTTATTTTTTATAAAAATTTTAAAGATGGGGGATTTATTATGACAAAACAGGATTTTTTTAAGTGCGGAATCGCCGGCTGGTGTCTGGAAGTTATCTGGACCGGAGGAATCAGCTGCCTCCATCACGATTTATCCATGACCGCCTCTACTTCCCTTCTGATGTTTCCAATCTATGGGATGGGAGCTTTTATTAAGCCGATTTCCCACTTTCTGGCAGGCAATCCTGTCGTTTTCCGTGGACTTGTATATACGGTATGCATTTTTGTGGCAGAATATACAACCGGAAGTCTTTTGCGGGCTTTTGGAATGTGTCCCTGGAATTATAACAATGCCAAATACAATATAAACGGGCTCGTAAGACTTGATTACGCGCCCGCATGGTTTACTGTAGGTTTACTTTTTGAAAAACTTCTGAATCCCGGCAAGTGTGGAACTCATGCTCACAAGAAGTAAATCAAGCACTGTTATGGCTGTCATGGCTTCTACCACTACAACTGCCCGCGGCACAATAATCGGGTCATGACGGCCTTTGATGTTGATTTCTATATTTTCGTGTTCCCGGTTCATGGTTTTCTGTGTTCTGAAAATTGATGGTGTCGGTTTGAATGCCGCACGCACGATAATATCCGAACCGTCGCTGATACCGCCTAAGATACCGCCTGCATGGTTGGTATATTTTTTAACCTCGCCGTTTTCTGCATAAAATCCGTCATTATCTTCCGAACCTGACATCTTTGCTGCAGCGAATCCTGCACCGATTTCGACACCTTTCACTGCACCGATGGAAAAAATCGCCTGTCCCAGTCTGGCATCCAGCTTATCGAACACAGGTTCTCCGATGCCTGGCATCAGATTTCTTACGACACATTCCACGACACCACCCACGGAATCCTGCGCGTTCATTTTTTCTTCCAACAGTTTCTGTGCAGCCAGAGCTGCATCTGCATCCGGCATACAAACCGGATTTTCAAACCGTTCTTCCAGACGGAAGTTTTCTTCCTGAATCTCTACCTCTCCGATGGACCTGGTGTAGGCATCTACCTCAATGCCCAGCTCTTTTAAGAGTTTTGCGGCAATCGCACCGGCAGCTACCCTTGCAATGGTTTCCCTTCCTGAGGAACGTCCGCCACCGCGGTAATCCCGGAAGCCATATTTCTGATCAA
>FR900151.1:6158-23683 GCA_000437755.1 Roseburia sp. CAG:303
GAAAGCCATATTTCTGATCAAAAGTATAATCCGCATGCCCCGGCCGGTAATAGCCTGCGATTTCGGAATAATCCCCGGAGCGCTGTGTTTTGTTATATACGACCATGGAAATCGGAGTTCCGGTTGTTTTTCCTTCAAATACTCCGGATAATATCTCAACACAGTCATCTTCCTTACGCGGAGTGGTAAATCTGGACTGTCCCGGTTTTCTTCTGTTTAAATATACCTGGATATCTTCTTCTGTGATGGAAAGACCGGCAGGGCAGCCGTCCACGACTACCCCGACGCCTTTCCCATGAGATTCGCCCCAGGTTGATACACGAAATATCGTACCAAATGTTGAACCTGCCATATGTTACCTCATTTATTTTTATTCATAAATCGGATAGCTATCCGTCAGTTCTTTTACAATCTTCATGGCTGCTTCTTTATTTGCATTCACGTCTTTTACAAGCAGTGAGATTGCTTCTGCGATTCTGTCCATATCTGCAGTATTCATGCCTCTTGTCGTAACAGCAGGTGTTCCGATACGGATACCGCTGGTTACGAATGGAGATGCAGGATCTTTTGGAATCGTATTTTTGTTACAGGTAATATTGGCAGCATCGAGTAATTTCTCACACTGCTTTCCTGTGATATTCATATTTCTTAAATCCACTAACATAAGGTGGTTATCCGTACCGCCGGATACCAGATTGAATCCGCGGTCAGTAAGTCCTTTGGCAAGTGCGGCTGCATTGTCCTTGACATTCTGCATATAGGTTTTGTAATCATCGCTTAAAGCTTCCTTGAAGCATACTGCCTTCGCTGCGATGACGTGCATGAGAGGACCGCCCTGGATGCCAGGGAATACTGCCTTGTTGAAATTGAATTTTTCGTTCATTTCATTGCTGGAAAGAATCATTCCGCCTCTCGGACCGCGCAGTGTCTTATGTGTTGTGGTTGTGGTCACATGTGCATATGGAATCGGACTCATATGTAAGCCTGTGGCAACAAGTCCGGCGATGTGCGCCATATCAACCATAAGGTAAGCACCTACTTCATCCGCAATCTCACGGAATTTCTTAAAATCAATTTCTCTCGGATACGCACTTGCACCGGCTACAATGAGCTTTGGCTTTGCTTCTTTTGCAATTCTTAATACTTCATCATAATCAATGTATCCGTCTTCATTTACTCCGTAAGGAACAACATGGAAATATTTTCCGGACATATTGACCGGTGAACCATGTGTCAGATGTCCACCGTCGGACAGCCCCATACCCATTACGGTATCTCCCGGTGTCAGCATGGCAAAGAATACTGCCATGTTTGCCTGTGCACCGGAATGTGGCTGTACATTTACATATTCGCAGCCAAACAGCTCTTTGGCACGTTCTCTTGCGAGGTCTTCCACGACATCGACATATTCACAGCCACCATAATATCTTTTTCCAGGATATCCTTCTGCATATTTGTTGGTAAGGATACTTCCCATGGCAGACATAACTGCCTTGCTTACGATATTCTCAGATGCGATTAATTCAATGTGATCCTGCTGTCTTTTTAATTCATCGTTCATGGCAGCAGCGATTTCAGGGTCATAGTTTTTTACTTCATCAAATGAAAACATAGCTGATTATTTCTCCTTTTTAACGATTTTTTCCATTCCGCCCATATAAGGTCTTAATGCTTCCGGAATTCTTACACTTCCGTCCGCCTGAAGGTTGTTTTCCAGAAATGCGATTAACATTCTAGGAGGTGCAACTACGGTATTATTCAGGGTATGTGCAAGATATTTGCCATTTTCACCATTGACACGGATCTTTAATCTTCTTGCCTGTGCATCACCCAGATTTGAGCAGCTTCCTACTTCAAAGTATTTCTTCTGTCTTGGGGACCATGCTTCTACATCGACGGATTTTACCTTTAAGTCAGCCAGGTCACCGGAACAGCATTCTAAGGTTCTTACCGGAATATCAAGGCTACGGAATAAATCTACGGTGTTCTGCCATAATTTATCAAACCACATCTTGCTGTCCTCCGGTTTGCACACAACGATCATTTCCTGCTTTTCAAACTGGTGGATACGGTAAACGCCTCTTTCTTCGATTCCGTGTGCACCTTTTTCCTTACGGAAGCATGGGGAATAGCTGGTAAGTGTGTATGGAAGCTGTTCCTCATCGATGATCTTATTGATAAATTTACCGATCATGGAATGTTCGCTGGTACCGATTAAGTACAGGTCTTCGCCTTCGATCTTATACATCATGGCATCCATTTCTGTCTGTGACATAACACCTGTCACGACATTGCTGCGGATCATGAAAGGCGGTACGCAGTAGGTAAATCCTCTGTCAATCATGAAATCCCTTGCATAGGAAATAACAGCGGAATGAAGCCTTGCAATGTCGCCCATGAGATAGTAGAATCCGTTTCCGGCTACTTCTCTTGCACTGTCAAGGTCAAGTCCGTCAAAGCTTTCCATAATTTCAGAGTGATATGGAATTTCAAAATCAGGAACGACCGGTTCGCCGAACTTTTCTACTTCTACGTTCTGGCTGTCATCCTTTCCGATTGGAACACTTTCATCAATGATGTTCGGAATGACTAACATAATTTTGTAAATCTTTTCTTCCAGTTCCTTTTCTTTTCCTTCAAGAGATTCTAACAGTTCGCTCTTTTCAGTAACCAGTTTCTTAGTTTCCTCTGCCTCTTCTTTCTTTCCCTGTGCCATCAATGCACCAATCTGCTTGGAGATCTTATTTCTCTCTGCACGAAGGGCATCTGCTTCCTGCTTTGTCTTTCTGCTCTCTTCATCCAGTGCAATGACTTCATCTACAAGCGGAAGCTTGCTGTCCTGAAATTTCTTTTTGATGTTTTCCTTTACTACATCAGGGTTTTCTCTTAAAAATTTAATATCTAACATGAATCTGAAAATCCTTTCTATTCCTCATTTTCTGTATTTGTAAACTCAATATTTAATTCCTGCAGCTGTTTTTCATCTACGATGTTTGGCGCATCGGTCAGCAGGCAGGACGCATCTTTTACCTTCGGGAAGGCAATTACGTCACGGATGCTGTCCCTCTTTGCCATCAACATAACCAGACGGTCAAGTCCGTATGCCAGTCCTGCGTGAGGCGGTACACCATACTTGAATGCATCGAGCAGGAAGCCGAATTTTTCATTTGCCACTTCATCGGTCAGACCGAGTGCCTTGAACATTCTTGCCTGTACATCTGCCTGGTGGATTCTGACACTTCCGCCGCCGATTTCCGTACCGTTTAATACGATATCGTATGCTTTTGCACGCACAGAACCCGGATCGGATTCTAATTTATCAAGATCCTCATCCATCGGCATGGTAAACGGATGATGCATTGCCACAAATCTCTCTTCTTCATCAGACCACTCGAACTGTGGGAATTCTGTGATCCATACAAAACGGTATTCGTTCTTGTCCAGCAGTCCCATCTGTCCTGCCAGTTCTACTCTGAGTGCACCGAGGACATTCCATACAATCTTGTTTCTGTCTGCGGCAAAGAGAAGTAAATCGCCTGCCTGTCCGTCTAAGGCTGATACGATGGCTGACATTTCTTCTTCTGTCATGAATTTTGCAAAAGAGGATTTTAAGCTGCCATCTTCCTGAATTGCGATGTAGGCAAGTCCTTTCGCACCGTATCCTTTGGCAAAATCAACCAGTGCGTCAATCTTCTTACGAGGCATGCTGCCCTGTCCTTTTGCATTGATTCCACGCACACTGCCGCCATTTTCAATGGCTCCGGTAAACACACCGAATCCACAGTTTTTTACAAGCTCTGTGATGTCCTTTAATTCCATGCCAAATCTTAAATCCGGCTTATCGGAACCAAAACGATCCATGGCTTCCTGCCAGGTCATTCTCTGGATCGGAAGACTTACTTCGACATCCAGTACTTCTTTGAACAGATATGCCAGCAGTCTTTCATTGACATCGATTACATCGTCCACATCCACGAAAGAAAGTTCCATATCGATCTGGGTAAATTCCGGCTGGCGGTCCGCTCTCAAGTCTTCATCACGGAAGCATCTTGCAATCTGCATATATCTGTCATATCCGGAGCACATTAACATCTGCTTGAATAACTGCGGTGACTGTGGAAGTGCATAGAATTTTCCCGGATGTACACGGCTTGGAACAAGGTAATCCCTTGCACCTTCCGGTGTACTCTTTGTCAGCATCGGTGTCTCGATCTCAAGGAATCCTTCCTGTGCCAGGAATGCCCTTGTCAGTGTTGCCACCTTACTTCTCATAATAATATTTGACTGGATATCCGGTCTTCTTAAATCCAGACACCTGTATTTTAAACGCAGTTCTTCTTTGGTAGAGATATTTTCCTCAATCGGAAATGGCGGTGTCTCGGATTCGGAGAGAATACGGAGACTTAATGCTCTCACTTCGATCTCTCCGGTTGCCAGATTCTCATTGACAGCACCTTCTCTTTTTGTTACCTTTCCTTCTACTGCAATTACATATTCACTTCTTAAAGTGCCTGCCTTCGCAAATCCTTCTGCCTTTACGTCATTTTCATCAAAGACAATCTGTAAGAGTCCGGAGCGGTCCCTTAAATCGACAAAGATCAGACTTCCTAAATTTCTTCTTTTCCTAAATTTCTTCTTTTCTGAACCCATCCCATTACGGTAACAACTTCTCCGATATTCGCACTGGAGACTTCGGTGCATCTATGACTTCTTTTCAGTCCCTGCATTGATTCTGCCATTTTTTCTGTTTCCTTTCCATTTTTATTTTATCTTTTTTATTTTGCAAAGAATTCCTTAAACTCTTCGTAACCCTGTGCTTCCAGGGTCTCTTTCTGGAATTTTTTGTTTTTATTCATGCGTGCAACTAATACCTGTGTACCATCCCCACGCATTTTCTGTGCTTCTGCTATTATATCGCAAAGCTTTGAAGAATCAACACCTTTTTCAATCAGGTAGGCGATTTTCTTATTCTGGTTTGGTACCTGGAAGCCGCTTTCGAGCAATAAAAGTACGATTCTTTCAAAACCGATGGAAAATCCACATGCCGGGGTATCTTTTCCGGTGAATTTTCCAATCATCTTATCATAACGTCCACCACCGCCGCAGGCAATGCCCAGCTCCGGCATGGCGATTTCAAAGATTGTTCCGGTATAATAAGACATTCCTCTTACCAGTGTCGGATCAAATACGATTTCAAAATCAGAGGATTTCGTAGCACTCACACTGTCGATGATTTCCTTTAATCCTGTCTTTACTTCGTCTGAAAGGAAATCCCCAAGTTCGCGATAGATAAATTCCAATCCGTTCTCCGCACTTTCAAATCCCTTGAATAAATCCAGATATTTATCGATCGATTCTTTGGCAAATCCGTTTTCTTCCAGTTCGGCAGAAACACCTTCCAGACCGATCTTGTCCATCTTATCCAGTGTGATGAATACACTGTCATAATCTTCTTGGGCAAATCCGCTGTAAGCAGCCATTGCTTTTAAAATCTGCCGGTCATTGATCTTAATCTGGAAATTCTGAAAGCCCAGCTTGCCAAGTGTTGTGGTGGTGGCAAGAATCAGTTCGATTTCTGCCAGATTGGACGGTTCACCGAGAATGTCAATATCACACTGATAGAACTGACGGTAACGTCCTCTCTGCGGTCTGTCGGCTCTCCATACACTGCCGATTTGCAATGCCTTAAACGGAGAGGGCAGAGCGTTTGCATTATTGGAATAGAAGCGGACAAGCGGAACGGTAAGGTCATATCTTAAACCGCTGTCAACCAGGTCGTTTTCTTCCTTTGCTTCTTCTAGTCTTAACTTTTCTCCTCGTTTTAATACTTTGAAGATTAACTTTTCATTTTCTCCGCCCTGTTTGCTGTTTAAGTTTTCGATGTGTTCCACACACGGGGTTTCAATCGGAGTAAAGCCAAACTTGCCGTAAGTCTCCTTAATTACGGAGATTACATAATCCCTGATTTTCATTTCCACCGGTAAAATATCTTTCATGCCTGTCACAGGTTTCTTCTTTAATGCCATTTTATTCCTCCATATCAGTTATTAAAATCGAGCAAGCTTTTGTTCATTTCTTTTGCTATATCTCGATCATTTATCATATTCATGAATTTTAAGAAAATTTTCATATCAAAATTCTTTACATCGCTAATCATAAAATCCAGTGCGGAATCTACATCATGTGCCGGCCGGTATGCTTTTCTCGTTGTCAGTGCCGCGAACACATCACAGATTCTTAAAACCCTTGCACCGATGGGAATGGTGTCCCCCGACAGGTTGCTTGGGTAGCCGGAGCCGTCAAAGTTTTCATGATGAAACAGAATACTTTCCTGGATAAATTCCGAATAGCCTTCCCTTTTTAAGATTTCAAATCCGAGAAACGGATGGGTACGCAGGTAATTCATCTGTTTTACGACCAGGTTATGATCTTCCTGTTCCACATATAATAATCTGGAAGCCTTGATTTTCCCAATATCATGCAGAAGACCAGCGATCGCCAGTTCATGACAGGCGGATTCGTCCAGACCAATCGCTGTTCCAAGAAAATAGGCAAGATTACTGACATAGATGCCATGACTGATGGATGTATTAAATTTATCGAGTATCTCTTCTTCATTTTGAAGCATTTCCAGTGTTTCCATCGAAAAATCTTCCTTTTTTTATTTTTGTTTCGTCCGATATAATAATCCGACGCCCTCTTTTATGGTTTCCGTGATTGTCAGATCGTGTTCCCGGGCATAATTTTTTAACCTGAGATGTTCTTCATCCGACATTCGTATGGTTACAATTCTGTCTTTTACAACATCAGCTTTTGGACGACCTGTTTTTGCCATAGAGTTCTCCTTTCTTTTGGCTACAGATATTATACTTTTCGTAATACAGTATGTCAACCATTTTTTGTACTGCAGTTTTCATTCCACTCCCAATACCTTAATCATCGTACCGCTGATACTGATTTCTCCAAGTACCACAAGGCTGCTAAGAACCGGTTTTCCAAGAGCAATCGAGCATAATGCAACCAATGTTGGCAAAGCCAGCTTTCCAGTTCTTCCTTACCATGGGCAAAGGAACCGGATGCCATGTAATCCTTCATGATAATTTTAATTGGGCTATCATTCTGATTTTCCTTTTTTGAACGAAGATGAGCTCCGTCTGCTGAAACTATTCCACTGTCATAATCAAAATTACTATCATATTCCAGTTTGACAATATACCAGATACCTTTCCGGACAATCTTCCCGTCAAAATACCGACGCAATTTCTGTTTTATGACTATCCTCTTGTCCTCTGCTTGTATATCAAAAGGCATCGTTCTCTACCGCATTTCCACAAAATCTTATAAATCAAATCCAAAATTATCCGAAAAAGCCAAGTCCATGATTACCTCGTGACGGAACACCTCGACATCATTGCTTTCATCATACGCAACCAGATAATACTTTCTGTTCTTATCGTATTTCTTATTTTTGAATGTAAAGCGCATACGGAACAAGCGTTTCTGAACATCTTCATCACGCTTATCAGCAATATAGATGTTCTCATTAGAAATCTTCTCGTTATTATCTGAAATAAAATACAGCTTGTCATCCGCTTTCTTAACAACATCGCTTCCGAGCATATATCCCAGACTAATATTACATACACCCTGCTCTGTGATTGGCTCTTTTGACACGATATATCTTCTTTTCACAAATCTGTTAGAATCACTCATACCGCCGATTTTATCACTTGTTGTTACTTTATCTCTTTTATAGATAAAACCATGATCTGCGGTCACAATAAACCGATATGTATTTCCACTTGTAGAAATCTTCTGAATCAGCTTTGCAATTTCATCGACCGCTTTCTCACAGGCTTCAAATACTGCATCTTCCTCATGTTCTCCAGTATTATCAATCTGATCATGATAAACATATACAACAGATTGAGCTGTAAATACATCTCGAAGCTCCTGCCCCTTCAGACTTTTCATATCGTCAAATTGTACGCATTTGCTCTCCGGCTCATAAGACTGCAATACTGCCTGTCTGGCAGCCAGATCAATCGCATATTTGCCATCCACAACCTCTCTGAAATCATCCGTCAGCTCCAATGTCTTGTGCGGCAGCAATGCTTCCATTCCCAGCCTTGTGTAAGAAGGTAATACACTCTGTAATGTTTGTCTATCAGACAGTCACTTGACACATATGCATCAATAATCTTCTGAAAGCCATTCGGAGCTTCATATCTTGCTTTTCACGGTATAAAATATTGTTCAGAAGGTTGTCCAGAAATGCAATGATATTACCTGACTTATAGGAAATAAACTTCTTCCAGCTCTTCGGCATCTCAGCATCAATGTAGCGGTCTGCATAGGTCACAAACATGGTAATGACCAGTTTCTCCAAGTTTGGTGCGTCCATAGAAAAACCAAATTGCTGCTCACACAACTTCCAGAAATCGCCCTCTATATCATACTTGGCAAATTCTGCCAGATATTTATTGTCTGTCAGGCTGTCCTCTGTGATCAGTACACGGATCACTTCATCAAAAGAATTGGTTCTCGTCCTGCATACAGCACTCATGATGCCTGTCAGAATGTTTTCCTCATTGAAGTTTTCAATTTCCAAATCATAAAACCGCTGCAATCGCTCTTTATTTCCAAAGAACTTGATATGCTTTTCAATGATTGGCTTATATTTTTCCTCAATTCCGAGATCTACTGACACCAACGATGCTCTATCCGCATAAAATCGTTTGGAATAAGCACAAGTATCCTCCAGATGATTTTATGTTACTGGCGGTTTTGGAAAAGGTGCATAAATCAGATAATTTGTTGTGGTATCCACTTTTTCAAGAAAATACTTTGTATAAAACTGGTTATCCTTTGTCAGCTTGTAGACCTTGGCATTTTCCAGTTCCATACTGTCAATATCCTCAGCAAAATCTGTCGCATCGTCATACCAGAATACCAATTTACGGTGTTCTCCGGTAAATTCCGTATTCAGTTTACCTACAATCTGCTTTAGGTTTAATTCTGCCATTGTTTTACCTCATCATTCACGTGAACATTCACTTCGTCATTCACCCCTTCATCCTATACTTTGGGGTTCATTTAGAGGTTCATTTTGGGGTTCACTTCCCAATATCCCTTTTGGCTGCTTCCAACACGCCTTACAATTCCTTCATGTTTCATTTTCTTTAGATAGTATTTTACTCTGTCAATTTTCCAGTCAAGTACATTCGCTATTTCTCTTTGAGATGTATACGGATTTGTTTTAATTATCTCCAATATTTTTTTATCTTCATCACCTATAACAGTCTGAATATCATCTCGGATTATATTCTGAGAGACTTGGGTAGTACTTGGGGCAACTTGGGTAGCTTGGGTAGCTTGGGTAGTACCAAGCTGAACATTCTCTGTATTGCGATAAAGATTGATCCGAAGATCTGTATCCATATCAAAAAATTCCGGTTCTTGCAGCCCATAATCCTGCATATTCTTCATCAATTTGGGGATTCCACTTCCCCATGCTTCAATCAGATTCATATATAAGAAGGCATGAGCTAATGCTCGATTTCGGATTTTTGAATATCCTTCTTTCATCTTATCCAATGTGACTCCCGGCATAAGACCACCTGGTGAAGTGATTTCCAACCGGTTATCATAAATAGCAACCTGAATATGTGAACTTTGTAAGAAACTGCAATTCATAACCGCATTAATAATCAACTCTCTGATGCTGTCCGGCGGCAACTCATAAATATCCTGCCGATAGATACCGTTCAATCTTGCACCAAGATGAATATTTCGTAGTACAAACTGAAATGCCTCATCTATCTGTTTCCACAACGGTCCATCATATTCTCGTTTATCCACAAAAACAGAACGAGTATTGCCCTTGAACATTCCACACTGAATTTGTGAAAGGAAATAATCTTCGCCCCGTAAAAAGACATATCCGTTGGTAGGCTGAATACTGCCATCCTCTGCCTCTGCCAAAAGTCCCCAGCTAAGCAATACATTTTTTGTCACATCTTTTACAGCTTCCTTTTGTACTTCAGACTTTGCATTAGCAATTGCCACCTCTTTCATTTGGCGACAAAGTTCCTCTATTTCTTCATCAGATACTGTTCTATCTCTGCAAATCACTTTATCATAAGAACGTCCCTCATCTTCATAATACATCTCAGCAGCAAGTTCTCGATCTGCATGACGAGTCGTTCCAGACACCCTTATAAATGTCCCTTCTTTGATTCCCATAGATTTAATATAATATGGACGCTGTTTTCCAGCACTAATCTCTGCTATGATTATCGTCTTATCATCAATTGTCTGCAAATAAACATCTGGAATAACAACGGGTTCACAGCTATCAGAAATTGCAGTGGTAATGGCATCAATCTCTGAAAAGACTTTTTCTTTTGGAATTCCTACGACCTCAAGGCTTGTATCGTCCACTCCAAATACAATACACCCACCATGACCATTTGAAAAAGCCACAACTGTCTTCATATATTTGCTGCTATCTTTTGGTCTTTGTACTTTAAATTCTACATTCTTCGACTCTCCCGCCAGAATTTCTTCTATTATCAATGCACTCACCTCTCATCTATTTTCTTATTGCTTTGCCATAATATTCTTAGAACCAGCCAATATCTCATAAAACTTGCCATCTGCGGCTGTCTGCATCTTGCGGTAATTGACTTTGACTCCATCATCCAAATCAAGTTCGATTCTCGAAAGTGCTAAATGTCCGATTTTTTCATCATATTCCCGGCACTCTTTTAGCCAAAGAGATTTTCATTCTGGTTCTTTTCCTTGATCTCATCCAGTGTCATACCCTCAGACAAGAGCTTTACTACTGTCTTAAATTCCATGAACCAGAACGAAAACTTCGCTGCTCCTGCACTATATTCCCGTCTATTCATTTTACTATACCTTCCTCAAACAGTTTCTCTTTCCGTTCTATCATCTCATCAATACGTTCTATGTATTGTGTCACATCTTTCACATTCGCACAGCGTTCAATACGTCCATCCGGATAAATTCGTTTTGTCACAGAACCTGCACCCAGTGCAACAATCGTCTGTTTCTCTTCCATAATCAAAATATTGTAAACCCCGGCTTTTCCTATCCTGGCATATCCGACATTTTCCATATTGCCCGCAATATTTTTCTGACGGTACATATAATAAGGAGTCATATCCATATTCTCGGCTGCTGCTGCACATAATTCCATGATCTGCTCATTGTTTTCAATGGTAAAGTCTTTGTACTGTTCCTTCATGATATTTAAACGTGCGGCACGCTTGATGGCAAGAGAATGGATCGTAAGGCTGTCAGGATTTAACTTCTGTACTTCTTCCATGGAAAAACGGATATCTTCCATCGTTTCACCCGGCAGACCAACAATGAAGTCCATGTTGATATTATCAAATCCCATACTTCTTGCCATCTGAAATGTTTCCTTTACCTGCTCTACGGTATGGTATCTTCCTATCAGATCCAGTGTTTTCTGGTTCATGGTCTGAGGATTAATCGAGATCCGGGTTACACCGTGTTTTAATAATACTGCCAGCTTCTCCGGTGTAATGCTGTCCGGGCGTCCGGCTTCCACGGTAAATTCCTGGTTATGGGAAAAATCGAAACTATCCCTTACTGCATGGAGCAGGCGATCTAACTGTTCCGGTTCTAATGTGGTCGGTGTTCCCCCGCCGATATAAATACTGTTTAATTTCCGATCTGCGAAGCGGGCTGACGCATAGGAAATCTCCTTTAACAGGGCAGTTACATAGTCATCCGCTTTTTTTGCATATGCCCCGATGGGATAGGAGGTAAAAGAACAGTACAGGCAGGTGGTCGGGCAGAATGGTATTCCGATATACAGGCTGTAGCCTTCTTCGTAATCAATTTTTTCCAGAAGTTTTATTTCACGCCGTGCAATCTGGATTCCCAGTGCTGCCTTTTCATCTGTAACATAGTAATTCTCTTTTAAAAAAGAAGTGATTTCTTCGTCCGTAACATCCGGTGCGGCTTCTATCATGGTTACAATTAATTTTGTCGGCCGGATGCCCGTCAATGCCCCCCACGGAAGTTCTGCCTTTGTCAGTTCGTGCATTACCCTGTAAATCTGCTTTTTTAATTCCTTTTTGAGATATTTTTTCTCCGGACCTTCTGCAAGACCTTCCGTATGGATTCCCTCACAGTCCACATAGATCTGCTGTCCTTCCACGGTAAGCATCATTTTTTTCTCTTCCAGCTCCTGCTCCATGCCGGACTGGGCAAGAAATGATTTTACAAGAATGGAAGATTCATATAAAAATTCTTCGCTGTCTATATTTAATTCGAGCTTCATTAAGTTAAAAATCCTTTCCTGTTGTTAAAACATCGTCCGCTCTTCGCCGATGGAAGTAGCCGGGCCATGTCCAGGGAAAACTGGTGTATCATCCGCAAGCGGCAGCAGTTTGTTTTTAATGGAATCAAACAATGCCCTTCCGTTTGAGGTCGGAAAATCATATCTTCCGACACTTCCCTGAAATAGGGTATCTCCACTGAACAGTACCTGTTCCCCGTCACAGGAAATAAGATAGGACATACCACCCTTTGTATGCCCCGGAGTAGCCAGTGCCGTGATATTCAGACCGGCAAGGAAGAGCTTCTGCATATCCTCAAGATAGTCGGTTGCATCTATGATAAACGGATGCTCCCCCATTAACTCGGAAAGATTATTATAACTATTTCTTAACACTTCTTTTTCTTCGCTTCCTGCATAGACCGGAACATGAAACTGCCGTTTAACCGCTTCTACTGCGCCGATATGGTCATAATGTCCATGAGTCAGAAGAACTGCCACAGGTTCTAACAATTCATCGTTTATGGTAGCAATAATCCGATCCGGCTGATCCGCAGGATCGATGATCATACATTCCTTTGTATTTTCCTTATGCACCAGATAACAGTTTGTCCGGATTGGTCCAAGTACAAGTTTCGATATATTAATCTGATTCATTCTGTATCCTTTCTTCTTTAGCCCGTAGTACGTTCAATGTCTATGACATTATCAATGGCTCTTATTTTCTCTATAATTCTGACCATCTGCGGTTTGCCCTGTGTCAGGAACGATACCTCAATGGTTGCAATTTCCTGTTTGCTGGTACGGCTGTTCATGGCACGCACATCGATGTCATTTTCCGTAAATACACGCGAAATATCCGCAAGAAGTCCGGTCCGGTTATTTGCAAATATCTTGATTTCACCCATGTATTTCTGATCGGACTTTTCTTCCAGACTGCTTGCTTCCCAGTCCGCTTCAATGACTCTGGCACGCTCGATTTCCGGCAGATTCATAATGTTGACGCAGTCGGTACGGTGAATGGATATTCCCCTTCCGCGCGTGATAAATCCAACGATCTCATCTCCCGGCACCGGGTTGCAGCATTTAGAATACCGGACGGAAACATCATGCGTACCTTTCACCACGATGCTGCTCTTTGGCTTGATCAGATATTTGTTATCCTTATTTTCGGAAATCTCTTCAAGAATCTGTTCATCCGTAATCAGCTTTTTATGCTTCTTCTCATATTCTTCGTAAAGCTTGTTTACGATCTGTCCTTCCTTGAGTCCTCCGTGTCCTACGGCAGCCATGATGGAATCCCAGTCCCGGAAACTGTATTTCTTCAGAAGTTTTTCCATGTATTCCGGTTTGGTAATATCGCTTAATATGATTCCTTTCGCTTTACAATATTTATCGATCAGATTCTTTCCGCGGATAATATTGTCTTCCTTTAATTCGCCCTTAAACCACTGGTTAATCTTATTCTTCGCCTGCGTGCTTTTTACGATATTCAGCCAGTCACGGCTCGGTCCTTTGGAATTCTGGGAAGTAATAATTTCGATCCGGTCCCCATTCTGGATCACATAATCGATCGGAACCATCTTTCCATTTACTCTTGCACCGACCATCTTATTGCCAACGGCACTGTGTATACTGTATGCAAAATCAATCGGTGTAGAACCTGCCGGAAGATTTAAGACATCTCCGGTCGGGGTAAAGCAATATACATCTTCTGCAAAAAGGTTCAAATCACTTTTTAAGAGTGACATAAATTCCCTGTTGTCTGACATCTCCATCTGCCATTCCAGAATCTGCCGCAGCCAGCTTAATTTCTCTTCTTCCGTGCCAGGTGTCAGCCTGCCATTCGGATTTTCTTTGTATTTCCAGTGTGCGGCGATACCGTATTCTGCTGTTCTATGCATCTCCATGGTACGAATCTGCACTTCGAACGGCTGTCCGGAAGGTCCTATCAGTGTCGTATGAAGTGACTGGTAATTATTCGGCTTCGGCATCGAGATATAATCCTTGAAACGTCCCTGAATTGGTTTGTATTTTTCATGAATAATTCCGAGTGCCGTATAACAGTCTTTCACACTGTCTACAATAATACGGACGGCAAACAGATCGAGGATTTGATCAAAGGTCTTATGCTGTGTCACCATCTTCTTATAGATACTGAAGGTATGTTTCATTCTTCCATATACATGGGCATCAATCGATGCTTCCCGCATAAAGCCTTCGATTTCGCTGACCAGCTCCTTAATGCCTTCTTCGCCCTGACTGAATTTGGCATTTCTCAGTTCTTCGACCTCGTTATATTTATCTGGTTCAAGATAACGCAGGGAAAGATCGTCCAGTTCAATTTTTATTTTGGAGATACCGAGCCGGTCAGCAAGCGGTGCGTAGATATCCATGGTCTCCCTTGATTTCTCTGCCTGCTTCTTTGTATTCATGTATTCCAGTGTTCTCATGTTATGCAGCCGGTCGGCAAGTTTTACCACGATAACCCGGATATCCTTTGCCATGGCAAGAAACATCTTTCTTAAATTTTCCGCCTGTATCTCGACTTTGTCCTTGGAATAACTTAACTGGGTAAGCTTGGTAACACCATCTACCAGCAGTGCTACTTCATCCCCGAATTCCTGACGTACCTGTTCCAGCGTAACATCCGTATCTTCTACAATATCATGCAGGATACCTGCAATGATGGATTCCTTATCCAGTTCCAGTTCCGCAAGAATAATCGCAACGGAAACCGGATGAATGATATAGGGTTCACCGGAACGCCGTTTCTGATCCTTATGTGCTGCCGATGCCATTTTATAAGCTTTTTCGATCTGGGACAAATCGGTAGCCGGACGGTATTTGCGTATGGTATCAATCAGCGTATGATATAATTCTTCCGGATTCTCATATTCCGATTCTTCTTTTACTTTATGCGGCAATTCGATCGTCTTCGTTTCTGTTGTAATAATCTTATCTTCAGCCATCGTACATCACTCCATCCTTATATTTTGTGCCTGGCACAGGCCAACCTGTTATTTTCCTAATGATTCCCTATTATAATTAGATTTAAACAAAAAAGCAACCTTTTCTTTTGGGCTGCTCTTTTGCTTCTATCCGGTATTTATTTTCCGTCGTAGCAGATTACGGATTCCACCCGCTGTCCTTCCAGACGTTCCCGTCCCTTTAAACCTGCCAGTTCAATCAGAAATACGATTCCCACAACTTCTCCGCCAAGCTGGTTTACCAGTTTGATAATAGCTTCTGTTGTTCCGCCGGTTGCAATCAGGTCATCTACGATTACCACCTTCTGCCCCGGACGTATGGCATCCTTATGCATCTCGATCACGGCACTGCCATATTCCAGCTCATACTCTTCTGATATGGTTTCACATGGAAGTTTTCCTTTTTTACGCACCGGAACAAAAGATTTGTGAAGATTATATGCAATCGGTACGCCAAAGATGAAACCTCTTGATTCAGGACCAACTACAACATCAAAATCCAGATCCGCAATCTTCTCCTGCATGGAATCAATCGCAAGATGTAAACCATCTGCGTCCTGAAGAACACTTGTAATATCGCGGAAGATAATTCCCTCTTCCGGAAAATCAGGAATACTTCTGATATAATCGTCTATTGTTTTCATAGTAAACTCCTTTTCCTATTGTAACTATTGCCTGTCTTTCCTATTATAACTCAAACGGAAGTATTTGAAAAGCAGTAATTATGAATAATAATCTGTTTTTCTGCGGTACCACGGAATACATTGACCTGAGGATAATAGATTATGGACATCCGGACAGAATTTGTAAGCCCCATCTGTACGGCACGAAGCTGCTCTTTGCCGTATGCTTTTTCGATCTCCGAAAGAAATTCATCGGCCTTACGAAAGATCAGTGCCGGCATCGGAAAGTGCTGTCCGCTTAACAGGGTAAGTTTAAGCGAATCCTTATTTTTTCCGATGATCCGTATCCCTGCAATGGATACATCTTTTTCGGCAAATACCGGCTTTTCATTCCCCTTTCCGAAAGGTTCAAGTAAGGACAATTCTTCCACAAAATCATTGGTAATGTATTCAAACGGAAGTCTGGTATCAATCCAGACTTTTGGAATCAGATCCTCGTCGGTCAATGCCGTTTTGTGATTCAACATCGTTCGGAGTTTTTCTATATTCTCTTCTTTCAGAGAAAGTCCTGCCGCCATCTCGTGTCCACCAAACCGGTCGAGCAGTTCCCGGCAGCCGGCGAGCTCCTCAAAGATATTGCAGCCTTCGATGGATCGTGCAGAACCCTTGACACCTTCCTCTGCCCTGGTCAGGATAATCACCGGCTTCCATAATTTTTCACGCACTCTTCCGGCAATGATGCCGGCGATGCTTTCATGAACCTGGGGGAGATACAGGACAAGTATTTTATCTTCCCCATACTTCTCACATTCCTGCAGCGCGAATTCCACTCCCTCTTCGGTATATTCCTTCCGTTTATCATTCAGTTCCTTCAGCCGTTTTGCAGTCTCGGCTGCTCTGGAAGGATCTTTTTCGTAGAAAAGCCCGAAGGAGAGTTTTGCGGTTTCCAGCCTTCCGCCAGCATTGAGGCATGGTCCGAGCACAAAACCGATATGATAAGAAGTGATATGATTCAGATCCAGTGCGTTTGCCTCGGCTAACGCGAGTAAGCCGTTATTATCCGTTCCTGCAATCCGATTCAACCCGAGTTTTGCAAGAATCCGGTTTTCCCCGGTCAGGTCGACCACATCCCCGATGGTTGCAATCGCCGCAAATACGATATATTTTTCCAGAATTATGCCAGCCTGATCGGGAATCCGTCCAAGCCTCGCATATAATGCCTGGATTAATTTATAAGCGACAGCACCCCCACAAAGCAGTTTATACGGGTAGACACAATCCGGCTGTTTTGGATTAATGGTAGCATCCGCATTTACCCGCAGAAAACGGTGGCCCTGTTCCGTTTCTTCATAAGGAATTTCATGATGATCCGTGACGATAACCGTCATGCCAAGTTCTTTTGCATAGGCAATCTGTTCGATGGCAGCAATACCATTGTCACAGGTAACGATGGTATCTACCCCGTCCTGCCATGCCTTGTCAATCAGATGCTCATTGATTCCGTATCCGTCCTTTATCCGATCCGGAATATCCATGGAAACCATGGCACCGGCGGCTTCGAGTCCGTCCGTCAGA
>FR900151.1:23692-30654 GCA_000437755.1 Roseburia sp. CAG:303
TCCGTCAGAATATAGGTGGAGCATACACCGTCAATATCATAATCGCCAATGATCCGGATATGCTTCTTTTCCGTAATCTTTGTGATAAGAATTTCCACGGCCTTTTCCATGTCCTTCATCTGCCATGGTGCATGCAGTCCCGTTTCATCGCCATACAGATAATTCTGATAATCGTCCTCAGTTATATTATCCCGGTTTCTTATAATACGGGCAGTAACGGGATTGATGTGATATTTTTGTGCCAATGCGTTAAAATCAGCTTTTTTAGCCTGTACCAGCCATTTTTCCCTGCGCATAAATTTTCCTCTTTCTTATTCAGATAATCCTGTGCCGCTGCACAGAAAAATGGCGGAACGAATCCGCCATTTTTCTTTTTATTCTGTATTATTTTTTGTCTGCTTTTTTCTTCTTCATCATCATGTACCATAAGGAGCATGGAATAAAGATATTGGTAAACATACCGCCGATAATACCAACCATAAGAGGTCCTGCGAATTCCTTCAGGGAAGATACACCCAGAATGTACAGGAAGAAGATGGTAATAAAGGAAGTAAAGGAAGTATAAATTGTTCTGGAAAGTGTCTGTGTAATACTTCTGTTACCAAGTTCAAGAATGTCTGTCTGTTCTTTATCTGTCTTACGGTGTTCTCTGACACGGTCAAAGATGACGATGGTTGCATTGATGGAATATCCTACGAGGGTAAGCATACACGCAATGAAGGTATTACCTACGGACGTATAGGAAATTACATAGAATGCAAATACAATGGCAATATCGCAGATCAGAGTAATAACGGCACTTGCTGCATATCTCATGTCACGGAAACGTACAAAGATATATAAGAGCATAAATATAAGCGCTACTACGACTGAAATAATGGCATTCTTTCTCATCTCACTGCTTAGTGTAGAACCAACTTCACTGTAGTCAAAGTCTGTCACACCATAATCACTGGTCAGTTTATCCTTGATTTCGTTAATTACGGAAGGATCTACCTGTTTTACTTTTACAGAGAATTCATTTGAACCAACAACCTCGTTTGCGATTGCTTCGGCATCACCGGAGATTTCCTGGATGACCGGAAGAATGGTATCATTAAATTCATCCGTTGTGTATTTCTTGTCAAAGTTTGCAGTGATATTGATACCGCCTTCAAATTCGATACTGTAATTCAGTGTCCTGTTTCTTCCGTTGATATTCCCGGATTTGTTTGCAAAGAGTCCGACAACAGCAACGACAACGATAACGGCGATAACAGCAAAGGAAATGACTCTCTTCTCGATAATATGTAATGGTTTTCTTTCCTTCTGCACACCATACATGTTCTGCTTGTCAAGTCCCATATTGTACATGGTCTTTACAAAGAATCTGGAAACAACCAGCGCGGTAAAGATGGATAATACAGTACCAATCGCAAGTGTCTGGGCAAAACCTTTGATGGTTCCGGAAGTCAGAATCATTAATACGATTGCAGCAATAAATGTAGTTACATTACCATCAATAACGGCGGAACTTGCTTTCTTAAATCCAATATCGATTGCGGATTCAATGGATTTTCCAGCTGCGATTTCCTCTTTGATACGGGTATTGATAATAATATTGGCATCCACCGCCATACCGATGGACAAAATAACACCAGCGATACCGGATAAGGTAAGTGTCAGGTCAAATCCGTTCAGACAGATAAGAGTTGCCTCTACATAAAAAATAAGGGCAAGTCCTGCTGCAACACCAGGAATACGGTTGATGACTGCCATAAAGATAATGATGACAATTACACCGAGAATACCTGCAAAAAGGCTGGTTGAAACGGCATTGGAACCAAGTCTTGCACCGACAACCTTATGGGTAATATCCTGTAATTCTACTTTCAGGGAACCGATACGGATCATGGATGCAAGCTGTTCTGCCTCTTCATAGGATGACATACCGGTAATTTCTCCGGAACCTCCGGTGATTGCTGTATTTACACGTGGACTGCTGACGATCTCACCATCATAGATAATATAGATAATCTTACCGATATTATCTGCGGTAACTTCAGCGAATGTCTTGGCAGCTTCGCTGTTCAGCTCAAAGCTTACCACATACTGCTTCTGACCGGTGGACTGATCCGTTGTTACCTGTGGCTGTGCATCAACAACCTGCGAACCTTCGATCCATGTTTTCTCACTGTCCTGACCATAATCTGTCACGAAAGATAAAGATCCCGGTTTACCGAGCTTTTCAAGCACAGCATCTGCATCGCTCTGTCCAGGGATATCTACGGTAATACGATTATCCCCTTCCATGTAGACATCGGATTCTGAACTGAATTCTTCGGCTCTGAGCTTTAATTTGTTCAGAGTATCTTTCATATCTTCTGCCGTATAATCACCGACAGCCTCGTAGGTAATACTTACACCACCCTTTAAATCCAGTCCAAGAATGATGTTTCTGGCACTTCCTTTTTCCATTCCTCCGATTTTAACACCGAAGACAAGTACCAGTGCAAGCAGAATCATGACAATGATACTCACAAGAAAAAGTACAATACTTTTCTGTTTCTTTTTCTTCATTTCTAGTTTCCTCCTGATTATTCTTCAGCCGCCTCGGCAGCTTTCATCATAATAGCGCATTCCACACGCTTTCTCTGCATCTCGCAGCCGATATCATAGGCATCGGTTATCTTTCCATGGAACTGGAAAGCATTCGCTGCACATCCGCCACTGCAGTAATATCTTGCAAAACACTCGCTGCATTTTGGTTTTGCATAAACATTACAGAGTTTAAATTCATCACGGATATCGGTGCGGACAATGCCGTCATCTACATTTCCCATGAGGAAATCTTCATTCCCTACAAACTGATGACAGGGATAGAAATCGCCCCATGGAGTGACAGCCAGATATTCTGTTCCGGAGCCACATCCGGATAATCTTTTGGCTACGCATGGTCCCTGTTCCAGGTCGATCATGAAATGGAAAAAGTTGACTCCGCGGCCTTCTTTTTTCCGCTTTAATAATTCCACGGCAAGCTTGTCATATTCTTCCATAATCTTCGGAAGGTCCTCTTCCCGGATGGCATATGGATCTTCCGGCTGTCCGACAACCGGCTCTATGGACATCTGATGGAATCCCAGATCGGCAAAATGTTTGATATCTTCTGAGAAATCAAGGTTATCCCTTGTAAATGTTCCTCGGATATAATAACTGAGTCCGAGTTCTTCCCTCTGCTTTGCAAACTTCTGAAACTTCGGAACGATCAGATCATAGCTTCCCTTTCCGTTGCGGAACGAACGCATCTCGTCATTTACATCCTTTCTTCCGTCCAGACTTAACACAACGTTTGCCATCTCTTTGTTTGCAAATTCCATAATCTCATCATTCAGAAGTACACCGTTTGTCGTAAGGGTAAAACGGAACTTTTTATTACATTCTTCTTCCCTGGAACGACCATATTCTACCAGCCGTTTTACGACATCCCAGTTCATTAACGGTTCACCGCCAAAGAAATCAACTTCCAGATTGACACGCTTTCCGGAATTTTCAATCAGGAAATCCAGTGCTTTCTTTCCGACCTCATAGCTCATCAGTGCACGGCGGCCATGATACTCGCCTTCCTCCGCAAAACAGTATTTACATGCAAGATTGCAATCATGTGCAATATGAAGACACATTGCCTTTACCACGGTCTGTCTTTTCTTAAATTCCTTTATATACTGCCGGTAAATATCTTCTGTGAACAGACTGCCATCTTCTTTGAGCTGTGTAATTTCATCAAAAGATTCTTCAATGTCTGAAACGGCATATTTATCTTTTAAGAGAGTTACGATCTCTTCCTTTTCTTTTCCTTCTTCAAATAACGGAATCACTTCGTAAGTAACGTCATCCACCACATGGACAGAGCCGCTGTTTACATCCAGTACGATATTAAATCCGTTATTTCTATATCTGTGAATCAAAACAATTCCCCTTTCACATCTGTGATTATTCTTCTTTGTATGGTATAGAAAATACTGCCTAAATCATACAAAGGCAGCGGCGAACCGCTGCCCTGTAACGATATCGTATGATAACTATTTGGTGTTTTCACAGCTCTGGTTGCCGACTGTACAAGAAGTCTTGCATGCAGACTGGCAGGATGTCTGGCATTCACCGCATCCACCATGTGCCATTGTATTCTTTAAGTTTCTTGTGCTTAATGTCTTAACGTGTTTCATTGATTAATCCTCCTTTATAAACCAGGTATATCATATGGATATAGCCCAAAATTTATATTAGTTTAACATATTTTGCTATAAAAGGCAATAGAAATTTATGAATTATGCTTTAATCATTTTTCAGCAGAAAGGCTTTTCCGAATCCGAAAGGCAGCAATTCCCTAAGATATTTTCGGATGATGTTCTCCTGTTTTCTGTCTGAAAGTAAAATAATAAAATCCCCGTCACAGAATTCCTGCATGACCTGCAGACAGATTCCACATGGCACACATGGATTATCTGCCGGCAGTCCCGCTTTCCCGCCTGCAACTGCGATCGCTGTAAATCTGCGGTTTCCATCGGCATTTGCTTTCGCAAAGGCACTTCTCTCCGCACAGATGCCGGCTCCAAAGGAAGCATTCTCCATATTACAGCCGGTATAAATTCTGCCATCTTCTGCCAGGAGTGCTGCACCTACCGCAAATCCGGAATAGGGGCAATAGGAATTTTTTCTCATATCATATGCAAGATTTATCAGTTCTTTCTGTTTTGCTTCTGTCAGATTTATCAATTCTTTTTCATCTCCTTTTCCCTTAATTCACTGACATGCCGGAATACGTCAGGGTGTTCGGATTCAAAACGTTTTTCCAGCTCATCCTCATAGATATGCAGCATCTTATATGCCTGTGGATTTTCCCTGCTTAATTTTTCTTCCAGCTCTTTTTTGCGCACTTCAATGTTGTGAATGATTTCTGTTTCACTAATACCAAGTTTCTGCGAAATTTCTTCCATATGCAGTTCCAGACGTTCTAAAAGCTCCGCCTCATCGAAGGTACTCAGTTTCTTCCATAAATGCGTAAATTTTCCGAGATTTTCTTCGGATACCCGGTAGAAATCTTCGATATTAATGGAATTTAAAATTCTCTGGACATTCTTTTCCATCTGTTTTCCGGCATCTTTTCCGAATGCCCAGACGAATTCCTGTAACGAATCCTGTTCTTCTGCATCGCTAAATTCCATGCGCAGCAGCAGGTCATCGGAAATTCCCTCGAGCGGAAACGGCTTTTCATAACCGATTTCGATGAGTGCCGCCGTAATGGTACGGCGCACCATGCCTTTCTCGATTAATTCCCCAAGGCCGAGTCTGCGCAGCTGATCATTTACCTGTGAAGTATGCTCTGTCAGGTAGAATTTGATATGACGTCTCCGGAGTGACTGATCAAATGTTTTTAACCGGTCTGCCGCTGTGATATCCAAGCTGCTTACGGCGGATGCATCCACGATAATACATTTTATGTCATCCGTAAGTGCCTGTTCGAGATCGTCAATAAAAACACTTATGTTGGCAAAGAAGAGATTACCGCCAAACTGATAGATGATAGTATTTTTCACCGGATGTGCATGAACATTTCGGCTCAGGTCATAGAAACCCTCGTGTCCCGGAATCATACCGAGAAATGCCCGGGATGGCTTTGCCGCACGCAATACCACGTTTACGAAGGATAATATAATTCCGATTACAACGCCGTAAATCGTGCCGAGAACCAGAACACCGAAAAATGCTCCGAGATAAATCAGGAATTCAATCCGGTTTATCCGGTGCAGACGTTTTGCAAGGTCAAATTCGACAACTCCGAGCAATGCACTTATGACGATTGCCGTAAGAACCGGCACAGGCAGAAATCCAATAAATCCGGTGGCAAAAATCAGGACAAGGACAATGCTGAGTGCCGCAATGATGGACATAAGCTGTGTCCTGCCACGGAACTGTTCTCCCATGGCGGTTCTCGAAACACTTCCATTGACCGGACAGGAACCGGTAAAGGCACTGGCGATATTTCCCATGGCACAGGAAAGAATTTCCTGATTCTCATTTATCTTATAGCCGTTTTTAAATGCGAAATTATTTTCGGCAAGCAGCGTTTCCGCCATAACGACAACTGCAATCGTAAGGCTGGTACCCAGTACCTGTGTAAAATCAACAGAGATAAACCCCGGAACTGCTATTTCCGGCAGTCCAGGTGACACTTGCGGCAGCAGTTTAACCCCGTACTTACTTAATCCGAAAAGTTTTTCTGCACCGGCTCCTGCAAACATCATCACTATCGCCATCGGGAAACGCGGGCAGAATTTTTTTGCGGTCAGGATAATGGCAAGGGTAGATGCACCAAGAAGCAGCGACAGAACATTAATCTGCCGGCATGCTTTCACGAGCTTAACCACCAGTTCAAATAATTCCCCATGTCCCGCAGAACTTCCAAGAAGCTTTGGAATCTGCATCAGAATAATGGTAACGGCAATTCCACTGATAAAGCCGCCCATAACCGGGGTTGATATGTAACTTAATACTTTTCCAGCCTTTAAAAAGTAAAACAAGAGCAGCCAGAGTCCGGTAAACAATGCAAGCACAGGGATAATAGCCAAAGCTTCTTTACTGCCGGAGGAAATGTCAAGTGTCACAAGCATACTTCCGGCAATCGCAGCCGGTGCCGCATCTACACCGAAAATAAACTGCCCGGAAGTTGTAAATGCCGCGAAGAACAGCAGCGGAAGAATCGAACCATATAGGCCGTATACTTCCGGAAGTCCTGCAATCTGTGCATATCCCATGGAAATAGGGATTGTCATGGCGGCAACAATGATACCCGCAAAAATATCTCCTGTCAGGTATTCCTTTTTATAATTTTTTAATGTTGGAAATAATCTTAGTTTCACAATTCTGCCTCTTTTACATTTTGGATTACTATATCTGATGACCACGAATTGCTTCGCAGAAAACTG
>FR900152.1:0-445 GCA_000437755.1 Roseburia sp. CAG:303
GCAGGACATGGGAAACAGCTCTCCATCGAAACAGATTTTATTTTTTCTGATGAAAAGATGGACGGTTATTTTATCGCCGTCCGCCCTGTTATCACAAATCTGTTTGGCAGCCGGAAGGTACTGGTATATGTCACTGCCCCGGAACCGGGAAGTGGAAAAAAGAGACTTTTTTTCAGTACGTTTTTTCCAGAACAGCTGCAGATTTTCTGTGCCTGGCAGGAGAAGGCACCCCTGAACCGGACCGGCAGTGCATGGATGAAATATATTCCGCTGTTCTTTTATGGATTCCGGTGGAACATAGAAACCAGTTATTATGAACAGAAAACGTTCTGGTCGCTGTGCAGTTACATGGTAAGGAGCCGGAGCGGAATCGAACGGATGGTAAACCTGATCAATATCGCATACTGTGCTATGAAAATTCTGCCATATCAGGACAAAAAATTTT
>FR900152.1:472-8766 GCA_000437755.1 Roseburia sp. CAG:303
TCAAAGTATAAAGGCTGCAGTGTACAGGAGTTCCGTTTTGCCCTGAGTGAGGAAATCCGGCAACAGATATTTTTTGCCGGTTTCGTGAAAACAGTCGAAAATGGTATAAAATCACAACGTATCCTCAGAGCCTTAAAACAATTGATTTACCGTCAGGGATATCATCTATAAAGTTGTAAAGTGGTACATTTATATAAAGTGCATATTATTCAAGCAATAACTTCACTAACCACATCTTGCACTTTCTCCGACTGTATAAGCATCCTCATTTTCTCATCCCCACCTTCAACCTCAGGCTTACCACACCTAAGACTCTCTGGATGCTCCGACACACAGCAATCCTTATACCAGCACTCACCCATAAGCTGCCCCTTAACAGACCACTTCTCGTTTTGTGTAAATTCACCCACCAATGATTTCATCACTCGCTCTGTAGAATATCTCTTAAACCCTGCCAAATACTGTAATGTCTTCTCATCATCAATCTTTGATAAGTTGATTCTATGGTTCTCAATTGCCGATAAAACCGCTTCCCGGATTTTGATTTTATCTGTCTTTCCGGTGCCTGTCCATTCCACCAGCTTGTCAAAGGCAAGAATCAGGTATTCAAAACAAATCATATCCAGAATTATAATCTCCCCTTCTGCCTTATCTGCTATTGATTTCAACATACGATACTTGTTACGAATATCCTGATTATCAACCACATAATCAAATGCAATATAATACTTATCGTCCTCTTTAATCTCTAGATCCAACAATGCATCCAATAAGCACTGATTGCTTTCTTTACTTTCGACTACAAGTGTACCATCAAAAAAAAGTTGGTTAACCAATTTCCAGAAGTGAAGTCCAGCACCGGTATCTTCTGTCCATAAATATTTCATATCACAGTTCCTCTTCCAATGTTATCCTGTTTTTATCAAACTTCAGCACCTTAAAACTTTTGTCAGATACATTAAGTCCGTCACAATTACGCAAAAAAAGCATATACTGGTTTGATAACTCAAAATTAATGAATCTCCTGACATCATCATTAATCAGACAATCTGCATTATCTATTACAATAAAACTATCTCTACACTGTTTTATTGCTTCAAAAAAATCATCTGATTTGTAATTAAATAACTTGATTGCTTTGTATTCATCTGTCAATCTTATATCTTCCAACATTTCATAGAGTACTGTTTTTCCGGTACCACTGTCTCCACCAACAAGAGTAATTCTGTCATCAAATTCCAAATCGTATGAAAATGGAGCTGCTTTGAATATAATACTTTTATAAATCATCCGCTTCTCTCCTCTCATACTCCTTACTCCACCAAGCATTATAACCTCTGCCACCGGTAACTATATCAGCATCATTAAATCTGATTTTTGCATCATCCGGAATATCAAAAAGTGTTGGTCTTGACATATATATCTTTATATTATCCATAGTAAAAATAATTCTAAGCACATTCGGACCACATTCCTCAACATTTACCACCTTATCAGGATGCTTCACAATATTAAGTAATGTCTTGCAGCCTGATGATAAATTACGGATTGTTCCTAAACCATATTTTGTTTCTATATGCTTGTCTGGTGTCAACTTAGCCTCATCAACCTGCCAGATTAAATCAATTTCTTTTTGTGACATCTCTTCATTTCCGGTATTCAAATTAAAATACAAGTCATTCCTGATTATCCAATTTTTTGAATCACTCTTATTTGTATATATATCTATCATTTGATGTTACTCCCTTTCGTTGTCACTTTCCTGCCATGCACCAATCCCCATATGTATCACCTGCTCACCTCAAATTCCTATTTATACAAAACCGAGAGTCCACCCTTTGGGGCATCCTCTCGGTCTTATATGCATTCTATTCAAACTCAATCGTACCCGGTGGTTTACTCGTCAAATCATAGAATACCCTGTTTACCCCTCTTACTTCATTTATGATTCTGCTCATGACGGTCTGCAGTACGGCGAATGGAATTTCTGCACTTTCTGCGGTCATGAAGTCTATGGTGTTGACTGCACGCAGTGCCACGGCATAGTCGTAGGTTCTCTCGTCACCCATGACACCTACGGAACGCATGTTTGTGAGTGCTGCGAAGTACTGGTTCGGCATCCATGCCGGTGCTTTTCCGTTTTCCTTTTCGTATTCTGCTGCCGCCTTGTCTACTTCTTCCCGGTAGATGGCATCGGCATCCTGCACGATTCTGACTTTATCGGCACTTACTTCGCCGATGATACGGATTCCAAGTCCCGGTCCCGGGAATGGCTGACGGAATACCAGATGTTTTGGAAGTCCCAGTTCCAATCCGGCTTTCCGCACTTCGTCCTTGAATAAGTCGCGGAGCGGTTCAATGATTTCCTTGAAATCAACGAAATCAGGAAGTCCGCCTACGTTGTGGTGGGATTTGATGACTGCGGATTCACCGCCGAGTCCGGATTCTACCACGTCCGGATAGATCGTTCCCTGTGCAAGAAATTCTACCGCACCGATTTTCTTTGCTTCTTCTTCAAATACACGGATGAATTCTTCACCGATGATTTTTCGCTTTGCTTCCGGTTCTGTCACGCCGGCAAGCTTGCTGTAATATCTTTCCTGTGCGTTGACACGGATAAAGTTTAAGTCGAACTGGCCATTTGGTCCGAATACATTTTCTACTTCATCTCCCTCGTCTTTCCGGAGAAGACCGTGGTCTACGAATACACAGGTCAGCTGTTTTCCGATTGCTCTGGATAAAAGTCCTGCTGCCACAGAGGAATCCACACCGCCGGACAGGGCAAGGAGTACTTTTCCATCGCCTACCTTCTTGCGGATTTCTTCGATGGTATTTTCCACAAACGCATCCATCTTCCAGTCTGCCTTACATCCACATACTTTCAGTACAAAGTTCTCAAGCATCTTTGTTCCTTCCTGTGTGTGAAGTACTTCCGGATGGAACTGGATGGCATACAGTTTCTTCTCTGTATTTTCTGCTGCTGCTACCGGACAGTCTGCCGTGTGGGCAACGATTTTAAATCCCGGTGCCGGTTTTGAGATATAATCAAAATGGCTCATCCATACGATGGTCTTTTCTGACACATTGTGGAATAAATCACTGCCATTGTCTACAAATGTCTCTGTCTTTCCATATTCCCTGACCGGAGCTTTCTCTACGGTTCCGCCCAGTACATACTGCATCAGCTGTGCACCGTAGCAGAGACCGAGTACCGGAATCCCCAGTTCAAACAGCTCCTTTGTATAAGTAGGTGCTCCCTCTTCATAACAGCTGTTTGGTCCGCCTGTCAGGATAATTCCCTTCGGGTTCATATCTTTAATCTGCTGCAAATTTGTCCTGTAAGAATAGATTTCGCAGTATACATTGCACTCTCTGACACGTCTTGCCACGAGCTGGTTATACTGTCCGCCGAAATCAATGACAATAATCTTTTCTTCCTTCACGCTAATTCTCCTTTTAAGCTTAGTGTTTAATACTTCTTTATTGTAAGTGTTTTTATTATAGATAATCTTTCCCGAAAAGTCAACTTCACAGTCTGAAAAAAACAAATCCGTTTTCCTGCTCCCCTGGGGCTGCCAAAAAACAGTTGTAAAGGGCAGTAAAGTAGGCTATAATAATAGGTAAAACAGCAGAAAAGACTGAAAAACATGAAAGGATTAAGACTTATGAATTTAAAAGGAAGACATTTTTTAACATTAAAAGATTATACCCCGGAGGAAATCCAGTATCTGGTAGATTTCTCCGCTTATTTAAAGGATAAAAAGAAGAAAGGGATATTAGTTGACGAATTAAAGGGAAAGAATGTTGCCCTGATTTTTGAAAAGACAAGCACAAGAACCCGCTGCTCTTTTGAAGTTGCGGCACATGATCTCGGCATGGGTACTACCTACCTTGACCCGTCAGGCTCTCAGTTTGGAAAGAAAGAAAGCATTGCTGATACAGCAAGAGTTCTCGGACGTATGTACGAAGGGATTGAGTACCGCGGATTCGGACAGGAAATCGTGGAAGAACTTGCCAGATATGCCGGGGTCCCGGTATGGAACGGACTGACCAATGAAGACCATCCGACTCAGATGATTGCCGATTTACTGACGATTCAGGAGCATAAGGGCAGCTTTAAAGGACTGAAGTTTGTATACATGGGTGACGCCCGCTACAATATGGGAAATGCACTGATGATTGCCTGCTCGAAGATGGGCATTGATTTTGTTGCATGTGCACCAAAGAGCTACTTCCCGAACGAAGCCCTGGTAAAAGAATGTGAAGAATATGCCAAAGCTTCCGGTTCAACCATTACCCTGACCGATGATGTCATGGCAGGAACAAAGGATGCCGACGTGATTTATACCGATGTATGGGTTTCCATGGGCGAGCCGGACGAAGTATGGGCAGAGCGAATCAAAGATCTTCTTCCATATCAGGTAAACAAAGCCGCTATGGACAATGCAAAGAAGGATGCGATCTTTATGCACTGTCTCCCGGCTTTCCACGATTTAAAGACAAAAATCGGCAGCGAAATCAGTGAGAAATTCGGACTGGATGAAATGGAAGTAACTGACGAAGTATTTGAATCTTCCCAGTCCGTTGTATTTGATGAGGCAGAGAACAGAATGCATTCCATCAAGGCTGTTATGGCAGCTACTTTAGGAATGGAAATGAAATAAGAGGTCTGAAATGGCAAAAAATACTTTTCGGCGCAGCAGCTGGAGACAGCGCGGTATGGTTATTGATTTTATCAATATTATTCTGAGTGTACTGATTTTAATCGCAGGATTATTTCTTGTGATTAATCTGCGGAAATATCTTTTTATGTTTCCTGTGATATTTCTGCTTGCAGCCATCATGAACGGCTGTCTGGGAATAAAACGTTATAAGATGGATGAATATATGGCATGCATTATTTCCTTTCTGGCTGCTGCCATCCTGATCGGATTCAGTATATTTTCACTCATCGTTATCTTATGATGCCGGGGAAACCCTGCAGTTATCTCACTAAGGAGTATACTATGAAATCAAAAGTTCTTGAATTATTAAAACATTCGGATGATTATGTTTCAGGTCAGAGGATTTGTGAACAGCTGGGAGTCTCCCGCACTGCCGTATGGAAGGTCATGAACCGTCTCCGGGAAGAAGGCTATGTGATTGACTCCGTGAACAACAAAGGATATAAACTCCTTTCCTGTCCGGATCTTCTTTCGGAAGATCTGATCTCATCTTCCCTTCACGAACGGCAGACAGATTTTATCCGGAAGGTTGTTTATCTTCCGGATGTTGATTCTACAAATACTTATGCAAAGTCTGCGGCGGAACATGGTCTGCCAGACCGCACCCTTGTAACCGCAGACCGGCAGACCAGCGGAAAAGGCAGGCGTGGAAGGAGTTTTTCTTCTCCCGGCGGTGTCGGCATTTTTATGACATTATTGTTAAAACCAGATATTCCGCCGCTAAAGGCATCCATGCTTACCCTTCCTGCGGGAATGGCAGTATGTCAGGCACTCCGTGAAATAACCGGAATTCCTGCCATGATTAAATGGCCGAATGATATTGTGATAAACGGAAAGAAAATCTGCGGAATCCTTACGGAAATGAGTGCGGAGATGGATTCCATCAATCATATCGTGATCGGCATCGGCATTAATGTAAATAATCCGGAATTTCCAGAAGATATCCGGCAGGTTGCCACATCCGCCCTGTTAGAAACCGGAAAGCCATTCCGCAGAAGCGAGATTATCGCAGGTGTGATGGCATGGTTTGAAAAATATTATAATACTTTTCTTCAGACTTCTGATTTATCATTACTGAAGGAAGAGTACAATTCTCTTATGATTAATACAAATAGAAAGGTACTGGTAATCCGTCCGGATGAGCAATACGAAGCCATCGCCAGATCCATTGATGATGACGGCGAACTCATCATTGAACGGGACGGCGTAAGGGCAAAGGTTCTGTCCGGCGAAGTATCGGTACGAGGTGTTTATGGATATGTATAATGAAGATTATGTAACTTTATGCGGCTCAAGCGGCTACGAGAAAAAATTCTATTTTAATGAGGCTTTCCAGAATCTTCCGGATTCTATCAAGGACGAACTGAAAATCATGTGCGTTCTTTTTACGGAAGAGGTAAGCTGTATTCTGACGCTCGATTTTGATGAACAGGGTTCTCTCCACTTTAATGTCCGCACCGAGGAAAATGATCTCCTGTTCGATGAAATCAGCTGTGGGCTGAAAATCAAAGAAATGCAGACGAAGAAACGGGATTTACTGGAATCCCTTGAAATGTATTACAAGATATTTGCACTTGGGGAAACTTTTGAAGAAGCGGAGGAATCCTGATGAATACCTTACAGATTGGAAATGTCACAGTTCCCGGTATTCTGGCACTTGGTCCGATGGCCGGCATCACGGACACGGTATACCGCCAGCTTTGCAAAGAACAGGGCTGTTCCCTGCTCTATAGTGAGATGGTAAGTGCAAAAGCGGTTTTATATAAGAACCGCAATACCGCTCCGCTGCTTGCCGCTGAAGAATCAGAACATCCGCTTGCCCTGCAGCTCTTTGGCAGTGATCCGGATATTATGGCAGAGATCGCCTCACAGCTGGAAGATGGTCCATACGATATCATCGATGTGAATATGGGCTGCCCGGTTCCCAAAGTAGTCAATAACGGCGAAGGCTCCGCCCTCATGAAAAATCCAGAGCTGGTCGGTCAAATCATTGGGGCAATGTCAAAAAAATGCAAAAAACCAGTTACTTTGAAGATTCGCACCGGCTTTAATGATTCCTGCATCAATGCACCTGAGATTGCCAGAATTGCCGAAGCAAACGGAGCTGCCGCCGTAGCCGTACACGGACGTACCAGGGAGCAGTATTATTCCGGTCAGGCAGACTGGTCGGTCATCCGCCAGGTAAAAAAGGCAGTACAGATTCCGGTCATCGGAAACGGCGATATTACGGATGCCATTTCTGCCAAATCCATGTTAGAAGAAACCGGCTGTGATGCCATTATGATTGGACGTGCCGCCAGAGGAAATCCATGGATTTTCCGGGAGATTTCCGAATATCTGAATACCGGAGTGATTCCGGATGGTCCTTCCCCTCAGGAAATCACGGATATGATCTTACGGCACACCCGGATGTTAATTGAATTTAAAGGGGAATACACCGGCATCCGTGAAATGCGCACCCACATCTGTTTTTATGTGTCCGGATTGCGGCATGCAAATGATATCCGCCGTAAGATAAATACCATCGAAAGTTATGCAGAACTGGAAGAATTATTTGCCAGTCATCCCCTGCAGTAATAGTTTAAACAGAAAGGATTTTTATTATGATTTCAACTGGATATAATCAGATAAAATGGGGAATTTTAATCAGTATTATCCATATTTATATTTCTACGGAACTGGGCGGATTTGAAATAGTTCCCGCATTTATCGGATATTTTCTTATTATGCGCGGTACTTCCGCCATCTGTTCGGAAACAAATCTGGAATATATGAACAGCTTAAAAGCAGAAAGCCTGCGGCTGTTTATTTTGTCCTGTGTTTACTGGATTACCGGTATTTTTCTCGGCTACGGGCTTGCCATCCAGAAGCTGATTCTGATTGTCTTTTATTTATTTGATGTTCTGTTTTTCGGAAATCTTTTAAATAAAACGGTAAAATACTTAAAAGAATCCATGCGGCTCGACGAAGCGGACAAACTCCGCAAAAACCGTATGACATTTATCAAATGCTATCTTGCACTGATTATTTTTTCCGTCATTGCCATGATTCCGAATGCCATGGGATTTTTCGATATTGGAAAGGTTGCTTTCCGGAATCTTCTAAGCTCCGGTCTGTCCTATTTATCCATATCCTTTATGTTAATCTTAAAACTCTGGCTTTCCATGGTTATCCAGAAATACAGTATTCATTAAAGAACTGCCCCGGTTCCGGGGCAGTTCTTTATAATTTCTGCCGCATTTTCAGCAGAATCTTTTTTTCGGTACGGCTGACCTGTACCTGTGAGATTCCGAGGATTTTTGCCACCTGCATCTGTGTCATTTCTCTGAAATATCTTAATTCAATCAGTTGTTTCTCTTCTTCCCCCAGTTCATTTAAGAGCTGTTTTAACAGCATATTATTTAATAGTTTTTCATTTTCATCTTTTTCTTCCGGCAGCTTATCAACCAGATAGATTTCATTTCCGTCACTCTGGTAAATGGATTTGTAGATGGATTCTACTTCCACATTTGCTTCCATCGCCATAACGATATCTTCCAAAGACAACTCCGTGGCGGCAGCTATTTCTTC
>FR900152.1:8775-12498 GCA_000437755.1 Roseburia sp. CAG:303
CAGCTATTTCTTCGATGGTGGCTTCTCTCCCGTATTCCTGTGACAGACGTTCCCCCGCCAGTTTTATTTTCCATCCGTTTTCCTTTAAAGAACGTGATACTTTTACCATTCCGTCATCCCGCAGAAATCTCTTGATTTCCCCGGATATAAGACTTACTGCATAAGTGGAAAACTTTACTTCGTAGGATAAATCAAATTTGTCGATTGCTTTTAGTATTCCGATACAGCCGATCTGAAACAAATCTTCCAGTTCGCAGCCTCTTCCTTTGAATCGTCTTACAATGCTCCAGATTAAACCGGCATTCTCACTTACGATTCTGTCCCTTGCTTCTTTATCCCCTTCGTGAGCTTTTTTGATAAGCTCTAAAGTATCCATCCTTTCCCCTTCCTGTCTACCTCTCTCCTATCGTCTTTTCCATGAATACGGTAGTCCCCGCTCCCGGTTCTGACTCTACGCGCAGATCATCCATAAATGCTTCCATAAACATAAATCCCATGCCTGCACGTTCTTCCTGCGGTCTTGTGGTAAACAGCGGCTCCATCGCCTTTTCCACATCCGCAATTCCGACTCCGTCATCATGAATCCGCAAAGACAGCTTATTTCCGCTGATTTCCACATCCATGTATATCGTTCCTTCCTTTCCCTCATAGCCATGTACGATGGCATTGGTAACTGCCTCCGATACTGCCGTTTTAATGTCCGAGATTTCTTCCATAATCGGATTGAGCTGGGTGGCAAATGCTGCTACCGTTACCCTTGCAAATCTTTCATTTACTGATTTACTGTCAAATTCTAAATGCACTTTATTTGTATACATAATATCCCCTTCCTACTTTTCATCCAAGTTCTGTTCTTTTACTACCAGTTTATGTAATCCGGATATCAGAAAAATCCGCTGGATTTCTTTTCCCATATTCCGTACAAATACTTTTCCGTCAATGCTTTCCATGATTTTCTGCCTCCCCATAATCATACCAATTCCAGAACTGTCCATGAATACGGTTTTTGAAAAATCGAAGATAACCCGCTTTACCCCTTTGCTGATTACGGATAAATCCACATTTTCTTTAATCCCTTCTGCATTGTGGTGATCCAGCTCCCTCGCCAGATATACCACCAGCGTATCATTCTCCAAAAAATAAGTCGTTTCTTCTTTCTGCTTTACATTCTGCATGATTTATACTCCTTTCTGCAAAAAAAGAGAAGAAAACAGTATTTCTACCATGTTCTTCTCTTTCGTAACTTACTTTAATCTGCTCTTTGCCCAGCCTGCGTAATCGCTGTTTGGTGCAAGTGCTATTACTTTTTCAAAATATGCCTTTGAATTATCCTCTATCTGCTTTCCGTTCAGTTCATAATAACATTTACCGATATTATACAGGCAGCTGATATCTTCCGGACTCATCTTTTCACCCAGAAGAAGTTCATTCAAAGCTTCCTGCCACTGTTCATTATTGGAAAGCTTGCTTCCCTGATTGATATGCGTAGTTGCCGCATCCGGATAGGTCTGTGCTACCAGTGTCTGATATAAGGACATGAACTGTTCTGACATTCCATCCGTAGATGTAATGGTTGTAAGCTTGTCCGCACATCCGGTCTTATCATTATTTACATATAAAGTAACCGCCTCAAGTAATGTATTGTAAATAGCGGTGTTGTCCGGTGCCTGCTGTCCCTCAAGCTGCGTGATCTGATCACTCAGGCTCTGGTTATCCGAATTGAGGGATTCCACCTGTTTCTCTAAATCTGTAATGGTAATATTTAATTTGGAAATATCTTCCATATAGGATTTCAGACTGGATGACTGCGTGGTTTTCGCATCCTTCACTTTCGCTGGTGTTACAAGGAAAAAGACCATTGCAGCACCAATCAGTATACCGATTACAACATAAATAAATGTAAAGAATCCGTAATTTATCTCTTTGTATGTAGATTTCGGAATAATTACATCATTTCCGCTTAATTCCCGCTGTTCGTTCTTTTTCTTTTCCTTTGCCTGTTCCTTTTTGAATTCCTTCTCGGTCACCCCCGTCAGATCCCTGATTTCGGTTAAATATTTTATGGTTAATGTATTATAACCATCAATTCCCAGTGCTTTGGTAAGAACTCTTCTTGCCTTGTCATACTCCTGTTTATGAATATATAACAAGCCCAGCAGCTGATATCCCTTGACAAATTTCTCATTGATATTAATTACCTTTTTTAACTGGATAATCGCCATGTCTTCTTTTCCGCTGTTCGCATAACCCAGTGCCACATTATATTTTCTTATGGACTGGTTTAAGGCTTCCAGACGGTTCGGATTTGACTGCACATCCCTGATGTACTCATCGGCAAGATTTTTTTCCGGTTTAAAATTCTTACTGATAACCCATTCGCGCAATGCATTGACAATCTCTCCCATCTCATAATACACCAGCCCCAGAAGATTCCTTGCCTCAATATTTCTCTTATAAAGACCTACACTTCTTCTCAGCAGTTCCGCAGCCCCGGATAAATCACGGATATTGGCTTTCTGAAGTCCCATGTTATAATAGGTGTTTGACATTACAATAATCTTTTTGTATGCACCTACTTCCGCACCACATTTGTTGCAGTAATCCAGAGAAGATAATTCGCTTCCGCATTTATAACACTTCATTATTTCTTATCTCCTGTATTATCCTGTGATTCTTTCATCATGGCAACAAATATATCTGCCAGATCCGTCGTGTTATTATTATATATGGCATCTTCTGCATCATCTACTTCCAGACTCGGCTGAAATTTCTTGATTTCCTCATCAAAATTAATCATCTAATACCTCCAAATATCCTCTCAATTCACCTGTCAGATACAGAGAACCGGCACAGAAAAGAATATCTTCTTCCTCTTTTTCTTCCATGGCAAGCCGGTAGGCCTGCCCGACATTTTCTGCCGCAATCACCGGTACTTTTGCATACTGCCTGAAAATCTCTGCCGTTTTCTCCTGTGAAAGAGCTCTGTGATTATTTATATGTGTAACAAATATGGTATGCCACATATCACTCTCTGCCAGCAGCTGGATCATATGCCGGTAGTCTTTTTCGCATACCACACCGAACAGCAGGATTCTCCTTTTTTTACATGGAATCACCTGTACTGATTTTATAAATTCTCTGATACCGGATAAATTATGCGCCCCATCCAGGAATACATTCTTTCTGATTTCTTCCATTCTTCCTTCCCAATGGGTTTCACACACATACCGCTCCGGTGCTTCTTCTGCTCCCAATGACGCATCCTGTTCTTTTAAAACCCGCCAGGTCATAAGAGCCAGGGAACAATTCATCGCCTGATAAGGTGCCGGAAAATTCACTTTCACATTATCACATTTATAATACCTATTATTCAGAGAAAAATCAACCTGTTTTGAAGAAATTTCATTTAATTTTACATCCTGCGGGTACAAAATGGCTAACGGTGCGTGTTTTTCCTGTGCCATGCCCCAAATGACCTGACCAGCTTCTTCCCCGCTGTAATAATAAACAAGCGGTACACCTTCCTTGATTATTCCACCTTTTTCTGCCGCTATCTTTCCGATTGTATTCCCCAGAATCTCTGTGTGATCCAGACTGAGTGATGTGATTACCGTTACCACCGGCTTTTTCAGCACATTGGTCGCATCCAGTCTTCCGCCCAGTCCTGTTTCAAAAATCGCATATTCTACTCCATGCCCCGCAAAAGCAGCCGCAGCCATAACA
>FR900152.1:12507-23745 GCA_000437755.1 Roseburia sp. CAG:303
CCCCAGCCATAACAAACAGATATTCAAAAAAAGATGGATGGACACCGCCTCTGCTTTCCAGTATTGCAACTGCATTCTTTACTTTTTCAAATACATCTGTAAATTCCTGATTCGATATCATCTCCCCGTTGATTCTGATTCTTTCATTCATATGTACCAGATGGGGCGATGTAAAAAGTCCCACTGATTTCTGTGATTTTATCAGCATGGTATTTAAAAAAGAACAGACTGATCCTTTGCCATTTGTTCCTGCAATATGTACTGCCTTTACCTGCTCCTGCGGATCTCCCAGTATTTTTAAAAGTTCTTTCAGATTTTCCAACGATGTTTTTCTGGAAAATCTCGGTATATCAAGAAGATAGGAAACGGATTCTTCGTATGTCATCTTTTTTCTCCTCTTTTACAGTTACCTGTTTTACATTACTTATTATAGTCAAAAGACTGCCGTTTTCAAGCAGTTTCTACCGCAAGTTTCGACAGTCTTTCTAATACCGTTGTGTTTATTTGGAAAGATGTGCCAGTCTTTCTTCTACACGTGCCATCATCTGTGTATAATTTTCCAGCTTTTCTTTTTCTTCCGCAATCTTCTTCTCCGGTGCTTTATTTACGAAGTTCGGATTTGCAAGCATTCCATTTACTCTTGCCAGTTCTTTTGTGAGACGTTCTTTTTCTTTCTTCAGACGCTCTACTTCCTTCTCGATATCAACCAGTTCTGCAAACGGCATATAAATGGCTGCATTTGGAATCAGAACGGATACGGCATCCTCATCAATGCCCGTCTTATCCTGCTGAATCAGAACTTCACTGGCATATCCCAGAGTTGCAAAGAATACCTTTCCATTTTCAAAAATATTTCTTACTTCTTCATTTTCAGATACTACAAATACCTTTGCCTTTTTGCTTGGTGCAACATTCATCTCAGCGCGGATATTTCTGATATTTCTTACAGCTTCCTTGATGGTTTCCACTGCTTTTTCTTCTTTTCCAAATACCATCTTTTCTGTGTATACCGGCCATTCGGAAATCATGATGGATTCCTCTTTGTCCTGTAAGGTACAGAAGATTTCTTCGGTTACAAACGGCATATAAGGGTGAAGCAGTTTCAATGAAGTAATCAGCACTTTCTGTAAGGTATATAACGCTGCTGTCTTTGTTTCATCCGCATCGTTGTAAAGACGTGGTTTTACCATCTCAATATACCAGTCACAGAATTCTTCCCAGATAAAGCTGTAAAGCTTATCCGCAGCAATTCCGAGTTCGTATTTTTCCATGTTTTCTGTCACATCTTTTACAAGTGTGTTTACCTTCGAGAGAATCCACTTATCCGCATCGGTAAGGGCTTCTTCGGATACTTCTTTTACCCCCTCTTCCGGAAGGTTCATCATGATGAAACGGGAAGCATTCCATACCTTATTTGCAAAGTTACGGCTTGCCTCTACTCTCTCCCAGTAGAAACGCATATCATTTCCCGGTGCATTTCCCGTAATCAGGGTAAATCTCAGGGCATCTGCACCATATTTATCAATAACCTCCAGCGGATCGATTCCGTTTCCGAGTGATTTACTCATCTTTCTTCCCTGGGAATCTCTTACCAGTCCGTGGATTAAAACAGTCTTAAAAGGAACTTCTCCCATATGCTCAAGTCCGGAGAACATCATACGGATAACCCAGAAGAATATGATATCATATCCGGTTACGAGTACACTGGTAGGATAGAAATATTCCAGTTCTTCTGTCTTTTCCGGCCAGCCGAGTGTTGAGAATGGCCATAATGCAGAGGAGAACCATGTATCCAGGGTATCCGGATCCTGTCTCATCGGTTTGCCGCACTTCGGGCATACCGGATGTGCATCTTTTGTAACGACCATTTCGCCGCAGTCATCACAGTAAAATGCCGGTATCTGATGTCCCCACCATAACTGACGGGAAATACACCAGTCCCTGATTCCCTCTAACCAATGGAAATACGTCTTGTCAAAATGTGGCGGCACAAATCTGGTATCACCGTTCTTTACCGCATCGATTGCCGGTTTTGCAAGCTCTTTCATCTTGACAAACCACTGCTTTGATACACGCGGCTCTACGGTAGTATGACAACGATAACAGGTTCCTACGTTATGGCTGTGATCCTCGATCTTGACAAGTACACCTTCTGCTTCCAGGTCCGCAACAATCGCTTTTCTTGCCTCGTAACGGTCCATACCTGCGTATTTCGGATATTCGTCCACAATCTTTGCATCCTCTGTCATGACATTGATAACAGGCAGGTTATGACGAAGTCCTACTTCAAAGTCGTTCGGATCATGTGCCGGAGTAATCTTTACAACACCGGTACCAAATTCCATATCCACATATTCATCGGCAATGATTGGAATCTCTCTGTGTACAATAGGCAGAATAACCGTCTTGCCAACCATATCCTTATATCTCTCATCGTTCGGATTAACCGCTACGGCGGTATCGCCAAGCATGGTTTCCGGCCTGGTCGTTGCCATCTGGATGAAGCCGCTTCCATCGGATAACGGATATCTCAGATGCCAGAAATGACCTGCCTGATCTTCATATTCTACTTCTGCATCGGAAATAGAGGTCAGACATTTCGGACACCAGTTGATGATTCTTTCTCCTTTGTAAATCTGTCCTTTATTATAAAGCTTTACAAATACTTCCTTTACGGCCTCGGAACATCCCTCGTCCATGGTAAATCTTTCTCTGTCCCAGTCTGCTGAAGATCCAATCTTCTTTAACTGCTTTACGATTCTTCCGCCGTATTCTTTCTTCCAGTCCCAGGCTCTCTCAAGGAATTTCTCTCTTCCGATTTCCTCTTTGGTAATGCCTTCCTTACGCATTGCCTCCACAATCTTTGCTTCGGTAGCGATAGATGCATGATCCGTTCCCGGTACCCACAGTGCGGAATATCCCTGCATTCTCTTAAAACGGATCAGGATATCCTGCATCGTATTATCCAGGGCATGTCCCATGTGAAGCTGTCCCGTAATATTTGGCGGCGGCATCACAATCGTAAACGGTTTCTTATCTTTATCTACTTCTGCGTGAAAATATTTCTTTTCCTGCCATTTCTCATACAGACGTGTCTCTATGTCGGCAGGATTATAATTTTTTTCTAATTCCTTTTTCATGAGTTTTCCTTTCTTTTCTTATAGTCAACTAGAAGAATGATATCATCAAATTATCTATTTATCAACCTTTTTCTCCGAAAATTCCAGCATATTTTTCCGATACCACAGCGGAAGCAGATTCTGCTGGCACTTCGGATTCTTCCTGTCTTCAATGGCTGTAGATTCAAAATATGCCGACCAGAGCTGTTTATAATCCCACACTTCGGTGGACACATCATACCCCACTGTTCCCGGAATATTCGCCTCACTGTCTTTTACAAAGAAGAAGTCCTCAAACTTCTTGTGTACCAGGGATAATTTCCTTACTTCATCATAAATAATGAAGTTCTCATTTGGAAAGCGTCCCGCAAAATGCCTTGCAATCAGCGGCAGGACATTGCATTTCGGCTCTATTCTGGCATATAACACGTCCCCGGTATCTTCAAATCTTATAAATTCGATGAAAGAATGAGCTTCATTTGCAGCTTTTCTGGATAATTCCATGACGGACATAACATAAGCATCCCCAAGCTTTTTCACAATGCCGGTTCCGATCTGGAAGCCGCGCACAAGAAATGCAAATACATCCGATGCCCTGTCTTCATCGTAATGGCATAAGGCTCGCAGAACCATCAGATAGGCTTCCTCTCCTAATTTTCTCCGGATGGCCGATATGGTCTGATCTGCTTTCTTATCATCTGTTTCTACCTGAATAATAGAGGTAAACATCTCGTATTCATAATTTTCCCGTGGGTGAATCCGTATATTATCTTCATAATGGTCGGCAAGTGCACCGGGCTTTCCCGAAAACTTTTCATTCTTCAGAACAAATCCGTCATAAATTGCCGTAAGCATTCCTTCAATGGAGTCTTCGCAAAGTAATACTATTTTTTCCATATCACATCATCTTCTTTCTATATAGTCAAAAATTGTCATCTGTTGATATTCATTTCCATATGTGGGCAGGGGGTCACTGCTTATCAGCTGACCGGTAATATACTGTTCTTCCATGCGTGTATGGTACATCATCCGTCCGTTACAGGTTATAAAATACAATGCTCTCTTTAATACGACTCCCATCTTCTTTATCTGATCAAAGTCCAGTCTGCCATATCTCCTGGCTGCAATGATACGTCTTGCACTTTTTACTCCGATGCCCGGAACACGGAGCAGTGTGTAGTAATCTGCCGTGTTGATTTCTACTGGAAACAATTCCAGATGCCTTACCGCCCAGTCACATTTCGGATCAATCAGCTGATTAAAATCCGGCCGTTCCTCGGTAAGCAGTTCTGTCGCATGAAACCCGTAAAACCTCAACAGCCAGTCCGCCTGATATAGTCTGTGTTCCCGCAGCAGCGGCGGTTTTACATTCTTTCCGGGGAGGGCTGCATCCTCATTGACCGGAATATAAGCGGAATAATACACCCGCTTTAAATCATACCGGTCATACAATGCCTGTGATACATTGATAATATGATAATCACTCTCATTTGTTGCCCCGACTATCATCTGGGTACTCTGTCCTGCCGGAACGAAATATTTCCCGTTTGTTCCGACATAAGATGCGGTCCGGATTTCATTTCCCTGTTTTCCAAGATCTGCCACGTCACTGTCCTGTACTCTTCTTTTTCCTTTGCTTCCCAGCCGTTCCATCAGTCCTTCCCGGCTTTCCCTCAGTGCTTCTTCGGACAGTTCCGGCAGCACCCGGCTCTGCTGATCATATCCTGCATCCGTCATCACGATGGACTGTTTCATATTCTTTATGCCATGCATCTGCCGGTTATTTGTAATTCCGGTCTGAATTTCTTTCATCGGAGTCAGGATACTTCTGCGGTTCTTATGCGGTGCAAGTATACGTAATCCGTCCGCTGTCGGCAGTTCCAGATTCACACTCATTCTGTCAGTCAGATAGCCAAGCCGCTCTACCAGCTCCGGATCACATCCCGGAATCGCCTTGACATGGATGTAGCCCCGGAAATGATATTCCATACGGAGTTTCCATATCGCCTCATAGATCTGTCCCATGGTATAATCCGGACTCTGTATAATCCCCGAACTCAGGAATAATCCTTCGATATAATTCCTGCGGTAAAATTCCATCGTCAGCTTACAGAGTTCTTCCGGTGTAAAAGCTGCCCTCGGAACATCATTGGAAACCCGGTTCACACAATACCGGCAGTCAAAGATACATTCATTGGTAAACAGTATCTTTAAAAGGGAGATACATCTGCCATCTCCCGCAAAAGAATGACAGATTCCGGCAGCCGAAGAACTTCCCATATCTTTTCCATTTCCCCGCCGCTCCACTCCGCTTGAGGAACAGGACACATCATACTTTGCGGCATCGGATAAAATCCTTAACTTATCTTCTATCGTTGCATTCTGTGACAATAAAACATACTCTTTCATGGCAATCCTCTTTTTATCGAATATTTGTTCTATTGTCATTATAACACATCGAACAGATATTCGCAAGCATTGTTTCAGAATTTCAACATTTTACCAGTTCAACCAGAACATTGGTCATAACCTCCATCGACTCTGCCGGAATGTATTCGTATTTTCCATGGAAATTATGTCCGCCGGTGGACAGATTCGGGCATGGCAGCCCCATATAGGAAAGTCTTGCTCCGTCCGTACCACCACGAATTGGGACGATGACAGGCTCTGTACCGCATTTCCTCATGGCTTCCTCTGCTACCTCCACAATCTGCATATGCGGAAGAATTTTTTCTTTCATGTTATAGTAGGAATCTTCCACGACGGCTTCGACTGTCCCATCCCCGTATTTTTCATTCAGATACTGCGTTACATGCTGTATATACTGTTTCCTCTTCTCAAATTTTTTCCGGTCATGATCCCGGATAATGTAGGACAGTTCTGCTTCACTCTCATCGCCTTTCATTCCGCAGAGATGGTAAAAGCCTTCATACCCTTCCGTACAGGCAGGACTTTCTGCCGGCGGAAGCATCTGCTGAAATTCCATGGCGATAAGGCTCGCATTTTTCATCTTATTCTTTGCTTCTCCCGGATGGATGTTCACACCATGCACCAGGATATCCGCTGAGGCCGCATTAAAGTTATCGTATTCAATTTCTCCAAGCTTTCCGCCATCGACGGTATAGGCATAGTCTGCAGCGAAATATTCCACATCGAACAAATCCGCACCCCTGCCGATTTCCTCATCTGGTGTGAATGCAATTCGCACCGGCCCATGCTTTATTTTATCCTGCTTTATTTTATCCAGTGCCGCTATAATCTCTGCGACACCCGCCTTGTCATCGCTTCCAAGCAGGGTTGTACCATCGGTCACAATAATCGTCTGGCCAATGTAGTCCTTTAAATGTTCAAATTCACTGACTTGCATAATGATATTCTGCTCCTGATTCAGCACAATATCCCCTCCGTCATAATCCGGAATGATGCGTGGTCTGACATTCTCGCCTGAAAATGCCGGTGCGGTATCCATATGTGCAATAAATCCGATGACCGGACGGTTTTCCAGCCCCTCTGTGGCAGGCAATGCAGCATATACATAGCCATGTTCATCCATTTTTACCTGTTCTGCCCCGACGGACTCTAACTCCTTTACCAGATATTCCGCGAAAACAAGCTGCCCTCCGGTACTCGGACAATTCGCACATTTCTCATCCGACTGTGTCGGATATTTAATATATTCCAAAAAACGTTCGTATGTCATATCTGCCTCCATCTATCTGTGATTTGGTATAACCCAGTATACCACTTTTTTCTTTATTTCACAGATTAACCTTACTTTTTTCACAAAGCTATCACATTTATACGGTATTTTATAAAGCATAAGGAACAACTAAGTGTTTCTTATGTTTTTGATTTTTTATTTTTTCATAATAATTTTCTTTTAAACATAAAGAAAATTACTCCTCCCCATTTTTGGGACTCCGGTCTTTCTCCCCGGAGTCCTTTTTTTGCTTTATTTCTTCCCTGTTATTCCTGACTGCCCTGATAGCACAATGCCAGCATGGTAATATCATCAAATTGTAATGCATCTCCTACAAAACGATCCACATCTTCTTTTACTTTTTTACAGATTAATTCTGTATCTGCATCTTTTATGGCATTGAGCAGCCGGCACAGCCGTTCTTCGCTGTATAATTCTCCTTCCATGTCTTCTAATTCCATACCATCTTCATCAAAATCTTCATCCTCTTCATCCTCTTCATTCAGTAATCCGATATCCGCCATTTTGTGCCTCCCTTCTGCTCCGTTATCTGCAGTTCTTTAAAATTCTGGCATATTTCAAAGGTATTTCCACCTCAGAATTATCCTTAAATATCACTTTCATTTCTTTGACGCAGGCAATATTTCTTACATTGACAATGACACTCCTGCCCGCCCGTGTAAAATATTCCGGACAATTTTCCTCTATATCTGAGAGTGTTCTTCTGCAGATAATCGGTTCTTTTTCATCTTTACAGTAAATCTCAACATAATTCCGGTTTGACTTAATGTATAATACCTGGGATAAATTCTTTTTGTACAGGATTCCCTTGGAATCCTTAATCAGTATTTCCTGATCTTTTTCCCTGTTTTCCAGTATTCTTTTCATATACTTATAAGTCTGTTTCCCTGCCCTTACCGGAAACTTCTCATCTTCTTCCTGGATATGCAGAATGTTGGAAACGTGTATATGCAAAATAACAGGCTGCTCTTTTTCCCCATCTTTTCTTATTTTCCAGACAAATGTGACTCTCTGCTTCTCTTCCAGAAGAATCTCACATTCCTCTCCCGTCCGGGCAATATATTCTCCCGATACCACACACATGGAGGTATCATCTGCCACAATTTCATACCGGGCAGAGTGAAGATATACCTTCGGCATTGTTTCTACTATGCCAAGTATGTACTGCCTTACCTTATCCGCTCCCCGTACATACTGCCCGGCTGCCGCTCCAATCCATACTACTTCCCCATCCAGATGTGTAAACAGCCTGCCCGGCTGCCTGAAATAGTATTCCTGCAATATCTGTTCTGTTAGCTGCAAACATTTTGCTTTCAACTGCTCCTTCATACCATGTTCCTTTTCTTATTTCGCTGTGGACTTTTTATTTTAATATTTTATAATAAACCAGCCTGTTTGTAAATGTTTATGGGACGAAACCGTATCTTTCAGGGACGAATTTCGGCAATATTTTACATATCCGATAGAAATCCGGCAATTATTGCTTTTTTCTTTCCTTATTTTGCACAATTTCTTGTATTTTTCTTCATACATTATTTTCAAACGCGTCACAGAATAACCACATTTCTATTTTATATTTAGTACTGTAAGAAACAAGAAGAGTTTCTTATATAGTTTTTTAATTTTTTTATTTTTTCATAATAATTTTTCTTTTCATTAAAGAAAAATTACTCCTCCCCATTTTTCGTAGCTCCGGTCTTCTCCCCGGAGCTATTTTTTTCTTATTTTTGACCTTTTCTGTTTTGTTTTTGACAATTTCTGCTTTGTTCTTCTTTCTATATTGACTTTTTTCCCTCATTCCCTTACTATTACCAAAGCTAAAATCAAGAAAAATTGAGGTGATTTTTTATGAAAAACTTATTTAAGGACACCTACCCCTATTTTAAGAAGTACATAGGAGTTCACATATTCTGTTGTGTACTCAGTGCTATCCGTATGGTAGTCCTTGTGGCAGAACCTCAGATTCTCGCCCTGATTGTTGACCGTGTAATCAACCCTGCCTTCGGTGAAGAGCCAACGGCAAACAGCAGCATCTTTTCTTTCCTGATTGACGACCTGCCGGCAGATGACTACGATGCCATTCTCGCCCGTTTAGTCGGCATGATGTTCGTGCTTATGGCTGTGTATTTCGTCAGTTTTTACGCGAAATGGCATTTATCCCACTACTTCGGTATCAAAAGTGAGAAAATGCTGCGGAAAGATACACTGGACAAAATCAACCACTCCAGCAGTGAATTGCTGCAGGATTATACAGCCGGAGATTTGCTGACCATCACAAACTCCGACCCGCAGAAACTAAAATCTCTGTATGCAGATTATCTGACCAGAATGGTTGATCCTATTTTTTACATTTCCCTTTCCGCGATTTACCTGATGCGGATCAGTATATGGCTGATGATATTTCCTGCCATTACAGGTATTCTTTATGTCATTGTTACCAGACGGTATATGCGCCGTTCCAAGTATTACTATGACAGACAGTGGAGAAAAACCTCCGAGCTTACTTCCGAGATTCAGGAAAGTATCTATGGCATCCGTACCATTAAGGCTTATGCAAGGGAAGATTACCAGACAGAAATCTTCAGCCGTAAAAACCATGCCTTGCGCGACACCCTTTATGAATTTGGTGATTACAGGGCAAGATTTAACCTGCTCTACTCCAGTATCCAGAATGCCCTTTATATTATCAGTATGATTTATGGAATCGTGCTATCCGTTCATTTCAGCATGACAGCGGGTGAATTTACCAGTTTCCTGTCCTACCTGATGACCATTGCCGGACAGTTTACCGGTATTTCCAATACGCTGGGGGAAATGCAGAACTGCGTTGTGTCCAGCAATCGTATCTTTACTTTCTTAAGAAAGAAAGATCCGGCACAGGAAATCTACGGTACGAAAGAGGTCAGTGCAAAACCGCATATTACCTTGCACAACGTTACAATCCGTTCCAATGATCATGACGAAAATGAGCATGCGGACCTTGTCACAAATATTGACCTGGACCTGCCTTATGGAAAGAAAGTCGGCATCATGGGACGTACCGGAAGTGGAAAGTCTGTACTCTTAAAGGGACTCCAGACCTATCTGGAATATGAAAGCAACAAATATTCTGCGGATGATCCAGAATGCTCTTATCACCTGAGAGGAGATTTTAAAAATCTGGATAAATTCCGTACAGACCAGACAAAAAATGACAGCGAGAAAACTGGTTATCAATCCGGTACTTATGAGATAGACGGCATTGATGTCCATGCGTATTCCCGTGAAAGCATCCGCCGTTCCTTCGGTTTTGCCATGCAGGATATCTTCCTGTTTTCCAATACGATCGAGGCAAATATTGCCTACTATAACCCGGATGCCTCCCCAGAACAGGTGCATGCCTGCGGAAAAGCTGCGGAAGTAGATGAATTTGCCAACAAACTTCCGGATAAATACGATACCATCGTCGGTGAAAAAGGATTTGGCCTTTCCGGCGGTCAGAAACAACGTGTATCCATTGCAAGAGCATTGTTAAAAGATGCACCGGTTCTTGTCCTGGATGACTGCACCAGTGCCCTGGACTTTGAAACGGAAAAGAAAATCTTCCGGAATATCAAGGATTTCTGTGGGGATAAAACTTTGTTAATCGCAAGCCACCGTGCAAATGCCTTAAAAGATATGGATGAAATCCTGTTCTTTGAGAACGGAAAAATTGTGGAACGCGGCACACACGAAGAACTGATGAAATTAAATGGCCGATATGCAGAAATCTATAATCATCAGGCCGGTCAGGAGGTGTTAGAATGAGTAAGAAGAATCTGTACTTTGAAGACGAAGTCATGGAACGGAAATTTAATTTCCAGATGCTGAAAAATATCGTGTCTTACGCAGAAAAATATAAGAAAACTTATTTTCTGGTAATGCTTTTCCTTGTTTTAAACAGTGTGCTTTCCATGATTCCTGCAACACTGAATATGATGTTGATCAACCATGTGCTTCCAAAAAGCGGTGTGTTAAGCTCCCACTTCCAGACCTATGCCATTGTTCTGGTCAGTGTCTGGGCGAGTGTCATGATTGGCCAGGTTATCACGGCATACCTGAATAACCGCATGACCATCCGTCTGGGAACAAATATTGTCAGCGAGCTGCGAAATGATATGTTCAAGAAACTGATGGATCTGAGTTTTGATTATTATGACACCCGTCCATCCGGCAAGATTCTGGTAAGAATCACTTCCTACTGTGACGAGGTATCCAGTATTTTCATTGACCATCTGACCAATATCATTGTCAATGTATTTAAGCTGATTCTCTCCCTGGTTGTGGTATGCTTCCTTCAGATTCATCTGATGATAAACGTACTCGCCATCGAGCTTCCGCTTCTCGTGATTGTTTATCTTCTGGTCCGTGGATTGCAGA
>FR900152.1:23766-29341 GCA_000437755.1 Roseburia sp. CAG:303
TGCAGAAAGCCGCCAGAATCACCAGAAACAAGAACAGTAACCGTACTGCGTTTGTTGCGGAAGATATCAGCGGTGTGGATGTTATCCACGCATTTAACAGGGCAGATTTAAACTCGGAAATTCTCTGTGACCTGACAGACCAGACAAACAAATGTTTCATGTTTGAAACTCATTTCCGGGAAGCTATTTTCCCAATGGCACACGGCATTATCCGTATGTGCTGTTCCGTTATCATCTATGTGTCCGCACTCGCCATGATTCAGAAGAATCCTGCCAGTCTGACACTGGGTGTTATCATCAGTGTTACTACTTACATGGAATTATTTGCCAATGCGGTATTTGAACTTTGTCAGAGACTTCAGAACATCACAACCCTGACCACCAATCTGGAGCGAATCTTTGAACTGATGTACGAAGAACCTGCCATCAAAGATTCTCCGGATGCAGCCGTTCTTCCGCCAATCAAAGGCCATGTCTGCTATAAAGATGTATCCTTTGGCTATGTACCTGGCATCAACGTGCTGGAACATGTCGACCTGGATGTAAAACCGGGCGAAATGATTGCACTGGTAGGTCCTACCGGTGCCGGAAAAACGACACTTATCAGTCTTCTAAGCCGTTTCTATGACGTGACCGGCGGAGAAATTACTATTGATGGACATAATATCAAGGATGTTACCTTACAGTCCCTGCGCCGTCAGGTATGCACCATGATGCAGGACACCTTCCTTTTCAGCCGTGAGGTCATTGAAAATATCCGTTTCTCCAAACCGGATGCTACGGATGAAGAATGTATCGCTGCCGCAAAGAAAGTCTCTGCGGATGAATTTATTACCAGACTGCCGCACGGCTATCACACCCGGTTATCCAAACAGGGCAGTGAGCTGTCCGGAGGTGAACGTCAGCTTCTCTCCTTTGCCAGACTGATTCTTGCAGATCCAAAGATTCTGATTCTGGACGAGGCAACCAGTAATATCGACTCGGAAACAGAAGCCCAGATTCAGGAAATGTTAAAAGTTGTTCTGAAGGGACGTACCAGCTTTGTCATTGCACACCGTCTTTCTACCATAAAGAATGCAGACCGTATTCTTTACATTGATGATAAGCACATTGTGGAAATGGGCAGCCACGACGAACTGATGGCAAAGAAAGGTCATTACTACCAGTTAATTCAGAAAGAAAAATAGATCCAAAAAAGCAGTCCCTGTCATGGGACTGCTTTTTGCTGGTCATATGATTCTTATTCATTTACTGGTTATGCAGCATCATCGCTCCATAAATCTTCATAATCATAATCGTCATCGTAGTCATAATCAAAATCATCATAAACACCGCTGCCATAGCTTCTGATTAAATCTGAAAGATCGCTGAGGTCAATTCCTGCAAGAGCTAAGATGGACTTGATATCCTCCTCATCCATTACACTGTCCGGAGCTTTTACTTTTACATCCTGATCTTCGGATACCTTACATTCAACATTCGCACTCATGTTGTCGTTATCCATTTTCAGATCGATTCCATAGGAAAGTGTCCATACTGCCGCACCTTCCTCACCGGAATAATCTGTTCCGATTTTCAGTGAAAAGTCTGGCATATCATCTTCATTCATGGCATCTTCCAGATCTTTCTGAAGTTTCTCAGGATCAGAAGTAATCTCACTAATGGCATCATCTGTGGAAACACCCATATCTCCGACAATATCCTGAATACTCTTCATGATATCTTCGCCATCCTCTGCAAATACCTTTATGAACGCTTTCACCAGTGATACAGCATTATCATTGTTTATTTCAATGGTATATCCATCCTTGGAAGAATAAACTCCATCTGCTTCTTTCGCTATCTTTTCTGCTTCACTTAAAAGGTAAGCTGCTGACTTCTGAAGTTTCTTTATGGTATCTTCGTCATTCAGGGTGTCTTTGATCTCATCCATTTCATCCGATACATCGGCATTCTCCAGAACTGCCTCATACACATCCTTAATTGTGCTGACCGGAATTGCGATATAATCGCCATCCGGAATCAATGTAGTATATGTTTCCACTTCATCCTTCAAATCGAATAAATCAGCTACATTCACTACCATATCCACTGCATTCGACACATTGACATATAAGGTATCATCTGCCAGAATAAATTCTGTAAGGTCACCTTTTATCTTTCCACATTCGACACCGACTTTCATACTCATGGCATCTGTTCCTGCAATCTTTCCGCTCAGGGTAAGTTTTGCATCCAATGCATCTGCTTTCATACCCAGTGTCTTCATAATTTCTTCTTCATCTGAGCCAAACAGCTCCAAATCATCTCCCTTTAAGGAAAGATTCATTGTTACACTGTAATCACCTTTCTGTATTGCAGCACCTTTCTCCACTGCATCTGCAAAAGATTTCGCAGATACTTCTTTGGTTTCTGAACTTTCTTTCTCGGCACTTCCACAGCCTGCCAGTGTTGCAGCCGCCATCGCAACTGTTAATGACATCGCAGTAAACTTTTTCAGTTTCATATAATCCTCCATTCTCTGTATACCATGTATACAACTATACTCTGCATTCCCGCAGTACATTTTCATACCTTCTGCGGCATAAAACACTTTTTAATTTACTACAAATCAGTCTGTTTGTCAATATGGCAACTTTTCCTTATTTCTCATATAATTCCGTAATCAAAGAGTTCTTTCTTCTTCGGATTCCTGCAAGTCCCAGTATGCCTGCCACGATAACAAAGCATAACAGAACCATTCTCAGGTCAAACCCTCTGCCAGCCCCTGAAACCTTTATCAGATTCCCGAATATTTCCGTCCGGAGCATATTTTTCCATATTACCAGGGATACGGGAACAGAAATAATCTGTGCCAGAAATGCTACTATCAGGCTGTCCGCCCACAGACTCCATCCGGTATGCCTGTAACCTGCTATCTTAAAATATGCTGTTTCACTCCGCAGCTTCTGTAAATCAATCTTCTGTTTAAAATATACTGCTGTCACTACTCCGAGCACAATCAGGGCGAACATCACTGCGATAACGGTACAGATGATTTTTCCTTTTGTTTTAAAAAAAGAATCGATACCTGCCTGTTTCTGCAGCACTTTGTTATACCAGTCGCTCTGGTATACCGCCATTCCTTTCTCTATCACATTTAATGATATGCATGCCAGTGTAAATGTTGTAATATAAAACAGAATTGTATAGATACTTTCCCTGAGTTTCATAATTCTTCTCTTAAAAAGCCATCCTGCCATTTTTCATCCCTCCGATTTTAATTCCCTTGCCGGTACAATTTTTCTGATCTGTTTTTCGGTCTGATATACCACTGCCAGCATAATAATGATTATGATAGCCAATGCTCCCGGTAAAAGCCCCGGCTCAAATCTAAGATGCAGAATGCCATATTCTATTCCGAATATTTTTTCCACTGCCGAATCTGCTATGGTCAGAATCGCAAATGCTATGATCGCTGCCATCAGAAAAGCCCAGAGCATACGGAGAGCATATTCAATCAGGATAATTCCCGTTACCTGCCTTCCGGTATACCCCTGTGTCAGATACAGTGCCATCTCCTTTTTTCTTCCGCTTACATCATTCAACACTACGATCATGGTATTGATCAATGCTATCACCAGTAAAAATACCGCTATCAGATTTCCGACAAACTGTACCATTCCTGCAATCTGCTCTATGCCGTTCTCTTCCAGCAGCATTACCGGACTTAGATACAAATCGGAATATTTTTCTTTTATCGCATCCATATCCTTATAATCTTTTACCTGTACCCCTACTATATGCTGTACTTCATATCCGACATAGGTTTCCCTGTTATAATTCCCGCTTTCCTTCATCTGGCGGAGCATTAAATCCCGGATTCCTTCCATGGAGATTTCATATGCCTGAACTGCCTCATTTTCGACAAGATATGCCGTAGTATTTCCCGTTACCGCCATGATATTGTCATACGTTCCGCATACCAGATATTCCAGCTCTGTCTGCTTCTCATTCCAGTCCGTAACAGTAATGGTAATCTTCTTTCCCACCAGTTCAGAAGTTGTCCCGCCTTCCTCATCTGTTCCATATAAATACTGTGGCAGAAGAATCTCTCCTTCTTCCGGCATTGTTCCTGTATACAGGTAATTCTTCATCGCATCCGTACAAACCTTAAGTTCAAGCACAGTTTCTTTTCCTGCCTGCGTTTCCTTTGCATGCACGACTAACGGCGTGATATAATGATAAACACTTTCCAGCCTGTCATCTTCCCTGCTGTCTGCCAGAATTCTGTTGTATACACTGTCATTCTCATCATCATCCACCGTCAATGTTCTCGCAAGCGGAACTTTGCTTATCTGCTCCGTAAATGATTTTGCCGAAGAAGAAAGCGAATTAACGATAAAATAAATCAGCAATGCCGTAAACAACAGATATTTCATTGTTTTCCCTGTCTTTTTTCTTCCTTTCAGATTCCCCCATGCACTTTTGATATAATCTGCTGCTCTCATTTCTCCACCTCCAAAAATTTTGGTCACATTTCCACGATTTCATCTGCATAATCCTTCACTGCTTCATTATGTGACACCGCGATTACCGTATGCCCCTGCTCCGCCAGCTTTTTCAGATACGAAAATACGATTTTCTCATTTTCTTCATCCAGATTTCCGGTCGGTTCATCCGCCAGTATAATATCCGGATTATTTGCCAATGCTCTCGCAATGCACACCCGCTGCTGTTCCCCTCCGCTCATCTGTGATGGCAGGGATGATTTCAGATTCTCTACCCCAAAATCCGCCATCAGCTTTTCTGCAATCTGTTTCCTGTCCGTTGATGGAATTTCCCGGTTTATCCTCATCGGCACTATCACATTTTCCTCTCCGTTCAGATACGGATTCAGATAAAATCCCTGAAATACAAATCCTATATTTTTCATTCTCAGTACAGCTTTTTCCTTCTCTTTTAATCCGGTTACGTTTTTTCCCATAACCAGAACTTCCCCGTCCGTTGCACTGTCGATAGTTCCAATGATATTCAGCAGTGTCGATTTTCCTGCCCCGGAACGCCCCATAATCGCATAAAATTTTCCGGACTCAAAGGTATACGAAAAATTCTCCAGTATCATAGTCTTTCCATCATATGTTTTGTTTAAATTTTTTACATTAATTGTTTCTGCCATAAAACTTCTCCTTCCTGTGTCCTCTCAGATTTTCTTTTGCACATCTGATATAATCTACTGCTTTCACCTGGCCACCCCAAGAAATTCTTCCAGTCCATCATCGTACAGATCCATGTATTCCCCATCCTGCCGGTATACCGTCGCCTGATAGACCTTCCTCGTTCTTTCAGCAGTTCCATCCGGAAATCCCACAATGCTGTCCAAAGCCCATACTATCAAAACAAAATCCTCCGTATCCGTTTCAAATATATCTGCCAAGTCCGTTCTCATTGAGTCCGGCACCTTACTTCTGTCCGCTATTTTTTGAAGAATCTCCTTCTCCTCTTCAGTTTCACCTCTATAAAGATATTTCTCAAATCTTGTCCAATCATGGCAATCCGTATCTGCCAGTTCCAGCATATCCTGTACTGTTATCTT